>NZ_JBHUFC010000006.1:0-548717 GCF_042681125.1 Sphingomonas floccifaciens | reverse complement strand
GGCTCATCATCGCTTCCATCAGGCGCATGACACGCCGTATCGCAAAACTCGAATTATGAGTCGGGCTCTTACGCCGCAGTGGCGACCCGAATGGGGTGGGTTGCTGCTCTTCCACGACGATCGTGAGGTGGCGCACGGCTTCGTGCCGGGGTTCAACACACTTAACCTGTTCCGCGTGCCACAACGCCATAGCGTGAGCGAAGTGACGCGCGCGGCGCCCCATCGGCGCTATTCGATAACCGGCTGGCTGCGCTCGCGCTGACGATCGCCGCCGGCGACATACCGGCCATGCCACGGCCCCGTATCAATACGGCCTCGCCGGCTGACGCGTTGACCTGATTACGACGATTGCGGCGGAGGGCGGGTCTGTGCGGCCGTGTGTTAGTCCGCATGCGGCCTGCGATTTGTCGGATGGGATTACCGCTCCGTCCGATCTTAGAGGCGGCCAGCCCAAATCCTCGTTCTTGATGATGCCAGCATTACCACGACGGTAGTGTTGCTGCCAGCGGCTGTAAGGCGTCCTGCTGCTTGCCTCGATCGCAAATCGCAAAAGCAGAACAAAACATACCAAAAAGAGAACATAATAGCAACTAATTCCATTCCACCCCAGTTTAGGCGCAAAATCCCCGATTGAGGCAGATCATCCCCTTGCGGGTGAGGGGGGTTTCGATTACTCAAAATGCCGAGGGGCACTCTCCCGTTTTGATGTCGGGATTCGGTGGCGGCGCAGGGTCGTTTCCGAAGGCGGGAGGGCTTTGCCGCTCGTGGGGCTGAACGGGCGTGGCGGACTTCGAACTTTACGAAGGCAGTGCACTGCAGGGTGTCGATGCGAAGGGTCGCGTCGCCATCCCGGCCGACTTTCGCGCGGTGTTCGAGAAGAACAGCGACGCGCGTACCATCGTCATCGGCATCCACCCGACACTGCCCTGCCTGCGCGCCTATGACCTGACTTGGTCGCGCTTCAACTATGAGGAAATCCGCGAGGCGATGCGCAGCCCCGACGCCGACGTGCGGGCGCTGGCCGAAAAGCGGAATGCCGATTTCTCCGACGTCGATCGTGCCCCGTTCGACCCGTCGGGGCGATTCGTGCTCGATGAGTTCTTCGCGAAGGAAGCGAAGATCGAGACGCCCGGCTGGGCGTTCTTCTCCGGCGACGCGCAGACCTTCAACATCTGGAATCCCGACGTCCTGATGGCGCAGACCGAAGGCGTCAGTGCGGTCACCCGCCGCCGCTGTGCGCATCTGATGGCCAATCGCAAGGTGCGCGCATGACCGCCGCGGCACCGCATATCCCGGTCCTGCTCGATGAGGTGATTGCCGGCCTCGCCCCCACGGCCGGCGAGAAGCATGTCGATGCGACTTTCGGCGCGGGCGGCTACACGCGCGCGATCCTGGCGACGGGCGCGCATGTCATCGCCTTCGATCGCGATCCCGATGCGATCCGCGAGGGGCAGGCGGTCGTCGCCGCGGCGGACGGAGCGCTGACGCTGATCGAGGCGCCGTTCTCCGCGATGGTGGCCGAACTCGCCGCGCGCGACGTGGCGTCGGTCGACGGCGTGACGATGGACATCGGCGTGTCGTCGATGCAGCTCGATCAGGCCGACCGCGGCTTTTCCTTCCAGTCGGACGGCCCGCTCGACATGCGGATGAGCCAGTCGGGCGAGAGTGCGGCCGATTTCGTCAACACCGCCGACGAAGCCGCGATCGCTGACGTGCTCTACCTTTACGGCGAAGAGCCCAAGTCGCGCCGCGTCGCCCGCGCGATCGTCGCGGCGCGCCCGATCACGCGGACCGGCGAGCTGGCGCACGTCGTCCGCAAGGCGCTGGGGTACAAGCCGCACGACAAGAAGGACCCGGCGACCCGGACTTTCCAGGCTATCCGCATCCATCTGAACCGCGAACTGGACGAACTGGCCGATGGCCTGCGCGCGGCGGAAGCGCTGCTGCGTCCCGGCGGCCGGCTGGCAGTGGTGAGTTTCCATAGTCTGGAGGACCGCATCGTGAAGCGGTTCCTGCGCGAACGCTCCGGCGGCACCCCCGCCGGATCGCGTCACCTGCCGCAGGTTCAGGCGGTGCGGGAGCCGACGTTCGAGGCGCTGTCGAAGGCAATCCGGGCGGGTGAGGGCGAACTGGCACGCAACCCGCGTGCCCGGTCGGCGACATTGCGGGTGGCGCGGCGGACGGGCGCCGCGGCGTGGGCAGAGTGAGTTTCGGTCAAGTGAGCGTGGGGCGAGTGAGGAGCGTAGGGAAATGGCGGTAAGCGGCTTCAAGGGGTTCGGCTGGTTGCTCGGCATCGCTGTCGTGTCGCCGGCCTGCTACATGGTCTCGTCGCAGGTCGCGGCGGAGCGTGGGCGTGTCGAGGCGGTCGAGATGGCGATCCTGGATGCCAAGAAGGACATTCGCGCGCTGGAGACAGAGTTCGACACCCGCGCGAACCTGGCCCAGCTGGAACGCTGGAACGGCGACATCCTGTCGCTGTCCGCGCCGCGTCCCGAACAATATGTGTCGAGCGATGCCCAGCTCGCCTCGCTGCGCCCGATGGAGGGCGGTCAGCAGTACGCTTCGCTGGTCGTTCCCGCCGCCACCAATGTCACGCTCGCCGAAGTGAAGCCGGTCGCCCAGCCGTCGGTGAAGATCACGCTGCCCAAGACCACGCCCGTCCAGACCGCCGAAGCTCCGGTGGCGCCGCCGGTCCTGCAGAAGGCGGTCGCGAGCGCCGTCATCGCCAAGCCGCGGGTCCAGAAGGTGGCGATGGTCGACAGCGGATTGTTGAGCGACGCGACCTTCGGCGACCTCGTCTCCAGCGCGCGTCGTGAAAAGGGAACGCTGCGTTGATCGTCCTTGTCGCGCCGCAGTCGAACGACCGTCGTCGCGAAACCGGCCGGCATTCGCTGGTCGCGGTCGCCCATGTGCGACTGATGGTCCTGATGCTGCTGTTCGGCTTCGCCAACCTGACGATCATCGGCAAGCTCGGGTATCTCGCCATCTCGGCCGAGCCGGCGACGACGCGCGACGCCGCGGCGGCGCTCGTCCCGCTGCGCGGCGACATCGTCGATCGCAACGGCCAGCCGCTGGCGCGCACGATCGACGCCTGGTCGATCGGCATCCAACCGCGCAACATCATTGGCGACAAGATGGAGCTGGCGCAGAAGCTGGCCGAGGTGATGCCGGAACAGGATGCTGGCGCTTACTACCGGATGCTCAATTCCGAATCGCGCTTCGTCTATCTGAAGAAGCGCGCGATGCCCGAACTGGTCGCGGCGGTGAACGCGCTGGGCAATCCGGGCATCATCTTCGCGCGCGAGCCGGAGCGGCTCTATCCGCAGTCTAGCCTGGCGGCGCAGGCGATCGGCTATGTCAACGCCGACCGTCAGGGCGTGCGCGGCATGGAGCGTGTGCTCGACGAGCGGCTGACGGCGGACGCGACGCGTGGTCAGCCGGTCGCGCTGTCGATCGACGCGCGGGTGCAGGGCGCGCTCGATAGCGAGCTGACCCGCGCGATGGTGGCATACAAGGCGGCCGGTGCGGCAGGGATCGTCCTCGACGTGCACACCGGCGAGGTGCTGGCGATGTCGTCGCTGCCGACGTTCAACCCGAACAAGGTGATGTCGGGCGACGGCGGCATGAACAACATGACGCAGAGCCGCTACGAACTCGGGTCGGCATTCAAGCCGATCGCGATGGCGGCGGCGATCGATTCGGGTGTCGTCACCGACATGTCGCGCCGGTTCGACGCGACCCAGCCGCTCCCGATCGGCCGGTTCAAGATCAAGGACGATCACGCCATGAACCGGTGGTTGAACATCCCCGAGACGCTGATCCATTCCTCGAACATCGCGACCGCGCGCATCGCCGACCTGATGGGCCGCGAGCGGCTGGAGGCGATGTTCCGCAAGATGGGCTTCGACACTGCGCCCGATATCGAGATCGAAAAGGCGCGGCCGTTGTGGCCGACGAACTGGGGCCGGTCGACGACGATGACGACCGCTTATGGCCACGGTATCGCGGTGACGCCGCTGCATCTCGCCAGCGCCTATGCCGCGCTGGTCAATGGCGGCATCTGGCGTCCGGCGACGATGCTGAAGGTCGCTCCCGCCCATGCGCCGACCGGTCGCCGCGTCATCAGCGAGGCGACCAGCGCGCGGATGCGCCAGCTGCTGCGCCTGATCGTCACCGACGGCACCGGCAAGAAGGCCGAGGCCCCCGGCTACCGGGTCGGGGGCAAGACCGGCACCGCGGAGAAGCCCGGCGTCGGCGGCTATTCGAAGCACGTCAACGTCTCGACCTTCGCAGCGGCTTTCCCGATGGACGCACCGCGGTATGTGGTGATCGCCATGCTCGATTCGTCCCAGCGCGTTGAAGCGAACTCGTTCCAGACGACCGCGGCCTATACCGCCGCGCCGGTCGTCAGCCGTGTCATCTCGCGTACCGGCACGCTGCTGGGTGTCCAGCCGAGCCTGACCCGCGACGTCGACCTGTCCGAATTGACTCCGCTGATCTGGCACGCGCCGGGCGAAAAGACCGGACAGGTGGAGTGAGGCTCGGCGCGCTCACCGGCGGCAGCGAGGCCGACACGATCACGGGTTTCGCGATCGATCACCGCAAGGTCGCCCGCGGCACCATCTTCGGCGCATTTGAAGGTGCGCGGGTGAATGGCGAGGATTTCATTCCCGCCGCGGTCGCCGCCGGAGCGATCGCGATCGTGGCGCGACGGGGCGTGCGGGTCGACGGGGCGGTGCATATCGCCGCTGACAATCCGCGCGAGTGTTTCGCCCAGCTCGCCGCCAAATTCTTCGCACCGTTTCCGGCGACGACCGTCGCCGTGACGGGCACCAACGGCAAGACTTCGACGGTCGAACTGACTCGCCAGCTGTGGCGCTTCGCCGGCCATCATGCTGCGTCGATCGGGACGCTGGGCGTCACCACTGCGGACGACCGGGTAACGACCGGGCTGACGACGCCGGACGTGGTGACCTTCCTGTCCAACGTCGCAGGCCTCGCGCGCGAGGGGGTGAGTCATGTCGCGTTCGAGGCGTCGAGCCACGGCCTGACCCAATATCGTACCGAAGGGCTGCCGGTCCGGGCGGCGGCCTTTACCAACCTCAGCCGCGATCACCTCGACTATCACGGCGACATGGCGGCGTACTTCACGGCGAAGCTGCGCCTGTTCGCCGAAGTGGTGGCGGACGACGGGGCGATCGTGGTGTGGGCCGACGATCCAAATTCCGAACGGGTGATCGACATCGCCCATGCTCGCGGCCTGAAGCTGCTGACGGTGGGCGAGCATGGCGATACGCTGCGGCTGGTCGGGCGGGAGCCGACGTTGCTCGGTCAGCAACTGACGATGGAAGCGGATGGCGCGACGCATAAGGTCATGCTGCCGCTGATCGGCGCCTATCAGGCCGCCAATGCACTCACCGCGGCCGGGCTGGTCATCGCGACCGGCGGAAATGTCGCCGCGACGATTCAGGCGCTCGGCCGGTTGCAGCCGGTTCGGGGCCGGCTGGAGCGCGCGGTCATCACCGCCAGTGGTGCGCCGGTTTATGTCGACTATGCCCACACGCCCGACGCGCTCGACGCCGCCATCGCCGCGCTCAAGCCGCATGTCGCGGGGCGCCTGATCGTCGTGTTCGGCGCCGGCGGCGATCGTGATACCGGCAAGCGCGAGCCGATGGGCCAGGCCGCGGCACGCGGGGCGGACGTGGTGATCGTGACCGACGACAATCCGCGCTCCGAAGATCCGGCGGCGATCCGCGCAGAGGTGCTGAAGGGCGCTGTCGGCGCGATCGAAATCGGCGATCGGCGCGCGGCGATCGCGGAAGCGGTGCGGATGGCGGGCGCGCAGGATATCGTGCTCATAGCGGGCAAGGGGCACGAGCAGGGCCAGATCATCGGCGACTTGGTCCTGCCTTTCGACGATGTCCAGATCGCGCGCGAGGTCGCGGCGTGAGGCTGCTCCCATCGCCGTCATCCCTGCCCAGGCGGGGCTTGTGCGAACGTCCCCGCGCACGACCAAGACCCATCGGTGTTCCCGCGCAGGCGGGAACCCAGGGCCAAGCAACACAACAAGTGGGGGCGCTCGTGACCCTGGGCTCCCGCCTGCGCGGGAGCACCGATCGGCGTTTCGCACATGCCTCTCAACGGCGAGCAATTCTCGCTAACCTGTCGCAAGACAACGGCTGTTTGCGCCAATTTTCCCCCGTTTTTGCGGGCGTGACGGCTTATGGCGGGTTGCTATGACCTCGCCACTCTGGACTGCCTCCGAAATCGCCGCCGCAACTTCGGGCCACGCGAACACGGATTTCACCGCCACCGGCGTCACCTTCGATTCCCGCGAAGTCGGGGCCGGTGACCTGTTCCTCGCCCTGACCGGGGAGGAAACCGACGGTCACCGCTTCATCGACGGCGCGTTCGCCAATGGCGCGACGGGGGCAGTGGTCAGCCGGGACGTGACTCACCCGGCCGTGCGCGTCGCCGACACGATGGCTGCCCTCGAAGACCTCGGCCGCGCCGCGCGCGGGCGGGTCGATGCGACGATCATCGGGGTGACGGGATCGGTCGGCAAGACCGGGACCAAGGAAGCGCTTGCCGCCGCGCTGGACCGCACGATGCCCGGCCGCGTCCATTGGTCGGTCAAGAGCTACAATAATCATACCGGCGTTCCGCTGTCGCTCGCGCGCATGCCGCGCGACACCCGCTTCGGCGTGTTCGAAATGGGGATGAATCACGCCGGAGAGCTCGCGAAGCTGACCCGCATGGTCCGGCCGCATATCGCGATCGTCACCGCGATCGCGCCCGCGCATACGGCGTTCTTCTCGGGCGAAGAGGCGATTGCCGACGCCAAGGGTGAGATATTCCAGGGGCTGGAGCCCGGCGGCACGGCCATCGTGACCTTCGACAGCCCGCATCGCGACCGGCTTCTGGCCGCGGCGCGACCCCATGCGGGGCGCATCGTGACCTTCGGCAGCGGCGAGGGCGCGGACGTCCGCGCGATCGAAGCGATGCGGGTCGCGAGCGGCGGCACTTTCGTGACCGCGCGTGTCCGCAATCGCGAATTGAGCTTCACCGTCGCCCATCCCGGCGCGCATTGGGTGTCGAATGCGCTGGCGGTCCTGGCCGCGGTCGATGCGGCGGGCGGTGATCTCGGCCGCGCGGGCCTCGCGCTTGCCGATATGGGCGGGTTGCCGGGGCGGGGGCTGCGGTTCGCCGTGCCGGTCGCGGGCGGCGAGGCTCTGGTGATCGACGAAAGCTACAACGCCAATCCTAGCTCGATGCGCGCGACATTGGCGGTGCTTGCCCTGGAGGGGCATCGGCGCATCGCGGTGCTCGGCGGGATGCGCGAACTGGGCGACGACAGCGCCGCCTATCACGCCGCCCTTGCCGACCCAATCGACGAAGCGGGTATTTCCCACGCCATATTGGTCGGTGCGGAGATGCTGCCGCTCGCCCGGGCGCTTGAGGGGCGGGTCGATTTCGTCCATGTGCCCGATGCCGCAACGGCGCGCGATCGTCTGAATGACGTGCTGGCGCCGGGGGACGCGGTGCTCATCAAGGGATCGAACGGGATCGGACTGTCGGCGGTCGTCGCCGCACTCCGCACTCCCATCGCAGCAGGGGCGGGGGACTGATGCTCTATTGGATCGCCGAACAGCTCGGCTTTCCCGGAATCCTGAATCTGCTGCGCTATCTGAGCTTCCGCTCGGGTGGGGCGGTGGCGACGGCGCTCATCATCGGGCTGATCATCGGGCCGAAGTTCATCGGCTGGCTGCGGGTACGTCAGGGCAAGGGGCAGCCGATCCGGCTCGACGGGCCGCAGACGCACCTTGCCAAGGTCGGCACGCCGACGATGGGCGGGCTGCTGATCCTGACCTCGCTGACGTGCAGCGTGTTGCTGTGGATGGACCTGCGCAATCCCTATGTCTGGGCCTGCCTGTTCGTGACGCTCGGCTTCGGGATGATCGGCTTCCTCGACGACTACGACAAGGTGCGGAAGGCGAGCACCGCGGGCGTGTCGGGCCGGGTGCGGCTGATGGGCGAATTCGCCATCGCCGCGGTCGCCGCCTTCGTCATCACCCGCTTCAACGGTACCAACCTCTACGTGCCGTTCTTCAGCTATTTCTCGGTCGACCTGGGGCCGCTCTACATCGTCTTCGCGGCCTTCACGATCGTCGCGTTCGGCAATGCGGTGAACCTGACCGACGGGCTCGACGGGTTGGCGACGATGCCGGTCATCATCGCCAGCGTGACCTTCATGATCATCGTCTACCTCGCCGGTAACGCGCGCTATGCGGAATATCTCGGCATCCCGCATGTGCTGGGCGCGGGCGACCTGACGATCTTCTGCGGGGCGGTGATCGGCGGGGGACTCGCGTTCCTGTGGTACAATGCGCCCCCGGCGGCGGTGTTCATGGGCGATACCGGCAGCCTGGCGCTGGGCGGGGCGCTGGGAACGATCGCGGTGACCGCGCATCATGAGATCGTGCTGGGCATCGTCGGCGGGCTGTTCGTCGTCGAGGCGATGAGCGTCATCATCCAGGTGTTCTTCTACAAGCGCACCGGAAAGCGCGTGTTCCGCATGGCGCCGATCCACCATCATTTCGAACAGCTGGGCTGGAGCGAGCCGACCGTCGTGATCCGCTTCTGGATCATTTCGCTCGTGCTGGCGCTGGCCGGCCTGTCGACGCTGAAGCTGCGGTGATTACGAGCGCTACCTGGGCAGGGAAGCGCTACGCGGTGCTGGGGCTTGCGCGCTCCGGCGCGGCGACGGTGCGCGCGCTGGTGGCGAGCCGGGCGAGTGTTGTGGCGTGGGACGCGAATGAGGATGCGCGTGAAGCCCTCTCCCTTTGGGGAGAGGGTTTGGGAGAGGGGGCGGTGTCTCACCGAGATCAGTCCTCGCGGACGAGCCCCTCTCCCAACCCTCTCCCCGAGGGGGAGAGGGCTTTGGTGCTTGCCGACCCACTTGCCCTCGACCTCACCAGTTTCGCCGGCGTCGTCGTATCTCCGGGCGTACCCCTCAACCGCCACCCGATTGCCGCCCACGCCGGCGACGTGCCGGTCATCGGCGACATCGAGCTCTTCGCCCAGGCCCGTGCCGAACTGCCGGCGCACAGGATCGTCGGCATCACCGGCACCAACGGCAAGTCGACCACCACTGCGCTCATCGCGCATATCTGCGAGACGGCGGGTCTACCCACGCGCCTGGGCGGTAACATCGGCCTCCCGATCCTGGGGCAGGACCGGTTGCCCGAGGGCGGGGTCTATGTGCTGGAGCTGTCGAGCTATCAGATCGACCTGACCCGCAGCCTCGATTGCGACGTCGCGGTGCTGCTCAACATCACGCCCGACCATCTCGACCGCTACGACGGGTTCGAGGGCTATGCCGCCTCCAAGGCCCGCCTCTTCGCGATGCAGTCGGCGGGGCATGCCGCGATCGTCGGGATTAGCGACGAAGCTTCCGCCGTCATCGCCAGGCAGATCGCCCGTTCGGGGCGTGCCGAGGACCTGACCAAGATCGCGCCCGGCGTCTGCCTCGACCAGTCTCGCTGGCCGGCGCTGCAAGGTCCGCACAATGCGCAGAACGCGCTCGCCGCGATCGCTGCATGCGAGGCGCTGGGGATCGACGCGACTGCGATCGACCGGGGGCTGCAAAGCTTCCCCGGCCTGCCGCACCGCATGGAGCGGGTCGCGACCCGGGGCGGGGTGCTCTACGTCAACGACAGCAAGGCGACCAACCCGACCTCGACCGCGCCGGCGCTTGCCGCGTTCGACCGCATCCACTGGATCGTCGGTGGGCAGGCCAAGACCGACGATCTCGACGCGTGCCGCCCGGGCTTCGGCAATGTTGTGCAGGCCTATGTGATCGGCGAGGCGGCCCCGATGTTCGCCCGACTGCTCGAACTCGACATGCCGGTGTCCCAAAGCGGGACGCTCGACCAGGCCGTCCGCGATGCTGCCGCCAATGCGCAGGCCGGAGAGACGGTCCTGCTGTCGCCCGCGTGCGCCTCGTTCGACCAGTTCCGCGACTATGAAGATCGTGGCGCCCGTTTCCGCGCCGCCGTCGAGGCGCTACCGTGACCGACATGGCGCGAGACACTTCCCCGAAGGGCTTCCGCAGCCGCGTCGACGAACGGCTCGGCCGCGGCAATCGCGGGCCGATCGCGATGTGGTTCTGGGAGCTCGACCGCGTCCTGTTGCTGCTCGCCTTCATGCTGATCGCGATCGGTCTGATCGCGGTCGCGGCAGGGAGTCCGGCAACGGCACAGCGCTATTCGGGGCTCAACCACCAGTTGGCGCCGATGTATTATTTCTGGCGGCAGGTGATGTGGGTCGCGGTGTCGGTGCCGGTGATGCTCGCCTTTTCGATGCTGCCCCCGATCGCCGCGCGCCGGTTCGCGCTGGGTGCCTGTGCCGTGTTCGGTTTCCTGTTGCTGCTGACCCCTGTGCTAGGCGTCGAGGTGAACGGGGCGAAGCGCTGGATCGGCGGCGGCATCGCGCAGTTCCAGCCGTCCGAGTTCCTGAAACCCGTTTTCATCGTCACCATCGCCTGGATGCTCAGCCTGCGCGCGCGCGATCCGGACCTGCCGATGGTGCCGGTGACGCTGGCGATGACCGGCATCGTGGGCGCGACGCTAATGCTCCAGCCCGATTTTGGGCAGACGATCATCTTCGGCACGACCTGGCTGATCCTGCTGATGATCGCAGGCGTGAACCGCAAGGTGATCGGCGGGCTGATCGGCATGGGGGTCGCCGGTGTCGTCGCGGCGTACATATTCTACGACACCGCGCGCATCCGCATCGACAATTTCCTGTTCCCCGACCACGGCGGGCCGGGGGCGGATCACTATCAGACCGACATGGCGCACGCGACGATCACCGCGGGCGGCCTGACCGGCACCGGTCCCGGCGGGGGGACGGTGAAGTTCCGCCTGCCCGAGGCGCATACCGACTACGTCTATTCGGTGGTGGGCGAGGAATTCGGGCTTCTGGCCTGCGCGGTGATCGCAGTGCTGTTCTTCGCGATCGTGGCGCGGGTATTCGTCAAGCTGCTGGACGAGGAGGACGCCTTCCGCCTGCTCGCCGCCGCGGGGCTCGCCTCGCAGTTCGGGGTGCAGGCGACGATCAACATGGCGGTGAACACCGGTCTCGCGCCGTCGAAGGGCATGACGCTGCCTTTCATCAGCTACGGCGGGTCGTCGATGATCGCGTTGTCGATCGGCATGGGGTTGCTACTCGCCTTTACCCGGCGGAACCCGTATCTGCATCGCTCACCCTATATCGTCGGTAAGCGAAACGTCATGTCCCGACCTCGTCACTATGTCCTCGCCGCCGGTGGGACCGGAGGCCATATGGTCCCCGCCGCCGCCCTTGCCGCCGAGCTGACCCGCCGCGGTCACCGCGTAGCGCTGGTCAGCGATGAGCGCGGCGTGCGCTTTCCCGACCTGTTCGAGGGTATCCAGACGCACGTCCTGCCCGCCGGGCGCTTTGCCGGTGGACCGGTCGGCTGGCTGAGGGCGGGGCGCAAGATGCTCGCCGGCCGCGCGATGGCGCGTGAGCTGTACCGCACCTTCAAGCCCGCAGCGGTAATCGGCTTCGGCGGTTACCCTGCGCTCCCCGCGTTGCTGGCGGCGTTCGCGGAGAAGATCCCGACGATCGTCCACGAACAGAATGCGGTGCTCGGCCGCGTCAACCGGCTGGTCGCGGGGCGGGTCGCGGGCATCGCCACCTCCTACGCCGAGGTCGCGCGGCTGAAGCCTGCATATCAGGCCAAGACGCACCTCGTCGGCAATCCGGTGCGCGACGCGATCCTGGCGATCCGAGAGCGGCCATATCCGCTGCTGGACGAGGATGGAGTCTTTCGCGTACTCGTCACCGGCGGCAGCCAGGGCGCGACGGTGTTGAGCCAGGTCGTCCCCGATGGCCTCGCGCTGCTGCCCATCCATTTCCGCCGCCGGTTGCAGGTGACGCATCAGGCGCGGATCGAGGACATCGATGCGGTGCGGGCGAAATATGCCGAGCATGGCATCCCGGCCGAGACGGCGACCTATCTGCCCGATCTGCCCGAGCATCTGGCGTGGACCCATCTGGTCATCGCGCGCGCCGGCGCGTCGACGATCGCCGAGCTGACCGCCGCCGGTCGACCCGCGATCCTGGTGCCGCTGCCCAGCGCGACCGACGACCACCAGACCGCGAACGCGCGCGAGATCACCAAGTCGGGCGGCGCGCGGACGATCGCGCAGCCGGCGTTCACCGCAGCGGAGCTTGCCAAGCAGATGCAGCGCCTGGGCCTCGATACCGAAGCGCTGGCCAACGCCGCCACCCGTGCGCGCGGGTGCGGCCGGCCGAACGCCGCGCGCGATCTGGCCGATCTGGTGGAAAGCATCGATGCCCAGCCGGCCAGGCCGCCGGTCGTCATTCCCCAGCGCAAGGAGGCTTTCGCGTGAGCTGCAATCTGATCCTCCCCTGCAAGGGGAGGATTGGTCGATGAAAGGCGTCGCGACCGATATCGGGACCATCCACTTCGTCGGTATCGGCGGCATCGGCATGTCGGGCATCGCCGAGGTGATGCACAACCTCGGCTATCAGGTGCAGGGCAGCGATGTGGCCGAGGGCTATGTGATCGAGGGCCTGCGCAAGCGCGGTATCCCGGTCACGATCGGTCATGCGGCGGAGAACGTCGCCGATGCGGCCGTCGTCGTGACATCGACTGCGGTCAAGCGCGGTAACCCCGAGGTCGAGGCCGCGCTCAGCCATCGTATTCCGGTCGTGCGGCGTGCGGAGATGCTGGCCGAATTGATGCGCCTGAAGTCGACCGTCGCGGTCGCGGGCACGCATGGCAAAACGACGACGACCAGTATGGTCGCCGCGCTGCTCGATGCGGGCGGGGTCGATCCGACCGTCATCAACGGCGGGATCATCAACAGCTATGGCTCCAACGCGCGGCTGGGCGCGAGCGACTGGATGGTGGTCGAAGCCGACGAGAGCGACGGCAGCTTCCTGCGCCTTGATGGGACGATCGCGGTCGTCACCAACATCGATCCCGAACATCTCGACCATTATGGCAGTTTCGAGCGGGCTAAGGACGCCTATGTCGAGTTCGTGGAGAACGTGCCCTTCTACGGCGCGGCGCTGCTGTGCCTTGACCACCCGGAGGTCCAGGCACTGATCCCGCGCGTGCGTGACCGTCGCATCGTCACCTATGGCTTTGCGGCCAGCGCCGACGTGCGCGGGGTGAACGTCACGCCCTATCCGGGCGGCAACCGGTTCGAGGCGCAGGTCCGCCACCGCGATGGTTCGGTCCGCTCGATCGAGGGCATCGACCTGCCGATGCCGGGCCGGCACAATGTCCAGAACGCGCTGGCGGCGATCGGCGTCGCGCTGGAACTCGGCATCGACGATGCGACGATCCAGAAGGGCTTCGAGCGCTTCTCGGGCGTCAAGCGGCGCTTCACCAAGGTCGGTGAAGTGGCCGGTGCGACGATCATCGACGACTATGGCCACCACCCGGTCGAGATCCGCGCGGTGCTGTCCGCGGCACGCGAGAGCGCGCAAGGAAAGGTGATCGCGGTTGTCCAGCCGCACCGCTTCTCGCGGCTCGGCAATCTGATGGACGACTTCCAGGGCGCCTTCAACGACGCCGACGCTGTCTATGTGACCCCGGTCTATGCCGCGGGCGAAGCGCCGGTCGAGGGTGTCGACGCCGGCACGCTCGTCGAGGGGCTGAAGCGGCGCGGGCATCGTCAGGCGGCGACCGTCGCAGACGCCGACGATCTGGCGAACGTCCTCGCGGGCGACCTTTCGGCCGGCGACCAGGTCATCTGCCTGGGCGCGGGCGACATCACCAAATGGGCGGCAGGCCTCGCCGCGGCGATCGAGGGAAAACGAGCATGAGCGACTTCTTCTCGATCGCCGTCGACATGCAGCGCGAAATCCTGCTGGCGCAGAAAGCGCAGATGGACGTCGCGCAGAAGATGCTCGACGCCGGCAAGCAGGTCGCGGCCGCGCAGGACGTGACGCAGAAGGCGGCCGAGGCGAATGTGAAGGCGTTCCAGGCCTGGGCGAAGCTATGGGGTTGGAAGTGAACTCTCCCCAAATCCTCCCCGCAAGCGGGGAGGGGGACCAGCCGCAGGCTGGTGGAGGGGGCTCTCCGCGAGCGACTCCGGTGCGGCCCGCCCCCTCCACCACCGGCTGCGCCGGCCGTCCCCCTCCCCGTCCCGGGGAGGATTTTGCTGTCCGCGGCAAGCTTACTCTCAACGCCCCCCTGGCGCCGCTGGTCTGGTTCAAGTCTGGCGGCACGGCGCAGTGGCTGTTCGAACCGGCCGACACCGACGACCTGTCCGATTTCCTTCGCACGCTCGACCCTGAGGTGCCGGTGATGGCGCTCGGGCTCGGTTCCAACCTGATCGTCCGCGATGGCGGCGTACCGGGCGTCGTCGTCCGCCTCGGCAAGCCCTTCGCCAAGGTCGTTGCCGATGGCCTGACGCTGACCTGCGGTGGCGGGGCGAGCGGTATCCTGGTGTCCTCGACCGCGCGCGACGCGGGCATAGCGGGCGTCGAGTTCCTGCGCTCGATCCCCGGCACGGTCGGCGGATTCGTGCGGATGAATGGCGGGGCGTATGGCAAGGAGACGGCCGACGTGCTGGTGTCCGCCGACATCGTCCTGCGGTCGGGCGAGCGGCGGACGCTTGGCGTGGAGGATTTTGGCTATACCTACCGCCATTCGACATTGCCCGAGGGGGCGATCGTCGTCGGCGCGACCTTCCGCGGGCAAGCCGGTGAGCCGGCCGCGATCCAGGCGGAGATGGACCGCATCGCCGCCGCGCGCGAAGCGTCGCAGCCGCTGCGGAGCAAGACGGGGGGCTCGACCTTCAAGAACCCGCAAGGCCACAAGGCCTGGGCGCTGGTCGACGCCGCCGGCTGTCGCGGCTTGACCCGCGGGGGCGCGCAGGTCAGCGAGAAGCATTGCAATTTCCTGTTGAATACGGGCGACGCGACGAGCGCGGATATCGAGGGGCTGGGGGAAGACGTGCGGGCGCGGGTGAAGGCGGCGAGCGGGGTTGAGCTCGAATGGGAAATCCAGCGGGTCGGGGTGGCGAAGTGATTGCTTCCGACGCGATCCTCCCCTGCAAGGGGAGGTGGCTGGCCGCAGGCCAGACGGAGGGGTGTCCCCCTCTCGATAGCGCGACACCCCTCCGTCATCGCTCCGCGACGACACCTCCCCTTGCAGGGGAGGATTACCGGTGACCACCCCCCTCCACATCGTCGTCCTCATGGGCGGATGGTCCGGCGAGCGTCCCGTCTCACTCATGTCCGGCGCCGGCGTCGCCGATGCGCTGGAATCGCGCGGCCACCGCGTGACCCGCATCGACATGGACCGCAACGTCGCCGCGCGTCTGGCCGAAGCAAAGCCCGACCTCGTCTTCAACGCGCTGCACGGTGCGCCGGGGGAGGACGGGACCGTACAGGGCATGCTCGACCTGATGGGCATCCCGTACACCCACTCGGGCCTCGCGACCTCGGTCATCTCGGTTGACAAGGTGCTGACCAAGAACCAGCTCGTGCCCCACGGCATCCCGATGCCCGGTGGACGGATGGTGAAGTCGGCCGAACTGTTCGAGGGCGACCCGCTGCCGCGACCCTATGTGGTGAAGCCGGTTAACGAGGGGTCGTCGCTGGGCGTGGCGATCGTCACCGATGACGGTAACTACGGATCGCCGATCGGTCGCGATGTTGCAGGGCCTTGGCAGGACTTCGCCGAACTGCTGGCCGAACCCTATATCCGCGGGCGCGAGCTGACGACCGCGGTGCTGGGCGACCGCGCGCTGGGCGTGACCGAACTGCGGCCCAAGTCGGGCTGGTATGATTTCGACGCGAAATATACCGACGGGATGACCGAGCACGTCTTCCCTGCGCAGATCCCCGACGAGATCACCGACGCCTGCAAGCGGATCGCCGCCGACGCGCACCGCCTGCTCGGCTGCAAGGGCGCGTCACGGTCGGATTTCCGCTGGGACGATGAGCGTGGCGTCGATGGGCTGTTCCTGCTGGAGGTCAACACCCAGCCGGGCATGACGCCGCTCAGCCTGGTGCCCGAACAGGCGGCACATTGCGGGATCAGCTATCCTGAACTGGTTCAGTGGATCGTCGACGAAGCCCTGGGGCGCCGATGAGCCGTCCGCCCGCCAAACGTACGCTGAAGCGCCGCCCGCAGGCCGGGCGGGGTGGCCGCAAGCCCGCGAAGAAGGTAGGCCTGCTCGACAAGGCGGTCGCCGCGATCCCGGTGAGCGAACAGACGCTGCGCAAGGCGACCGGCTGGTCGATGTTCGCAGGCGCGCTCGCCGTGCTGATCGCAATGGCGGCGTGGCTGGGCATTCCCGGCACGATCGGCATCGCGCTCGCCGAGACGGTCGGGCGTGCGGGGCTGAAGGTCGACCGGATCGAGGTGACCGGCAACAGCCGCATGGACCGGATGACGATCTATGCCGTCGCGCTCGACCAGCGCAGCCGGGCGATGCCGCTGATCGACCTGGAGGGCGTGCGCAATCGCCTGCTCGACTATCCGTGGATCGCCGACGCGCGCGTGTCGCGGCGGCTGCCCGACATGCTGGTGATCGATATCGTCGAGCGCGAGCCCGTCGCGATCTGGCAGAACCACGGCCAGCTGATGCTGATCGACGTGACCGGCAAGCCGCTGGAGCCCGTCTCCCCCGACGCGATGCCGCCGCTGCCGCTCGTCATCGGCGACGGCGCCAACGAGCGCGAGCCGCAATATCAGACGTTGATGAACGCGGCGCCGCAGTTCAAGCGGCTGGTCAAGGCCGCGACCTGGGTCGGCGACCGGCGCTGGGATATCCTGTTCGCGAGCGGTGAGAAGCTGTCGCTGCCGGAAGGGGAGGACGCCGCGGCCAAGGCGCTGGAGAAATTCGCGCAGCTCGATGCACGTGACCGGTTGCTGGGGCGGGGCTATCTGAGCTTCGACCTGCGCGATCCGACGCGGATGGTGCTGCGACTGCCGGGCGGGGCGACGAATGCGAAGGCGATCACGGGGGAGGGGGCGTAGTCCTCAAACACTTCCGTTCGCCCTGAGCGACGTCGAAGGGCATGAGACTCATGTGCTTCGACTTCGCTCAGCACGAACGGTAGGGTAAGGGCCGACGCTACGGCGCGCATACAGGGGCAGGGCAATGGCGAAGACGGGACCGGACGATCTCATCACCGCACTCGATATCGGGTCGTCGAAGGTGTCGGCGCTGATCGCGCAGAAGGGCGATGGCGGGGAACTGGTCGTGCTCGGCACCGGCCAGCGCGAAAGCCGCGGGGTCCAGCGCGGCTATATCAGCGACATGCACGCGACCGAGGCCGCGGTGCGGGAGGCGGTGGAACAGGCCGAGCGTATCGCCGGGCTGAACATCGAAGACGTCTGGGTCGGATTCTCGGCCGGCGGGCTCGTCAGCGACGTCGTGAAGCTGGAGGTCGATCTGGGCGGCCACCGCGTCGAGGAAGGCGATATCGACGACCTGCTGCGGGCCGGTCGCAACGCGATCGATCCCGGCGGGCGGATGGTGCTCCATGCACAGCCGATGCGCTACACGCTCGACGGGCGGAACGGCGTGCGCAATCCGCTGGGGCTGCACGCCGACAAGCTGGGCGTCGACATCCATGTCGTCGCGACCGACGGCTCGCCGGTGCGCAACCTCGACCTGTGCGTCCGCTCGGCGCATCTGGAGGTGAAGTCGATCATCGCTGCCCCCGTCGCGACCGGCCTGTCGTGCCTGAGCGAGGAGGAGCGCGAGCTAGGTGTCGCGCTGGTCGAGATCGGCGCGGGGGTCACTAACGTCAGCGTGTTCCGCGAAGGCGTGCTGGCGAGCCTCGCCTCGATCGGCATGGGCGCGGCCGACATCACCGACGACATCGCCTCCGCCTTCGGCACCCGCCGCGCGCAGGCGGAACGGATGAAGTGCTTCCACGGCTCCGCGAATATGAGCCCGCGCGACCATCACGAGATGATCGACGTTGCGCCGATCAGCCATGATGGCGAAGCGGAGGCATCGCGGATCACGCGGTCGCAGCTCAACACCGTCATCCGCGCCCGGCTCGAACGGCTGATGGCGGAGATCACCAAGGAGCTGAAGCGGCTCAACTTCGACGATCCGGTCGGGCGGCAGATCGTGCTGACCGGCGGCGGCGCGGAATTGCGCGGGATCGCCGACTATGCGCAGCAGGCGCTCGGCCGGGCGGTACGTGTCGGTCGCCCGCGCGGGCTGTCGGCGCTGCCGGAGGCGCATTCGGGGCCGGCATTCGCGACGCTCGCGGGGCTTGCGGTGTTCGCTGCGTCGAGCCCGATCGACCTTCGTGCGATCGAACCGGGCGGGCAGATGGTCGCACGGCCGCGCGGCGGGGCCTTGCTTGGGCGGCTGATGTCGGCTTTTCGGGCGAATTATTAACATTTGGCGACAGCTCCCCGCCGTTTAGGCCTAGGCGCGGGCGGGGCGTTGGTGCAAAATGGCACAGTAACAGGTGGACCCTCGCGTTTTGGGGTCCGTGGGAGACCAGCGCATGAGCATCGAATTCCTTCCCCCCGACGTCGATGAACTGACGCCGCGCATCAGCGTAATCGGCGTCGGCGGCGCGGGCGGCAACGCGATCGCGAACATGATCCGCGCCGAGGTGCAGGGAGTCGAGTTCCTCGTCGCCAACACCGACGCCCAGGCGTTGAAGCAGTCGGAAGCGCCGACGCGCATCCAGCTGGGCACGAAGATCACTCAGGGGTTGGGCGCCGGCTCGCGGCCCGAGATCGGGCGAGCGGCTGCCGAGGAGACGATCGAGCAGATCCAGAAGAGCCTCGAAGGCGCGCATATGTGCTTCATCGCCGCCGGCATGGGCGGCGGCACGGGCACCGGCGCAGCTCCGGTCATCGCCAAGGCGGCGCGTGACATGGGTATCCTGACCGTCGGCGTCGTGACCAAGCCCTTCGCGTTCGAGGGCAAGCGCCGCGCGCAGTCGGCCGAAGCGGGCATCGAGGAACTGCAGAAGTTCGTCGACACGCTGATCGTCATCCCGAACCAGAACCTGTTCCTGATCGCCAACGCCAACACGACCTTCAAGGAGGCGTTCGAGCTGGCCGACGAGGTGCTGCAACAGGGCGTGCGCGGCATTACCGACCTGATGGTCATGCCGGGCCTCATCAACCTCGACTTCGCCGACGTCCGGTCGGTGATGCAGGAGATGGGCAAGGCGATGATGGGCACCGGCGAAAGCTCGGGCGATGCCCGCGCGATCGAGGCGGCGCAGAAGGCGATCGCCAACCCGCTGCTCGACGGCGTGTCGATGCGCGGCGCGAAGGGCGTCATCGTCTCGATCACCGGCGGCGACGACATGCGTCTGCTGGAAGTCGACGAAGCCGCGAACCACATCCGCGAGCTGGTCGATCCCGACGCCAACATCATCTGGGGTTCGGCATTCAATCCCGAGTTGGAAGGCCGCATCCGCGTGTCGGTCGTCGCGACCGGGATAGAGGCTGTGACCGAGGCCGAAGCGCCGCCGGCGCCCGCTCCGGAGGCCCCGCGCGTATTCTCGTTCAACACGCCGCGTCGCCCGGACGTGCCGGCGCCGGTCGCCGCTGCGCCGGTTGCGCCGCAGCCTGCCGCGCCTGCGCCGCAGGACGGCACTTACGGCACGACCGCGCCGGTGCCGGCCAACGTCGCGCCGACAGGCTATGAAGCACCGACCCACGTCTCCTCGCCCGCCGCGGTCGCCGCGCGTGACGAGGATGAGCTGGTGCTCGGTTCGGATTCGATGATGGACGTGCCGCCGTCGCAGGCGCACGAGCCCGTGTCGTCGGGCGAACTGCCGCCCGAACCGGCAATCCGTCGTCGCTGGCTGACCGGCGCACCGGAAGAGCCGGCTGCTCCGGTCGATCCGGCTCCGCGGGTCAAGATGGGCGGCACCTTGTTCGAGCGTATGTCGGGCCGCACCGCCAAGGGTGATGAAGAGGAGGGCAAGGCTCCCCTCGACATCCCGCGCTTCCTGCACCGCCAGAACAACCAGTGATGGGACACGAGCGGGCGCCGGTGAAGGTCGGCGCCCGCTCGTGGTGTTTGGGCGAGCCGATTTTCGGCGCACTGCACGTCCGCACCTCAGCCTGAGCGGCGGACGCCGTCGATTTGGACGTGGGCGGCGGCTCGGTTAGGGCCTAAAGCAGATGGCCCACCATTTCGGTGCGACCACCTCGGCGTTGGTTTCGGTCGGCTTTGATCGTTCGTGCTGAGCGAAGTCGAAGCACCTAAAGGAGGGCCGCCCTTCGACTTTGCTCAGGGCGGACGGGGTGAATGACGCCGATCGCCTTACGATACCGCGCTCAACCGACGAGCATCTGCGGCGAGTGTCGGCACCGCCAGACTCCCCGTCGTCGCGGCGACCTGCTAACCAAATCGGGTGACACCGGCCGCCCGCTCCGAACCCCGCCAGGTTTCGACCGCGACTTACGTCGCTTTGGCGTACTCGGCGGCCTCTGACAGCCTGTGTTCAGCCGCACGGGCGTGTAGGTTTATATACCGATGACGATCAGCAGATTTCGTTTGGGCATCGCGACGGCCGCGGTCGCCCTCGCTCCGGCAACGGCGCTTGCGCAGCAGCTGATGCCGGCGCCGACGCCCAATGCCGATGCGCTTGCCGCCCAGATGCGCATCCTGGGCGAAAACCCGCGCGATGTCCCCGCCCTCCTGCGGGCCAGCGAACTCAGCATTCGCCTGTCCGACACGCCGGCCGCATTGTCGTTTCTCGCGCGGGCGCAGGCGGTCGACCCGTCCAATCCGCGCATTCTGGCCGGGCGTGCGTCGGCACTGGTGTCGATGGAGCGGCCCGCGGAGGCGCTGCGGCTGTACGGACAGGCCGAGCGGGCAGGGGTGGCGATGACGCCATATCTGTCACAGCGCGGGCTCGCCTATGACCTGACCGGTCAGCCGACGCTCGCGCAGCAGGATTATCGGCGGGTGTTGGCAGCGGGCGCCGATGACGAAGTGACGCGGCGGCTGGCGCTGTCTCTGGGTATATCGGGGCGGCGGGACGAAGCGCTCGCGCTGCTCGATCCGCTTCTGCGTCGCAACGACCGTGCGTCGTGGCGCGCCTGGTCGTTCGTGCTGGCGATGGTCAACGACCAGGCAGAGGCGCGCAAGATCGTCAGCGGGATGATGGTCGGTGGGGCGGCGATGGCGCCGTTTCTCGAACGCTTGCCCGCACTCGGTGCGGCCGATCGCGCCTTTGCCGTCCATTTCGGGCAATTGTCGCCAAGCCCTGCGCGGCTGGCGGATGCGCGGATGGCGCCAGGGTCGGGGGCGCAGGTGGGGACTCTCGTCGCGAGCCGCGCGCCCGCCATGTCCGCGCCGCGACCGGTGCCGGCTCGGATGCCGACGCCTGCCCCCGCACCCACGACGGTGGCGCCCGCGCCGACCCCGACCCCGGCGCCGGTGCGTGTCGCATCCGGCACGCCGATCCCGGTCCCGTCGAGCCTGACCGGCTCGCCAGCGCCAAACGTGGTTCGCTCCGCGTCGACCTATGTCCCGTCTGCGCCCATCGCCACTGCCGCGCCGACGCCACCGCCGTCCGGATCGCTCCCGGCCACGGGCGCGACACTTCCGCCGGTTCGCCCGACCCCGGCCCCCGTGACGCAACCGGTTGCGCCTGTCCGGACGCCAGACGTCGCACGTCGCAATACGCAGCTGCTCGCCTCGATCATCGAGACGATCAACGTGCCGGCCACCGAACGTGAAGTCGCACCGCCGAAGCCTGTCGTTGCCCGGCCGGTGAAGGTCGCTCTTGCCAAGCCGAAACCGGTCGTCGAGCCGAAGACGGTCGACACGAAGAAGACTGCGGTCGACAAGAAGGCAGATGCCAAGCTCTCGGCGGATGCGAAGACCACGGACTCGAAGGCGAAGAAGCTCGCCGATGCCAAGGCCGATACCGACGCGAAGGGCAAGAAGGCCGCGGACGCGAAGAAGGTGGCCGATACGAAAAAGCCCGATCCCGCCAAGGGCGAGGCGCAACGCTGGTGGGTCCAGGTCGCTGGCGGCGCGAACGAGGACGACCTGGGCAAGGACTGGAAGCGGGTGACCGCGAAGTCGTCGGCGCTGAAGGGCAAGGGCGCCTATACGACGCCGCTGCGGGCGACGAACCGGCTGTTGACGGGGCCGTTCAAATCGCAAGAAGAGGCCATGGCCCTCGTCAATACGCTCAAGAAGGACGGCACGTCCGCATTCGCCTGGCAGAGCCCGGCGGGACAGAAGGTCACCAGGCTTCCGGCCAAGTGATGCCGCGGGCCAGTTGGGCCGCGACCCCGGAAGCGAGCCGGGGGCGGCTGCACGTCGAGCCGGGCGGATCGGCGCGGGGGCCGCGCGACGCGTTTCAGCGCGATCGCGACCGGATCATCCATTCGATCAGTTTTCGTCGGCTGCGGCACAAGACGCAGGTGTTCCTGGCGCCCGACGGCGACCATTTCCGCGTCCGCCTAACCCATAGTATCGAGGTTGCGCAGATTGGCCGCACCATCGCCCGTGCGCTGAGGCTGAACGAGGATCTGACCGAGGCCCTGTGCCTGGCGCATGACATCGGCCATCCGCCGTTCGGCCATGCGGGGGAGGATGCGCTGGAGGCGGCGCTCGCGGACCACGGCGGCTTCGATCACAATGGGCACACGCTGCGCGCGCTGACCCGGCTCGATTCGCCCTATCCCCTGTGGCCGGGGCTGAACCTGACCTGGGATACGCTGGAGGGCCTCGCCAAGCATAACGGCCCGGTCGTCGAACCCGGCTGGGCGCTGGCCGCGGTCGATGCGGAGATGCCGCTCGACCTGGCGAGCCATGCGTCGCTGGAGGCGCAGGTGGCGGCGCTGGCGGACGACATCGCCTATGACAATCACGACATCGACGATGGCCTGCGTGCAGGGTTGCTGACGCTCGACCAGTTGCTGGCAGTGCCCCTGATCGCGCGCGGCTGGGATGCCGTAACCGCGCGCCATCCGGACGTTCCGCCGGAGCGACTGATCGGCGAACTCATCCGGTCGCAGATCGGGGCGATGGTCAACGACCTGATCGAGACGACTCGCGCCGCCGTCGCCGACGCGCGGGTCGAAACGGTCGACGATGTCCGCGCCGCCGGCCGCACCCTCGGCCGCTTCTCCGAGACGATGCGCGAAGACGAACGCGTGCTGAAGCGGTTCATGTACGCCAACCTCTACCACCACCCCAGCCAGCTTGCCGCCGCCGACGCCGCGCGCACGGTGGTGAGCGGACTGTTCGCGGCGTACCGCGCGGACCCGTCGTTGATGCCGCCCGAATGGCGCGACCGGATGCCCGCCGAGGAGCCGCTGCGCAGCCGGCACATCGCCGATTTCATCGCCGGCATGACCGATCGCTATGCCATCCGCCGGTACCAGGACATCTTCGGCCCGGTCGCGTTGCCGGAAGGATTCTGACCGGACGTCGTATAACCTTCGTCAGCCCGGACTTGATCCGGGATCCAGAGCCAAAAGCCGCGGCGCTCGCGACCCTGGATCCCGGATCAAGTGCGGGAGGACGGGTGCTCCGAGGCAAGGCGACGCTCTTCGCCGACGAACCGATCGGCTGACATAGTTCTGCGACAGGCCCGGCATAGGCAGGCTGGGTCATCGCAGGAGATCGTTGCCGATGTCCGATATCGTCATCGCGCTGAACCGCTTCGGACTGGGTGCCAGGCCGGGCGAGGCGGTGCCCGCAGATCCGCGCCGCTGGCTGCTGGCGCAGTTCGACCGCTACCAGGCCCGCCCCGCCGTTCTTGCCGATGCGCCGACCGCAGAGGCGGCGGCGCGGCAGGTCCAGGATTATCAGGCGATCCGCCAGGACGTCCGGCAGGAACGCCGCGAGCAGGCTCCGGCGACGCAACCAATGGCCGATACCGAGATGGCGCCGACGAACCGTCGCCCAGCGGGTCCGCGACAGGTTGCACAGGCCGACGACACGCCGCCAAGCGACGCGGAGCGGATGCGCGCCGCGCTGCGGCGGCAGGGGCAGAGCCTCTACACTCGATCGGTCGGCTTGCGCATGAACGCCGCGCTGACCACCCCCGCGCCGTTCGTCGAGCGGCTGGTGCATTTTTGGTCGAACCATTTCGCCATTTCAGCCGACGGAATGCGCGTCACGCCCTTTGCCGGCCCGTTCGAGTTCGAGGCGATTCGTCCGCATGTGCTGGGCCGGTTCCGCGACATGCTGTTCGCGGTGGAGCGGCATCCGGCGATGCTCATGTTCCTCGACCAGGCGCAGTCAGTCGGTCCGAATTCGATGTTCGCGCAGAATGCTGCGCGACGTCCGGCGGCAGCGCAGCGGCGGTTCGGGCTGAACGAGAATCTCGCGCGCGAGATCATGGAATTGCACACGCTGGGCGTCCGGACCGGCTATACCCAGGCCGATGTGACCGAGTTCGCGCGTGCGCTGACCGGTTGGACGGTCGCCGGGCTCGGCCGCGGGGCCGGGAGCGGAGCCGCCCGGACGCCGGGCAGCTTCCTGTTCGCCGAGCGGCTGCACGAGCCCGGCACGCGCACGATCCTCGGGCGGAGTTATGCGCAGGACGGCGTTGCACAGGCGTCCGCCGTTCTCGACATGCTCGCCGCGCATCCGGCGACGGCCAGGCATATCGCCACCAAGCTGGTGCGCCACTTCGTTGCCGACGATCCGCCCCCGGCTGCGGTCGCGCGGGTGGAGGCAGCGTTCCTGCAGTCGGACGGCGACCTGCCCACCGTCTATCGCGCGCTGATCGCCGCGCCCGAAGCCTGGGCTTCACGGGCGACGAAATTCAAGACGCCGTGGGATTGGTCGGTATCGACGCTACGCGCGCTGGGCCTCGACGAATTCGGGACGCCGCAAACGGTGGGGCTGCTCCAACAGCTTGGTCAGCCGGTCTGGCGACCGGGGTCGCCGGCGGGATGGGACGATGTCGCGGCCAGCTGGGCCGGGCCGGACGCGGTGCTGCGCCGGGTCGAGGTGGCGGAGCGCTTCGCCAACCGGGCGGGGCAGGTGATCGACCCGCGCGCGCGGGCGCAGGCGCTCTTCCCCGGCGGCGCCAGCGCGGTGACGACGCAGGCGATCGCCCGGGCGGAAAGCCCGCCACAGGGCCTCGCGCTCCTGCTCATATCCCCCGATTTCCTGCGGAGATAAGCTCATGGTCACGCGTCGACACTTCGTCTCGTCCGCCGGCCTCGCTATGCTGGGCACGACCTTCGCCCCGCGCATCGCCTTTGCCGCGGCACCCACCGACAAGCGTTTCGTCTTCATAATCCAACGCGGCGCCGCCGATGGCCTCGGCACGCTCGTGCCCTATGGCGATCCGGCCTATGCCGCGGCGCGTGGCAGCCTGGCCGACGGGCAGCATCAGAAGCTCGACGGGATGTTCGGTCTGCACCCGATGCTTTCGACGAGCGCGGCGATGTACCGGTCGGGCGAAGCGCTGTTCGCCCATGCCGTCGCCTCCCCCTATCGCGACCGATCGCATTTCGACGGGCAGAACGTGCTCGAGACGGGCGGGGCGCAGGCCTATGCGGTCAAGGATGGGTGGCTCAACCGCCTGCTGACCGTCCTGCCGCAAAGCGACACGCGCGCAATCGCGATCGCCGCCACCGTTCCGATGGCGCTGCGCGGACCGGTCGAGGTCGAATCCTATGCGCCCTCCGCGCTGCCGGATGCGACCGACGATCTGCTGGCGCGGGTGACCCAGCTCTATCAGGGGGATGCCCAGTTGCACGGCCTGTGGGAGCAGGCGATGGCGACACGCACCCTGACCGGCGACCTGAGCGCGGACGACGGTCGCAATGCCGCCGCGACGGGCGCGCTGGCTGCACGGTTGCTGGCGCTGGCCGATGGCGCGCGGATCGCCATGATCGAGACGGGCGGCTGGGATACGCACAGTGGCCAGCAGGGGCGGTTGGCGGCGCAGTTGCGCGGGCTCGACGCGATGGTCGCCGCGATCAAGGCAGGGATGGGCCAGGCGTGGAAGGACACGATGATCCTGGTCGCGACCGAATTCGGCCGAACGGTCGCGGTCAACGGTACCGGTGGCACCGATCACGGCACGGCGTCGGCGGCGATGCTGTTCGGTGGCGCTGTGAAGGGCGGCCGGGTGCTGGCCGACTGGCCAGGTCTGGCACCGGCGAACCTGTACGAGGGGCGTGACCTGAAACCTACGACCAGCCTGGACGGCTTCATCGCCGGCGCGGCGGCGGCGCATTTCGGGATCGATCCGGCGCGGACGATCGCGGCGCTGTTTCCGAAAGCGGGAGCGATAAGGCCGGTCGAGGGGCTGACCTGAAAACGCTTCCCCCGCAATGCCGGGAAGCCATATGAGAAAGGGGTGTCCTGCTACCGAAAGCGGGACACCCCTTCGACAAGCCTTAAGCTTTTCGCCTTCCCGCAGTCGGGGGAAGGTTGCGAGGACTTAGTCGGCGTTGGCGACGCGATCGGCGGTGCCGCGGGCCAGCGCGACCTTCGCCGAGGCGACCGTGAAGCGGACCGGACGGGTGCCGGCGTGACCGGTGACGTTGCCGTCGCGGATGACCAGGCGGAACGCTTCGCCGGTCGGCAGCGCGGTGCCGGTCAGGATCGTCGCGCCATCGGCCGACTTGGTGCTCGCATAGCGATAGGTAACGCCGTCGTGCGTGAAGCTCTTGGTCGGCTCGCCAGCGATGCCAGCGGTGGCAACGAGAGCGAGGGCAGGGGTCGCAATGAGGCTCAGCAGCTTGAACATAACGGTCTCCGATTGATGTCGGGGCCGGCGCGTTTCGCGGTGCCCATCTGACAACCCGGATCATATTGCAGTGCAGCATCGTCGCAATCGCGAGGATTGCCATCGCGATTGCAATTCCTGCAATCGTCTCTGGCGCCGCGCTTGCGATGCGGCCCCGCGACCCGTAAGCGCCATAGCATTATGACGCTCTATCCACGCTTCGCCGCCCATATCGATTCCGCACTCGACGCGCTGGTTGCGTCGGGACAGTTGCCGGCTGGGCTGGAACGACGCGCGGTCACGATCGAGCCGCCGCGCGATGCGAGCCACGGCGATCTGGCGACCAACGCCGCGATGGTGCTGGCGAAGCCCGCGGGCACCAATCCGCGCGCGCTGGCCGAGGCGCTGGCCGGCGAGTTGCGGGCCATCCCCGGCGTGTCGAGCGTCGCGGTCGCAGGCCCGGGCTTCATCAACCTGACGCTGGACGACGCGACCTGGCGCGACGAACTGGCCGCGATCGCCGCCGCAGGCGACAACTACGGCAAGTCGACGGTTGGCGAGGGCGTTACCGTCAACGTCGAATATGTTTCGGCCAACCCGACCGGTCCGATGCACATGGGCCATTGCCGCGGCGCGGTGGTGGGCGATGCGCTCGCCAACCTGCTCGCCTTCGTCGGGCACAAGGTCATCCGCGAATATGTCATCAACGATGCCGGCAGCCAGGTGCAGACGCTCGCCCGCTCGGCACATCTGCGCTACCGCGAGGCGCTGGGCGAGGACATCGGCGCGGTACCGGAGGGGCTGTATCCGGGCGACTATCTGGTGCCGATCGGCCAGAAGCTCGCCGCCGAGTTCGGCGACCGCTACGTCGGCGCGCCCGAGAGCGAATGGCTCGCGACCTTCCGCGTGAAGACCGTCGATGCGATGATGGAGCTCATCAAGGCCGATCTCGCGCTGCTGGGTATCCATCACGACGTGTTCGCGTCCGAGGCCGAATTGCAGGCGGCCGGCAAGCCCGAGGCCGCCGAGGCGTGGCTGCGCGCGCGCGACCTGGTCTATGACGGCGTGCTCGAAGCGCCCAAGGGCGAGACGCCCGAGGATTGGGAGCCGGTCGAGCTGCCGCTGTTCCGCTCGACCAAGTTCGGCGACGACCAGGATCGCCCGATCAAGAAGTCGGACGGGACGTGGACCTATTTCGGCGCCGACCTCGCCTATCACTTCCAGAAGGCCGAAAGCGCCGATCAGCTGATCGACATCTGGGGTGCGGACCATGCCGGCACCGTCAAGCGCATCCAGGCTGCGGTCGCGGCGCTGACCGAGGGCAAGACGCGGTTCGACGTGAAGCTGGTCCAGATGGTCCGCCTGCTGCGCGCGGGCGAGCCGGTGAAGATGTCGAAACGCGCCGGCAATTTCGTGACGCTGGCGGATGTGGTGCGCGAGGTCGGCAAGGACGTCGTCCGCTTCACCATGCTGACCCGCAAGGCCGACGCGCAGATGGACTTCGATTTCGCCAAGGTGGTCGAGGCGTCGAAGGACAATCCCGTCTTCTACGTGAACTATGCCCACGCGCGCGTCCATTCGCTGCACCGCCGCGCGAAGGAGGCGGGGATCGCTCTGCCCACCAAGGCCGATCTGTCCCGGCTTGATACATCGGAGCTCGCGCTGGTGAAGCGGATGGCACAGTTCCCGCGCGTGGCGGAAGGAGCTGCGGCGGCTCGCGAGCCGCACCGAATTGCTTTCTATCTGTATGACTTGGCAGCAGAGTTTCACGCTGCGTGGAATCAGGGTAACGACGATCCGTCGCGCCGCTTCCTTCTTGTCGAAGATGTCGAGACGACCGCCGCTCGACTGTTCTTGGCCGACGCGGTCGGGCAGGTTATTCGCGGTGGCCTCGCAATCATGGGGGTCGAGGCTGTCGAGGAGATGGGCGCGTGAACATCAGTAGCGAAGGCGGCAATCGCCCGTTGATCGCGGATGACGATCGGCTGCCTTGGCTGGAGTCCGCCGACGACGATTACCACGAGGGACCATCGATCGGGCGGATCGTGGCGATCGTGCTGCTGATCGCGGGCGTGATCGCTGCCCTGTTCTGGGCGGTCGACAAACTGGGCCGCAGCGGCGACGTCGCCGGGACGGGGGAACTCATCACCGCACCGGCCGGCGACTATAAGGTCAAGCCCGAGGAGCCGGGCGGGATGAAGGTCGACGGTCAGGGCGACAGCATGTTCCGCGCGTCCGAAGGCGCGACCGAAACCGGTGCGATCGACACCCGCGCAGTGCCCGAGGCGCCGGTTGCCGGCAAGACAGCCGCGCCCGCGCCGAAACCGGACGAAGGCGCCGCCCGGGTCGTCGCGGCAGTTCCGCAGGCCAGCAACGGCCGCCTGACCGCCCAGGCGCCGGGCATGGCACTGCCCAAGCTCGCCGCCGGTGGCGGGGGCGGGGCGCTGGTCCAACTGGGGTCGTTCCCCAGCGAAGCGGTCGCAAATTCGTCCTGGGCCACGCTCTCGAAGCGGTTCGCCTATATCGCCAACCTCGGCAAGTCGATCGAGAAGGCGGAAGTGAACGGCAACACCGTCTATCGCCTGCGCGTCAACGCCGGCAGCAACGGCAATGCGACGGCGATCTGCGGGCGGCTGAAGGTCGCCGGCGAGGCGTGCTTCGTTCCGAATTGAGGGGTTCCGTCCTCGGAACCTGAACTTTTGGAAGCGATGACCGGTTGCGGCTAATGCAAGCGTGGCCGCAATGCATCCTGTGCTGGATCGGTATTTAACCCTATCCTCCCCTGCAAGGGGAGGTGGCAGCGCGAAGCGCTGACGGAGGGGTGTCACGTTCTCGATAGCGGGATACCCCTCCACCACCGCTTCGCGGAGTGTCGGGTCGGATCGTCCCCCCCGGACGATGCTCGAACGCGCGGGGCGCGTTCGACCCGCCACTCCCCCTCCCCTTGCAGGGGAGGATCAGCGTCATTTCCTGATCCGACCTTGAGTTATTTCAGACTGACCATGGCATAAGCTTTCCAGCCGATTTGCCTGACGACGGCCTTCCTCGCTAAGGCTGGCGCCATGAAGCCAGTAATCTACGGCCTGTCGGGCCTGACGCTCACGCCCGACGAGCGCGCCTTCTTCCGCGAGGCCGATCCGGTCGGCTATATCCTGTTCGGACGCAATGTGCAGGATCGCGCGCAACTCTCTGCACTCACATCGGAATTGCGATCGATCACCGGACGCGATCGCCTGCCGATCCTGATCGATCAGGAGGGTGGTCGCGTCGCGCGGATGAAGCCGCCCGAGTGGCCCGCCTTTCCGGCCGGTCCTGCGTTCGACGCCGTGTACGAGACGGCGCCTGCCTCCGCGATCGCCGCTGCGCGCGCGAACGGCGAGGCGCTGGGGGCTATGCTGGCTGAGGTCGGGATCACCGTCGACTGCGCACCGATGCTCGACCGACGCTTCCCCGATACCGTCACGGCCATCGCCGACCGCGCGTTCGGCGGGGACGCGATGCAGGTGGCGGCGCTCGGTCGCGCGATGCTCGACGGCCTGGCCAGGGCGGGCGTCGTGGGCGTCGTGAAGCACATGCCCGGCCACGGCCGCGCCGGCGTCGACAGCCATTACGAGCTTCCCATCGTCGACGCGTCGGATGCCGAGCTGGAGGAGGATATCCGCCCCTTCCGCACGCTGGCGCAGGCGCCGATGGGCATGACCTGCCACGTCGTATTCCAGGCATGGGACGCTGACCGGCCGGCCACCTTGTCGCCGACTGTCATCGCCGATGTCATCCGCGGCCGGATCGGCTTCAATGGCCTGCTGATGACCGATGACATCGACATGAAGGCGTTGTCGGGCACGCCGGGCGAGAAGGCCGAACAGGCGCTGGCGGCGGGGTGCGACGTGGTGCTCGACTGCTGGGCGCGAATGGACGAGATGGTCGAGATCGCCGGACGGATCGGCGATATCTCCGATGCCGCGCAACAACGGCTGGACCGCGCGATGGTCAGCGTTGCCACGCCAGGCGGCGTAGACATTGCCGAAGCGATCGCGCGGCGCGACGCGTTCCTCGCGCTCGCTTGACGCGGTGGACACCGACACCCTCACGCTCGACCTCGACGGGTGGGAGGGGCCGCTCGACCTGCTACTGGCGCTCGCGCGGACGCAGAAGGTCGATTTGCGCGAAATCTCGATCCTGGCGCTGGTCGAGCAATATCTCCGCTTCCTCGATCAGGCACGGACGCTGAAGCTGGAGATCGCCGCCGATTATCTCGTGATGGCGGCGTGGCTGGCCTATCTCAAGTCCGCGCTGCTGCTGCCGCGCAATCCGGAGGAGACGCCGAGCCCTGAGGATCTGGCGCTGCGCCTGCAACTCCGCCTCGAACGGCTGAATGCAATGCGCGAGGCCGGCGCGCGGTTGGTCGCGCGCGATCGGCTGGGGCGGGACGTCTTCCTACGCGGCGCGCCCGAGGGGCTGCGCACCGTCAGGCACGCGACCTGGGAGGCGGAAATTTACGACCTGATCGCCGCCTATGGCCGGATCAGCGCGCGGTCGCGTCCGGTGATGCATGTCGTCGCCCAGCGCGACGTGATGACGCTGGAGGAAGCGCTGGCCCGCGTCTCCGACCTGATCGGCGCGCGGATCGAATGGTCGGCGATCGAGAGTTTCCTGCCGACGGCGGCGGGCGGCAGCTATCGCAAGTCGGCGCTCGCCTCCAGCTTCGTCGCCGCGCTGGAACTCGCCAAACAGGGGCGGGTCGACCTGCGCCAGGCGTCCCCCTTCGCGCCACTGTACCTGCGGGCAGCGTCGTGACGCCGGCCGGCTCGCTTGTCCGCGCTGTGGAGGCGATCCTGTTCGCCGCGGAAACTCCACTGACGGTTCAAGATATTCGCCAGCACGTCGGTACGGCGGCGGACGTGGAGGCGGCGCTTGCCGACCTGACCGGGCACTACGCCGGGCGCGGCATCGAACTGGTCGAGCGTGGCGGACGCTGGCATTTCCAGACCGCCGCGGACCTCGCGCACCTGTTGCGCCGCGACCGGGAGGAGACGCGTAAGCTGAGCCGTGCGGGCATCGAAACGCTGGCGATCATCGCCTATCACGAACCCGTTAGCCGCGCGGAAATCGAGGCGATCCGCGGGGTTCAGGTCGCCAAGGGCACGCTCGACGTGCTGCTGGAGGCGGGCTGGATCCGCCCTGCCGGCCGCCGCGAAGTGCCCGGCCGCCCGCTGACTTATGCGACGACGGCCGGCTTCCTCGGTCACTTCGGCCTCGCCAGTCGTCGCGATTTGCCGGGCCTGGAAGATCTGCGCGCCGCCGGACTGCTCGATCCCGTCGACCTCGCCTTCGAGAATGCCGTGGAAAAGGATGACGACAGCGACTAGATGACACTCAACCTAAGGAGTTGATCATGGGTAGCATGAGTCTGGTTCACTGGCTGGTCGTCGCCGTGATCGTCATCCTGTTGTTCGGCGGCAGCCGGTTCTCGAACATGATGGGTGACGTCGCCAAGGGCATTAAGCAGTTCAAGAAGGGCATGGCCGACGAGGACGAGACGCCGTCGTCGAAGGAGCCGACCCGGATCGAGGCGCAGAAGGCTGCCGAGCCCGCCTACAAGTCCGAAGCCGAGCGCGTCCGCGAGGATCGCTGATCGTCGTTCACGCTGCCATCCCTATCCATCGTTCGGGCTGAGCCTGTCGAAGCCCTGCCTTTCTCGTTTGCCGCACGATCTGTGGCACGAAGAAGGACAGCCTTTCGACAAGCGCAGGGCAAACGGGGTGGGCTGAAACCAGGATCGAGATGTTCGACGTAGCTCCTACCGAATTGCTGCTGGTCGCGATCGTCGCGCTGCTGGTGATCGGACCCAAGGATTTGCCGAAGGCGATGCGCTTCGTCGGCCATTGGGTCGGCAAGGCGCGCGGCGTCGCGCGGCAGTTCCGCTCGGGCTTCGATTCGATGGTGCGCGAGGCCGAACTGGCCGAGATGGAAAAGAAATGGGCAGAGGAAAATGCGCGGATCATGCGCGAGCATCCGATGACGCCCACCCCGGCAGCACTACCATCGCCTGAAGATTCGGCCGATGCGCATACGCCGGGCCAGCCGCCGGTATTTGACACGCCGCCGCCTGCCGATGACGCTGTTCATCACGATGGTACCCACGCGCCGGTGATGGTCGAGAAGCCCGTGGTCGAGCCGGCATCGGGCGACACGCCCCTGCCGCCTGCGGACAAGACGCCATCATGAGGGATATCGACGATACCCAGGCTCCGTTGCTCGACCATCTGATCGAGCTGCGCCGCCGCCTGCTCTACTGCATCATCGCGGTCGTGCTATGCTTTGCGGTCTGCTTCTATTTCTCGAAAGAAATCTTCGCTTTCCTGGTCCATCCGCTGGTGGTCGCCGGGCAGAAGAAGATCTTCTTTACCGTCCTGTTCGAGGCGTTCTTCACGCAGATCAAGGTCGCGTTCTTCGCGGCGATGATGCTGTCGTTCCCGATCATCGCGATGCAGCTGTGGCAGTTCGTCGCGCCGGGGCTCTACAAGAACGAGAAGAAGGCGTTGCTGCCCTTCCTTCTGGCGACGCCGGTGCTGTTCACGATGGGTGCGGCACTCGCTTACTATATGGCGATCCCGATCGCGGTGCATTTCCTGCTGAGCTATCAGGGGACGATGGGCGAAGTGCAGCAGGAGGCGATCCCGACGGTTGCGCCGTACCTGTCGTTCGTCATGCAGTTCCTGTTCGCGTTCGGCCTGTCGTTCCTGCTGCCGATCCTGCTGATGTTGCTGGAACGTGCAGGCATCGTCACGCGCAAGCAACTGGTCGGCGCGCGGCGCTATGCCATCGTCGGCGCCTTCGGCCTCGCCGCAGTGCTGACGCCGCCGGATGTCGGCTCGCAGCTGATGCTCGCGATCCCGCTGGTGATCCTCTATGAACTGGCGCTGATCGGCATCTGGTTCACCGAGCGCAAGCGCGCGAAGGAAGCGGCGGCGGAGACGAGCGAGGCTTAAGACATGACGGCGCTTGGCGAGCGCCTACAGAAGCGTCCGGCTAGCTCAGCGGGATGCTGACCTAGGCCGATCGAGGCCAACCGTAATCCTGCAAACAGAAAGGGCCGCGATCCTGCCCGGATCGCGGCCCTTTTCGTTATAAGCGCCGAGAAATTCTTACTTCGACTTCTCGGCCGTCTTCGCGACCGTATCGCCGGCCGACGAAACATCGCGGCCGACGCCTTCGACGGTGTTGCAGGCGCTGACGGCGAGGGCACCGACGAGGGTCAGTGCGGTCATGATCTTACGCATAGGGTGGGCTCCCGAAGAATTGGTTGCGCTGGCACAATGATCGACGTCCGCCTTCGTTCCGCGGGTCGCGAAACCGGTCTGTCAATAGCGATGTCGGGGAGCAGAAAGAATTTAGGCCCGGAAGCGTCACCGGGGGGGGGGGGAGGGGTGGACGCTACCGGGCCTATGTCTTGGATAGCGAGAGCGGGGGGGCATAAAGTCGCTATCCGAGGAGCAGAACGGCCGTCCTGCGCCCGGGTTCCGCAAGACTTCGAAAAAAATTGATACTTTCGAAGATTTTTCGCGTCACCGTTTCTTGCGACAGGCGTCCGAGCAATAGACGACGTTCTGCCAGTCCCGCGCCCACTTCTTGCGCCAGGTGAACGGCCGCTGGCACGCCGGGCAAAGCTTTGACGGCAAATCGCTTTTCTTAATTCCGTTGGGCATCGAGGAACGTCCGGATCAGGCCCAAGTCAACGGTCCGGTCGAGATAGGTTTGGCCGATCCCACGGGTCAGCAGGAACGGCAGCGTACCGGCATCCATCTTCTTGTCGTGCAACATATGCGCGACCAACGTCTCGCCATCGGCATCGATGCCGGCGCTGTTCAAATCATGCGGCAGCCCGACGTCGCGGAGGTGCGCGACGACGCGATCGGCATCCGCTGCCGGCGCGATGCCCTGTGCGGCGGAATAGCCACAGGCCAGCGCCATGCCCGCCGCGACGCCCTCACCGTGGAGCAGCCGGTCGGAGAAGCCTGCTTCCGCCTCCAGCGCATGGCCAAAAGTGTGGCCTAGATTGAGCAAGGCCCGACGCCCGGTCGTCTCGCGCTCATCCTCGCCGACGATGCGTGCCTTGGCGGCGACCGATGTCGCGATGGCATGTTCGCGCGCGGCGGGATCGCCGGCCAGAAGGGCGGCGGCATTCGCCTCGCACCAGGCGAAAAAGTTGGGATCGTCGATCAGGCCGTACTTCACGACTTCGGCATAGCCCGCGCGCAGGTCGCGGGCCGGCAGGGTGTCGAGCACGTCCGGGTCGATCAGGACCAGTGCGGGCTGGTGAAAGGCGCCGACGAGATTCTTGCCGGCAGGCGTGTTGATCGCGGTCTTGCCGCCGACCGACGAATCGACCTGGGCGAGCAGGGTCGTCGGCACCTGAACGAACCCGCAGCCGCGTTTGAGGATGGAACAGGCGAACCCCACCAGATCACCGATCACACCGCCCCCCAGCGCGATGACATGGTCGCCGCGCTCGATGCCCAGTTCGATCAGCCGGTCGGTCAGCGCCGCAAGCTGCGCCCAGCTCTTAGTCGCTTCCCCCGACGGCAGCACGATCGCCTCGCTGGCGATGCCTTCCGCCGACAGCGCCGCCTGTAGGGTAGCGAGATGCGCCGTCACATTCGCGTCGGCGACGATCACCATAGTCCGCCCGCGCGACAGGGGTTTCAGCAGGGCACCCGCACGCGCCAGCAGCCCCGCCTCGATCACCACATCGTAGCTGCGGTCGCCCAGTGCGACGCGGACGGTCGTCATTTGCCTAGTTCCTTCAGGATCGCCGCGACGGTCACTTCGTGCGGGGCGTTGGCGCTCGGCACCCGGATATGGGCGAGCGCGTAGAGCGGGTTGCGGACGGCGGCGAGTTCGCGCAGCACGGGCAGCGGATCGCGCCCGCTGAGCAGGGGGCGGGTGTCGCGGCGCTTGACGCGTTCGGCCAGCACGCGCAGATCGGCATCGAGCCAGATCGCCGTTGCCTGCGTCAGGATCAGGTCGCGGGTCTCGTCATTGACGAAGGCGCCGCCACCGGTCGCGATCACTTTGGGGCGCCCGTCGATCAGCCGCGCGATCACCCGGCGTTCCCCGTCCCGGAAATAAGGTTCGCCGAACTTCGCGAAAATCTCCGACACGGTCATGCCGGCCGCGGTCTCGATTTCGGTATCGGCGTCGACGAACGGCAGCGACAACCGGCTCGCCAGACGTCGGCCGACGGTCGATTTGCCCGCTCCCATCAGGCCGACCAGCACGATCGGACGCGCGCCATGCACGCGTTGGGAGGGATTGGGCTGAGCCATGCGCGGGGGGCTATACATCGCACCACCCGCTCGGGCAAAAGGGCGGCGATTCAGTTTTTGTTTCGGTGTTCGAAAGGCGCGTGATGTCCCGTCCGCTCGTGATTCTGGTGGTTCTGCTCGTAGTCGTCGTCGGGGGATTGTTCGTCCTGGCCGGGCGCGACACGACACAGGCCCCGACCCGCGTCGAAAAGGCGGTCGCCCTTGAAAATCTTTCGTAACGGGGTCGCGCTTTCCGTCCTCGCACTGGCGGTCGCAGTCGCGGCGGGGGCGCAGGACCGGCCCGAATCGATACTTCCGCCCGGCTTCGGCGATCCTGCGCCGACGCCGTCGCCGACTCCTGCGCCGGCCGCCACCCCCGGCGGCGCGCCGTCGACCGTCCAGCCGCTGCCGCCCGGCTATGTCTCCCCGAGCGCGACACCCACGCCGACCCCCAGCGCCACGCCGACGCCCGTCGATCTTTCGGCGTACGAGCTGCCCGCCTTCGCGCGACGCTCTCTGGCGGATGTCGGTGCGGTCGGCCCCGATACCGGCGGCCTGGGTCCGCGCGCGTTCGCCAACAGCGACGGGCAGATGGTCGAGCGGCTGATGCGTCGGCTCGACGCACCGATCCCGTCGCGCTGGCTGTCGATCGCGTTGCGCCGGGCACTCGTCTCGCGTGTCGATACGCCGCCGCGGGTCGGCGGCGCGGATTTCGCCGCCGAGCGTGCCTGGCTGCTGCTGCGGATGGGCGAGGCCGATGCCGCGCGCGCGGTCGTCCAGGCGGTCGATGTCGCCGATTACACGCCCAAGCTGTTCCAGGTCGCGATGCAGGCGATGCTTGCGACCGGCGACCCGGCGGGGCTCTGTCCGCTGGTCGAGCCCGCGCTGACCGTCGCCAACGACACCGGATGGCTGTTCGCGCGCGCGATGTGCTCCGCCTTCGCCGGCAAGGGGCCGCAGGCGATCCCGCTGCTGCGCACCGCCAGCCGCCGGACCGGCCGCAGTGTCGATGCGCTGCTCGCCGAAAAGGTGATCGGCGCGGCGGCGCAGGGGCGGGCGGTGACGATCGAGTGGAACGGCGTCGACCGTCTGACCGCGTGGCGGCTCGGGCTTGCGACCGCGACGGGCGTAGCCGTGCCTGACGAACTGCTGGCGCAGGGCCGCCCGCAGGTGGCGCTGTGGCGCGCGACCGCGCCGATGATCGCGCCGGACGTCCGCGCGACGCTGGCCGATCGGGCGGCGGCGCAGGGCGTCATCTCGAACCTTGCGCTCGTCGATCTCTATTCGGAGGTCGAAGCATCCGACACCGCCAACAGTCCCGCCGCCACCGCGGCGCGCGACCTCCGAGGCGCCTTCACCGAAAAGACGGTCGATGGCCGGCTGAAATCGCTGCGCCAGCTGTGGGGAGGGGACGGCGATCGGTGGACGCGTTACGGCCGTCTCGTCCTGACCGCGCGGGCGGCGGCGAATATCCCGGCCTCGACCGATTACGCCGAGGACGCGCCGCGGCTGATCGCCTCGATGCTAACTGCCGGGCTCGACCGGCCGGCGATCCGATGGGAGCGAGTAGCTACCAGCGGCGATGGCTGGGCGATGCTGACGCTCGCCGATCCGCGGGCGCGCGACGTGGCGCCTGATGCGATCGAGTTGTATCGGGGCAGCGATACGAGCCGCAACACGCTCAAGGCACGGATGCTGCTCGCCGGGCTGACCGGGCTCGGTCGGCTCTCGCCCGAAGGCGCGCAGAACCTGGCCAAGACGTTCGAGGTTCGATTCGGCCAGCAGAACGCCTGGACGCGCGCGATCGATGCAGCAGCGACACGCGGCGACGCGGGCACCGTCCTGCTGCTGTACGCGGTCGGAATGCAGACCGGCGACTGGCGCGGCGTACCGCCCGAGGTGCTCTATCACGGCACCGCGGCGTTGCGGCGCGTGGGCCTGGGCGGCGAAGCGCGGATGATTGCCGCAGAGGCGATCGCCCGCCTGTGACAAGAGCACTAGAGGATGCGATCCTGATCGATCGATTCCTCGAGATGATGATGGCGGAGGCGGGGGCGGCGAAGAACACGATCGCCGCCTATCGCACCGACCTGACGCTGGCGTCCGAGGTGCTGGGCGGCCGGCTCGCCGGGGCCGGGGCGGGCGATCTGACCGCGCTGGCGGATGGCTGGGGCGATCTCGCCCGTGCCACGGTCGCGCGCAAGGCAGCGGCGATTCGCCGATTCTACGGGTTCCTGGTCGACGAAGGGCTGCGCGCCGACGATCCCTCTCCCGCACTGCCACGGCCGGGGCGGGGTCGGCCGCTGCCAAAGACGCTGTCGGTGGCCGAGGTCGATAGGATCTTCGCCGTCATCGCCGATCGTCGCGCGCGCATTCCGCCCGATCCGCTCGACCTGCGACTCTCCGCGCTGATCGAATTGCTCTACGGCTCGGGCCTGCGTGCGAGCGAACTCGTGTCCCTGCCGCGCGCCGCGGTCGCGACCGACCGGCCCTATCTGATCCTGACCGGAAAGGGCGGGCGGGAGCGGCTGGTTCCCATCTCCGACCGCGCCCGTGCCGCCGTGGCGGCGTGGCGGCTGTATGTTCCCAAGGATGCCGCCTGGCTCTTCCCCTCGGGCGCAACGCATCTGACGCGCATCCGGCTCTACCAGATGGTCAAGGCGCTGGCGGCGGCGGCCGGTATCGCGCCCGAACGCGTCAGCCCCCACGTCTTGCGTCATGCCTTTGCGACGCACCTGCTGGCGGGCGGCGCGGATCTGCGTGCGCTTCAATCGATGCTCGGCCATGCCGATATCGCGACGACCGAAATCTACACCCATGTCGACGCCAGCCGCCTGGTCGAGCTGGTGAATACCCGCCATCCCCTCGTTGACGCGGGCAAACCGCGCGCTTAGCGCGTGCAGCATGGCAAGCTTCCTCGACTTCGAGAAACCGATCGCCGAGCTGCAGGGGCGGATCGACGAACTGCGCGAGACCGCGTCCTCGCCCGAACTGGACATCGATGCGGAGGTCGCGCGCCTTCAGGCCAAGTCCGACAAGATGCTGCGCGACACCTATGCGCGGTTGACGCCGTGGCAGAAGACGCAGGTTGCGCGGCATCCCGAACGCCCGCACCTGAAGGATTATGTCGCGGCGCTGGTCGACGATTTCATGCCGCTGGGCGGCGATCGCGCGTTCGCCGACGACCAGGCGATCATCGGTGGCCTGGGCACCTTCCGCGGGCGCAAGGTTATGGTGATCGGCCATGAGAAGGGCGACGACACCGCCAGCCGCCTGCGCCATAACTTCGGCATGGGCAAGCCGGAGGGCTATCGCAAGGCGATCCGCCTGATGAAGCTCGCCGATCGCTTCGGTCTGCCGGTGCTGACGCTTGTCGACACGTCGGGCGCGTTCCCCGGCGTCCAGGCCGAGGAACGGGGCCAGGCCGAGGCTATCGCGCGGTCGACCGAAGCCTGCCTGGAAATCGGCGTGCCGCTGATCTCCGCGATCGTCGGCGAAGGGGGATCGGGTGGTGCCGTGGCGCTCGCGACCGGCAACGTCGTGTTGATGTTCGAGCACGCCGTCTATTCGGTGATCTCGCCCGAGGGCTGCGCCTCGATCCTGTGGCGGACCGCCGACAAGGCGCCCGAAGCAGCGGAGGCGATGAAGGTCACGGCGCAGCATCTGAAGGAACTGGGCGTCATCGACCGCATCGTGCCCGAGCCGCTGGGCGGCGCCCACCGCGACCGGGCGGCGGCGATCGCGTTACTGGGCGACGCGCTGGAGGCCGCGCTGAAGGATTTCGACGGTCGCGAACCGACCGCGATCCGCTCCGCACGCCGGCAGAAATTCCTGGCCATCGGTCGCGTCTGAGCAAGGTCGGATCGACGTTCGACCGATTGAGCGACGTCCGATCGCCTTTCCATGTCATCCCGGACTTGATCCGGGATCCAGGTTCGCGAGTGACACGGCTCCTGGCTCTGGATTCCGGATCAAGTCCGGAATGACGGTGCCTTGAGATCAACCCGCTAGTCGTCAGATCGCCGGCAACAAAAAAGGGCGACGGACCATCGGTCCGCCGCCCTTTTGTGATCGAGTATGAAGTCTTACGCCGACTTCATGTTCGATGCGACGTTGTTGAACGTCGCCTTCAGGTTGTTCCCGAGGCCCTGCATCGCGGCGATCGCGGCAACCGCGATCAGAGCGGCGATCAGGCCGTACTCGATGGCGGTCGCGCCCTTCGAGTTCTTCAGGAACGTGCGAATCTTCTGCATGTTGGTCTCCACTGTTCGAAACTTCAGTCACCCGGCTGCGCGGGGCATCCCGAACAGCATCGACAGCTTTAAGTTCAGTATGTTGAGAAAGGTTTAAACCAGCGCATTACCGGCTCAGTAACCGGTCGCATTCGTGATCTTGGTACGGATGCTCGTCCACATCGTCTGGGTGTTGTCGCCCAGGCTGAGCAGCGCGGTCATCATCGCCAGGACGATCATTGCGATGATCAGGCCATATTCGACGGCCGTCGCGGCCTTGCGGTCGGACATCAACCGGGCGAGGAGCCGGGTGGCGGTGCGGATAGGATCATGGACCATCGCGGTGATCATAGATCAGGAAAGGTTGAGGAAATGCTATCGCACCACGGTTCAGCTCCTTCGCTGCTGCACGTCGCGGCTGCGGCGCTGGTCGACGCCGACGGCCGCGTGCTGGTCCAGCAGCGCCCGCCCGGTACGCAGATGGCGGGTCTGTGGGAGTTTCCCGGCGGCAAGCTCGACGCCGCCGAGACGCCCGAGGCGGCGCTGATCCGCGAACTCGACGAGGAACTGGGGATCGCGGTGGCGCAGGCCTGTCTTGCGCCCGCCGCCTTCGCCAGCGAGCCGCTGGGCGACCGGCACCTGCTGTTGCTGCTTTACGTCTGCCGCAAATGGGGCGGCATCCCGCAGGCGCGGCACGCGACCGCGTTACGATGGGTGTATCCCGCACAACTCCACGCGCTAGACATGCCGCCGGCGGACCGGCCGCTAATCGGGCTGCTCGAGGCCTTTTTGTAGCGCCGCCGTCAGGCTTGCCGTCGCACTGCCGCGACGGGCGGGTTTCGGCTGGCTCGGATCGGGCGCCCAGCCGGTCAGGTAGACGATGTCGAACCGCTCGGCGACGCGACCGTCCGCGTCGGCCCGTGCCGTAAAGGCTTCGGCCAGCCGGGCGAGGGTGTCGCGGCGCAAGGGGCGGCGGTCGGTCAGCAGATTGCTCGCCGCCATCCCGCGCAGGTCGCGGACAAGGCCGAACAGGTTGCCGTATCGTACCGTCACGCTCTCCACATCTGCGACCGGGAGCGCGAAGCCGGCGCGGACGAGCAGGTCGCCCGCCGATCGCACGTCGATCATCGGGTGCGCGCGCGCCGTCCCAGGATCGGCATCCCGCAGCGCCGCGCGCAGCGTCGACAGGCTGCCGCCGCCGAGAAACGTGCCAAAGAACACGCCGTCCGGCCGAAGGGCTCGCCGCGCCAAGGCGAGGGCGCCGGGTACGTCGTTCACGGTGTCGAGCACGCCGGCCGAGACGACGAGGTCGAAACTCGCCGCCGGGACATCGATCCGGTCCTCGTCGGCCTGGACAGCGCCAGTGGCAAAGCGCGCGCCGGCATCGACTCGCGTGATCGCCGCTCCGGGCAGCGCGAACGCCCCGTCCGCGGAGCCCAGATCGAGCACGTCACGGAAATCGCGCTTCACCGTCGCCAGACGGTCCGCGATCCCGTCGAGCATCATGTCGCGCAGGAAGGCATAGTCGCGCCAGTCGGCCGCGGCCCGGTCGCGACGCAGGCGGCGGGCGGCGCGGTCGAAGATTTCGGAAGTGCTCACGGCGGCGGCTTGTGCGCGCCTCTCTCGCCCGCGACAAGAGGCGTGTGCATGCCGCCATCGCCTCACTTGTCTCGCTAGCGCTGCCACCGCGCTGTCCGGGATGTTCGGCGGTGGTCGAGGCGGACCATCGCTTCTGCGCCGCCTGCTGGGGCGCGCTGGTCTTTCTCGGCCCGCCATGGTGCGCGGGCTGCGCGCTGCCCTTCGAGCATGATCGCGGCCCGGAGGCGCTGTGCGGTCGTTGCCTGGCCGAGCGCCCGGAGCATGACGGCGCGCGGGCGGCTGTCGCTTATGGCCCGGTCGCGCGTGCGGTCGCGCTCAGGTTGAAGTACGGCCGCCGCACGGCTTTTGCCGAAACTGCCGCGCGATTGATGCACCGGGTGATGCCGGAGGATGCGGACCTGCTCGTCTCCGTCCCGCTCCATCGCTGGCGGCTGTGGACGCGGGGCTATAATCAGGCGGCGCTGATCGCGGATGCGCTGGGGCGGATGTCCGGCATCCCGGCGCGCCACGACCTGCTCCATCGCACGCGAGCCACGCCATCGCTGCGGGGGCTTGGCGGCAGGGCGAGGACCAAGGCGGTGCGCGGCGCTTTCGCTTTCGGACCCGATCGCAAGTCCGTGCTGGCCGGGCGATCCGTGGTCCTGGTCGACGACGTCTTTACCACCGGTGCGACCGCGAGTGCCTGCGCCAAGGTCCTGCGACGGGCCGGCGCGGCGCGGGTCACCATCCTCTGCTGGGCGCGGGTGATCGACGATACCGACGACGACGCAAGCGATTGACATTCGCAGCCGGCGACCACACTTCGAGAGGCATGGCACGGGTCGAGATCTACACCAAGGCGTTCTGTCCCTATTGCAGCCGCGCGATGCGCCTGCTCGATAGCAAGGGCGTCGCTCCGGAGGAATATGACATCACGATGGGCGGGCCGAAGCGCGCCGAGATGATCGACCGGGCGAACGGTCGTACGACCGTGCCGCAGGTGTTCATCGACGGTCGCCACATCGGCGGGTCGGACGATCTTGCCGCGCTCGACCGCGAAGGAAAGCTCGACCCGCTCCTGGCCGCATGAGGGCGGCGGTTCTCCAGATGACGAGCGGGGTCGATCCCCGCGCCAATGCCGTCACGCTGACCGACGCGATCGCGCGCGCCAGGGGCGAGGGCGCGGCGATGCTGTTCACGCCTGAGATGTCCAACCTCCTCGATCGCGATCGATCACGCGCGGCAACGTCGATCGTCGCGGAGGGGGAGGATGCGACGCTGGCCGCGGTGCGCGATGCGGCGGCGAAGGCGGGGCTGTGGGTCCATCTCGGTTCGTTCGCGGTGCGGGGTGACGATGGCCGCTACGCCAATCGTGGCTTCGTGATCGATGATAACGGCGCGATCCGCGCGCGCTACGACAAGCTCCACCTGTTCGACGTCGACCTTCCGACTGGGGAAAGCTGGCGCGAGTCTTCGGTCTATGCGCCCGGCGAGCGGGCGGTGGTCGTCGATACCCCGCTCGGGCGCCTCGGCCTGTCGATCTGCTACGACTTGCGTTTTCCCGACCTGTTTCGCGCGCTTAGCGATGCCGGCGCGACCCTTTTTGCCATCCCCGCCGCCTTCACCGTGCCGACCGGCCAGGCGCATTGGCATGTGATGATGCGCGCCCGGGCGATTGAGGCGGGCGCCTATGTCGTTGCGGCGGCGCAGGCCGGAACGCATGACGACGGTCGCGCGACCTATGGCCATTCGCTCGTCGTCGATCCGTGGGGCGAGGTGGTCTGCGATCTTGGCCCCGAACCGGCATTGGGCTTTGCCGAGATCGAGGCTTCGCGCGTTGCCGAGGTTCGCGCGCGCATCCCTGTCCTCGCACACCGTCGCGTGATCCCGCCGGTCGAGGTCGTGGCGTGATCCTGTTCGACCTGAAATGTGCCGGCGGGCATGTCTTCGAAGCCTGGTTCAAGTCGAGCGGCAGCTATGACGAACAGCGCGCCGGCGGCCTGATCGCCTGCCCGGTGTGCAGCGATACAGACATCGGCAAGGCGGTGATGGCGCCCAACGTAGCAGCGAAGGGCAACCGCGGTGAGGCACCGTCGCCGGCCGCGATCAAGGCTGCGATCGCAGCCATCGCCAGCGCCCAAGCCGAGGCGATCAAGGACTCGCAATGGGTCGGTACCGCCTTCGCCGACACCGCGCGCGCGATGCACAGCGGCGAAAAACCCGTCACCGCGATCCACGGCCAGGCGACCCGCGCCGAGGCGAAGGCGCTGGTGGAAGAGGGCGTGCCGGTCGCGCCGCTACTTGTCCCGGTGGTGCCACCGGACGCGCTGAACTGACGACCGGCGCAGTAAGCGCTATTCCGGACTCTTACTGAGCCTGCCGAAGCCCCGTGCTTTGTGTCGTGAGCCGTGCGCGAGTGTATCGCAGAACGGTGCTTCGACAGGCTCGGCACGAACGGGTTATCACGGAAGCAGCCTTGCGGTGAAAGCAGCGGGAACAGAGTGTGCCGCTTGCTGTGTCGCCGCGAACCGCGGCGCTTTGCGCGTTTCGCGGGGGCCGGGAGTGGCCAATCCGCGAAAAAATGGTGCCCCCGGCGAGATTCGAACTCACGGCCTGCGGTTTAGGAAACCGTCGCTCTATCCGGCTGAGCTACGGGGGCACGCGATGGCCCTGTTAGGCAGCGCAGGCGCAAATGAAAAGGGGCGCCGGCACACGCGTGCCGACGCCCCCGATCATTATCCGGGGATCGTTCAGCCGTTCGCCGGCATCTCGATCGCGCTCGGTTGCTGCGGCGCGCGGCCCGTGGCCATCTGCTTGGCGAACACGTCGCGCATCAGTGCCAGCGAGAACAGGTGCGCATAGACCAGCGGCAGCATGCCCGACTGCGCCATCTTGCGCAGCTGGTCGCCGCGCAGTTCGGACAGCTTCTTCTCGTCGACCATCTGGAAGCCGCGATAGACGAACGGCTGCGCCGAGCCTTCCGGCTGGATCGAGACTTCGCCGTCGATCAGCAGGTCATATTCCTTCAGTTCGCGAACGAACTGCGCGGTCTTCTGGCCGGCCTGTTCGAACTGTTCGGCAAAGCCCAGGATCGCCTTGGTGAATTCGGTCGGCTGGCCGTTCTCGAACAGCTTCTCGCCCTCTTCGAACGCGCCGATCGTCTCCGACGACGGGTCGAAGCACAGGCTCAGCTCGTTGGCGTCCGGGGTCAGGCGCGCGAGCATATAGGGATAGCGGCGGATATAGGCGGGCACGTACAGGTCGTCGTTGACCAGCTTGCCCTCGGCATCGATGAAGACGTTGACGCCCTCGTTCAGGCCCATCAGCGCCAGCGGCACGGGATCGTCGCCGACCGCGAAGATGACCGGCATGTGACGCGCGACCAGCGGAAATTCCTCCACAGTGACCGGCACGGCATGCTGGTTCGCAAGGAAGGGCGCCGCCTGCGCAGGCTTCACGCGCCAGTCGGCATGGGTCTCGCTCGAGAGCGGTACGAGGTCGTTGTAGAACAGCGGGAGGGCTGTGGCGTCAGGCGCAGAGGCCATCGTCAATCTCCGAAAACGAAACCGAAGGAACTAAATGTGCCGCCAGGCGTATGCGCGCTCCGGCGGGCGGTCTGATTAGGACAGGGGGGGAATACGCGCAACGGGTAACCATACCATGAAGCCTCCCGCGCCTGTCGCACTGCTTTACAGATTCCTACCCCTCGACTAAGGCCCGGTTAGCCATGCGACAGGGCGGGGAGCGGCTTCTGGGACAGGGTCTGGGGCGCCGTCCGGGATCGTCGGAGCACCGGTTTCGCGTGATCCTGATGGTTCGCCGAGGCGATAATGGATGTGACAGGAGCACCGCCGTCTTGAGTTTGCGGTCCCGCGGCCGATCGGGTGCGTCGATCCTCTCCGTTGCTCTAGCGCTGTCGCCGGCCGCTGCGGCCGCGCAGATCGTCGCGCCTCCGTCCAATTCGCTCGTCGTCGACCCGCAACAGGGCGCGACGCCGCGGCCGATCACGCCCGCGCCATTGCCCAGCACGCCGGCGACGACGCTGCCGCCGCTCGACGCGCCTGTTCCGACGCCGCCGCAACAGCCGCCGCCCGCCATCCCGCTCCAGTCCCTGCGCGGCGAGATGCCCGATGCGGGCGTTCGGGCACAGCCACTACCCGCACCGCGCGAAGGGGCGTTGCCGACGCCGTCGCGCGACCCGCTGGCGCTCGATCCCAAGAGCGACCCGATCCTGCGGCTCGCCATCGCGTCGGCCGATCCGTCGGCTTTCCGCGACGCCATCCGCGGTGTCGTGGCGCGCAATCCGAATGCGGCAGAGGCGTTGGCGCGGACGGACGAGGCGGAGGCGGTGCGCAACGAGGCGCGGGCCGCGCAATATCCCGTGCTCGACCTGTCCTTCTCGCACTTCCGCGTGCTCGACCGCGCCTTCTCGAACGATCCGCAGAATGTGCTGGAGCGGTCACGACCCTCGCAGCGTACCGATGCGATCGCGCGGGTGCAGCAATCGGTGATCGACTTCGGCACCGCGCGCAACCGCATCGCCGCCGGCAACCGCCGGATCGAGGCTTCGGTCGCGGCGATGGACGATGCAACGACCCAGGTCGCGCTGCGTGGGATTGCGGTCTGGTATCAAGTCTTCGGCTATCGCGCTCTGGTGTCGCTGAGCACCGCCTTCGTCGACAGCCAGACGCAGCTTCGCAGCGCGATCGAGCAGCGGGTCCAGCAGGGTTATGCCGCACCGGGCGACGTCGCGCAGGTCGAAAGCTATATCGCCGCGGCGCAGGCGCAGCTCGCAAACTATCGCCGCCAGCTGTCGAGCGCGGAGGCGCAATATCAGGCGCTGACCGGCATGCCCGCACCGGCAGGGTTCGGGCGAGCACCCGCCGCCGACATGCCGGTGGTATCGCAGGAGCGCGCGAGACAGGACGCTGAGGCGGTTCCCGCCGTCCGTTATGCGAGAGCGGCGGCGGAAGCGGCGCGATTTGACGTGAAGACGGCGAAGGCGAATGCCCTGCCCGGCGTCAGCGTCGGTGTCGATGCCGGTCGCTACGGCGTGTTCGAAACCCAGAAGGACTTCGATATCCGCGGCACGGTGACGTTGGCTGCGCGGCTGGGTGGGGGCGCGAAGCAGCGCGTCGACGCCAGTGCAGCCCGCGCGCGGGGGGCGGAGGCGACCTATGAGCGGATCCGCCAGGACGCCGTCCGCGACGCCGCGATCGCCTGGGCCGACGTCGACGCGCTGGAGGCGAGCGAGGCGGCGATCCGCGACAACTACCTCGCCACTCGCCAGTCGCGCGACGTGCTGGCCGAACGTTTCCGCGTCTCGCGTGGGACCTTGTTCGACCTGCTGGGCGCGGAAGCCAATTATTTCAACGTCGCCGCGCGCTATGTGGAGACGGTGACCGAACTCGACATCGCGCGCTATTCGCTGCTCGCGCGGCGGGGTAAATTGCTCGACGCCTTCGGGATCGAGCCTGCGCGACTGGATCGCTGACCATGACCAACCCCCTCGCGCCGCACGGCGGCGACCATCAGCTGGCCGAGATCCGACCGCCGCGCTTCGCCGCCTGGCTGGCCGAGCCGATGCTCCGCAACAAGTCGGTCTATATCAAGGTCGCGCTGGCCGCGGCGATGATCAACCTGTTCGGGCTGGTCGTGTCGCTGTTCACGATGACGGTCTATGACCGCGTCATCCCGAACATGGCGCTCGAATCGCTGACCGCGCTGACGATCGGCATCGCGATCGTGCTCGTCTTCGATTTCATGTTGCGCATCCTGCGCGCCTATTTCGTCGATATAGCCGGCGCCGATATCGACCGGGAAGTCGGCGGCACCGTCTTCGACCGGCTGATGCGCATCCGCCTCGACATGAAGCGCGGGTCGACCGGGGCACTCGCCAGCATGATGCGCGAGCTGGAGACGCTGCGCGACTTCTTCGCCTCCGCCTCGATGACCGCGCTGGTCGACGTGCCGTTCATCCTCATCACGCTGATCTTCATCGGCGTCATCGGCGGCTGGCTGGTGATGGTGCCGCTGCTGGTCGTGCCGCTCATCATCGGCGCAGGCTATTTCACCCAGCCCGCGATGGACCGGCTGTCGGCGCGGACGATGAACGAGGGGATGCTGAAGCAATCGGTCCTCGTCGAATCGCTCGGCAGCCTGGAGATGGTGAAGACCTCCAACGCCGCTCCGCTGCTGCGCCGGCGCTGGCTGAAGGCGATCGACGAACATGCCGACAGCTCGCTGCGCGGACGTCTCGTATCGAACATCGCGGTCACCATCGCGTCGTCGGGCAATTCGATCGCCTATATCGGCGTCGTCGTGGCCGGTGTCTTCATGATCGCCAGCCGCGACCTCACGACCGGTGGGCTCGTCGCCTGTTCGATCCTGTCGGGCCGCGCGGTGCAGCCGCTGGCGACGATCGCGCAGCTGCTGTCCCGCCTGTCGGCGACGCGCACCGCGTACAAGCAACTGAACGCCGTGATGCAGAGCCCGCCCGAAGGGCCGGTCGCGGGCGGCGGTCTTTCGCCGGCGCGGCTGTCGGGCAAAATCGAGTTCCGCGGCGTCGCCTTCAAATATCCGGGTGCGCCGGAAAAGACGCTCGACGGGATCAGCTTCACGGTCGAGCCATGGCAGAAGGTCGCGCTGCTCGGCCGCGTCGGATCGGGCAAGTCGACGCTGCTGCGCCTGCTGGTCGGGCTGTACGAGCCGCAGGAGGGGGTGATCCTGCTCGACGGCACCGACACGCGCCAGTTCGACCCCATCGCCCTGCGCAACCAGATCGGCATGGCGATCCAAGAGCCGGTCCTGCTCTCCGGCACGGTGCGCGAGAATATCCTGCTCGACCGACCCGGCTTCGGCGACGAAGAGATGCTGCGCGTCTCGCAATTGTCGGGCAGTCACGGCTTCATGGGGCAGATCACGAACGGCTATGACCTGAAACTCGCCGACCGTGGCGAGGGGTTGTCGGGCGGCCAGCGCCAGTCGATCACCATCGCGCGGTCGCTGGTCGGCAGCCCGCCGATCCTGCTGTTCGACGAACCCACCAGTTCGATGGACGCACAGACCGAGAATGCGCTGATCGACCGGTTGCAGGAGGAGTTGAAGGGCCGCACGATGATCCTCGTCTCGCATCGCAACGCGCTGCTGCGCCTGGTCGACCGGATCATCATCGTCGAAGGCGGCAAGATCGCCCATGACGGTCCGCGCGACCAGGTGCTTGCCGCCCTCCAGCGCCCGCGCGCCGCCTGACCCCGTGTCCGAGGATCGTTCATGAGCACCGAGATCATCGCGGCACCCGGCCACCGGCTGGAGGACATGGCGACGCGGGTTCGCCCGCGCACCGCGTCCAACCTGCTGCTGTGGGGCATCGTCGCCTTCTTCGTCATCGCCGTCCTGTGGGCGACGCTGGCGACCGTCGATCGCACCGTCCATGCGCCGGGCCGCGTCGTGCCGGGATCGCGGATGCAGGTGATCGGCAACCTGGAAGGCGGCATCGTCAGCGAGATCCTCGTCAAGGCCGGCGACATGGTGAAGAAGGGCCAGCCTTTGCTGCGCCTCGATCGCACCTTGGTCGGCGCCGAACTGGGGGCGGGGGAATCGCAGGCCAATGCGCTGGCGGCGAAGATCGCGCGGCTGGAAGGGCAGATCCAGGGTCGCGCCCCGAGCTATCCGTTCGCCGCAGGCAATCCCGCGCTCGCTCAGCAGATCGAGGTCGAACGCGCGCTCTACGCCGCCTCGCTTGCCGACCTGTCGAGCGCGACCGCCGCGGCCAATGCCCGCGTGTTGCAGAGCCAGCGCGCGGTTGCCGAGGCGCAGTCGACGCTGGCCGCCCGTCGGTCGGCGCGTGATGCCTATGCCCAGCAGATCGCGCTCGTCCGCCCACTCGTCGATCGCGGGATCGAGCCGCGGATGACGCTGGTGCAGCTGGAAAACAATCTGAACGTCGCCAATGCCGAGGTCGCGACCAGCCAGGCGACGATCGCGCGTGCGCAGGCGGGCGTGGCGGAGGCGACATCGGCGCTTGCCCAGCTGCGCCAAGACTGGCGAACGAAGGCGGCGACCGAACTGACCGCCGCGCAGGCCGAATATGCCGCACGCCGCACCGCGCTGCCGGCACTCGCCGATCGCGCCCGTCGCACGACCATCCTCGCGCCGATGGACGGCCGGATCAACCGCGTCGCCGTCACCACCGTCGGAGGTGTCATCGCGGCCGGGGCGCCGGTCGTGGAACTGGTGCCGAGCGGCGATACGCTGATCGTCGAGGCGATGGTCAACCCGAAGGATATCGCCAGCATCCGCATCGGCCAGCCCGCGCGGCTGAACATCTCCGCCTATGAGTCCGCGATCTACGGCGGGATGGACGGATCGGTCATCACGATCTCCCCCGACGCCACCGTCGACGAGCGGACGGGCGAGAGCCATTATACGATCAGGGTCGAGGCGCGGGCGGGGACGCTGAAGGACCAGAACGGGCGTGCGCTGCCGATCGGGCCGGGCATGACCGTCGACGTCAACCTGCTGGGCGACAAAAGGTCAATTCTGTCCTACCTCTTCACGCCGATTACCCGGCTTTCCGAACGAGCACTGCGCGAATGACGATGGTTCGATGGGTGGCGGGCGTGGCGCTGGTCGCCATGTTCGCAAGTGGCGCGGGCGCACAGTCGACGGTGCAGGGGCCGCCGAACCCGCGCGCTGTCCCGGAGGCGACGGTGCCGCGTCCCGCCGCGATCAGCCCGGCGCTGTTCCAGGCGGTCGAGCGCGCGACGGAGAATTATCCCTCGATCCGCGCCACGCGCAGCCTGGTGACCGCGGCGCGCAGCGACGTGCGTGCGGCCAAGAACCTGCGCCTGCCCAGCGTCGGCGTGCAGGGCGTGACGGTCGGCACCGGCGGCGGGCTCGGCAGCCAGTTCGTCGTCGATCAGCCGGTCTATACCTTCGGCCGGCTGGAAGCGCAGATCGATCGCGCGAAGGCGTTCCAGCTGGTGCGCGCCGCACAGGTCGACGAGACGGTGATGGCGGTCGCGCTCGACACGGTGAACGCCTATTTCGACATCGCGCGCATGGCCAAGCGCGAGGCGATCCTGACCGAGAGCCTGACCGAACATCGGATGCTGCTGGATTCGATCGGCCGCCGGGTGGAGCAGGAAGTGAGCGCGCGCTCCGACCTCGAACTCGCCCGCTCGCGCGTGGCTCAGCTCGAACAGGATCTGGCGCTGACGGTGGCGCAGCGGCAGGCGACGACGGCGCGCCTGTACCAGCTGGTCGGGGACGAAGGCTATAATCCCGGCAACGTGCCGTCCTATGATCCTGCGATCCACCACCCCGACCCGACCGGAGCCACGGATCAGGCGGTCGCTTGCTCGCCATCGCGCGACCGGCTGACCGCGCAGACCCTGGTGTCGAAGGCGGAGACCAAGCAGGCGAAGCGTTCCTTCTGGCCCCAGCTTTCGGCGCAGTACAGCTACAACAACATCATCGGCTCCCGCGCGGGGCTGGCCGTCACCGCGCAGACGACCGGCGGCCTGTCGAACCTCGCCGCAGCCGATGCGGCACGCGCGCGGGAAACGGCGACCGAACTCGACGTGCAGACGGCCGAGCGCGAGTTGCGCGAACAGCTCGCCAATGATCTCGTCGAGAACGCCGCCGCCCGCGGGCGCATCACCGCCGGGGTCAGCGCTGCCGGATCGGCCGAGAACGTGACGGAAAGCTTCAAGCGCCAATTCATCGCCGGGCGCCGCACCTGGCTCGACGTGATGAACGCGACACGCGAGGCGACCAGTGCCGAACTCGGCTCTTCCGACGCCGAATTCTCAGCAATGGCTTCGGCCGCGCGGATCCTGCTGCGGACCTGTCGCTGGCAACCCCAGCCGCGGCTGGGTCGCGCGCCGGGCCAGATGACCGTAGGAACGGTGCAATGACCGCACGACTGACCGATATCGTCGCAGACCTCGCGCGCGCGACTGCGACCGACCTGGCGCCGCACTGGCGCGATCGGGTGAGCGACAGCGCGGACGATCGCGATGCGCTGGGGCGGCTGTGCGCCGATCTCGGCTGGCCCGCGCCCGAGCAGCTTCCCCGCCGCCCGCGCGCGCACCAGCTGCCTGCGCTCATCTATAGCGACGACACCGGCTGGGCGATCGCGGAGGAATGGGAAGGCCCCGACCTGCTGCGCGTCCGTGTCGGCCATGCGAGCGAGTTGCGACCGCACGACGGCGCGATGCGCTTCTACCGCGTCCGCTTCCCCGACGCCGCGCGCTCGGGCGAGCAGCCGCCGGCGTCGCGAGTTTTTCGCGAGGCGCTGTGGCGGCGCAAGGGCGCGCTGTCGACTGCGCTGGTCGCGACCGTCGTCGTCAACATCATCGCGCTGGTGACGTCGCTCTATTCGATGCAGGTCTATGACCGCGTCATCCCCCGCGCCGGTTTCGCCACCCTGTGGGTGCTGACGGTCGGCGTGCTCGTTGCGCTGACACTCGACTTCCTGCTGCGCACCGTTCGCTCGCTGCTGATGGATCGCGAGGCGGCGGAAATCGATCTCGAAATCTCCGAATATTTCTTCGCGCGCGCGCAGGCCGTCCGCCTCGATGCCCGCACCGGCGGCGTGGGCACGATGGCGTCGCAGCTGCGTGGCATGGATCAGGTGCGGTCGCTCTATTCCTCCGCCTCGTTGTTCCTGCTCGCCGACTTCCCGTTCGCGATCTTCTTCCTGTTCGTGATCTGGTTCCTGGGCGGGATCATCGTGCTGGTGCCGCTGATCGCCTTCCCGCTATCGCTGGGGATGGCGGCGATCCTAGCGCGGTTGATCCGCGATGCGACCGACCGTGCGCAGGTGACCGGCAACCGCAAGAACGGCCTGCTGGTCGAGATGCTCGACAGCGCCGAGACGGTGAAGGCCAATCGCGGCGGCTGGTTCATGCTCAGCCGCTGGAACGCGCTGATCGAATCGGTGATTGCCAGCGAGGAACCGGTCCGGAAATGGTCATCGATCGCCGGACAGGTGTTCGGGACCGTCCAGCAGGTGTCCTACATCGCCCTCGTCGCGTTCGGCGCGATTGAGGTCGCGAAGGGCGGGATGACGATGGGCGCGCTGATCGCCGCGACGATCGTCGCCGGTCGCGTCAACGGGCCGCTGATGGCGCAACTGCCGCAGATGATCGTGCAATGGGGCTATGCCCGCGCCTCGCTGCGTGCGCTCGACAACATCCTGGCGATGCCGGCCGATGGCCAGCTGGGCGCCGGCGCGCTGCGTCCGGACGCGCTGAAGGGCGCGCTGCGCGTCGAACGTGTCGAGTTCGCCTATCCGGGGACCAAGGACGGGTTGCAGATCCCGATGCTCGACATCCGCGCCGGCGAGCGGGTCGGCCTGATCGGCGGCATCGGGTCGGCCAAGACGACGCTGTTGCGGCTGATGGCCGGCCTCTATGCGCCGATGCGCGGAATCGTGACGCTCGACGGGCTGGACATGAGCCGCATCGCCGAGAGCGTGCTGCGCCGCGACGTCGGCTATCTGCCGCAGGAATTCCGGCTGGTGAACGGAACGCTGCGCGAAAACCTTCTGATGGGCCTGAGCGACCCCGGCGACCAGCAGGTGTTGCAGGCGGCGGCGACGACCGGCCTCATCAACCTCATCTCCGCCCATCCGCTCGGGCTCGACCTGCCGATCTCCGAAGGGGGCAGGGGCCTGTCGGGCGGCCAGCGGACGCTGACCGGCCTCACGCGCCTGCTGCTCGCGACGCCAAAGCTGTGGCTGCTCGACGAGCCGACGTCGAACCTCGACATGGGGACCGAGGCGGCGGTGATGAACGCGCTGACCCGGCGGCTGGGGCCTGACAGCACGATGGTGCTGGTGACGCACAAGATCGCGCTGTTGCAGCTGTGTACGCGCACGATTGTGATGGCGAACGGGCGGATCACGCATGACGGCCCGACCCAGGCCGTGCTGAACGAACTGCAACGCCAGGGCATGGCGCAGGTGAAGACCGCCGAACAGGCCGCCGCGGACGAAGCGGCGGCAGCGGACGCAGCGGCGGCGAAGATGAGCGGAGCGGCATAAGCGATGACCCTGTCCAAGCCCCGGCCCGCCGCGGTCATCGTCCTGTTGACGACGCTGTTCGTCGCCGGCTTTATCGCCTGGTCGCTGTGGGCGAAGCTCGACCAGATCACGCGGGCGCCCGGCGTCGTCATCCCGTCCGGCCGGTTGCAGATCATCCAGTCGACCAATGGCGGCGAAATCGCGAAGATCCTCGTGCGCGAAGGCGACCGGGTGACGCGCGGGCAGGTGCTGCTGACGCTCAACCCGACGCAGGTCACGGCCGGCGTCGACGAGGTCCGCGCCCGCGTCGCCGCGCTGAAAAGCCAGCGCGCCCGGATCGAAGCCGAGCTGTTCAACCGCCCCTTGCGCTTCCCCGCCGACACCGCCGGCTTTCCGCAGTTCGTCGCCAACGAGCGTGCCCTCTACGGCAAGCGTCGCGCGGCGCTGGCCGAGCAGCTGGCGGCGCTGAACCGGATGGAGAGCCTGTCGAAGCAGGAACTCGACCTCAACTATCCGCTGGTCAAGTCGGGCGACGTCAGCCGATCCGAAGTGCTGCGGATGGAACGTGCGGTCAGCGATATCGGCGGCCAGCGGGTCAATATCCGCAACAAGTACAATCAGGACCTGCAGGCCGAATATGCCAAGGTGAACGAGGAACTGGTCGGCGCCGAACAGCAGCTGATCCAGCGCGGCGAAGTGCTGAACGCGACCGAACTCCGCTCGCCGGTCGATGGCATCGTCAAGAATGTGCGGCTGACCACGGTCGGCGGCGTGCTGCGCTCAGGCGACGAGGCGATGCAGATCGTACCCACCGGCGATACGTTGCTGGTCGAGGCCAAGGTGCCGCCGCAGGACATCGCCTTCCTGCGCACCGGCCAGTCCGCCGCGGTCCGCTTCGACGCCTATGACAGTTCGATCTACGGCGTGGGGGAGGGCAAGGTCACCTTCATCAGCCCCGATACGATCAGCGAGCCCGCGTCGACGCCGGGGAGCGCAGGCCAGGTCTATTACCGCGTCCACTTGTCGGTCGATACCCGCGGCATGCGCGTTCCCAATCCTGGCGACCGCATCGCGCTGCAACCCGGCATGACCGCGACCGCCGAGATCAAGACCGGCGAGCACACCGTGTTCCGTTATCTGACGAAGCCGTTGCTGAAGACGGTCGGGGAGTCGATGGGCGAGCGGTAGCCCAGCGTCTTAGAGCGGGTTGTCTGCCCACTTTGCCTTGAACGAAGTCGACGGGGGACTCTCCGGAGGGGGACTTCGACGCCGCTCGGCTCGACAGAAAAGCAAAGCCATCGAGCCCGCCGCCGGCGCGGCGCGGCACCGGTTCGGCCGTTTTCGTAAAGAGTTTATTAACCCAATCCCCTTATCGACGGGGCATGGGTATGCTTGGCCTCGATCTGATACCGTCATCGCATCATGATGGCTCACGCCATGCAGCGCCGCATGCAGATGCCCACCGAGACTGTGTTGCGGCACGTAGAAAAGTTCCACGAAAAGTCTCGGAAATCTGCGGATTTTTTACCGTAGAGGCGCTTAATCCTCGCTTGCAACCGTCGGGCTTTCCGTCAATCATCTCCACCAAACACAGTTCGGGCGCACCCGCGTCTGTCTCTATGCGTCCATAAGGGGTTCTCATGACGAAGCGTATCTCTCAAGCGAACACCGCCGTCGTACCCGGTGCCGCCGCTGCAAAGGCCGTGGCCGCCGCGACCCCGGTCGTTCCGGCTGCCGACGCTGACGTCGCTGCTGCCGACAAGGCCGCCGCCAAGGGTGCGGAAACCACCGAGACGACGGTCGTGACGGAGACGGTCGCCGCCGTCGTCGCGCCGGCGCCGATCGCGATGGTCGCTCAGACCGCCGAACCTGTCGCAACGTCGGCGCCGGCCGCACAGGCCGAACCGACGACGACGGCCGGAGCGGCGGCGAGCGGCGGGGGGAGTTCCACGCTTTACATCGTCGGCGGCGTCCTGCTCGCCGGTGGCGGCCTGGCGCTCGCGCTGTCGGGCAAGTCAGAGCCGACCAATTCGGTGACTTTCTCGTCGTCCGCGAGCGCATCGATCGCCGAGAATTCGGCGGTAGGCGCGAACAATGCGCCCGTGCTGGACGTGAACGCCGCTGCCTCGTCGAGCACGTCGGGCGCGATCACCTATACGCTCGGCGGGGCCGATGCGTCGGCGTTCACGATCAACGCGACGACGGGTGAAGTCCGCTTCGTCACTTCGCCGAATTTCGAGGCGAAGCCGGTCTACAATATCACCGTCACCGCCAGCGTCGAGGCGAGCGGAACGACGCCGGCGGCGTCCGCGTCGCAGGCGATCACGATCAACGTCACCAACGTGAACGAAGCCCCGAGCTTCGCCAACGCGACCGCGACCGCGACGGTCGTCGAGAACACGCCGATCACGACGGCGGTCTACACCTCGACCGCGACCGATCCGGATGCGAACACGACGCTAACCTATACGCTGAGCGGTACGGACGCGGCGGCGTTCGCCGTCTCGACGGCGGGTGTCGTCACGCTGCGCGCGCCGGCCGATTTCGAGACGAAGTCGAGCTACAGCTTCGTCATCACCGCGTCGGACGGCCAGTTCACCACCAGCCAGACGGTGACGGTCAACGTGACCGACGCCAATGATCCGCCCGCCTTCACGTCGACCGCGCGGACGACGACGCTGGCGGAAAACACTGCAGCCGGCTTCGTACTTTATGCAGCCGGCGGTGCGACCGATCAGGATCCGAACAGCACGATCACCTATTCGCTGACCGGCACCGATGCCGCGGCGTTGCGCGTCAATGCGACGACGGGTGCGGTGACGCTGGTCGGATCGCCCGACTTCGAAGCGAAGCCGAGCTATTCGTTCAACTTGGTCGCGACCGATCAGAATGGTGGTTCGACTTCGCAGGCGAACACGCTGACGATCACCAACGTCAACGAAGCGCCGACCTTTGCCGCTGCCACCGCAACGGCGACCGTGGTCGAGAACACCGCAATCGCGACGCCGGTCTATACCGCGACGGCGACCGATCCGGACGCGAACACGACACTGACCTACACGCTGGGCGGCACGGATGCCGCTGCCTTCGCGGTCGCGGCGAACGGTGCCGTGTCGCTGCGCGCGCCGGCCGACTTCGAGACGAAGCCGAGCTATTCGTTCACCGTCACCGCCTCGGACGGCTCGCTGTCCACGACGCAGACGGTCACGCTTAACGTCACCAACGTCAACGAAGCGCCGACCTTCACCTCGGCAACGCGGGCGACGACCGTGGCAGAAAATGTCGCGGCCGGGACCGCGCTGTTCACCGCGGGCGGCGCGACCGACCAGGACGTCGGCAACACCGTCACCTATTCGCTGTCGGGCACCGACGCCTCGGCATTCGCGGTCAATGCGGCGACGGGCGCGGTGACGTTCGTCGCATCGCCGAACTTCGAGGCGAAATCGTCCTATGCCTTCAACCTGGTCGCTACCGACCAGGCCGGTCTTGCCACGACCCAGGCGAATACGGTCACGATCACCAACGTCAACGAGGCGCCCAGTTTCGCGGTGGCGGCGCGGACGGTCAGCATTGACGAGAATGTCGCCGCGGGCACCGTCGTTCCGGGGTCTGCTACGGCGACCGATCCCGACGCGGGCGCGGTACTGACCTACAGCCTCTCGGGCGCGGACGCCGGGGCCTTCACCATCAACGGCTCCACGGGTGTCGTGTCGCTGGTCGGATCGCCCGACTTCGAAACGAAGCCGGTCTATAACTTCAACGTCGTTGCGACCGACCAGGGCGGGCTCAGCGCGTCGCAGGCGGTCACGCTCAACATCAACGACCTCGTCGAGCCGATCCGTCTGGACGGCGGCAATATTCCGGCGGGCAGCAACACCAATTTCGATGCCGCGGTCGGGAACGCCTTCTTCACGGACAGCGCCGCCGTGGGCAACGTCTCGACGATCGCGAACTTCGGTGTCGGTGACATCATCCAGACCGATGTCGAGCGGTCGAACTACACGTTCAGCGCGCAGGGCTCGACGCTCGTTATTTCATCCAACGTGAACGGTGTCGTTTCGCAGATTTCGCTGACCGGCGTGGTGCCTGCCAACACGCAGATCACGAACGAGATTTCGGCGGAGACGGCCCTCGGCTTCGACTTCTTCCGGTCATCGGCCCCGGCTGCATCGGCGGCGACCACGGCTTTGTCGGGAACTGCGTCGTACAATGCGGCGAATTCGGCTGTGACCTACACGGAAGATTCTCAGTCCGCGAACACATCGACCATCACAAACTTCTCGTCTGACGATCGCATCGTTGTGAGCGGTGTGAATGGTGGTTCGTCGGCGACCAGCTACAGCTTCAGCTCGAGTGGGTCGGATCTGATCATCTCATTCAACAACGGTAACGGACAGGCATCGTTGATCACGTTGGTCGGCGTCGCGAACCCGAACGTGTTTGTTCGCGACGAAGCGTCGGCAGAGCAGGCCGTCGGTTTCGACTTCTTCCGCTACGGCTGATCGAGAACGTCTCCCGCTGCGGTCGCTCGGCGGCCGTGGCGGGGCAGGGGTGTCTGCACGTCAGCAATCCCACTACGTTTCATCTACTGAAGACATAAAAAAAGCCGGCCGCGGAGGGTTCCGCGGCCGGCTTTTTTTATCGGCAATCGAAAGAGCGTGTCAGCCCTTCACGTGACCGCTGATGTGCTTGTTCATTTCGAACATCGTGACCTTGTCCTTGCCGAAGACCTTCTTCAGCTTGTCGTCGGCCAGGATTTCCCGCTTGTTTTCCGGGTTCTGCAGGTTGTTCTTCTTGATGTGCTCCCACATCTTGCTAACGATCTCGCTGCGCGGCAGCGGACCCTTGCCGACGACGGCGGCGAGCTCTTCAGAGGGGGTCACCGGCTTCGAGATGCCACCGCGAGCCGCACCCGCTTTCTTCGCTTCTGCCACTTGTGTTCTCCTGTCGTTGCGGACGCCTGCCGGCGCCTGGCTGGTTATTCCTTGGTCAGCGCCGACGGCTTATGCGCCGCCTTGCCGCCCTTGTCGCTCTTGACGATATATTGCGGGTCATCCGGCGACGCGCTCACTTTATGGCCTTTGATCGAGGTGTCCGACGTCACCTTCTTCTCGACCTTGCCGTGTGCGGTCCCACCGGGGGACGTCCACTTTACCTCGTCGCCTTTCTTCAACTGCTTCGCCACCTGATCATCCTCCATCCGGACTCGATGGAGAGACAATCTCGCGGCGCGCTGATGGTTGCATGGCCGAAAGGATCGGTGCTGTCGAGAGGGGCGGGTGAAACCGCCCCCTCGGTGGGGCAAGGCGTCAGAAGCCGAACCGGCCGGTCACGCCGTAGAAGCGCGGCTGGCTGGGATAGCCGGCATAGGTGCCGGTCTGTTCGGGCACCGCGAAGCCCGTCACATTGTAATATTGATTGGTCAGGTTCTCGACCCAGAATTCCAGACGCTTGGTGCGGTCTTCGCTCTGGATGCCGATCCGGGCGTTGATGATCGGATAGCCCGGATTGAAGATCGGCGTGCGGCCCGTGATCGGGTTCGGCGAGGCCGAGGGCACGTTCACTTCCGAATTGTAGCGCATGTCGGCATGGAGCAGCGCGCGCCATTCGCCGGTCAGGTGCGGCGTCCACGTCGTCGCGACCGTCACGACATTTTCGGGCTGGTTGTTGATCCGCTGCCCCTCCGAACCGGCGAACAGCGTGCCGTTGAAGTTGTTCGACGCGTCATAGCGCGCGTCGAGCCACGTGTAGCCCAGGCGGACGTTGAAGTCGCGGATCGGCTGGATGACGGCTTCGGCCTCGACGCCCTTGCTCGTCGTGCGCGGGATGTTGAAGACGACGAAGCTGTTGCCGCTGAACAGCAGGTTCTGCAGATTCTGGAACTTCTGGTAGAAGGCCGCCGCGTTGAAGGTAAAGGCGCGCGACGGGCTTAGCTTGACGCCCAGCTCATACGCATCGACCGTCTCCGCGCCGAAGCGAAGATCGCTCGCCTGGGGGCCGTTGCCCCCCAGAATGACCGAGTCGAAGCTTGCCTGGTCCATGTTGTAGCCGCCCGACTTGTAGCCGCGGTCGTAGCTGACATAGCTCAGCACTTCGTCCGACAGCTTGTACGCCAGCTTGGCCGTACCGGTCAGCTTGTTCTCGGTCCGCTTGTCGGCGTAGCTGCCGTTGAACTCAGTCGATACGGCCGGGTTGCACGACAGCAGGAACAGGTTGTTGAACAGCGCGGTATTCGCCTGTCGGATCGCACTGCGATAGGTGACGGCCCGGGGGTCGGTGCTGTTGAAGAAGCCGCAGGCCGCGGTGTCGTTGCGGATCGTCGCCGTGAAGTCCTTGGTTTCGTGGTTCCAGCGCAGGCCGAGCGTCAGCGACAGTTGGTCGGTCAGACGGATAATGTTGTGCGTGAAGGCGGCGAAGGCGTTGGTCTTCGTGCGATAGTTGTTGCTGTTGCCTTGCCCTGCCGTGTTCCCGGTCAGCGGCGTGTTGAGGTATGCGAACAGTGCCGGGCTGGCGGCGGCAGCGGCCTGAAGCTGCGGGCTGGAGGCGAGCAGCACCTGGCTGAACAACGGCACGCCGCCGCTGGTGCCGGCGGCGGGGAAGGACCCGAAGAACTGCGCGCCTGTCGGCAGCGCTGCACTCGTCGTTGCGCCACGCAGCAGGAAGTCGACATAGCGGTTGGCGTCGTTGCCAAGGCGGACCGTATCGAACAGGCGATTGTCCTCATTCAGGTAGAAACCGCCGATGAGGAAATCGAGCTTGCCGTCGAGCAGCGAGCCCTGGAGGCGGACTTCCTGGGTGAAATCCTTGATGCCGACCGTGTAGTTGTCGCGGTACGCGCGATCGATGCCCGAGAAGTCGATGTCCTGGTCGCGCAGCACGCTCCAGTCGCGATAGGCGGTGATCGACGTGAGCTTCAGGTCGCCGATGTCGGCGTTGAGCTCGCCGGAGACGCCCCAGTCGCGGACCTTCTCGGCATAGTTGCGGTTGGGCGAGATCGCCATCGTCCGGTCCTGCGGCGGGCCATTGTAGATGCCGTCGCGGCCGGACAGTCCGGCGATGGCGTCGATCGCGTTCGCGGTCGGCCCGCGGACGACGGTGACGGCGCCGCAGCATTGTTCGTCGGTGCGGTAATAGTCGCCGATCAGGCGGAAGCTGAAGGTCGAGGTATCGTACAGCGCCTGGCCGCGGACGTACCAGCGGTCGAGGTCGTTAATCGCGCGGCCCGGTGTGTTCGCATCCTTGATATAGCCGTCACGCTGGCGCCAGCCGCCATCGACACGCAGCGCGAGCTGTTCGGTCACCGGCCCGGTAATGCCGCCCTTGACCGAATAGGCGTCGTAATTGCCGTACGTCCCCTCGACGTAGCCGCCGAAATCGAACTTCGGCTGCGCGGTGAAGATGCTGAGTGCGCCGGCGGAGGTGTTGCGACCGAACAGCGTGCCCTGCGGGCCGCGCAGGATCTCGACCCGATCGACTTCGGGCAGTTCGGCGACCGCGATGCCCGCGCGACTGCGGAAGACGCCGTCGATGAAGATGCCGACGGCGGGTTCGAAGCCGGGGTTGTCGCCCGACGTGCCGATGCCGCGGATCGAGATATTGGTGTTGTTCGCGTTCGACTGGCCGGTGACCGTTTGGAGCGACGGCGCCAGCTGCTCCAGTCCGCGCACGTCGGTGACGTTGGCGTTCTGCAACAGGTCGCCGGCGACCGCAGTGATCGCGATCGGCACGTCCTGCACGGTCTCGTCGCGGCGGGTCGCGGTCACGACGATGTCGTTGGCGGACTGATAGTCCTGCTCGCTCGCCGGCGCACCGCCGGTGCCGCCGGTCGGCGCAGTCTGGGCGATCGCAGGCGTGGCGGCGATCAACGCGAGCGCGGAGGCGGTGAACAGGCTGGTCTTCATGGCAGGCATCCCCTCTTCGACACCGGCCGCCCTTGGCGTTCCGGCTGAATAATCTACTGGACTAGGTAACGAATGCGGTTTCGACGCGTCAACAAAAGCGGGCCTTGGCATCGGCGGATTTGCGCCGATGTTGCCCGGATGAAACGATCGACCGTAAAAGGTTGGCGTAAAGCGCGGATGCCGTAGCGGAATGTGGATCGCAAGGGCGAAGGGATAGAATGACCGATCATCACGCAACCGACCCGGCCGACGGCGATCTCGTCGCGCCGGCTCCCAAGATTCCGGTGCCGGACGACGTCGCGGCGGCGGTCGCGACCCTGATTCGCTGGGCCGGGGACGACCCCACGCGCGAAGGCCTGCTCGACACGCCGAAGCGGGTGGCGCGGGCGTGGCGGGAATATTGCCAGGGCTATGGCGAGGATCCGAAGGTCCATCTGTCTCGGGTGTTCGAGGAAGTCGGCGGCTATGACGAGATCGTCCTGCTGAAGGACATTCCGTTCCAGTCGCACTGCGAACACCATATGGCCCCGATCATCGGCCGCGCGCACATCGCCTATCTGCCGCAGGACCATGTTGTCGGCATCTCGAAGCTGGCGCGCGTGCTTCACGGCTTCGCCCGGCGGTTGCAGGTGCAGGAACGGCTGACGGCCGAGGTCGCCGATTGCATCTGGGAGGGGCTGAAACCGCGCGGCGTCGCCGTCGTGATCGAAGCCACCCACGCCTGCATGACCGCGCGCGGCGTCCGCACGCCGGGCGTCGGCATGGTGACCAGCCGGATGATGGGCGTCTTCCGCGACGACGAACGCAGCCGGGCGGAGGTCCTGAAACTGATGGGGATGCGATGATCCTGACCGATCCGGCTGCGATGCATCGGGCTGTATTCGCGGCCTTTCCTGACCTCGCGGAAATGCCGATCACCGTGCATGACGGCGGCTGGGACAGCGTCGCGATCGAGTTGGGGCCTTGGATCTGCAAGTTCCCGCGGGACGAGGACGGTTTCGACGCCCTTCGGCGCGAAGCAGCGGTTCTCGATATCGTGCGATCCGGTCTGACGATACCGGTGCCGGACATGGTCGTGATCGACGGCCCGCCGTTCTTTACCCGGCATCGGATGCTGCTGGGCGGGGCGCTGACCACGCAAGCCTATGCCGCGCTGTCAGCGGAGCGTCGCGCAGCGCTGGCGCAGGATGTTGCGCGGTTCCTGGCCGAACTCCATGCGATCGACGCCGACTGGTCCGCTGTCGGTGTCGAGGCGGAGGATGAGGATGACGACGTTGATCTCGGAGAAGGGCTCGCGCTGCTCCCATCCGAACTCCGGGCCACCGCTGAACGGATGATTGCCGACCACGTTGCGCTCGGCGCCGATCCGCTGGGGGAGGGGTTTTGCTATCTCGATGCACACGGCCGCAATTTCGCGTTCGATGCGCAGGCGGGACGGTTGGCCGGGGTCTATGACTTCGGCGACGTCGCGATCGCTGGCCGGCACGAGGAGTTTATCGAGCCGGCCTATGTCTCCCGGGATCTGGCACGCGATGTAATCGCGGCATACGAGGCGCAAACTGGGCAGGTCGTCGACCGCACGCGGGTCGAAACGCTGATCGGGATGCAGCGGCTGACCGAGCTTGCAGACAATGCGGACCATCCGGCGCATGGCGCGACGGTTCGGGACTATGCGGTCGACTGGTTTGCGCAGCCTACGCTTGCGTAGAAGCTGATCCCACTATCGAGATCGCCTTGTGCTCCGGCGGTCATACTTCAAGACAGAGGAAGCATGAGGTTGAAGGAGCGGTGTTCCCGCGCAGGCGGGAACACCGCTCCTCACCCCGCCCGATTGGCCGCGCTGAGGACGGCGCGGACGCTGGCGGTGGCGACGTCGGCGTCGATGCCCACGCCCCATATCGTGCCGCCATCGGCCGTCCGGCATTCGACATAGGCGGCAGCCTGCGCATCGGACCCGTGGCCAATCGCGTGCTCGCTATAGTCGACCACGTCGAGCGTCGGGCCGGTTGTGTCGGCCAGCGCCGCAATCACGCCGGAGATCAGGCCGTTGCCGCGGCCGGAGATCGAGCGATCCTCGCCATCGACGCGAACCCGGCCGACGAAGATGCGGTCGCCCGCCGTGCCGCTTTCCTCGTAATCGACCAGCGCGAAACGGTCGTCGGGCTTGGCAAGATAGGTATCCTCGAACCGCGACCAGATATCGGCAGCGCCCAGCTCGCGGCTGGTTTCGTCCGCCATCGCCTGGACGTGGCGGCTGAAATCGGCCTGAAGGCGCTTGGGCAGTTTCAGGCCCTTGTCCTGTTCGATCACCCAAGCGACGCCGCCCTTGCCCGACTGCGAATTGACGCGGATCACCGCCTCGTAATCGCGGCCGACGTCCTTGGGATCGATCGGCAGATAGGGGACTTCCCAGAAATCGTCGTTGCGCGCGTCCTGCGCGGCGAAGCCCTTCTTGATCGCGTCCTGGTGACTGCCCGAAAAGGCGGTGAACACCAAGTCGCCGCCATAGGGATGGCGCGGATGGACGGGCAGTTGGGTGCAATATTCGACCGTCTTGATGACTCGATCGATGTCGGAAAAATCAAGCCCCGGATCAATGCCTTGCGTGTACATGTTCAGCGCGACTGTAACCAGGCAGACGTTGCCGGTACGCTCGCCGTTGCCGAATAGGCAGCCCTCGACCCGATCGGCGCCCGCCATCAGCCCCAGTTCGGTCGCGGCGACGCCGGTGCCGCGGTCATTGTGGGTGTGGAGCGAAATGACCACGCTGTCGCGATTGCGGATGTTGCGGCCGAACCATTCAATCTGGTCGGCATAGACGTTAGGCGTCGCGCATTCGACGGTCGCTGGCAGGTTGAAGATGATCGGCTTGTCGGGCGTCGGCTGGAGCACGTCCATCACCGCCTCGCACACGTCCAGGCTGACCTCCAGCTCGGCGGTCGAGAAGGTTTCCGGCGAATATTCGAACCGCCAGTCGGTGCCGGGATATTTCGCCGCCTGATCGCGCAGCACCTTAGCGCCGTCGATCGCGACCTCCCGGACCTGGGCGGGGGTCATGCCGAAGACGATCTTGCGCCACGCCGGGCTGACCGCATTGTAGAGGTGGACGATCGCGGTCTTCGCGCCTTCGAGGCTGGCGAAGCTGGTTTCGATCAGGTCGCGGCGTGACTGGGTCAGCACCTGGACGGTCACGTCGTCGGGGATGCGGCCGTCGCGGACGAGGCTCGAGATGAAGTCGAATTCGGTCGCGCCGGCGCTGGGGAAGCCGACCTCGATCTCCTTCAGCCCGACTGCGACGAGCAGGTCGAAGAAGCGTGCCTTCTTTTCCGCATCCATCGGGTCGATCAGCGCCTGGTTACCGTCGCGCATGTCGGTCGACAGCCAGCGTGGCGCCTGGGTGATGGTGCGCGACGGCCATTGGCGATCGGGCAGGGCAACGGTCGGGAAGGGGCGGTATTTGGCGGATGGATTGCGCAACATGGACTCGGCTCTCGCAGGCGTAAGGCGGTTCGTCGTTATGGTCGAAGCTGGCCCTTAGGCGCGTCGCCGCGGGTCGCCCGCACGGCCGTCGGTCGCGCCTAAGGGCGCGTAAGTCGAAGCAGCGAGAGTGCGCGTGTCGTCGTCATCGAGGGGCGCGCCTACCGCGAATGCCGCGCCGAAGTCCAATGTTTCAATTGTTACGACCGAGGCGATAGATAAAATCGCGCGTGGCTGATGTCGATCAACCGGCAATTTCCACCGATTTAACACTTGCTTGCGCAAAGCTGTCGGCAACGGGCGGGGGCCCTTCATGGATAACGACCGATGCGCCAGATTCTCTATATCAGCACCGCCAGCAATATGGTCGACGCATCGACGGCGGACGCGATCCTCGCGGTGTCACAGCGAAACAATTCGGCCGACGATGTGACCGGCCTGTTGTATTTCGACGGCAAGCGCTTCCTCCAGGCACTGGAGGGCGAGGCGGCGGCGGTGAGCCGCGCGCTGGCGCGAATCGAAGGCGACCCGCGCCACCGGGCGATCGTCATCCTGTCCGACCGCATCGTCGAGGAACGCGAGTTCGGCGCTTGGTCGATGGCCTATCGCGCGCCCGGCACCGATGCCGATCGCTTCGTCGAACGCGTGTCGACTATGGTCGCCGGCGCATCGGCCAACGTCCGCGCGACCTTCACCAGCTTCGCCGAGACGCGCCGCGCCGCGTGAGCGGACGCGCCCCGGCGCTAGAGTTGGTTGCGATCAGCTTTGTTCCACCGTTCCTGCTGAGCGAAGTCGAAGCACCTAGTGGAGGGCTACCCTTCCACTTCGCTCAGGGCGAACGGGAGTGATCAAAGCTGATCGCTTCAGGTTCTAGGGATCACTTCTCGAAGGCGGCGGTGATGTCCAGCCGGACGTCGTCCGACACCAGCGGGATCGCCATCGACACGCCATAGTCGCTGCGCTTGATGACGGTCGTCGCATGGAAGCCGATCGTTTCCTTGCCGCCCATCTGCGCCGGCATCTTGCCCGCGCCTGAGAAAGTGGCGTCGAGCGTCACCGGCTTGGTCACGCCGTTCAGCGTCAGATTGCCGGCGATCTTCGCACGCTGACCGGTCGCGACGACGCTGGTCGACACGAAGCGGGCATCGGCCGGGGCGGGGCCGAAGAAATCGGGCTTGCCGCCGTCCTTGCCGGCGCGCAGCAGGTGCGCGGTCAGACCGGCGCTGGCGGTCGTCACCTTCGACACCGGGATCGTCACGTCGACCTTCGAGGCGTTCGGACGCTTCGGGTCGAGCGTCAGCGTTCCGGTGACGCTGCCGAAGATGCCGAAATAATCGTTGAAGCCGAGGTGATCGACACGCCAGCCGATCAGCGTGTGATTGGGGTCGACGCTGTAGGTGCCACCGGTGATCGCGGCGATGGCGGCGGGGGTCTTCGATCCCGGCTTCTGCATCGCCTGCTGGGCGACGATCGGGGTGGCGACCACGGCGGTGGCGGCGATCAGGATAAGCGGCAGGCGCATGGAAATAATCTCCCTGTTAGGATGCGCGCGACAGTGCGGGCAGGCGGGGCGTGCGTCAAACCCCGTTTGGGAAACGCTGCGTTTGCGCGGCTACCGCACCACGCCGCGGATCAGGTCGAACCGGATGCGCACCCAGACGCCCAGTTGCGGCTTGCCATCGACCGATGGCGGCACGACCAGGAACTGCCACGCCGCGCGCCGCAGGCCGCGGGCGATGCCCGAACCCGGGGTCTCGCCGAGCTCACGGCAATTCTCGACGCGGTAGCGGTCCGTCGTCTGACAGGCGATCATGCCCCAGCCTTCGGTCGCGTTGGGCGGCAGGAAGGGGGCAAGCTCGGCGCGGGTCGGCTCGCGGTACCAGTCGGCGGCATAGAGCGTGCGGCCGCCGGGCGCCTCGCTCGGGCCATAGACGGGCTTGCCGCCGCCCGCCTTGGCGGTCGCGGTGCCTTCGCCGGGTTCGGCCGCCTTCGACTTGAGCTTGCCGATGTCCGACGCGGCGAAATCGTCGCGGGTCAGTACGATCATGCTCGGATCGCGCGGGACGGCGACGGGTACGGGCGGCGGCGGAGGGGGGCGCTCGGACGGCGGGGGCGGCGTCGTCTGCCGCTCAGGCTGCGGCTGGGCCGGGCGGGGTTCGGATTTTGTCGCGCTTTTCTGCACGCTGGGCGGGGTCACGTCGAACGTGGACAGCGGATTGCCGCTATCGCCCATGTCGACGAACTGCGCCGTGGTCGCCCAGAGCAAGGCCAGGACCAGCGCGGCGATGATCGCCAGCGACAGGCCGGACGCCGCCAGACGTTCGCGAAGCGGCGGGCGGGCGTCGTAGGCGGAGATACGGTACGACGCGGGCATTGGCGGCGCGGTAGCTCAGGTCTGGCGGGACGGCAATCGGGGGATGGCGGGCGGGTGCTCGATCCCCAAATGTACCCTGACCGGCGCGAGGGTGTCGGGTGGCGCCATCGGCTGCGATCCACCCGCCGGCCCGTCGGACCCGGCCAAGCCGGGCCCTATGGGCCGGCTCAGCCGGGCCGGCCGGTCGGCCGGCAAGTGCGAAGTAACTCCGTTAATTCTTGGCCTTGTCGACCAACTTATTCGCCCCGATCCACGGCATCATCGCGCGCAGTTCGCTGCCGGTCTTCTCGATCGGATGCGCTTCAGCCAGCTTGCGGGCGGCCTTCAGCTCCGGCTGGCCGGCGCGGTTGTCGAGGACGAAGTTCTTCACGAAGCGGCCCGACTGGATGTCGGCGAGCACGCGCTTCATTTCCTTCTTCGTCTCGTCGGTGATGATCCGCGGACCCGTGACGATGTCGCCATATTCGGCGGTGTTGCTGATCGAATAGCGCATGTTGGCGATGCCGCCCTCATACAGCAGGTCGACGATCAGCTTGGTTTCGTGGAGGCACTCGAAATAGGCCATTTCGGGGGCGTAGCCAGCCTCGACCAGCGTCTCGAACCCGGCCTGGATCAGGTGGGTGATGCCGCCGCACAGCACTGCCTGCTCGCCGAACAGGTCGGTTTCGCACTCCTCGCGGAAGTTCGTCTCGATGATGCCCGACCGGCCGCCGCCGACGCCCGAGGCATAGGCGAGTGCGATGTCGTGGGCGTTGCCCGACTTGTCCTGATGGATCGCGACCAGGCAGGGCACGCCGCCGCCCTTGACGTATTCGCTGCGCACGGTGTGGCCGGGCCCCTTGGGCGCGATCATGATCACGTCGATATCGTTGCGCGGTTCGATCAGGCCGAAGTGGACGTTCAGGCCATGGGCGAACGCGATGGTGCTGCCCGGCTTCAGGTTGGCATGCAGATCCTCGGCATAGATCGCCGCCTGATGCTCGTCGGGCGCCAGGATCATCAGGATGTCGGCCCAGGCGGCCGCGTCCTTGTTGTTCATGACCTTGAAGCCGGCGCCTTCGGCCTTCTTCGCGGTCGGCGAGCCGTCGCGCAACGCGATCGCGACGTCCTTCACGCCCGAATCGCGCAGGTTCTGCGCGTGGGCATGACCCTGCGAGCCATAGCCCAGGATGGCGATCTTCTTGTTCGAGATCAGGTTCAGATCGGCGTCGCGATCGTAATAGACACGCATTGGATGGTCCCTTTAGCTCCCTCTCCCGGTGGGAGAGGATACGAAGGCTTGGCGGCTGTGCCGCCTAGCCGGAGTTGGTGAGGGTGGTGTGGGGCATGGCGGGCGGCTGCCCTCACCCTTCCGCTGCCTTCGGCAGCGGGCCCCTCCCTCTCCCAATGGGAGAGGGGTTGAAACTTACGCCCCCTCGCGGCCCCGCGCGATGGCGACGATGCCGGTGCGGGCGACTTCGACCAGGCCGACTTCGCCCATCAGCTCGACGAACTTGTCGATCTTGTCGCGACCGCCGGTGACTTCGAACACGAAGCTGGACGTCGTCGCGTCGACCACGCGGGCGCGGTAGACGTCGGCCAGACGGAGCGCCTCGATCCGGTGATCGCCGCTGCCGGCAACCTTCACCAGCGCCAGCTCGCGTTCGACATGCTGCCCCTCGGCTGTCAGGTCGCGGACCTTGTGAACGGGGACCAGCCGGTCGAGCTGCGCCACGATCTGTTCGAGCACGTGCGCGCTGGCCGAGGTGACGATGGTGATCCGGCTGACCGCCTTGTCCTCGGTCACTTCGGACACGGTCAGGCTCTCGATATTATAGCCGCGCGCGGTGAACAGGCCGGCGATCCGGGCGAGGATGCCGGGTTCGTTGTCGACGATGACCGCCAAAGTGTGGCGTTCGGTGGCTTCGGATTTGATGTGCATTTCAATCTCTCAGATCCTCCCCGCTGGCGGGGAGGGGGAGTGTCAGGTTGTATTGCCCCCGGCAATTCAAGATCATGCCGGTGGCATGATCGACCTGCCACTCGACGCGTAAGCGGCGTGGTGGAGGGGGTGTGCCGCTGGCGCTGTGCTCGCGGAGGTCCCCCTCCACCAAGCTTCGCTTGGTCCCCCTCCCCGTGCCGGGGAGGATTTTTACACCAAGGCCTTCGCCTCGTCGTCCATCTCGCCCGAGACTTCCGCCGCCTGCAGCAGCATCTCGGTATGTGCCGCGCCGCTCGGGATCATCGGGAAGCAGTTGGCGAGTTTCGCGACGCGGCAATCGACCATCACCGGCCCGTCATGGTCGAGCATCGCGGCGATGCCGTCGTCCAGTTCGCCCATCGTCTCGATGCGGATGCCCTTCCAGCCATAGGCCTCGGCCAGCTTCACGAAGTCGGGCAGCGCGTCCGAATAGCTTTCCGAATAGCGCGACTGGTACGTCAGCTCCTGCCACTGGCGGACCATGCCCATATATTCGTTGTTCAGGATGAAGATCTTGACCGGCAGGCGATATTGGGTCGCCGTCGCCAGTTCCTGAATGTTCATCTGGATCGACGCTTCGCCGGCGATGTCGATGCACAGGGCGTCCCGATTGCCGAGCTGCGCGCCAATCGCGGCGGGCAGGCCATAGCCCATTGTGCCAAGTCCGCCGGAGGTCAGCCACTTGTTCGGCGCCTCGAACCCGAAGTGCTGTGCGGCCCACATCTGGTGCTGGCCGACCTCGGTCGAGACGATCGGCGCGCGGGCCTTGGTCGCTTCGTACAGCGCACGGATCGCGCGCTGCGGCATGATCTCGGTCCCGTCGCCTTCGGGAAAGTCGAGACACTTGGCCTGGCGCCAGCCCTCGATCCGGTTCCACCATTCGGTCGTGTCAGGCTTCGGATGGCCACGCGCCGCCCAGACCTCCAGCATCGCGGCGAGCGCGGCGCCGGCATCGGCGATGATGGGCAGGTCGATGCGCACGGTCTTGTTCACGCTCGACCGGTCGATATCGATATGCACCTTGCGGCTGTTCGGGCTGAACGCGTCCAGCCGCCCGGTCACGCGGTCGTCGAACCGCGATCCGATCGCGATGACCAGATCGGCCTTGTTCATCGCGTAATTGGCTTCGTACGTGCCGTGCATCCCCAGCATCCCCAGCCACTGCGGTGAGGAGGCAGGGAAGGCGCCCAGGCCCATCAGCGTCGACGTGACCGGCGCGCCGGTGATCTCGGCCAGTTCGCGCAGCATCCGCGATGCATCGGGACCGGCATTGATGACGCCGCCGCCGGTGTAGAACACCGGGCGTTCGGCCGCCGCCAGCATGTCGACCGCCTGTTCGATCGCCGCCATGTCGGGCGCGATCTGCGGGCGATAGGTCTTGTGCTGGATCGGGCCGGGCTTTTCGTAGCGCGCGGTCGCGACCTGGACGTCCTTGGGAATGTCCACGACGACCGGGCCGGGACGGCCGGAGGTCGCGATATGGAACGCCTCGTGGATCGTCGCGCCCAGCGTCGCGGGGTCCTTCACCAGATAATTATGCTTGGTGCAGTGGCGCGTGATGCCGACCGTATCCGCTTCCTGAAACGCGTCGGTGCCGATCAGCGCGGTCGGAACCTGCCCGGTGATGACGATCATCGGGATCGAGTCCATCAGCGCGTCGGTGATGCCGGTGACGGCATTGGTCGCGCCGGGGCCGGAGGTGACGAGCACGACCCCCGGCTTGCCGGTGGCGCGGGCATAGCCCTCAGCGGCATGGGTCGCCGCCTGTTCGTGGCGAACCAGGATGTGGCGGATCGTCGACTGCTGGAACAGCGCGTCATAGATCGGCAGGACCGCGCCGCCCGGATAGCCGAACACGACCTCGACACCCAGGTCGGTCAGCGCCTGGATCAGGATGTCGGCTCCACTCTTCTCGGTCACGTCTCGGTCCTTCGCGGTGTTCGCATGTGCAATATCATGCGAACGCCGCGGCTGCTACCGACATGAAAGTGATGCGTCAACCTTTATATTCGCAATAATGTTTCAATTGATCTGCCAAGAGCATCAGTTTGTGTCTCATCGGTTCGTAGCCACTCGCTCGGTGGCTGGTTCCTGAACCAGGTGTACTGGCGCTTGGCGTATTGGCAGGTGGCGACGGCAGCGCGGGCAAGCGCTTCTTTTTCGGAGATTTTTCCGGACAGCCAGTCGCCGATCTCCGGCACCCCGATCGCCCGACGGACGGGCGCGTCGGCGGGCACGTCGCTGCGCGCCAGCAGATGCTCGACTTCCCTGATCCCACCGCTGGCGAACATCGCGTCCAGCCGCGCGTCGCAGCGGTCGAACAGCCAGTCACGCGGGGGGAGCAGGATCATGGCCGCCAGCGTGACGCGATCCCCGATCCCGCCGCTACGTTCGGCCTGCCAGTCGGCGAGAGGGCGGCCGGTCGACAGCACCACCTCCAGCGCACGCGCGACGCGGGTGGTGTCGGCGGGGTTCAGTCGGGCGGCCGCGGCGGGGTCGTGCCGTGTCAGCCGGGCATGGTTGTCGGCGACCGTAGCGTTGCGGACGTCGGCGCGGATCGCCGGATCGATCTCGGGCACCGGCGCGATGCCGTCGATCAGGGTGCGCAGGTACAGGCCGGTTCCGCCCACGAGGATCGGCAGGCCCCCGTTTGCATGGACCTGATCGATCGCCTCTGTCGCCTCGGCCGCCCAGCGCGCCGCGGAATAGCCGGTGTCGGCGCCATCGACATGGCCGAACAGCCTGTGCGGGGCGCGCAATTCTTCCTCCACGCTGGGGCGGGCGGAGAGGATGCGCAGGTCGGCATAGACCTGGCTCGCATCGGCATTGATGACGGTACCGCCGTGACGTTCGGCCAGAGCCAGTGCAATAGCGGTCTTGCCGCCGGCCGTCGGGCCTGCGATGATAGCAAGTCGGGGTTTCACCACCACCACCAAACCCCCCGTTCGTCCTGAGCGTGTCTAAGCGCCATCCATCTCTTCATGGCGCCATAAAGAAGAAGAACGATCTTCCGACAAGCGCGAGTCTGGCGCGCGGAAGCATTTCTGGAGTCGCGATGTTCACGGTCACGTTGATCGCGCCGGGGCGGCTGTCCACCGGCGACATATCCACTGCGCAGGATCGGCTGGCGGCACACGGGTGCGCGCCGGCCGCCTGGGGGTGGATCGACGAGGGCGACGCCGCCGACATCGCCATCGCGCTTTCGCCCGACGCGGCCCGTACTGCGCTGGAAGGGGCGTTCGCGCACACCGACATCGTCGTACAGCCGAGCGAGGGGCGGGCAAAGGCGCTGATCGTCGCCGATATGGATTCGACGATGATCACGGTCGAGTGCATCGACGAACTCGCCGACTATGCCGGGATCAAGCCGCAGATCGCCGAGATCACCGAACGCGCGATGCGCGGCGAACTCGATTTCGCCGGCGCGCTCGATGCGCGGGTCGCGTTGCTAGCGGGCCTGGACGAAGGGGCGATCGACCGGTGCCTCGCCGAACGCGTCACGCTGATGCCCGGCGCGAAGACCCTGGTGCGCACGATGAAGGCGCGCGGGGCTTACGGCGTACTCGTCTCGGGCGGCTTCACCCGCTTTGCCGAGCCGGTGGGGGCGGAGATCGGTTTCGACCGGGTCGTCGCCAACCGCCTGGTGGTGGCGAACGGCCAACTGACCGGCGCGGTCGAACGACCGATCGTCGATTCCGGTACGAAACAGGCTGAATTGACCCGTGCGGTGGCCGCGCGTGGGCTGGTCGCGGCACAGGCGCTCGCGGTCGGCGATGGGGCGAACGATCTTCAAATGATCCAAGTGGCAGGGTTGGGCGTTGCATATCACGCCAAGCCGATCGTTGCGGCGGCTGCTGGCGTCAGGATCGATCATAACGACCTGACTGCGCTGTTGTGGGCGCAGGGAATTCCGCGGTCGGAATGGGTCGAAACGTCGTGAATGACGAATATTATGATATTCAGGCGTGGCCTGAGCGCTGCCGCCTGGAAATCACCTTCCGCGGGATGTGGACCACGTCGGTCGCCGATCGCTTCCGCACGGATCTGCACGCCGACCTGCGACGGATGAGAGCTGCGGGGGTAACTGACGATCGCGTCATCGTTCTGGCTGACATGACCGGTCTGTCGATCCTGTCGGCGATCCTGACACCGGTGTTCGGTAGATTCGCGACAGAGGAAGCCGGGGTCGCCGCAATGGTCGCGGTCGCGTTTTCGTCCGTGATGTCGCTGATGCAGCTGCGGCGGCTGACGGCGGGGCAGGACCAGTTCGCCTTCTTTTCCAACCGCGAAGATGCGATCCACTGCCTGGACCGATACGAAGAGAGCAGACCCTGATCGTCAGAGGTCCGGCTGCGCAAGCAACCACGCGCGCGCACCCGCTTCCTCGTCGAACAGCTCATGTCCGGCCAGGTTCGCCATGCGCTTGGCCTGCAATTTGGACAACGGGCTGGTCATCACGACCGCGGTAGCGGCACGGAGCGCGTCCTTTCCGTACGCGATGATCCGAGCGTGCGCCTGGGCGACCTCCTGCGACTGGATCGGATAGTCCGACATGTCGACCAGTATCCGGCGACACCCGCCAAAGGGTTTCAGCCCCTCTGTCTGGCGATGGAGTTCGGCGATATAGCCCGGAAGGATTTCGCTGGGCCAGAAACCCGAAACCGCGATCCGCATGAGCTGGCATTCCGGCTCTACGGTAATGCTATACACCGGTCATCCTCGCCCCGTCCTTTCGTCTCCAGCGAGTTTAGTCGGCGGCTCTGAAGGAAAGGTTATCGGGCGCGTGCGGCTCGTCTGCGGACGCCTGCACTTTCTGCCTGCGGGTGCAACATGTTGCCTCGCTAACTTCAGCCGGGACGCCGGTCACCGTTAACCCCTTCTTGAGACAGCGTGTGTCATCCCCGTTGGCGTAACAAACGCAAAGGGTGGCAATGCGCGTATTGGCGATGGCATCGCAGAAGGGCGGATCGGGGAAGACGACCCTGTCCGGGCACCTTGCCGTGCAGGCTCAACGGGCGGGCGCCGGTCCCGTCGTCCTCATCGATATCGATCCGCAAGGGTCGCTGAGCGATTGGTGGAACGAACGGCAGACCGAATTCCCGGCCTTTGCCCAGACCACTGTCGCGCGCCTGGCCGCGGACCTGGACGTATTGCGGCAGCAGGGCTTCAAGCTGGCCGTCATCGACACGCCGCCGGCGATCACGATGGCGATCCAGAGCGTCATCGCGGTGGCCGAACTGATCGTCATCCCGACGCGTCCGTCGCCGCACGATCTGCGCGCGGTCGGCGCAACGGTCGACCTGTGCGACCGCGCCGGCAAGCCGCTGATCTTCGTCGTCAATGGCGCAACCCCCAAGGCACGTATCACCAGCGAGGCTGCCGTCGCGCTGTCGCAGCACGGTACCGTGGCGCCGGTGACGATCCACCATCGTACCGATTTCGCCGGGTCGATGATCGACGGCCGTACGGTCATGGAAATCGATCCGCGCGGCAAATCGGCCGCGGAGGTCGAGGCGCTGTGGGGCTATATCTCCGACCGACTGGAAAAGAACTTCCGCCGCACCGTCTTCGCCGCGCCGAATACGATCGGCTATCCGGTGCAACGCCCCGCCGCCGGCTTCGGCCGCCGCGTGGTGAGCTGAGGGGAGGCGAAATGTTCGGATCGAACAAGCCGACCGCATCGCTGTCGTCCGGCCTGCTCGCCCGCAAGGGCCAGGCGCGCCCGGCGATGCGTCCGCAGGGCTTCCACGGGGGTGGCACGACGCTCGACGACCTTGGCTGGAACGACATGGGTGAGGAGGCTTTCCGGCCGGCGCCCGTGATTGCGATCACGCCCGAGGCCGCTCCGGTCGCACCGCCGGTCGCGGTCGTGCCGCCGGTGCTGGTGGAGCGCGAATCGCTGCGCGAGGAAGTCGAGGCGCCGGCCCCGGTCGCTCCTCCCGCCGACGTTTCTAGGGTCGCGGCCACACCGATGACCGCCAAGGGCAAGGCCGCGTTCACGCTGCGCCTCGATTCGGATCGTCACCTGCGTCTGCGTCTGGCGTCGGCCAGTCGCAATCGGTCGTCACAGCAGCTCGTCGTCCAGGCGCTCGACGCGTTTCTCGCGACCCTGCCAGAGGTCGATGGCCTGGCTCAACAGCTGACCGCCGATACCGCTCCGAAGGGGAAGTCATGACCAAGCGCACTCTGATTGCCGCCGCGCTACTGACGAGCGTACCGTTGGCCGGCGGGGTCGCCGCCGGGGACGCCGGCGGAGAACGTCGCGCTGCGTCGCAGGCGAGGGACGCGCAAAAGGCGCTCGACAAGCGCAAGGTGGCAAAGGCCGTCGCCGGTGCCGAGGCCGCGGTCGCGCTCGACCCGCGCAACGCGGGCTATCGCACCTTACTCGGCAAGGCGTATCTCGCGGCCGGGCGCTTCCCCTCCGCGGTCAGTGCGCTCTCTGATGCCCTGTCGCTCGATCCGGCGAACGGGACCGCGGCGCTCCATCTGGCGCTGGCGCAGATCGGGATCGGCCAGTGGGACGTCGCCCGCACGACGCTGACGGCGCATGAGAATGAGATCGGCGCGGCCGACCGTGGCCTCGCCTATGCGCTGGCCGGCGATCCGGTCACGGCGATCGCCGTCCTGACCCAGGCTGCACGCGGCCCGCAATCGGATGCGAAGACGCGCCAGAATCTGGCGCTCAGCCTGGCGCTGGCCGGGCGTTGGAACGAGGCGAAGGCGGTCGCGTCCTTCGACATGTCGCCGGCCGACGTCGATGCGCGCATGGAGCAATGGGCCGCTTTCGCGCGCCCGACCGGTGCGGCCGACCAGGTCGCGGCGCTGCTGGGCGTCGTCCCGGTGGAGGATGGCGGCCAGCCCCAACGCCTGGCACTGAATGCGACCGCCCCGAGCTATGCCGCGGCCGCGCAGGCGATTCCGGCCGCCGAAGGCCTGCCGCAGTCGTCCTCGGTCGCGATCGCGGCGGCAGCGCTGGTTTCGGAGCCTTCGCCCCTCAAGACCACGTCGGCGCCGGTTGCGGGAGCAGCGCCAGTAACCGGGGCAGGGCGCGCAGCCGCCACGATCAGCTTCGCTCCGCGCCGCGAGATCGTCCAGCCGATCCCGACGGGCGTGCTGATGAAGCTGCCAACGACGCCGCGCCTCCGCGCCGTGAAGTTCGGATCGATGCCGCCAGTGCCGGCAAAGCCCGCGACGATGACGGCGTGGACGCCGAACAAAGGCGATTTCTACGTCCAGCTCGGCGCCTATGAGAATGCCGGTGTCGCCAAGGCGGCCTGGGCTCGTCTGACGCACCGTATCCCGGCGCTCGGCGGACATGCCCCAAGCGGCGCGCAGATCGCGAACGGCGGCAAGCAATATTATCGCCTTGCCGTCGGTGGGTTCGCTCGCGCCGATGCCAACGCGCTGTGTCGCAAGGTCCGGACCGGCGGGGCGGGCTGCTTCGTCCGCATCGGGGCGGGCGATGCGACCGCCGCCTGGGTCAAGCCGGCGGGGAGTGTCGCCCTCGCGATGCGCTGACCCGCACCCATCGTTGTCCCCGCCGTCACGGGGATGACGTGGGAGGTCCTCAGCCGACGATCTCGTTGCCGCCCTTGAACAGCCGCAACACCTTGCCCTGAACCGGCAGACCATCGAACGGCGTATTCCCGTCCCGGCTTTCCGAAATCTGCCAGGGCGCGCCGGGATCGAACAGGATCAGGTCGGCAGGCTTTCCCGCCTCCAGTGTGCCGCCATCGAGCCCCAGCACCCGCGCCGGGTTGGCCGCCAGCAGCGCGAACAGGCGGTCCATCGGCAATTCCATACGGAGCGCCAGCGCCAGCAACGTCGTCGCCCCTGCCGCGCCGGACGCCGAATCGGCGAACGGCAGTCGCTTTTCCTCTGGGCCGCGCGGGTCGTGACCCGATCCGATCACGTCGATCGTCCCGTCCTGCACCGCCGCGACACAGGCCTGCCGGTCCGCCTCGCAGCGGAGCGGGGGGGAGAGATGGGCATAGGTGCGGAAGTCGTTCGCCGCGATATCGCTCAGCATCAGATGTGCAGGCGTGATGCCGCAGGTGACGGCGACGCCGCGTCGCTTGGCGGCGCGGACCAGATCCAGGCCCTGGCGTGTCGTCACCTGTCGTATGTGCAGCCGCGCGCCGGTCTCTTCCGCCAGCATAATGTCGCGCGCGATCGCCAGCGCCTCCGCAATGGCGGGAGCGGATGGCAGACCGAGCAATGTCGCGGTCAGTCCGTCGGTCGCAACCGCATCGCCGGTCAGCCCGGCATCCTCGGCATGCGTAATGACGGTCAGCCCGCAATCACCGGCATAGGCCAGCACTTTGCGCATGATGCCCGAATCGGCGATCCACCGCCGTCCGGTCGCCACCGCGCGCGCGCCGGCACCGGCGATGATCGCCATTTCGGCCAGATCTCGCCCCTCCAGCCCCTTGGTCGCGGCGGCCAGCGGGTGGATCCAGAGTTCAGGCTTGCCCATCGTCGCCGCACGGCGGACGATGCCGGGGTCGTCCAGCACCGGCGACTGGTCGGGCATCAAGGCGACCCGCGCGATCCCGCCGCGACGGCACGCGGCCTTGTCCGCGGCGAAGGCGGCGACGTCGATGATCGCCGGCGCCAGCGTATTGCCGCGGCAGTCGATCGTCTCTGCCTCGCCCGACAGCGTCTCGACGATCGTATCGCCCTCGACCAGCAACTCGCCGTCGCGGATGCCGCCTGCCGGACAGACGATGCGCGCGTTGGTGAAGCGGATAGCGCTCATGCCCAGCCCTCCACACCGCGCGACTTGCGCGTCAGCACGTCGAGACATGCCATGCGGACAGCGACCCCCATCTCGACCTGTTCGGTGATGGCGGATCGGGTCGGGTGATCCGCGACCTCCGACGTGATCTCCACCCCGCGGTTCATCGGTCCGGGATGCATCACCAGCGCGTCCGCCTTCGCCCGCGCCAGCCGCTCGGCGGTCAGGCCGTAGCGGAGGTGATACTCCCGGCTCGACGGGATGAAACCGCCCGACATGCGCTCGTTCTGGACACGCAGCATCATCACGACATCGGCACCCTCCAGCGCGGCGTCGAAGTCGGTGAAGGCGGTGACGCCGAACTCCTCGATCGCCGGCGGCATCAGCGTGGAGGGCGCGCAGACGCGAACCTCGGCAGCGAGCGCGGTCAGCGCCAGGATGTTCGACCGCGCAACCCGGCTGTGCAGTACGTCGCCGCAGATGACGACCCGCTGACCCTCGACCGCGCCACGCCGACGGCGGATGGTCAGCGCGTCAAGCAGCGCCTGGGTCGGATGCTCGTGCCGCCCGTCGCCGGCATTCAGTACGGGGCAGTCAACCTTTTCCGCGATCAGCCGCACCGCGCCGCTCGACATATGCCGGATGACGATCACATCGGCGCGCATGGCGTTGAGCGTCACCGCGGTGTCGATCAGCGTCTCGCCCTTCTTCACGCTCGACTGCGCCGCGTGCATGTTCACGACGTCCGCCCCCAGTCGCTTGCCCGCGATCTCGAAGCTCAGCAGTGTGCGTGTCGAGTTTTCGAAGAAGGCGTTGATCTGGGTGATGCCGGCCAGGCGGCCGTCGCCCTTCGCTCGCGTTCGATTGGCTTCGATCCAGCCCTCTGCCTCGTCGAGCAGGAACAGGATCTCATGGGGCTGCAATCCGGCGATGCCGGTCAGGTGGCGATGCGGGAACGCCGCCCGTCCCGGCGGGTAGGCGTGGCGGTGATGCAAGGGACTCGACATTAAAACCGCTGCCTAATGCGCGTCTGGAAAGGGGGCAATCGCCAATCCGCCCCGTCTCGTCGCACGGTAGGTTGTCGGCCATGCACCTTCATGATTTTGCAGGTTTTGCGGGATAATCAGGCAATCTCGGGTTAGAGTGAGGGCGGGATGGCAACGGCATATCGGCCGATACTGGCCAGCGACAGGATCGAACGGCGGCGGACGGCACGGTTCAATGCGGCCGGCAGCGCGCTTGTCGGCAGCGTGGCCGGCGAACTGACCGAGATCTCTGCCTACGGCTGTCGCCTGGTCGCCTCGGTCGATCCGACCCTCGACGGCCCGATCGAACTCAGCCTCGATGGCGCCGCGCCGGTCGCCGCGACGGTGATCTGGAACCGGGCCGGCGTGCTGGCCTGCCGCTTCGACGCGCCGATCAGCCGGGCTCAGCTCCGCGCGCTGACGATCCAGGACAATTGATCTAGACGTTCACCAGCGCATCGATCGCCGCCTGCAGGATATGCGCGGCGGCGAGGGAGTCGACGCGTTCGGCGCGCTTGGCGCGGCTCAGATCCTGTTCGATCATCACCCGCTCGACCGCGACGGTCGACCAGCGTTCGTCCCACAGCAGGATCGGAAGATCCCAGTCCGCGATGTTGCGCGCGAAGGCGCGGGTCGACTGGGTTCGCGGGCTGTCGCTGCCGTCGAGGTTGAGCGGCAGGCCGACGATGACACCCTTCACCGATTGCGGCGCGAGCATCGCGGCGAGGATGGACTTGTCCGCGGTGAACTTGGTTCGCCGCACCAGCGGGGCGGGGGAGGCAAAGCTCCATCCCGCATCACACAGCGCGGTGCCGATCGTCTTGGTCCCGACGTCCAGGCCCAGCAAACGCCCGCCCGTGGGCAGGGCCGCGCGAAACTCGGCGGTCACGGTGGTGATCATCGCGCCTCCCCGCGAAACGCGGCCAGCCGTCGCGCGGCATCGGCGCGCACGTTCGCCCAGAACAGGCTGTAGTCGTAGACGTGGTAATTGTTGCCCGGCAGCACGTATGGACCGACATCGGGTCCCTCGCCGATCATCAGCAGGCCGCGTCCCTCGCACGCTGCCGGCACCCGGCCCGGCTCCAGCGCAGCGTTGGTCAGGTCCTTGGTCGGAAACAGCGTGCCCAGGTTCGCGCTTGCCGGGGCGGCGCTGGCTGCGGTGCCGGTGATCGGATTGGTGCAGACCATCGGCGTGCCGCGCCGCGACTGGCCGTTGAAGCCGGTCGTCGCATCGAATGTGTCGAAGATCAGCGACGCGTCGGCCGGCGCGGCGAAGGTCTGCCACGACAGGAGGCATCCCGCCTGTCCGGCGCGCACGCATTCGGGCAGGCCGAGCGCGGCGATGTCGGTCGTCCGCGAGACCGGCCAGCCCACGACATAGGCGGCGACGATCCGCCGGGCGAGCGGCTTGCCCGCCACCCGTTCGCGCAGCAACCGCGTCAGGTGCAGCGCGCCCTGGCTATGCCCGGCCAGGATGATCGGCCGGTCGGGATTGGCGGCGAGGAACGCGTCGAACGCCATCGCCACGTCGCGATAGGCGAGGTCGAGCGCGCGCTCGGCATCGACCCGCGTTGTAAGGAACGCCCCGAACGCCGCCTGGCGATAGCGCGGCGCCCAGACCTGTCCGGCGGCGTTGAAGGCGCTGGCCTGGCCGCGCAGGAACAGCTTCGCACGATCGTTCGCTTCCGCATTGTCGAGCGGCGCGTTCCAGTGATCGGTCGCCAGGTAACTGGTCGGGTGGATGAAGAACACCGCTGCGCCCGCATCCTCCGGCCGCTGCCCCGCGGGCATCCACAGCGCCGGATTGTTCGCGATGTCTGGGCGGGCCAGCCACATGCCGGGGGCGGCATAGGCATCGCGCGCCAATCCGGGCTGCGCCTCGAACGCGACGTCGGGCGTCATGTAGCGCCGGATCAGATCGACGCCCCAGATGCGATAGGCGAACAGCGCCACGATCACGAGCGTGACGAGCGCGGCGATGACGTACAGGAACTTGCGGACCACGCGGGCGACCTTCAGTCTATGGGGCAGACATGCCACCGATCGGGCAATCGCCACGGTCCGTGCCCCAGGAACGTCGGCCGCGCAATCCGGACACGCGAGAGGTTGCGCTGCAACAACACGCGGTGCTAGCCGCAGATCATGTCCGTAGACGCCGCAACCGTGAAGAAGGTCGCCAGCCTCGCCCGTATCGCCATCACCGATGACGATGCCGAGCGGATGGTGCCGGAGCTCAACAACATCCTCGGCTGGATCGAGCAGCTGGGCCAGGTCGACACCTCCACCGCCGCGCCGATGACCGCCGTGATCCCCAACCATCTGCGCCTGCGCGACGATGTCGTCACCGACGGCGGCGTGCGCGACAAGGTGCTGGCGAATGCGCCGGTGGCCGAGCACGGCTTCTTCGGCGTGCCCAAGGTGATCGAGTGATGATGCAACTCCACACCGTTCGCACTGAGCTTGGCGGGCACCCATCGAAGTATGACTTCGATGGGATCCTGGCCGAAGTGCGGTCCTTCTTCGTGCCGCGCGCGGAGAAGCTCGGAGAAGAAGGGCAGGGCTTCGACAAGCGCAGCCCAAACGGAATTTGGATCGACGGATGACCACTCTCACCGACCTTGGCGTGCGCGAAATCCGCGACGGCGTGCGCGACGGCAGCTTTTCCGCGGTCGAGGTGGCCGAAGCCTTCACCGCGCGCGTCGCCGCCGCCAGCCAGCTGAACGCCTTCATCGTCGAAACCCCCGACCATGCGCTGACCGCCGCGCGCGAAGCCGACCGCGCGAAGGCTGCGGGCGAGGAGCTGAAGCCGCTGGCCGGCGTGCCGATCGGCATGAAGGATCTGTTCTGCACCAAGGGCGTCCAGACGACCGCCGCCAGCCACATGCTCGAAGGTTTCGTGCCGGAGTATGAATCAACCGTCTCGCAGAAGCTCTGGGATGCGGGCGCCGGCATGCTCGGCAAGCTGAACCTCGATCAGTTCGCGATGGGGTCGTCGAACGAGACATCCTATTTCGGCAATGTCCTGTCGCCCTGGCGGCGCAACGACGGCGGCAATGCGCCGCTCGCGCCGGGCGGTTCGTCGGGCGGTTCGTCGTCGGCGATCGCGGCACGGCTGTGCCCGGCGGCGACCGGGACCGACACCGGCGGCTCGATCCGCCAGCCGGCCGCCTTCACCGGCATTTCAGGCATCAAGCCGACCTATGGCCGTTGCTCGCGCTGGGGCGTGGTCGCGTTTGCCTCGTCACTCGACCAGGCAGGGCCGATGGCGCGCGACGTCACCGACTGCGCGATCATGCTGGAGGCAATGGCGGGCTTCGACGCCAAGGACGCGACCTCTCTCAAGCTCGACGTGCCGCAGTGGGAGAAGGGACTGAACCCGTCTCTCGCCGGCAAGCGCATCGGCATCCCCCGCGAATATCGCGTCGACGGCATGCCGGAAGAGATCGAGGCGCTGTGGGCGCAGGGTATCGAATGGGCGAAGGATGCGGGCGCGGAGATCGTCGAGGTCTCGCTGCCGCACACCAAATACGCGCTGCCGGCCTATTACATCATCGCGCCGGCGGAGGCGTCGTCCAACCTCGCGCGCTATGACGGCGTGCGTTATGGTCTGCGTGACCTGCCCGAAGGCGCCAATCTCCAGGCGATGTACGCCGCGACCCGCGCGGCGGGCTTCGGCGACGAAGTGAAGCGCCGCATCCTGATCGGCACCTATGTGCTGTCAGCCGGCTTCTACGACGCCTATTTCACCCAGGCGTCGAAGGTCCGCACGCTGATCGCGCGCGATTTCGAGAAGGCTTGGGAAAGCTGCGACCTGCTGCTCACCCCGACCGCACCGTCGTCGGCGTTCGCGCTGGGCGAAAAGTCGGCCGATCCGCTGGCGATGTACCTCAACGACGTGTTCACAGTGCCGTCGTCGCTGGCGGGCCTGCCGGCGATGAGCGTGCCGGGCGGGCTCGACAAGGCCGGGCTGCCGCTGGGCCTCCAGATCATCGGCAAGCCGCTCGACGAACAGGGCGTGCTCAACGCCGGCCTCGCGCTCGAACAGCGCGCGGGCTTCGTCGCCCGGGCGGAGCAGTGGTGGTAGATTAGGACTATCCCGTTCGCCCTGAGCTTGTCGAAGGGCTGTACTTTCTTCGTGCCAAGAAGGGCAGGGCTTCGACAAGCTCAGCCCGAACGGAAACCAGATTATGACCGAAGCATCCACCTATCGCATCCAGGGCCAGACCGGCGAGTGGGAGGTCGTGATCGGCCTGGAGGTCCACGCCCAGGTCACGTCCAACGCCAAGCTGTTCTCCGGCGCGCCGACCGCGTTCGGGGCGGAGCCGAATACGCAGGTCAGCCTGGTCGACGCCGCGATGCCGGGCATGCTTCCGGTGCCGAACCGCGAGTGCATCCGCCAGGCGGTGCGGACCGGCATGGCGATCGAGGCGCAGATCAACAAATGGTCGCGGTTCGATCGCAAGAATTACTTCTACGCCGACCTGCCGCAGGGCTATCAGATCAGCCAGCTTTACCACCCGCTAGTGGGCGAGGGAAAGCTGGAGGTCGATGTCGATGGCCAGACCAAGACGATCGGCGTCGAGCGCATCCACGTCGAGCAGGACGCCGGCAAGCTGATGCACGACCAGCATCCGACCATGTCCTATGTCGACCTCAACCGATCGGGCGTCGCGCTGATGGAGATCGTCAGCCGTCCGGACATGCGCTCGCCGGCCGAGGCGGGGGCGTATCTGACCAAGCTGCGCTCGATCCTGCGCTATGTCGGGTCGTGCGACGGCAACATGGACCAGGGGTCGATGCGCGCCGACGTCAACGTCTCGGTCCGCAAGCCCGGCGACGAGTTTGGCACGCGGACGGAGACGAAGAACGTCAACTCGGTCCGCTTCGTCATGGCGGTCGTCGAGCAGGAGGCGCTGCGTCAGGTCGAGGTGCTGGAGAGCGGCGGAACGATCGTTCAGGAAACGCGTCTCTACGATCCCGACAAGAACACCACGCGGTCGATGCGATCGAAGGAAGACGCGCATGATTACCGCTACTTCCCCGATCCCGACCTGCTGCCGCTGGAGCTGGACGACGCGTTCCTGGAGGAATGTCGCGCCAGCCTGCCCGAACTGCCCGATGCCAAGCGCGCGCGCTATGAGGCGCAGGGCGTCACGCCGTATAACGCGGGCGTACTGACCGCCGAGGTCGAGACAGCCCGCTGGTTCGACGCGCTGCTGGAGGCGGGCGTCGACGGCAAGCAGGCGTCGAACTGGGTCGCATCCGAACTGTTCGGCGCGCTCAACCGTCTCGGCAAAGACATCACCGAATCGCCGGTGTCGCCCAAGCAGGCAGCCGAACTGCTCGCCTTGGTCGCCGACGGCACGCTGTCGGGCAGTCTGGCCAAGCAGGTGTTCGAGGTGATGCTCGAAACCGGCGACGATCCCGCCAAGATCGTCGACGACCGCGGCCTGAAGCAGACCAGCGACACCGGTGCGATCGAGGCGGTGATCGCCGAGGTGCTGGCGAAGAACCCCAACCAGCTCGAGCAATATCGCGGCGGCAAGGAAGCGCTGTTCGGCTTCTTCGTCGGCCAGACGATGAAGGCGATGGGCGGCAAGGCCAACCCGGGCGTGGTCAACGACCTGCTCAAGAAGGCGCTTGCCGGCTGATTTCCGCCGCCATAGGCTCGACCCGATTCCGCCAGACACGCGGGCGCGTTTCGACGTGTGCCCGTCAGATGGCGGTCGGGTGAGGGGCGAGGGGACTATGCGGATCAGCTTCACGATTGCGGCCGTCGTCGGAATGGCGATCGCGACACCGGCCATTGCCGGCGACAAGATGTATTCGTGGAAGGCGAACCAGACGCCCGAAGCCTATGACGCCGACATGGCCCGCTGCCTCGACGCCGCCAAGGAGGCGATGAAGAAACCGACCGTTCCCAATCCCTATTTCAACCCCGTGACCAACGGCACGGCGGCGGGGCAGGCGGGATCGGCGCTGGCCAGCGGCTTCGCGCTCGGACTGATGCAAGGGAAGGCGTTCAAGGCGACCTATTACGGGTGTCTGGCACAGGCCGGCTATTCGCAGCGGCGCTTTCCCGAGGCCGAATACAAATTGTTCAAGAAGCTGAAGCCGGAGGAGCGCAAGGCCAAGCTGATGACGCTCGCGCTTAGCCCGACGCCGCTGCATCCGGAAATGCCGCTCGACGAATATGATTGATCGCCGAGCGGCGGGTTGGATTACTGTCCCAAGTCGCGGTCCTGGTTCTTGACGACGCCGTCCGCGCCGCCTTCGCCCATCTGAGCGTCCGCCTCCTTGCCACCTTCGCCGCGCTCCAGTGCATCGCGGCGGGCGTCGACCGCCTGCTCGATATCGCTGCGGTCGTCGGGTTTCGACGTGTCATTCTGTTCGTTCATGGTCGTGCCTCCTGCGTAGCATAACCATTCATTCCGGCTTTGGTTTGGGGCTTGCGGAGTATTTTTCGGCTCGATAGCCTCTTGATGACTCGCCGGGGGGCGGATCGTGAGGGGATAACGGCGGGGGCGCTGGTCGATGAGGATATCGGGGTACGCGGTCGCTGCGATCGCGCTGGGCACGGCTGTGGTTCCGGCAGCGGCTCAGGAGCGCACGGCAACGAAGCAGGGCTTCGAACTGCCGGCCAGGAGCGGCAAGAAAATCCTGGTGTTTCGCCCGGCGGTCAGCGTGGGCGCGCAATCGACCGGCGGTATGTTCGAACCGAACGCCGACTGGACCGACAAGGCGCGCGCGAACATCGCCACGCGCTGGCAAAGCGTCAGGCGATGCTGGGCAACAGCGTGATCGATGCGCCCCAGGCATTCGGCGAGCAGGCCCGACTGGTCGAGGAATATACCAACCTGTTCGGCGCGGTCGCGCGGGCGGTGGTCAATTACCAGTTTTTCGTCGGCAACCGCCTGCCGACCAAGAAGCGCGATAACAAGGCCGGAGTCTTCGACTGGTCGCTGGGGGCGGGTGTGCAGGACCTGCCGGGCGCCCGCGACGCCGACTATGCGCTCTTCATCTACAACAAGGACGCTTATGGCTCGACCGGCCGCAAGGTTCTGCAGGTGCTCGCGATGCTGGGGCCGCGGATTTCGATCCAGTCGGGCGAGCATCTCGGCTATGCCGGACTGGTCGACCTGAAGACCGGCGACATCCTGTGGCTCAACGCGGACGCCGCGATGGGTGGCGACGTACGCGAGGTCGATGGCGCGGAAAAGCGCGTGGGCCAGTTGCTGGAAGATTTCCCGGGCAGCACCAAGCCTGCGGCCGCGACGACGACGGCGGCGGTCCAGCGGTGAAACTGCGGATCGCCCTGGCTATCGTCGCGACGTTCGCGTCACCCCTGAACGCGCAGCAGAAGGCGTCGACCAAGCCCGCGCCACCGCCACCGCCGTTCACGGGTGCCTATCAGCCGCAGGGTGTCGACGAGATCGGCATATGGCGTGAGGATGACGAGAGCGAGCGCGCGATGCAGAATTCGCCGCTCGTGATCCGTGACGAGGCGCTCAACGCCTATGTTCGCCGCGTCCTGTGCGCGACCGTGGGTGCCGATCGCTGTGCGTCGGTGCGCACCTATATCCTGCGCGTACCCCTGTTCAACGCGTCGATGTCGCCTAACGGGACGATGCGGATCTACACTGGCCTGTTGCTTCGGGCGAGCAGCGAGGCCGAATTGGGCGCGGTGCTGGGGCATGAATTCGGTCATTTCGAACGGCGGCACTCGCTTCAGCGCTTCAAGGCGCAGCGATCGAGCGCCGACGTGCTGAGCTGGGCGGCGCTGCTGACCTCGATGGCCGGGACGCGCCAGGCGTATCGCGATTTCAATTCGATCCAGATTTCCGTCCTCGGGACGCTGCAACGCTTCAACCGGGATCAGGAGCGGGAAGCCGATATGCTGGGCATCGGCTATCTCAACGGCGGCGAATTGCGACCGCATTCGGCCTCGCGCATGTGGCGCACGCTGATCATGGAAAGCGAGGCGTCGGCCAGCGCGCGGGGACTGCGCAAACCCGATTTCGAACATAACAGCTTCTTCTCCTCCCATCCGGCGAGCGGGGAACGGGCCGACTATCTCTATGCCCTGGCCGCGCCCGACACCGAGGCGCGGCAGGATGGGGCCGATCGCTATGCCGCGGCGCTCGGGCCGTGGCGAACGATGTTCCTCGACGATCAGATCGCGCTCAACGACTTCGGAGCGAGCGACTTCATCATTACCCATCTGGCCGAGGCGGGATGGACGGCAGACCTTTGGCGCGCGCGGGGCGACCTGTTCCGCGGCCGCGGTCATCCGCGCGACTTGATGAACGCCGCCGATTTCTACGGCAAGGCGGTCGCGATGCAGCCCGACCTCGCGTCGGCGCAGCGCGGGCTGGGTCTGTCGCTCGTGAAGACGGGCCGGATTGCGGAGGGACGCGCGGCCCTGCAACGCTATCTGCAACTGGCCCCCGATGCGCCGGATGCGGCGATGATCGGCATGACCATCGCGTCGCTGGGAGAGAAGTGATGAAGACGGTAGCTGCCCGAACTCTGATCGCCGCAACGCTGTGCCTGGCGATCGCCACGCCGGCGTGGTCGAACGCGTATCGGGAGAAGGGCAAGGCGGTGAAGGTCGCCGATTCCAACCTGACCGTCACGCCGACGCGCGACTGGAACCGGCTGGACATCAAGCCGGGCAAGAATGCCGAGACCTGGACGCTGGACGGCGAACAGCTGAACGACGTCACCTTCTACGGCGGCATCGCACCGGGCGAACCACTGGTGCGGGAACGGAGCAAGCGGCGCGAGCCGCTGCCGAAATTCACCTCGACCACCCTGCTGGTCGAGGTGCCAGAATTGCTCGGCGGCACCTATCGCGCGTTCAAGGGGATCAGCAAGTTCACGGTCACCAATTCGAAGCCCGACCGCTTCCTCGATCAGCCGGGCGTGCGATTTACCTATGATTACACCGACGAGGACGACCTGCCGCGCAAGGGCGAGGCCATTGCGGCGCTGGTGCGCGGGCAGCTGTACATGGTGACCTTTGACGCCCCCCGGCTGCATTATCACGACCGCACGATCGGCGACTTCCGGGCCTTGGTGCAGACCGCGGCTCTGACGCAGTAAGCTTTACGGCACGATCGTCGTGAAGAGATAGGCGGCGAAGATCACCAGATGCACTGCGCCGCCCAGGATGGTCGTGCGGCCGGTGCCGAGCGACAGCGTGATCGTGAACAGCGACAGGATCAGCAGCGTGATCCCCTTCGGCCCGATGCCCAGCGCCAGCGGCAGGTCGAGGATCAGGCTGACGATCGCGACCGACGGGATGGTCAGTCCGATCGTCGCGAGCGCCGACCCGAGCGCGAGGTTGAGGCTGGTCTGCAAACGGTTGCGCTTCGCGGCGCGATAGGCGGCCAAGCTCTCGGGCGCGAGGACGAGCCCTGCGATCACCACACCGACGATCGCCAGCGGTAGCCCCGCGTCGAGGATCGCGCGCTCGACCGTCACCGACAGCCCCTTCGCCAGCAGCACCACGCCCACGAGCGATACAAGCAACGTGCCGAACGCGGTCCAGGCGGTCGCGTTAGACGGCGGTTCGGCGTGCGCATCCTTCGGCATGGTCTCGTCGGGCAGGAAATATTCGCGGTGGCGGACGGTCTGGACCAAGACGAAGGTCAGATAGAGGATCAGCGAGACGATCGCGACGAAGATCAACTGCGACGTCGCATAGGTCGGCCCCGGCGCGCTCGAAACGTAATTCGGCAGCACCAGCGATAGCACCACCATCGCCGTCAGCACGCTGAGCGCGGTGCTGACCCCGCGCAGGGTGAAGCGCTGCTCGCCGTGACGCAATCCGCCCGCCAGCAGGCACAGGCCGACGATGCCGTTCAGGATGATCATGATCGCCGCGAACACCGTGTCGCGCGCGAGGCTGGAGGCGTCGCCGGCGTCCGACAGCATCAGGCTGACGATCAGCGACACTTCGATGACCGTCACGGCGACGGCCAGCACCAGCGTTCCGAACGGCTCGCCGACCCGGTGCGCGACCACCTCCGCATGATGCACCGCCGCCAGCACCGCGCCGATCAGGATGACGGTCGCCGCGATCGTGCCGACCAGTCCCAGCTTGGCCAGCCCGATCGCGACCGCGGCCAGACCGAGCAGCGGGAAGGCGAGCGACCAAAGCGGCAAGCCGGTGCGGCGCAACAGCGCACGCTTGGTCGACTGGGGCGGAACGGCAGAGACGTCGTCGGCGTGGGTCAAATCTTGCTCCGTGTAACTGTCCTTCGACCAATGCACGGAACCGCACCGGGTTTCATCCGTGCGGATGCCTGCGGTCGACGGGCGGCCTGTCGTGCTTATTGGCGCGCAGTCATGCGACGGCAAGCGGGCGACGTGCCGATCCAAATGACGTGCGACACGTAGGCAGTCCTGCCAGCGCCCGCTGAAAAATGCCCTTCCGTGCTCCCGCGAAGGTGGAAGCCCAGAGTCCCGATGGAAACACGTCGGCGTCTTTTTGGCCCTGGGCTCCCGCCTTCGCGGGAGCACGGAAGGGCGGGGTATGCAGGGACAGCGATATTCAGAAGCGTGGTTCCAAAAGTCGGCCACGACCGGTGAATGGGACTTATCGCGGAGGGCAAAGTGGACCGAGAGGACGCATCACCCAACTCCGGCCCGCCCAAAAAAGAAACAGGCGCCGGTTTCCCGACGCCCGCTCTTTAATTTTAGACCGAAAGAAAATCAGGCGGCGTCGCCGGCCTTTTCCTTTTCCTTCTTGGCATAGACCCGCACCGGCTCCTTCGAGCCGCCGACGACGTCCTTGTCGATCATCACTTCGTCGACGCCGTCCATGCTGGGCAGGTCGAACATCGTGTCGAGCAATATGCCCTCCAGGATCGAGCGGAGGCCACGCGCGCCGGTCTTGCGGTCGATCGCCTTCTTGGCAATCGTCGTCAGCGCCTCGTCGTTGAAGCCGAGCTTCACGTCCTCCATCTCGAACAGCTTCTGATACTGCTTGACCAGGGCGTTCTTCGGCTCGGTCAGGATCTTGATCAGCGCGGCGGTGTCGAGGTCCTCCAACGTCGCGATGACGGGCAGGCGGCCGACGAATTCGGGGATCAGGCCGAACTTCAGCAGATCCTCCGGCTCGACCGACTTGAGCGCCTCACCGGTCTTGCGCTCGTCCGGCCCGGCGACATGCGCGCCGAAGCCGATCGACTTGCCTTGCAGGCGATCGCCGATGATCTTCTCAAGGCCCGCAAACGCGCCGCCGCAGATGAACAAGATGTTGGTCGTGTCGACCTGCAGGAATTCCTGCTGCGGATGCTTGCGCCCGCCCTGCGGCGGAACGCTGGCGACCGTTCCTTCCATCATCTTGAGCAGCGCCTGCTGCACGCCTTCGCCCGACACGTCGCGGGTGATCGACGGATTCTCGGCCTTGCGGCTGATCTTGTCGATCTCGTCGATATAGACGATGCCGCGCTGCGCCCGCTCGACGTTGTAGTCGGACGCCTGGAGCAGCTTGAGGATGATGTTCTCGACGTCCTCGCCGACATAACCGGCTTCGGTCAGCGTCGTCGCATCGGCCATGGTGAACGGCACGTCGAGGATGCGCGCCAGCGTCTGGGCGAGCAGCGTCTTGCCGCAACCGGTCGGGCCGACGAGCAGGATGTTCGACTTGGCGAGTTCGACGTCAGCACCCTTGGCGCCGTGATTCAACCGCTTGTAGTGGTTGTGCACCGCGACCGACAGGACGCGCTTGGCGCGGCGCTGGCCGATGACATAATCGTCGAGCACGTCGCAGATTTCCTGCGGCGTCGGGACGCCGCCGTCCTTCTTGCTGACGAGTGCCGACTTCGTCTCTTCGCGGATGATGTCGTTGCACAGCTCGACGCATTCATCGCAGATGAACACGGTTGGCCCTGCGATAAGCTTGCGGACCTCGTGCTGCGACTTGCCGCAGAACGAGCAGTAGAGGGTGCTCTTGGAGTCGCCACCGCTCAATTTCGTCATTCAATCACCTCGTCGCGCGAAGGGGGATCGCGCTTGAAAATGGCCCGTCATTCTACACGGCGGGCCGGGTCCGGCAAACCCAAATACCGGACCCTTACGCAAAACACGTTAAGCCGCCGGAGTGGCCTCGCCGTCCGGCACGCCCGGACGCTTGTCGAACACCTCGTCGACCAGGCCGAACGCCTTGGCCTCGTCGGCCTCCAGGAAGGTGTCGCGGTCCATCGCACGCTCGATTTCTTCCAGGCTCTTGCCGGTGTACTTGACGTACAGGTCGTTCATCCGGCGCTTGATGCGCAGGATTTCCTTGGCCTGGATTTCGATGTCCGACGCCATGCCCTGCGCACCGCCCGACGGCTGGTGGATCATGATGCGCGCGTTGGTCAGAGCGACGCGCATGCCCGGCTCACCGGCGGCGAGCAGGAAGCTGCCCATCGACGCGGCCTGACCGATGCAGACCGTGCCGACCTTCGGCCGGATATACTGCATCGTGTCGTGGATCGCCATGCCGGCGGTCACGACGCCGCCCGGCGAATTGATGTACATCCAGATGTCCTTCTTCGGGTTCTCGGACTCGAGGAAGAGCAGCTGGGCGGTGATGAGCGAGGCCATGTGATCCTCGACCGGTCCCACGACGAAGATGATCCGCTCCCGCAGCAGGCGCGAATAGATGTCGAAGCTGCGCTCGCCGCGGCTCGACTGTTCGATGACGATGGGGACGAGGGCGTTCTGGATGACGCTCATAGGGTCGTGCATGGGATTCCCGCTCTTGGATTGGCAAGCGCCTACATCGGCGTTCGGGCAGGGGGGCGCAAGGGGTCAGGCTTGCGGCCCGGGGATCGCCAGATAGGCCAGCCGCTTCATTTCACGACGGCCGCGCACCACGGTGTCGAGGATCAGGCCGGCGAACAGGTTGAGGACTGCGACGATCATCAGCCCGGTCGCCAGGATCGCGGTCGGGAAGCGGGGGACCAGGCCGGTCTGCGCATAGGTGATCGCCAGCGGAATGGTCAGCAGGATCGCGGCGAGCGTGAGCACCCCGGCGATCGCGCCGAAGAACCACAAAGGTCGCTCGATCCGGTACAGCGTCGCGATGGTACGGGCGATGCGCAGCCCGTCGCGATAGGTGTTGAGCTTCGACGCCGACCCTTCCAGCCGTGCCAGGTAGCGCGTCTCCACCTCGCCGACCGGCATCTTGAGTTCCAGTGCGTGGACCGAGATTTCGGTTTCCGTCTCGAACCCCGCCGCCAGCGCCGGGAAGCTCTTCACGAACCGGCGCGAAAAGACGCGGTAACCCGAGAAGATGTCGGTGAAGCTGCGTCCGAACAGCGACGCCAGCAGGCCCGTCATCGCGCGGTTACCGAGGACATGGCCGCGGCGATAGGCCTCGGCCGCCTCATGCACGCGCGTGCCGACGATCATGTCCAGGCCGTCGTCGACCAGGCGCGCGACCATGGCCGGCGCCGAGGCGGGATCATAGGTCAGGTCGCCATCGGCCATGATATAGATATCCGCCTCGACGTCGGCGAACATGCGGCGGACGACATTGCCCTTGCCCTGCATCCGTTCGGTACGCACGACCGCGCCGGCGGCTCGCGCGACCTCGACCGTGCGATCGCGGCTGTTGTTGTCGTAGACATAGATGGTCGCGTCCGGCAGCTCGGCGCGAAAGCCCGCGATCGTCTGCGCGATCGCGGCTTCCTCGTTATAGCATGGCAGCAGGACGGCGACGGACGGACGCCGCTCCCTCAACCGGTCATCGTCGTACGTGCTCGCTGTCGAATTCATCATTGCCCCCAGTTCGCCGTCATTATGCTTCACGGCGAATTAATAGACAGTTTAAGGTTCGGCGTATATAGGGCGGCGTTCGCAGTTGACGTTCGGGGGAATTGTGAAGCCAGCTGCTATCAGCGCGATGAAGTATCGGCAATTCTTTCTAGTTTTGACCTTTGTTCTTTTGCTCTGGCCTGCCACTTACAATGGCGGGCCGTTTATATTTCCCGATACGCCATCCTATATCCGGGCGATCGACGCTCTTGTGGTACGCACGACAGGTCATGCGACCTATTGGAGCAACGAGGATGTCCAGGCGGTCGTCGATGTATCGCGTGCGGCGAAGGTCTCGAACGGAACGGTAGCAGTAACGACGGATGTGAAACCGATCCTGCTTGGACGGTCGATCTACTATGCTGCGTTGATCTACACAGGTGTGCTGCTCAAGTCTTTGTGGTTCAGTATTGTCCTGCAGGCGCTATTGGTCGGCGCGGTGATGATCGGCGCGCTTCGGCACTTCATCGATCCTGCCGATCGACGATTCGGCATCGCCGCCATCAGCCTTGCGGTAGCGTTGGCAACGACTTCGCTTGCATGGTTCACATCGATGCTCATGCCAGACTTTCTGACCGGGCTGGCCGTGGTTTCCGCGGCGGTAATGGTCACGGGATGGCAAAGGGAAACGCGGCTCGGTCGACTGTTCTGGGTCGCCGTCGCGGTGCTGGCGGCGCTGTGTCACAGCAGCCATCTGCTGATCCTTGGCGCGATCGCGGCCATCGCGCTTGCGGTCGGCCTGCTCAAGCTGTCGGCGTGGCGTCCCGGCGCCATCGCTCTCTTTGCAGTGGTGCTGGTCGGTATCTGCGGCGAATCCGCCTTCATGTTCGGCGTCACCAAGGCGACCGGCGCCGAGCCGATCCGCCCGCCGTTCCTGACGGCGCGCCTGGTCGAGGACGGTCCCGGTACCGCATATCTCGACGCGCATTGCGGCGAAAGCCGGTTCCTGTTGTGCCGCTATCGCGATCGCCTGCCGATGGGGAGCGACGCATTCCTGTGGGGCGGCTCTGCTCCGAACGGCGTGTTCAAGACCTTGTCGAATGCCGACCAACGACGCCTGGCTGCCGAGCAGAAGGATTTCGTGCTGGCGGTGGTGGCGGATCGGCCATTCGCGGTCATCACAAGCTCGGCCGGCGCGATCCTGCGACAGTTCGGCGCCTGGACATTGATGGAATTCAATTACGGGGCGGACGATTCGGCGCTGATGATGCCGAAGATCCCGGAGCCGGATCGCACCGCCTTCCGCGCCAGCCGCGGCTACGCCGGTACGATGCCAATCGACATTGCGACCATCGCAAATTGCCTCTGGAGCGGTCTCGGCCTCATCGCGCTGGCGGTTGCGTGGCGGCGGCGATGGCAGGGCGTGGCGCAGTTCGGGACCGTGCTGACGCTCGGATGGATCATCAATACCGTGATCTGCGGCGCGATGTCGACGCCGCACGACCGCTATCAGAGCCGCATCATCTGGGTGCTGTCGCTGATCGTTCTCGCATCCGCAGCCCGCTTGTGGGCGCAGCGTTCGCGGGGCACCGAAGCCCCAGCAGTGCATACCGGCGACACAAACGCGGCATAGTCCGCTAGCCCGCGAAAGGGGCCGTTCTTTCGCCGCGGGATCATTTCGCGGCATTTGCAAGGTGTGTTGTCGCTACGGTCTGACGGGTGATCCGTCTGACGAGCGGCATAGCTGTACGCCGGCGAAGGCCGGAGCGTTGGCGGGCGAGAGGTCTTCGACAGCCAAGGCTCCGGCCTGCGCCGGGGCACAGGTTGGTTCAACCTGGCTGGATCACACTCTAGACCCTACGCAACGAAGATACGTTCTCCGGCTTTCACGGACCGGGCCTGGACGCAATTCTCGATGAGAGATGCGGCGACGCGCCGGCACCGCATCGCGTGCGGGTCGGCGGCAGTCGCCGACCCGCGCCGATCGGCTTACGCCTCGGTCTTCTTCTTGGCCGGGGCCTTCTTCGGCTTGGCAGCGGCAGCGACGTCTTCGCCTTCCGCGGTCGGCTCGACGGCAGCGGCCTTCTTGGCCGGCGCCTTCTTGGTCGCGGCCTTCTTCACCGGCTCGGCTTCGACCAGTTCGGTTTCGGTCGCGGCAGGCGCCGGAACAGCCTCCTCGGTCGCCTCGGCATCGGCCTTCTTCTTGGCCGGAGCCTTCTTCGGTGCGGCGGCCGGCTTGTCGCCCGCGTCCGCCTTCTTCGACTTGCGCGGCGTCGGCTTGTCGTGGTCGTGGGTGTGCGTGCCGGTGTCGAAGCCGTCCTCGCTCTCGATCGCGGCTTCCAGCTCCTCGCGGGTCACTTCGCGGTCGGTGACCTCGGCCTTGCCGAACAGGAAGTCGACGACCTTGTCCTCATAGAGCGGTGCGCGCAGCTGGGCGGCCGCCATCGGCTCCTGCTGGACATACTGGATGAACCGCTCGCGCTGATCCTGCGGATACTGCTGGGCAGCTGCCATGATCAGCTGGTTCATCTCGTTGTTGCTGACCTCGACGCCGTTCGCCTGGCCGATCTCGGAGAGCAGCAGGCCCAGGCGCACGCGGCGCTCGGCGATCTTGCGGTAATCGTCCTTCTCGGCTTCCAGCTCGGCCTTGGCGGCGTCGACGTCGGCCTCATGCTCGGCCTCGTGCTGCAGCTGGTGCCAGATCTGGTCGAACTCGGCCTCGACCATTGACGGCGGCACGGCGAAGTCGTGGCCGGCGGCGAGCTGGTCGAGCAGCTTGCGCTTCATGTGGGTGCGGGTCAGGCCGTTCAGCTCCTGCTCCGCCTGGCCCTTCAGGATGCCACGCAGCTGCTCCAGGCTCTCGAGGCCAAGGTTCTTCGCCAGGCTGTCGTCGATCTTGGTTTCACCCGCGACGCGGACGTCCTTGATCGTCAGGTCGAAGGTCGCGGGCTGGCCGGCCAGGTTCTTGGCGCCGTAGTCTTCCGGGAATGTGACCGAGATCTGCTTCTCGTCGCCCTTCTTCACGCCGATGATCTGGTCCTCGAAGCCCGGGATCAGGCGGCCCGAGCCGATTTCGACCGACATGTCGGTGCCGGTGCCGCCGTCGAAGGCGACGCCGTCGGCGGTCTTGCCGACGAAGTCCATGACGACCAGGTCGCCGGTCTGCGCCTTGTGGCCCTTCTTGGCGTCGTCATAGGACTTGGCGCCCTGCGCGAGCTCGGCGATGCGGGCGTCGATCTGGGCTTCGTCCGGCTGGACGGTCAGGCGTTCCAGCTTCAGGCCGTCGATCGCGGGCGTCGGGACGTCGGGCAGGACTTCCAGCTCGACGGTGACTTCGGCGTCCTTGCCGGCCGCATAGTCGTCGTTCAGGCGGACCGAGGGCTGCATCGCGGGACGCAGCGCCTTTTCGGCCATCAGCTGCTGGACGCCCGACTGGATCGCCGAGTTCAGCGCGTCGGCGGCGATCGCTTCGCCATGCATCTTGCGGATCAGGTTGGCCGGCACCTTGCCGGGGCGGAAGCCGGGCATGCGGATCTGCGGGGCCATGCGCTTCACCTCGGCGTCGACCTTCGCGTCGATGTCCTTGGCGGTGATGGTCAGCGTGTAGGCGCGCTTGAGGCCTTCGTTCAGCGTCTCGACGGTCTGCATGATTGCGGGTTGGCTTTCTGAACTACAAAGAGGAATCGATATCGACGGCTTGCCCCCGCGCGAACCGCGTTGGCGGAGATTGGCTGGTGCGGGCGAAGGGACTCGAACCCCCACATCTTGCGATACTGGTACCTAAAACCAGCGCGTCTACCAATTCCGCCACGCCCGCGCGGCGGGATGAGCCGCCGGTTGCGGCGGGCTCTATAGCAAAGCGCATCGGCTGCGCAACCGTGTGCGATGGGCAGACGTTGGACAGGCTAAAGGAGATCAGTCGATGCCCGTCGAACCGCCCATCCCCCAACCCGACGCCCCACCGCCCGAAGCGCCGCCGCCACCGACCCCAGGCCAGCCAGCGCCGGGCCAGCCGGCGCCCGGTCAGCCGGAAGCGCCGCCGATGCCGGGAACGCCCGCGCAGCCAACGACCCCGCCGCCGGAGGTTTCGCCGCCGACGCCGGATATCGATGTGCCTTCGCCTGGGACTGTCGTCGGGTAGGGTAAGAAGATTTTATTCACGTAAAGGCGCGAAGGCGCAAAGATATTATCTCGATTTGGCGCTAAGCCAACTCTTGCAAGATGAATCTGTAATCTTCGCGCCTTAGCGCCTTTGCGTGAAATAAACTTTCTATTTCTTTCTGGCGGTAGCCGCCAAAGCCAATCCCGCCGCGATCTGTGCTATGCCGTAGAGCCGTCGTCGTCCGGGCTTCCCACGAAATGGTGCGACGAGCACTTCCGTCCCCGCCGCTTTCTCTTCCCACAGTTCGACGTGCCGCCGCGGCTGGAGCAGGCCGAGCAGCCCGTCGCCGATCATGAACACGGCCGCCATCTCGACCGCGCGGCCGGTCCAGTTGGCGCCGCTTCCGGTTTCGTCGCTCACGGTCGCGCCTTCGCCCGCGCCGCCTGCGCCTGCACCGCCTCGATCGCTTCGGAGCGGCGAAGCACGCGGGCCATCGGGTCGATCACGACATGCGCGCCCTCCGGCACGGTCAGCGTGTCACGCCCGCCGGTCATCGCCAGGCGTGAGACCTTGCCGTCCACCTCCACCTCGACCGGCATCGGGAAGGGCTTGTTCCGCGGCGTCTTCCATTGGAGCGTCAGGCGATTGCCCTGCCGCGTCTCGACGAGGTCGGGGAGCGCAGCTTCGTCGAGATAGACGTCGAAGAACCAGCTGTAATCCGCCCCCGTCACCTGATTGACGATCTGGCGATATTCCTTGCTCGACGAGAAGCGGGGGCGGAAATTGCCCGGTCGCGGGTCGGGGCGGCCATAGACCGCGCGGCGGGTGATCTCGAAGAAGGCCGGGTCGCCGACCAGGCCGCGCAGCGTATGCAGCATCCACGACCCCTTGACGTAGATGTCGCCGCCCGGCCCGTTCTTGTCGGCGTCATAGACGTCTTCCTCGGCCCGCGGCTGGCCTGACACCAGTGGCGCCTTGTTGAGGATCGTCTCGCGCGATTTCAGCAGCATCGCGACATACCGCGCGTCGCCTTCCCGCCATTTGCCGTAGAGCGGCTGCATGTAGGCGCCATAGCCCTCGTGCAGCCAGAAATCGTCCCAGTCGGCCGCGGTCAGCTGGTTGGCGAACCATTCGTGGCTGAACTCGTGCTGGAACAGCCAGTCGAAGCCCTCGGGCGCCTTCTTATAGCCGTTGCCATAGGCGTTGATCGTCTGGTGCTCCATGCCCAGGTGCGGCGTCTCGACCACCCCCAGCTTCTCATCGCCGAAGGGGAAGGGGCCGATCGTGCTTTCGAAGAAGTCGAGCGTCGGCGCGAATTCGGCGAACAGGCCCTTCGCCTGTTCCGCCTCGCCCGGCAGATACCAGTAATACATCGGGATCGTGTTGCCGAAGCGGCTTTTGTAGCTGCCCTTCATCTCCTCATAGGGCGCTATATTGAGGGCGATGGCATAGGTGTTCGGGTTGCGCGCCGACCAGTTCCAGGTCGTGCGGCCATCGGGCAGCGTATCGACCGATTTGAGCACGCCGTTCGATGGCGCCTTCAGCCCCTTCGGCACTGTGATGTGCAGGTCCATGCGGCTGGGCTCGAACGTCGGCGAATCGATGCAGGGCCAGAACAGGTCGCAGCCTTCGCCCTGCACCGCGGTCGCGATCCAGGGCTGGCCGTCCTTCGTCTTCGACCAGACGAAGCCGCCGTCCCAGGGCGCCCGGACCGCGACGCGCGGCGTGCCGGCATAGGCGATGCGGACCGAGAAGCGCGCGCCGGCGGGGATGCGGCGGGGCGGGGTGATCGTCAGCCGGCCGTCGGGATTGGCCCAGGCGGAGGCGGGGAGGGCGCGACCATCGATGCTGATGGCACTCGCGGGCAGATTCTTGTCCAGATCGATCGGGATGCGGTCGACCGCCCCCTTGGCGACGAAGTTCAGCGTGACGACGCCGGAAATCTGCTCGCGTGCCGGAAACACCTCGATCGACAGGTCGACGGTGTCGAGCGTCAGCTTCGCTTGGTCCGGCGTCACCGCACCGCCCGATCGCGCGGTCTGGGCAGTGATTTCGGGCTCGCCGGCTTCGGGCGCGGCGGCAAGCGTCAGCAACATGGGGAGGATTGCGATCATGCCGGCAAGTCTTGCGGCGCGGGGCGTGCCAGGCAAGCCCCATTGGTGACGCGGGGAGTGCAGCCTGCCGGATGCCCGACGTTGATCGCGGGCCGGCAGCGTCCCATATAGCGCAGGTCAGGCGGCCGGACGGGCCGCTTTCGGAGATTCCATGAAGACCACCTACCCCGTTCTTCCGCTGCGTGACATCGTCGTGTTCCCGCATATGATCGTGCCGCTGTTCGTCGGCCGCGATAAGTCGGTGGCGGCGCTCGAAGCCGCCATGGCGGACGACAAGGAAATCCTGCTGATCGCGCAGCTCGATCCAAGCGAGGACGATCCCGGCCGCGACGATTTGTACGACATCGGTGTGACGGCCGAGGTGATGCAGATGCTGAAGCTGCCCGACGGCACCGTTCGCGTGCTGGTCGCGGGTCGCAAGCGCGCGCAACTCGACGTGCTGGAGGAGGGCGGCCCCTTCCTGACGGCGAGCGTCCTTGCGGTCGGTGACGATGGCGCGTTGGAAGCGGCGAGCGACGAGTTGCAGAGCAAGGTCGAAGCGACAACCCCGGCCGACCTCAGCCCCGAGTTCAAGGCGCTGATGCGGTCGGTCGTCGACCAGTTCGAGAATTACGCCAAGCTCAACCGCAAGCTGCCGGCGGAGACCGCGGTGCAGCTGGGCGAGCTGGACGATCCGTCGCGTTTGGCCGATGCGGTTGCCGGCAACCTGAGCCTCAAGGTCGCCGACAAACAGTCGCTGCTGATCGAGACCGATCCTCAGAAGCGGCTGGAAATGGTCTTCGCCTTCATGGAAGGCGAGCTGGGCGTGTTGCAGGTCGAGAAGAAGATCCGCAGCCGCGTGAAGCGCCAGATGGAGAAGACCCAGCGCGAATATTACCTCAACGAACAGTTGAAGGCGATCCAGCGCGAGCTCGGCAACGAGGGTGAGGACGGCGACGGCTCGGACGAGGTCGCCGAGCTGACCCAGAAGATCGCGACGCTTAAGCTGTCGAAGGAGGCGCGGACCAAGGCGACCGCCGAGCTCAAGAAGCTCAAGACCATGGCGCCGATGAGTGCCGAGGCGACGGTCGTGCGCAACTATCTCGACGTGTTGCTGGGCCTGCCGTGGGGCAAGAAGAGCAAGATCAAGAAGGACATTGCGGCTGCACAGGCGATCCTCGACGAGGATCACTATGCGCTGGAGAAGGTGAAGGACCGGATCGTCGAATATCTCGCGGTCCAGGCGCGCACCAACAAGCTGAAAGGCCCTATCCTGTGCCTCGTCGGCCCGCCCGGCGTCGGCAAGACGTCGCTGGGCAAGTCGATCGCCAAGGCGACCGGGCGCGAATTTATCCGCCAGTCGCTGGGCGGTGTGCGCGATGAAGCAGAAATTCGCGGCCATCGCCGCACTTACATCGGTTCTCTGCCGGGCAAGGTCGTGTCGAACCTGAAGAAGGCCGGCACCAGCAATCCGCTGTTCCTGCTCGACGAGATCGACAAGCTCGGCCAGGATTTCCGCGGCGATCCGGCGTCGGCGCTGCTCGAAGTGCTCGACCCCGAACAGAACGGCAAGTTCAACGACCATTATCTGGAGATCGACATCGATCTGTCGGACGTGATGTTCGTCACGACCGCTAACTCGCTGAACCTGCCGCAGCCTTTGCTCGACCGCATGGAGATCATCCGGCTGGAGGGGTACACCGAGGACGAGAAGGTCGAGATCGCCGAGCGCCATCTGGTCGCCAAGCAGATCGAGGCACATGGCCTGAAGGACGGCGAGTTTACGCTCACCACCGAGGGCCTGCGCGCGCTGATCCAGAAGTACACGCGCGAAGCGGGCGTGCGCACGCTGGAGCGCGAGATCGCGCGTCTGGCGCGCAAGGCGCTGCGGCGGATCCTGGAGGGCAAGGCGACGAGCGTGACGATCACGCCCGAAAACCTCCACGAATTCGCCGGCGTCCAGAAGTTCCGCCACGGCCTGGGCGAGGAGGAGCATCAGATCGGTGCGGTCACCGGCCTCGCCTGGACCGAGGTCGGCGGCGAGCTGCTGACGATCGAAAGCGTGACCGTGCCGGGCAAGGGCGCGATCAAGCTGACCGGCAAGCTAGGCGATGTGATGAAGGAATCGGCGGAAACGGCGATGAGCTTCGTCAAGGCCCGCGCGCCGAGCTACGGCATCAAGCCCAGCCTGTTCGCGCGCAAGGACATCCATGTCCACCTGCCCGAAGGCGCTGTGCCGAAGGACGGGCCGTCGGCCGGTATCGGCCTCGTCACCTCGATCGTCTCGACGCTGACCGGTGTCTCGGTGCGGCGTGAGGTGGCGATGACCGGGGAAGTCACGCTGCGCGGCCGCGTCCTGCCGATCGGTGGGTTGAAGGAGAAGCTGCTTGCGGCTCTGCGTGGCGGCATTACCACGGTCCTCATCCCGCATGAGAATGAAAAGGACCTCGCGGAAATCCCGAAGAATATCCGCGAGGGGCTGGAGATCATTCCGGTGAAGCATGTCGATGAGGTGCTGCGTCTGGCGCTGACCGACGAGTTGCACGCGATCGACTGGACCGACGCCGACGAACTCGCCGCCATGCCGCCTCCCGGCGTCGCGGCGGCCGGCGACACCGTCCACCATTGATTAGTAAGGCATGATTCCGCCGCCTGTCGGCGGGATCATGCCGAAACCCTTTGACTCTGTAACGACCGCGCGGCTTACTGCTCGTCCTTCCGCGGCGGGGGTATCCCGCTGCGAATCCTATCTATGCGTCATTCGAAACGGGGGTTTTCACGCATGAACAAGCAGGAGCTGATCGGTCAGGTCGCCGACGTATCGGGGCTGGCCAAGGGCGACGCCGTCAAGGCTGTGGAGGCCGTGTTCGATACCATTTCCGCCGCGCTGAAGAAGGGCGACGAAGTGCGCCTCGTCGGCTTCGGCACTTTCTCGGTCAGCAAGCGCAAGGCCTCGACCGGCCGCAACCCCCGGACCGGCGAGCCGATGACGATCAAGGCGTCGTCGCAGCCGAAGTTCAAGGCGGGCAAGGTCCTGAAGGACTCGGTCAACTGAACGCGACATGCGGGCTGGACAGGGCCGAAAGAGCCCCGTAAAGGCCCGCTTCCGCATCGGAATGGGCGCGTAGCTCAGCGGTAGAGCACACCCTTCACACGGGTGGGGTCACAGGTTCAATCCCTGTCGCGCCCACCATTCCGGCTCAAAAGCCCGCAGGTCGTGAGACCGGCGGGCTTTTTGCGTATTGGCGTTCCGAGCAGTTTCAAACGGCCTGACGACATCATCCGGTCGAAGGGCGCCATCTCGTGCTCCGGCGAAGGTCGGAGCGTTGGAGGGCGTTAGGGGTTCGATCGCCAAGGCTCCGGCCTGCCCCGCAGCATCGGACGGGTCGGCTTAGCTGGATCACGCTCTAGTTGTACCGTCGCACCAACGCCCGCCTGAGGATAGCGTCCTCCAGCGAGTAATAGAGCCACGCACAATCCGGCTGTCCCTCGACCTCCACGCATGATGCGGCGAAGGCGATGTCGGTGGCGGTGCGGTCCTTGGCGGGGGGCGGTATCAACAGGGGTTCGACACCGCGGCCAGTAACGCGCGAATAGTCGGGTGCGAAGGAAATCCAGCCGATCCGCCAACGCGCATCGGGTGTCGCGCCGTTGTAGAACATCACCGGGTCGCGGTCCGGCTGGGTGAGGATGGGGCCGGTCGACAGGTGCCAATTGTCCCATCCGTCCTCGCGGATGCCGAAGGGGTCGGCGATCACCGTCCATGGTCCAGCCTCGCTCGGCGCGACCGCGACTCCGATGCGCGATGCCTGGTCGCGGGCGTATTCGTAGAATAGCCGCCAGATGCCGTCGCTGCCGCGCACGACGGTCGCTTCCTTGATATTGCCTTCGCCCGGCGGTGCCTTCAGCGCGACCTCGCGCTTGGTGAGGTCGGTCAGGTCGGGGCCTTCGGCAAGCATCAGGCACCCCTGTGCCCGCGCGCTGTCGACGCCGGTGTAAAAGACGCGGTAGCCGCCGTCCTTGCCGACAACGATGGTCGGGTCCTCGCACCCGCCGGCATCGTCGAAATCGGGGCCGGGCGTGATCGCCGGGCGCGGCCGGATCGCGAAGTGTCGACCATCGGTCGAATCGCCGACCCAGATGATGCCGGTCGGATCGTTCGGGCCGAGCGGGTGCGGCAGCACGCGGACCATCAGCCGATAGGCGTCACCCTCCCGCCAGACATAGGGACTCATCAGGTCATAGTCGGCGAGACGCCCGCCGGGGCCGGCGACGTCGAGCGTCACCTCCTCCAGCGCTTCCACGACATAGGCTGTCATCTCAGGCCCCCTGCGCCACGGTCAGCGACAGGGCGCCATCGATCGTCACGGTGGTGCCCGTGATATAGTCGGCCGCGTCGGACAACAGGAACTGGACGAGCGTCGCGACTTCGTCCGCAGTGCCCGCGCGGCCCCACGGGATGGCAGCTTCCTTGCGAGCGAGTTCGGCCGCGTCGTCGATTGCGCTCTGGTTCATCGGCGTCAGGATCATGCCCGGTGCCACCCCGTTGACCGCGATCCGTTGCGGCGCGAGTTCCAGCGCCAACGTGGCGGTCAGTTGCGCGAGTCCACCCTTCGCCGAATCGTAATCGACGCCGCCTGCGCGCGGCGCGCGTTCGTGGATCGACGAGATGTTGACGATCCGCCCGGTCCCGCTCGCGCCCAGTCCGCGCACGAACCGGCGGCAGGTGAGGAAGGGGCCGTAGAGGTCGGATCGGACGACGCGGTCGAACTGGTCGAGCGTCATGTCGCCGATCATCGTGCCGGACATGTTGAGGCCAGCCGAATTCACCAGCCGGGTGACAGTGCCGAACGCGGCTTCGGTCTGCGCGAACAAGGCTTCGACCGCGTCCTCGCGCCCGACATCGGCCTGTACGGCGATCGCCCGCCCGCCGGTCGCCGCGATTTCGCCAACGACCGTTTCCGCCGCCTTGGCATCGCGAAAATAGGTCAGGGCGATCGCTGTGCCGGATTTGCCGAGCGCGATCGCGCAAGCACGTCCGATCCCCGATTCGCCACCGGTGACGATCGCCACCGGGTTCGTCTGTGCTGTGTCCATCATTGGGCAGGGCAACGCATGTTAGGCGGTTCCGTGCCGAAATAAGCGCTGGATTTCCGCTTTGTCACACAAGCGTAATGGTGGAGTCACCGAACCGTCCGCGAACTTGCACGCTGGCGTCACATCCCGGGCTTAGCGCGCCTCGTGCAGCCGGCAGGGGGGTCCTGAGCCGGCGACCGGGGGGCGCCGCTTCCCGACCATTCGCAACTCACGCGAACCACGACACGGGAGACGTCATGCGCAAGTTCAACCGCCTCGGGCTCATGTTCCTTGGCTCCACCGCCGCCCTCGCGCTCGCCGGCTGCGATGGCGCGTCCAGCGTCGCGTCGCCGGGTGAAGGCACGGTCGTAATCCCGGCGCCGACGCCGGCTCCGTCATCGGGCGGCAGCACGCCCACGCCGACCGCGGGCACGCCCGCCGCGTCCTGCCCGTCGGGCTTCAACGACGGCGGTGTCGTCGGCAATTATCGCGCCTGCCGCATTCCGTCGCTCGTCACCGGCACGCTCAGCCTGGCGAAGGTCGCGGGCGTCGCTTACGAAATCAACGGCCGCGTCGACGTGGGCGTGGACGCGGGCGGCGCCGGCACCGGCACCCAGACCGGCCTGCTGAACATCGCTGCCGGCGTGCTGATCTTCGCGAACACCACGAACTCGGACAACGACTTCCTTATCGTCAACCGCGGCAGCCGCATCAATGCGGAAGGCACCGAGACGCAGCCGATCATCTTCACCGCGCAGCAGAACCTGACCGGCGGCGTGACCGACGAATCGCAGGGCCTGTGGGGCGGCGTGATCCTGGCCGGTCGTGCGCCGATCTCGAACTGCAACACGCAGGTCGCCGGCGGCAGCGTCAATTGCGAGAACGTCGTCGAGGGCACCGGCAACGCGCTGTACGGCGGCGCCACCGCCAACGACACCAGCGGCACCTTCCGCTACGTCCAGATCCGCTATTCGGGTACGATCATCAGCCCGAACAACGAGCTGCAGGGCCTGACGCTGGGCGGCGTCGGTTCGGGCACGACGATCGACCACGTCCAGGTCCATAACTCGTCGGACGACGGCATCGAAGTGTTCGGCGGCCGCGTGAACATGCGCTATCTGGTGCTGACCGGCGCCGACGACGACGGCCTGGATACCGATGTGGGCTGGCAGGGCCTGGTCCAGTTCGTGATCGCGGCGCAGAAGCCGAACAACACGCAGACCGACAATTATTCGACCGAGATCGATTCGAACGGCAACGAAGACGCGCTGCCGCGTCAGGATTACCGTCTGGCCAATTTCACCTTCATCGACACCTCGACCGCGACCAACGCTGCGATGCGTATCCGCGGTGGCGCGGACGTGACGATGGTGAACGGTATCGTCGTGTCGAACACGCCGTGCCTCAACATCGTCGCCGGCGAGACGTCGTCGACCGACAAGTCGACTGTCCGCGCCGCCAATTCGGCGCTGTCGGATCGCGGCCCGCCGGTGTTCAACTCGATCTTCTTCGCCTGCACTGGCAACCTGTCGACCACGACGACCGTCAACGGCATCACCGTGACGACCGCGGAGCAGGACGCGCTGGTCGCGGCGGGCTCGAACAACACCGCCAACGGCACCGCCGCGAACGCGCTGCAGAACGGCTTCTACCCGACCACGACGACGCTGGCCGTCCCGGCGTTCAACGCCGCCACGCTCAACCCGTCGGGCAGCGCGTTCATGGTCCAGACCAGCTACATCGGTGCCGTCTCCGGCCCGAACGACACCTGGTTCCGCGGTTGGACCTGCAACTCGAACCGCGCGAACTTCGGCACGAGCAGCGGCGCCTGCACCGGCCTGCCGAGCTGATGACGCGACCGGAGGGCACCCCCGCGGGTGCCCTCCGGCCCTCATCCTCCGCGACATTTGCCGAAAGCTGAAGACTCATGAAGATCATCGCCCTCTGCCTCGCGAGTTCCGCGCTGGTGGCGCCCGCCGCCCTGGCGCAGACCACGCCCCCGGCCGCTCCGCCGGCCTCGACCCCGCCAGCCGCACAGGATGAGACGCCTGCCGAGCAGACGGTCGAGACCTCGACGCCCGGTGCGGAGGCGATGGAGGACATCGTCGTCGTCGGCCGCCACATCCCCGACACCGTCCGCGCGACGCCGCAGGTCGTGTCGGTGCTGTCGGCACAGGACATCGCCCGCACCGGCGAGGGTGATATTGCCGGCGCGCTCCAGCGCGTGACCGGCCTGTCGCTGGTCGGCAACGGCTTCGTCTTCGTGCGCGGCCTGGGCGATCGCTATTCGAGCAGCCTGCTCAACGGCTCGCCGCTACCGTCGCCCGAGCCGCTGCGCCGCGTCGTGCCGCTCGATATCTTCCCGACCAACGTCATCGCCTCCAGCCTCGTGCAGAAGAGCTATTCGGCCAATTATGCAGGCGAATTCGGCGGCGGCGTCATCAACCTGACGACGCGCGCGGTGCCGGAAAAATCCTTCCTCCAGATCGGCGGATCGGTCAGCGCCGACACGGTCACGACCAGCGAACTGGGCGTCGTCTATGACGGTGGCCGTTACGACTGGACCGGTTTCGATTCGGGCGAGCGCAGGGTTCCGGGCTTCATCACGCAGGCCGGTGCGACTGGCGCGTCGGTGACGAACGCCGCCGACCTCATCACCCTGTCGAATGCGCCGACCACGCTGCTGCTCCAGAACCCGCAGTTGCCCGCCAACTTGTCGGGCGAAACGAGCTTCGGCGGGTCGGTCGACGTCGGCAGCGTGCGGCTCGGCCTGATCGGTGCGGCTGGCATCAACAACGGCTGGCGCACGCGCGAGGCGACGCAGCAGGTGGCGAACGCGCCGAGCGGCAGCTTGCAGAGCGACCTGCGCACGGTGTTGACCGACAATCGCGTGATCGTGAATGGCCTGCTCGGCCTGGGCGCGGAATTCGGCGACCAGAAGATCCGCTTCACCAACCTGTATATCCACGACACGCTGAAGCAGGGGCGTCTGGCCCGCGGCTTCTCGGGCAATCTCACCGGGCTGGTCGATGGTCGCGACCCGATCATCCAGCAGAACACCAACTGGTTCGAACGCCAGCTGATCGACAGCCAGCTGGTCGGCGAGTTCAAGTTCGGCGACGTCTCGGTCGACCTGCGCGGCAGCTATGCTAACACGAAGCGCAATTCGCCCTACGAACGCGCGCTGCAATATGAATACAGCACGATCGCGCGCGATTATATCAACAACCTGGCAGGCAATTCGGGTGCGTCGGTCAACTTCAGCGAGCTGAACGAAGATCTGTGGTCGGGTCAGGCCGATGTGTCGTATCGCCTGCCGGTCGATCGCCCGGTCACGCTGTCGGCGGGTTATTATTTCCAGGACACGGCCCGTGATTCGGCGCGCTATTCGTTCGAATATCGCACCGCCGGCAATAGCGCGCTGAACTTCGTCGCCGCTCAGCAGCGCCCGGACTTCCTGCTGTCCGATTCGACCATCCAGCGCTTCGGTATCGTCCTGCGCAACACCTCGGCCAACCAGGGCGTCGCCGCCTATGACGCGGGCCTGCGCATCAACGCCGGCTACGTTCAGGTCGAGGCGGAGCCGGTCGACCGGCTGCGCGCGACCGTGGGTGTCCGCTACGAAAAGGCGATCGAGACGGTGAATGCCGGGGCGAACGTCAACCGCCGTCTCGACAATGCCTATTGGCTGCCGGCTGCAACGGTGACGTGGAACTTCGTCGAGGACATGCAGCTTCGCCTGCACGGTTCCAAGACGATCGCCCGCCCGCAGTTCCGCGAACTCGCGCCCCAGTTGTATCAGGATTTCGAGAGCGACCGCCTGTTCTACGGCAACCCGTTCCTGACCGATTCGGTGCTGTGGAACGCCGAGGCGCGCTACGAATGGTTCTTCGCTCGCGACCAGCGCGTGACGCTCGCCGGCTTCTACAAGCGGATCGACGATCCGATCGAGGCGGTGGGGTCGTTCCCGACGCCCGAATCGCCGCTCCAGACCGGCTTCGCCAACGCGCCCCGCGCGCAGCTGTTCGGCGGCGAAGTCGAGGTGCAGAAGTTTGTACCGTTGCACGGCATGGGCGATTTCTTCTCGACCAAGCGCCTGCTGCTGATCGCCAACTACACCTACACCCATTCGAAGATCAGTGCGGGCAGCGAGCAGGTCGCCGATCCGATCTCGCGGGTGGAAAACGGCGTGTTCGTGCCGCGGCTGACGGCGGCGAACCTGCTGTTCCGCGACGGCGCGGCGCTGGTCGGACAGTCCGACCATCTGGTCAACCTGCAGCTGGGGATCGAGGACACCGCATCGCTCTCGCAGGCGACGCTGCTGTTCAACTATGCGTCCGATCGCGTGACGAATCGCGGTGCGATCTCGTCGGGCGTCCGCCTGCCCGACGTGCTGGAAAAGCCCGGCATCCGCCTCGACTTCGTCGTCCGTCAGGGCTTCGCGCTGCGTGGCGTCGATTTCGAGCTGAAGGCCGAAGCGCGCAACCTGACCGGCACGCGCTATCAGGAGTTCCAAGACTTCACGAACGGCCGGGTGTTCCTGAACCGCTACAACCTCGGCCGCGTCTTCTCGCTGGGGCTGAGCGCGAAGCTGTAATTAAATCCTCCCCGCTTGCGGGGAGGGGGAGCGCCGGCGACGCCGGTGGTGGAGGGGGCTCTCCTCACAGCCATAGCTTGCGGCCCGCCCCCTCCGTCAGCGCTTCGCGCCGCCACCTCCCCGTCTCGGGGAGGATCTGGTTACCGCGGCCAGCGGCGTTCGCGGAACCACTTGGTGATGACGTATTTCACCCCCGTCCGCACCTTCATCCCGTGGTGCAGCGTCGACGGGTTCACCCGCCCGTCGGGGCGCAGGTTGTTCCAGGCAAGCAATTTGCCGCGTTCGGGCTGGACGATCTTGTCGATCGCCTTGAACCGCGTCGCGCCGCCCGCCGCCACGTCGTTCAGATAGATCATGACGGTCCACGTGCGCTGGCCCGACACGGTGCAATATTTGGCGAAGTCGACGCCTGAGGGCTCGAAATAATCGGTGTGCGCCTTGAATTCCTGGCCGACCGCATAGCGTTGGCCCTGCATCGGTTCGCCGAACATGCCGTCCAGCCCGGTCAGCGCGAGGATGCGCCGGTCGATCTCGACGACGTCCGGGTCGTCATAGGCCAGGTCGCAGGTCTCGCTGGTCCGGAACAGGTAGTCGCCATTATAATCGGACACCGTCGAGGGGCGGCGTTGCGCGTCGATCTTGGCGATCACCGCGTCGCACAGGGCGGGCTCCAGGAAATCCTTGCGGATGAACATGGCGAGCTTCGCGCTCGGCACGCGTTGCACGCGCGGGTCGGCCTGCAACCGTTCGATGATCGGTTCGCTCGGGTGGCCCGATCCGATAGCGGGCTGGACATGGGGATCGACGGTGACCTTCAGCATGGCGGTTCTTTGCCAAAGCGCGTGGCCCGATGCCAGAGGGCGCTTGATCACGGCGCGATGTGCCGCTAAGCGCGGCCCGGCACGGCGGTTGTAGCTCAGTTGGTTAGAGCATCGGTTTGTGGTACCGAGGGTCGCGGGTTCAAGTCCCGTCATCCGCCCCATTTTTCCGACGGATCCGACGGCTTGCCCGAAAGGGCTGGCGTTGCGTGCGCGGAAAGATTATTGCGCGCGTCTGATATTTCCTAACCGACGCGGAGCCGCCTGATGAGCGCTGTCTGGGACCTGCCCGATTTCGACGAGCACGAAGGCGTGCATCTGATCCGCGAGCCGAAGAGCGGCCTGACCGCGGTCATCGCGGTGCATTCGACCGCGCTGGGGCCGGCGGCTGGTGGCGTCCGCTTCTGGCATTATGCCGACAACAACACCGCGATCACCGATGCGCTGCGCCTGTCGCGTGGCATGAGCTACAAGAACGCGATGGCCGATCTGCCGCTGGGCGGGGGCAAGGGCGTCGTGCTCGCACCGGCACCGGGCGCGACGATCACCGAGGCGCAGTTGCTCGCGTTCGGTGACGCGGTCGAATCGCTCGGCGGCAAGTACGTTACCGCCGAAGACGTCGGCATGTCGGAAGAGCGGATGAAGGTCATCGCGACCCGCACCCGCCACGTCTCCGGCCTGCCGGTCGCCGAGGGCGGGGCCGGGGGCGACCCGGGGCCGTTCACCGCGATGGGCGTCTATCTGGGCGTGAAGGCGGCGGCGAAGCGCGCGCTGGGTGTCGATTCGATGCAGGGTGTCCGCGTCGCGATCCAGGGGATTGGTAGCGTTGGCGGCGGTCTCGCCCGGCTGCTGGCGGCCGATGGCGCCGTGCTGACCATCGCCGACGTCAATACCGACCGCGCGCAGGCGATGGGCGCGGACCTGGGCACCACGGTCGTGTCGACCGACACGGTGCTGGCGACCGATTGCGACATCGTCAGCCCGAACGCGCTGGGCGCGATCCTGGACGAAACCTCGATCGCCGCGCTCAAGTGCAAGGCTGTCGCGGGCGGCGCCAACAACCAGCTCCGCCAGGCCGCCCACGGCAAGCTGCTGGCGGATCGCGGCATCCTCTATGCGCCCGATTACGTCATCAACGCCGGCGGCATCATCAACGTCGGGTTGGAATATCTCGGCCAGGGCGACCGCGCCGAGGTCGAGGCGCGCATCGCTCGCATTCCCGACCGCCTGGTCCAGGTGTGGGACGAAGCCGACCGCACCGGCCAGCCATCGAGCGACGTCGCCGATTCGATCGCGCGCCGCCTGATAGGACGGGTGTGATCCTTACGGTCGGCCGGACCGCCCTGCCGTCGCCACAATAAACGTCATGCCGGACTTGATCCGGCATCCAGAGCCACGAGCCGTTTCGCCTGTGACCCTGGATCCCGGATCAAGTCCGGGATGACGAAGAATTTGGCAGTCCTTCCCGGCGCGCTACAGCCCGCGCTTCCGCCGGCCGACCCACTTGGCCTTCGGCAACAGCGCGCTGATCGCCGGCGCCATGCAAGGGCGGATGTCGCTCTCCTTCGCGATTTTCGGCGCGCAGGCGAGCATCGCGTCGCAGATGCCCTTGTCGAGTGCTGGATCGCCGCTCTGACGCTTGATGACGCACTGCGTCACGCCGGTTTTCTTGTCCTTGCGCATGATCGCGCGAAAGCGTTTGAGCCGCTGAGCGACGACGGTGACCTCCTCCGGCGTCGGTTCGGCGACGGACGGGGGCGGCGCGGCGGTTTGCGCCAGCAGAAGGGCAGTAAGCAGCGCGATCATTTGCGACCCAGCGTGCGGATCAAGCGAACGCCCAGATTGTCGATCCCGTCGTTCGTGGGGCCGAACATCCTCCCATGGCTGAGATGTTCCCACGTGGCTTCGACTGCCCAAGCCCGGTCGATCCGGATCCCGACCGATAGGTTGGGGTTGAACACTATCCTGGAGCCGAAGTCGGTGCGACTCGAATAAAGGTCGTATCGCCGCATGAAATCGGCCGAGCCTGGCGTAAAGTCGAAGGGATCGGGGATCGCCGTATAGCCGTCGTGGATGGCAAGCCCGATGCCGATTTGACCGTAGACCCGGTTCTTAAGCACATGCTGCCGCCATTCGGCACCGACCGCGGCAAAGCTGGTGAGCCCGGACAGATTGACTTCGGCCTTCGCTGTCAGACGCGGCTTCAGGGCGAAGGGCAGGGGGCGGCTGCGGTAGATCAGCTGGATGTCGGTCGTGCCGCCTTCCAGCGTCCGGCCATAGAATTGTCCGGGAGGCGCCTTGGGCTTGATCGGCACCTGCGCCCCATGCGCCAGCACGCCGACACCGATTTCCGCGCCGCTGTCAGCGTAGAAGACCCCCGGCGGCGGTGCGTCGACGATCAGTTGATCACCGAGCGGGTGGAGGTTCGCGCCGTGGCGGTACACGCCCAGCCCGACATCCGCGCCGCCGCTATCCTGCGCCATTGCCGGAATGGAGGCGAGCGCCGCCGTGGCGCAAAGTGCGCGTTTGAATACGATCACTATGAAATCTCCCGACCCGATGGCTATTGCCCCCGATGCTTTTGATGTAAGTTGGCAATGAATTTCTGTCAAACAGAAAGAATATGATGCTGAACGCGTATTCTCTGCCGCCGAAAAAGGCCCGTATCTGCCGCATTGCCGCAACCCTGTTTCTGGCCTTGGCGGCGATCCTCTCGCTCTATTCGCTCAGCGTCGCGGCCTTCCCCGGCCCGCGTTATGATTGCGAGGGTGGTGAGTGCAGTTGGAAAAGCGATGTGTCGCGGTTGCTGGAGGAGGATCGCAGGCCGGTGGTGGTCGCCGCGCCCACGGCCAGGGCGGCGCTGGACGCCTATGCCGCGAGGCCCGTTGTCCGGGCGTGGCTGTTCGTCGGCGCGATGGTCCAGGGGCTTCCTTTCGCCTTTCTGTTGCTTGTGCTGGCCAGAGCATTGCGAAGGCTGGCCGCGGCGGATGGATATCCGCTGGCGGACGCGTTGCCGTGGCTGCGACGCGCGTCGCAGGTGGCGATCCTGGCCGCCATCGCTGATCCGATCGGCAACAGCATCATCGAGACGACGCTATCGATCGGCACGCCCGGCGGTCTGGAGGTACCGCTCGACCTGACGACCGCCTTTACCAACCTGATGCTCGCACTTGTCGCGCGCATCACCGCCTGGGCGCTGGAGGCAGGCGTGAAGGCGCAGCATGATCTGGCCGAGATCGTCTGATGCCTCCGACGATCATATCGATAGCGTTGCAGGGATCGCCGGTGGCAAGGGGATGAGGATGACGTCGGCCACTTATTCGCTACCGGCGCGGAAAGCGCGCATCTGTCGGATCGCCGGCGCGATCTTCCTCGTGCTCGCCACATGCAGCGCGCTGGAAGCGGTGGTGCTGAGCCTGTGGCCGGCGCCGGCCTTCAGTTGCCATGATGGGTGCCGGGCGAACACGCGTCCCGTCGAGATGCTCGATGACGACGAAAAGGCGAAGGTCGTCGCGACGCCGGGGGCGGAGCAGAAGCTCGACGCCTATGTCGGCAGGCCGATCGTCCGTGCCGGTATCTTCGGTGTGACATTGATCGATTCGGTGCCCTTCGCGACGCTGCTGCTCGGCGTCGGCATCGCGCTCCGGCGGCTGGGTGGGCGGGGCGAGAATCCGGTGGCACAAGCGCTGCCGTGGCTGCGCCGGGCGTCGCTGGCCGCGATCGTTTGGGCCCTTGCTCAGCCGGTGTCGAACAGCCTTATGGCCTCTCTGTTGTCGATCGGCACACCGTCCGGGCCGCATTGGTACATCACCATCAATTTGGTGCCGATCGGGACCGGCCTGATGCTTGCCATCGCTGCCTATGCGACGATCTGGGCACTGGAGAGCGGGTTGCAGGCGCAGCGTGACCTGGACGCCTTCGTCTGATGCCGGTCATCGTCAACCTGGACGTCGTGCTGGCGCAGCGCAAGGTGCGCTCGAAGGAGTTGGCCGAGGCGATCGGGATTACCGAATCGAACCTGTCCTTGCTGAAATCGGGCAAGGTGAAGGGGGTGCGGTTCGGTACGCTCGCCGCGATCTGCCGCTATCTCGACTGCAAGCCCGGTGACATTCTGGATTATGTCGCGTCGGATGACGACCTGACCGACGACGATTGACGCGTCTTCCTAGGTGACGACGGCGCGTTCTTCGCATAGAGGCTCAGGCAATCGTGCCCAGCCTTCACGCCCTCGCCAATCCCGCCCGCTTCCTGAAGATCGCGCGTCCTTGCACGCCGGCGGTGTTCTGGCTCGGCGTGCTGCTGATTGCGGTCGGGGCCTGGGCCGGACTGACACAGACGCCGCCCGATTATCTGCAGGGCGAGAGTGTCCGCATCCTCTATATTCATGTGCCCACTGCGTGGCTCGGTATGGGGGGGTGGAGCGGGGTCGCGCTGTCGAGCATCGTCTATCTCGTCTGGCGTCACCCGCTGGCCCATGTCGCGGCGCGGGCTATCGCGGTGCCCGGCGCGATGTTCGCGGCGCTGTGCCTGGCGACGGGGTCGATCTGGGGTCGGCCGACCTGGGGGACGTGGTGGCAATGGGACGGGCGGCTGACGTCAATGCTGCTGCTGTTCTTCGTCTACCTCGCTTATATCGCGCTTGCCCGCGCCGATAGCGATCGGGGCGGCGACGGGCGGATTCCCGCGCTGTTCGGGATCGCGGGGACCGTGCTGCTGCCGGTCATCCGCTATTCGGTGATCTGGTGGAATACGCTGCACCAGGGGCCGAGCATCACGCTGTCGGGATCGACCATTTCCGGCGAATTGCTCTGGCCACTGGCGCTGACGGTGCCGGGGTTCACCCTGTTCTTCGGCGCGATCGTGCTGATGCGGATGCGGGCGATGCTCGCCAGGGGGCGCGTCGAGGCGCGGATGCGCCGGATGGCGGCGGCATGAACGCCTGGCCCTTCATCATCACCGCCTGGACCCTGACCGGCGTCGCGAGCGCAGGCGTCGCCGCCTGGTCCTATCTCGCGATGCGTCGGGCCGAGGCCGAGGCCGAAAAGCTGACGCGGCGATGAAGGCGAAGCATCAGCGGCTCACCCTCGTCTTGCTGGCGGTGGCGGCGGTCATCGGCGCGGTCCTGCTCGCCATGTCGGCGCTGAAGGACCAGGCCGCCTTCTTCTACGCGCCGACCGACCTGCGCGCGGCCAATGTCGCGGCGGGGACGCCGATCCGGCTGGGCGGGATGGTCGCGAAGGGCAGCGTGAAGAAGCTGGCGGACGGCGTCACCACCGCCTTCGTCGTCACCGACAATCGCGACACCGTGCCGGTCACCTACCGCGGCATCCTGCCCGACCTGTTCCGCGAAGGCTCGGGCGTCGTCGCCGAGGGGCGGGTGGCTGCAGGCGGGGCGTTCGTCGCCGATACGATCCTCGCCAAGCATGATGAGCGCTACATGCCGCCGCAGGTGGCGGGCGCGATGCACAAGACCGAGACGCTGGAAAAGTGATGGGTTCGCACCCAACCTCTCCGTCGTCATTCCGGCGAAAGCCGGAATCCAGGGTTGCTCATCCCGGACGTTTGGACGGCTTGGCTCTGGATCCCCGCTTTCGCGGGGATGACGGTGGGGCGGCATGACCGCCGAAGCCGGCCTCGCCGCCCTGTGGCTCGCCGCGGCGCTGGCGCTTTTGCAACTCGCGATGGCCGCGATCGGCCTGCGTTCGGGGCGCGAGGACATTGCGGCCGCCGTTCGTCCGGTCGCGATTGTCGGTGGTGCGCTCAGCGCCATCGCCTTCGTCCTGCTGATCGCGCTGTTCGTGCAATCCGACATGAGCGTGAAGCTGGTCGCCGAGAACAGCCATTCGGCCAAGCCGCTCATTTACAAGATCGCTGGTGCGTGGGGAAACCACGAGGGGTCGATGCTGCTCTGGGTCACCGTGCTCGGCCTCGCCGGGGCGGCCATTGCGATATTCGAGCGGCGACTGCCCGCGAACACGCTGACGGCGACATTGGGCGGACAGGCGGCGATCGCGCTGGGTTTCTTCGCCTTTCTTCTCTTCGCATCTAACCCGTTCGCGCGGCTCGACGTCGCGCCGCCGGACGGGATGGGGCTCAACCCGCTGTTGCAGGATCCCGGCCTCGCCTTTCACCCGCCGACGCTCTACTTCGGCTATGTCGGACTGTCGGTCGCCTTCAGTTTTGCGATCGGCGCCCTCGTCACGCGCGACGTCGGCCCGGTGTTCGCCCGCGCGATGCGACCGTGGGTGCTGGGCGCCTGGGTGTTTCTGACCCTCGGTATCACCGCGGGGTCATATTGGGCCTATTATGAGCTGGGCTGGGGCGGCTGGTGGTTCTGGGACCCAGTCGAGAACGCGTCGCTGATGCCATGGCTGGCGGCGACCGCGTTGCTTCATTCGGTGACCGTGCTGGCGACGCGCGACGGCTTGCGCGCCTGGACGGTCATGCTGGCGGTCGTCGCGTTCAGCATGTCGATGATCGGCACCTTCCTGGTCCGCTCGGGCATTCTGACCAGTGTCCACGCCTTCGCCGTCGATCCGACGCGGGGCAGTTTCATCCTAGCGCTCCTGGCGATCTACATCGGCGGCGCGCTGGGGCTGTTCGCGCTCAGGATCGGCACCGTCCGCGCGGGCACGACATTCGAGCCGCTGAGTCGCGAAGGCGCGCTGGTCGCCAATAACCTGCTGCTGACCGTCATCCTGGGCGTGGTGCTGATCGGCACGCTCTATCCGATCGTCGCGGCGTCGATGGGTACGCAGCTGTCGGTCGGCCCGCCCTTCTTCAACGCCGCCGCCGGGCCGATCGCGCTGCTGCTGGTCGTCGTGCTGGCGGCCGGGCCGCTGCTGCGCTGGCGGCGGGACGGTTGGGGCGCGCTGGTCGAGCGGCTGACCTGGCCGATCGGCGCTACGGCGTTCGCGACCGCGATGTTCGCCTTCTTCGCGCCGTGGAAGGGCGTGCTGACCCTGCTCGGCTTGGGGCTCGCGATCGGTCTAGCCGTCGCCAGCGTTGCGCCGCTGTGGAAGCGCGATCTGCGCCGCACCCCGTTGTTCACCTGGGGTATGGTCGTGTCGCATCTGGGCGTCGCGGTCGCCCTGTTCGGCATGGCCGCCGACAGCGCCTTCACGCAGGAGGCGCTGGTCGCTGCACGGCCCAGCCAGATCACGCGCGTCGGCCCGTTCGAGCTCCGCTTCGTCGGGGTAAAGCCGGCGCTCGGCCCGAACTGGTCTGCGGTCGAGGCGCGGCTGGAGGTGACGCGGGGCGAGGGGGCGATGTTCGTCCTGCGTCCGCAACAGCGGTTCTTCGCCAATCCGGCGACGACCACTAACGAAGCCGCGATCTCGACCCGGCTCGACGGGCAGCTTTATACCGTGCTCGGCCAGCCGGACGGGGCCGGCCGCTGGCAGTTGCGGCTGTGGTGGAAGCCGTTCGTGACCTTCATCTGGGCGGGCGGCGCACTGATCGCGCTGGGCGGTGCGCTGTCGCTGATCGGTCGCGTGCGCCGCGAGCGTCGGACGGTCGAACGGGAGGTGTGGGCATGAAGCGGTGGCTGATCTGGGTGCCGTTTATCGTCTTCGCTGGCCTGCTGTGGCTGGTCGCAAGCGAAATGCTGTCGCCCGCCGAGCGGGTCGTGCGGTCGCAACTGGTCGACAAGCCGGTGCCGGCCTTCGCGCTCGACGGGATCGTGCCGGACAAGCCCGGCGTGGCGTCGGCCGATTTCGGCAAGGGCGAGCCGCGGCTGCTGAACGTCTTCGCCAGCTGGTGCGTACCGTGTATCGCCGAAGCGCCGCAGTTGATGGCCCTGAAGCGCGCCGGCGTTCGGATCGACGCCATCGCCATCCGTGATCGCCCGGATGCCGTGCGTCGCTTCCTGGCGCGCAACGGCGACCCCTATGCGACCATCGGCGACGACCGCACCAGCCGCGTCCAGCTCGCGCTCGGCTCGTCTGGGGTGCCGGAAACCTTCCTGATCGACGGTCGCGGGCGCATAGTGCGCCAGCATATCGGCGACATCCGCGCGGACGAGGTCGCCGACCTGATCGCGGCGGTGAAGGCCGCGCGATGAGGCGTGTGTTGCTCTTCGCCGCACCGTTCGTCGTGGCGGCAGCGCCTCTGCCCGCGGAGCAGTGGGCGAACACGCAACTACCCGACGCGCGGCAGGAGGCGCAGGCGAAGGCGTTGATGGAGACGCTGCGCTGTCTCGTCTGCCAGGGCCAGTCGATCGCCGACAGCGATGCCGACATGGCCGCCGATATGCGCGCGCTGGTCCGCGAACGCATCGCGCGCGGCGAGGCGCCCGGCCAGATCCGCGCATGGCTGGTCGAGCGTTACGGCGATTACGTGACCTATGACCCGCCCTTTTCGGCGGTGACTGCGCCGCTGTGGCTTGCGCCGGTGCTGCTCTTGCTTGTCGGTGTCGTCGTGGCGCGGCTGACGTTTCGGCGCAAGGCGCGGTGATGGGCTGGCTTGCGCTCTTTGCCCTGATGCTGCTGGCGTTCGCCGCGATGCTGCGGCTGGGCGTGCCGCGGACGCTGGCGTCGTTCTTAGGCGCAGCGCTGATGCTGGGGGCGGCGGGCTATGCGCTCCAGGGGCGGCCGGGGCTGGCCGGCGCGCCGGTGCGAACCGCGACGAAAGCGGTCGATATCGACCCTTCGCCCAACGAATTGCGGCTCGACATGTTCGGCCGCTACACGACCTCGGCGACCTATTATACCGCAGGGACGGCGTTCCAGCGGATGGGTGACCAGCGTACCGCGGTGAACCTGTATCTTGGTGCGATCAACGCGCAGCCGAACGACGCCGGGTTGTGGACGGCGCTCGGCGACGCCTATGTCCTCCACGATCGCAACACGGTGTCGCCGCCGGCCCGGCTGGCGTTCGACCAGGCGATCCGGCTAGCTCCGACGCACCCGGGGCCTCCGTTCTTCCTCGGTCTGGCCTATGTCCGTGCAGGGCAATTCCGCGAGGGTGCGCGCTGGTGGCGGCGCGCCTATGCGCTGTCGCCCGAGCAGGCCCCGTATCGCGCCTTCATCGGGCAGCGGTTGGCGCTAGTCGACATGCTGCTGGCGAGCCCGGCGGGGCGTGACGCGCCGTAGGGGGCGGGGCCGTCCGGTTTTGTTCGACCGTTCGTGCTGAGCCTGTCGAAGCACCGGCCTTAGTGCGGCGGGTTCAGCCGGGATGTATCGAAGTACGGCCCTTCGACAGGCTCAGGGCGAACGGAATAGGGGTAAGGGGCGGAGGCTCTACTGCCCGAACCCGGCCTCGCCCGCCCGCGCCACCGCTTCGCGTGCCGCGGCGATGAGCGCGCCGGCCTTCGCCTCGCACTCGCGCTGCTCATATTCGGGCACGCTGTCGGCGACGATGCCGGCGCCCGCCTGGACGTGCATCATTCCGTCCTTCACCACTGCGGTGCGCAGCACGATGCAGCTGTCCATCGACCCGTCCGGCGAGAAATAGCCGACACCACCGGCATAGGCTGCGCGCGCCTCGGGCTCCAGCTCGGCGATGATCTGGCAGGCGCGGACCTTCGGCGCGCCGCTGACGGTTCCGGCGGGGAAGCCGGCGAACAGCGCCTCCAGCGCATCGGCATCGTCGCGCACGCGGCCGACGACGTTGGACACGATGTGCATGACATGGCTGTAGAATTCGATGCCGTAGCTGTCGGTGACCTTGACGGTCCCTGCCTGCGCGACGCGGCCGACGTCGTTGCGGCCGAGGTCGAGCAGCATCAGATGCTCGGCGCGTTCCTTCGGGTCGGCGAGCAGCGAGACGCGGTTGGCTTCGTCCTCCGCCGTGGTCTTGCCGCGGGGGCGGGTGCCGGCGATCGGGCGGATGGTGACCTCGCCGTCGCGCACGCGGACCAGGATTTCCGGACTCGACCCCGTCAGCGCGAAGCCGGGCAGATCGAGGTGATAGAGGAAGGGCGACGGGTTCACGCGGCGCAGCGAGCGATAGAGTTCGATCGGCGGCAGCGTGAAGGGCGTCGAGAAGCGCTGCGCCAGCACGACCTGAAAGATGTCGCCCGCGACGATATAGTCCTTCGCCGCCGCGACCATTTCGCCGTAGCGGCCGGGCGCGAGCGCCGGCGTCGGTTCGATCGCGACATGTTCGGCGCGGACGGGCGGGGGCAGGGGGGCGCTGGCAAGACGCGCGGCGGTGGCGTCGAGCCGCTCGTCCGCCGCCTCGATCGATCCACCCGGCCAAATGGGCGCGACAAGGAACAAAGTGTCGGCCAGCCGGTCGAACACCAGCAGGACGGTCGGCCGGACGAAGATCATGTCCGGCAGGTCGAGCGGGCTGGGTGCGGCGCGCGGCAGGCGTTCGACCAGGCCGATCGTCTCATAGCCGAAGTAGCCGACCAGGCACGGCATCGCCCGCGGCAGGTCGTCGGGCACGTCCATCCGGCACGCGGCGACCAGATCGCGCAGGGCGTCGAGCGTCGGCTTGCCGCGGGGCGTGAAGGCGTCGCGATCGCTCAGCCAGCGGTCGTTGACCTCGGCGTCGTTGCCGCGCGCTCGGAAGATCAGGTCCGGGGCGAGGCCGATCAGGCTGTACCGCCCGCGCACCGATCCGCCCTCGACCGATTCGAGCAGGAAGTCGCCACGGCCGGGTTGGATCAGCTTGAGTGCAGCGGCGACCGGCGTCTCGGTATCCGCCACCTGCCGCCGCCACAGCAGCGCAGGGCGCCCGGCCGCCAGCGCGACGCGGGCGGCGTCCAGCCCCTGCGTCTCCATCAGTTCGCGGGCGACGGCGCGACGTTGCCGGCGAGGTCGCCGCGCAGGCGCGACAGCACCGCATCGTTACGCTTGACGTCGACGACCTTGCGCACGGCGGTCGCGAACTGCTCGCTCAACTCGCGCCCGCTGACGCTGCCGAGCCCCTGCCGGGTCGAGGCGATCAGCTGCGCATTGCCCGTGGCGTTGCCCGGCTGGATCGCGTCGAGATAGACGATGAAATAGCCGCCGCGGTTCGGCGCCTCCAGCATCTTCGCGCGCTTCGCCGCCATCGAGAACATCAGCGCGACCGGCGGCGGCAGCTGCCCACCCTGACGCGCCAGTTCGGCGCGAGTGGCGTTCAGCGTCTGCGACGGAGGCAGCTTGACGCCCGTTCCGGCCAGCGCGGCCGACAGCGGGGTGCCGCCGTTGATCTTCGCGACCGCGGCACTGGCGAGCGCACGGGCGGCGCGCAGGTTGCGGTCGATCACCAGATCGCGCGCAACCTGGTCGCGAATCTGCGCGAGCGGGGGCGGGGCGGCCGCCTGTACCGCGCCGATGCCGACGATGCCGAAGCTGCCGTCCGCGTCCGTCTGGACCAGCTGCGGCGAATCGCCGGGTTCGGCCGCGAAGGCTGCCTGCGCGAGGCGTGCCATCACCGGATCGGGCTGAGCCGCCGGGGCGGTCGGATCGATGCCGGCGGCGGTCAGGGGCCGCGTTGCCTGTGCGGTCAGCTTGCCATCGGCTACGACCTCGTCGAACGTCCCGTTGCCGGAAATCGCGTCGTCGAGCTTGTCATGGACGGCGGCCAGCGCCTCCTGACCCTTCACCTTGCTGAGTTCCGCGGTCAGTTCCGGCGTCGCCTCCGCGAGCGACTTGCCCGCGATCGGCTGCACGGAATCGACGCGGACGACGTGCCAGCCGAGCGGCGAGCGCAACGGGCCGACGACGGCGCCCTGGGACGCAGCGAACACCGCGTTGGCGATCGCGGCGCTGGTCTGGCCGGTGATCGCGGCCTTGTCGCCGGCGGCGACCGTGTTGGGCTCCAGCCCGGCCGCGCGGGCGGCGGCTGCGATCGACTGGTCGCCCTTCACCTTGGCGGCGAGCGCATTGGCCGCGGCCTGATCGGCGACGATGACCTGCGTCAGCGCGCGCTTCTCGCTGGCGGCGAAGCGGGCGCGGTTCTGGTTATAAGCCTGAGCGATCTCGGCCGGGGTCGGCTTCGCATTCGCCATCACGTCGGCGGCCTTGACGATCGCATAGCGGACCACGCGACGCTCGGGGATGGTGTAACGGGCGCGCTGGCGGGTGTAATAGGCCTGCAGCTCCGCATCGGTCGGCGCGGCACCGGCGCCGAGCGCGGCAACCGGGATATAGGCGACCGTGCCCTGGCGGCGCTCCAGCAGCAGCGAGGCATAGGGCAGGGCGAGCTGCGACGGGATCTGGCTGGCGCCCGCGGTCGGCGCGAGCATCTGACGCGACAGCATCGAGCTGGCGATGTCCTCGCGCAGCCCCTTGTCGGTCAGGCCCTGCTGCTTGAGCAGATTGTCGTAGGCGGTCTGGCTGAACTTGCCGTCGAAGCCCTGGAACGCAGGGATGCTGGCGATCTCGCCGTCCACCGCACGCTTGCTCGCGGCCATGCCGATGGTGTCGGCGAACTGCTGGAGGGCCAGGGCGTTGATCGTGCGATCGACGATCGTCTCGAACCCGCCCTGCGCGATGAAACTGGCCATGTCGAGCTGCGGGTTCTGCTGGCGGATGTTGTCATAGGCCGTGCGAATGCGCTGGCGCAGATCCTGCTCGCCCACCGCCACCTTGCCCACCGTGATCGCCGCGCCCGCATTGCCGCCGCTGTTCCGCACGTTGTTGATGTCGCCGGCCGCAAACGCGAGCGCGATCACCGCGAGGATGCCGAGCGTGATCGGAATCCCCAGCTTGGACTTGATGATGCGGCGAAAGAAACTGAGCATGTGGGGCCGTTCGAAAAGATGTGACGGGCCGCTTTAGGGACAGCGTGCGCAGCCATCAAGCTTGTGCCGCGAGGATGGGGCGCTATCGCAGGCGGCAACGATAATGAGGGGAATGACATGACGCGGCGCAAGCTGGTGGCAGGCAATTGGAAGATGAACGGCGATCGCGCGGCGCTGGCCGAACTGGACGCGATCGCGGCAGCGGCGGCGGCGAACCCGGCGGTCGATGTGGCGATGGCGGTGCCCTTCACGCTGATCGAGCGGGCGGCGGAGCGCGTGCCCGGCCTGATGATCGGTGCGCAGGACGTGCACGAGCATGACAAGGGTGCGCACACCGGCTGCGTTTCGGCCGCCCAGGTCAAGGAGGCCGGCGCCCGCTTCGTCATCGTCGGGCACAGCGAACGGCGCGGCGACCAGGGTGAGACCAGCCACGACGCTTGGGCTAAGGCGGCGGCGGCGCATCGTCAGGGACTGAACGTCATTCTGTGCTGCGGCGAAACCGAGGCCGAACGCGACGCCGGCCGCGCCGAGCGCGTGGTCCAGGCGCAGGTCGAGAAGTCGTTGCCGGACGATGCGGATGGGTCTTGGCTGACGCTCGCCTACGAACCGCGCTGGGCGATCGGGACGGGGCGCACGCCGACTCTGGACGAAATCGCCGCGATCCACGCAATCGCACGGGCAAAGATGCGGCACATGATCGGCGACAAGGCGGACGGCGTACGGATTTTGTACGGCGGGTCGGTGACGGGGGACAATGCCGCGTCGATCCTAGCAGTGGAGAATGTCGATGGGGCACTGGTCGGCGGCGCGAGCCTGACGGCGGCTAAATTCGTGCCGATTATCGAGGGCGCCGCGTAAGAAATCAGCGAAAGCTGATCGCGAATACCCGAGCGGTGCTTACGGCCGGCGGCGCTTAACGGCGACTGATGGCATAGCTTGTTTCTGGACAGGGCGATATTTCACCTGTCGTCCCCGCGAAGGCGGGGACCCATCTCCCGTGTTTTCTCCTGGGCAGAACAGGGGAGATGGACCCCCGCCTGCGCGGGGGCGACGAAATGTGGGGCGGCCGAGAGGCAAGGCATTGCGTGACGATAGGGGCTCTCAGCCCCGATACACGCATCGTCATGCCGAACTTGATCCGGCATCCAGGGCCGCGAGCGGCGTCCGTTTTGGCTCTGGATGCCGGATCAAGTCCGGCATGACAAAGGAGGCGGGCGAGTTTCGCTTCGCTAGCCGCTCGTCACGCCCCCCGCCCGGTCTCCGCCTGTAAGGCATCGATCCGCTTCGACGCATCCGCCTTCGTCAGCGTGTCGTCGAATTCGGCGCCGGCTTCTTCCGACAGTGTCTTCAGATAGCTGGCCTGCGCGCCGGTCATCGGCTCGTCGCCGGTGGTCCAGTCGTCGGGGTTCTTCTCGGCGTTGCCGGTGGGGTGGTCTTTCGGGTTGTCGGTCATGGCAGGAAATTCCTTTCGCCATGACCAACGTCGCCGTTCCTTATCCGTTCCCCTCGCGCGGACGCGCGATTATCCGTTCCACGCCTCATAGGCGAGGTCGAGGTCGTCGGCGACCGCCTTGTACGCGATCTTGCCCTTGTAGACGTTCAGGCCGGCGGCAAGGTGGGGATCGGCCTTCATCGCCGCTTCCGCGCCCAGGTTGGCAAGCTTGAGCGCGAACGGCAGCGTCGCGTTGTTCAGCGCGAAGGCCGAGGTGCGGGCGACGGCGCCAGGCATGTTGGCGACGCAATAGTGGATCACGCCATCGACCTCGTACACCGGGTCCTGGTGCGTCGTCGCATGGCTCGTCTCGAAACAGCCGCCCTGGTCGATCGCGATGTCGACCAGCACCGCACCGCGCTTCATCGTCTTGACCATGTCGGCGGTGACGAGCTTCGGCGCGGCGGCGCCGGGCACGAGGACTGCGCCGATGACGAGATGCGCGTTCTTCACCGCCGCGGCGATCGCCGCCTTCGATGCATAAGCGGTCTTGATCTGCGAGCTGAAGAACATGTCCAGCTCGGCCAGACGATCGTTGTTGATGTCGTAGATGGTGACATCGGCGCGCATGCCGACCGCCATCTGCGCGGCATTCACGCCGGAAACGCCACCGCCGAGGATCGCGACCTTGGCCGGGGCCACGCCCGGTACGCCGCCGAGCAGCACGCCGCGGCCGCCCTGTTCCTTTTCGAGATAATGCGCGCCGACCTGGACCGACATGCGGCCGGCGACTTCCGACATCGGCTTGAGCAGCGGCAGGCCGCCGCGCGGGGAGGTCACCGTCTCATAGGCGATGCAGGTCGCGCCCGACTTCATCAGCCCTTCGGCCTGCGGCTTGTCGGCGGCGAGGTGGAGATAGGTGAAGAGCAGGTGGCGTGGCTCCAGCAGCGCGATCTCGCTCGGCTGCGGCTCCTTCACCTTCACGATCATGTCGCTCTGCGCGAACACGGCCGCCGGCGTACCGACGATGCGCGCCCCGACGTCGACATAGTCCTGATCGGCGAAGTCGATCCCGGCGCCGGCATTCGTCTCGACGATCACCTCGTGACCCGCCGCGACCAGTTCGGCGACCGACGGCGGCGTCAGGCCGACGCGATATTCGTGATTCTTAATTTCCTTGGGCACGCCGACGCGCATCGTCACTCTCCTTCGTATCTCTTGCGACTATAGCAAAATGGCGACCGTGAATCCGTGCAAATTTGGCGCATAAGCGCGCCGATCTTGCATGGATTAACGTCTGGTTCGCCTTTATGTGGCGCATCCATGCAGATTGATCGCATTGATGCCTCCATCCTCCGCTTGCTCGCCGGGGACGCGCGCCTGTCGGTCAGCCAGATCGCCACGCGCGTCGGCCTATCGCAATCCGCCTGTACGCGGCGGATGCAGGCGTTGGAGGCGTCCGGACGTATTCAGGGATATGGCGCGCGACTCGGGCGGCGTGAGCTTGGTTTCAAGGTCCGCGCGCTGGTCGACATCACGCTGTCGACCCAGGTCGAAGAGGATCTCGCACGGTTCGAGGCGGAGGTCGGCGTCATCCCCGGCGTGGTCGCCTGTGCGCTGGTGTCGGGGAATCAGGATTATCGCCTGACGATCGTCTGCCGCGACCTCGATGACTATGAACGTCTTCACCGCGAGCATCTGGGACGGTTGCCGGGGGTGCTGACGATCAGTAGCAGCTTCGTCCTGCGCGAAGTTCCGACGCGCGGCGAGGCGGATGCGATTTTCGGGAGTTGAGCGAAGATGAACGTACGTTCAGACCCGTTGCGAGCCCGTCGCGGTGGTGCTAGGCGCCGCCAGCTATGCCAATGGAAGGCACCCTGGTCGTGATGATGACCGATTGCGCCGGAACCCCGGCAGGAAAGTCCGCACGGTGAGCGACTCGCTCCCGTCAGAAACCACACCCACCGACAGCGAAGCCGATGGCCACTCCCATGCCAAGCAGGGATTGGCCAAGCTCGCGTTGGGGGCGATCGGCGTCGTCTATGGCGACATCGGCACCAGTCCGCTGTACGCGATGAAGGAAGTGTTCGTCGGCCACCATCCGCTGACCGTCGACCAGCTTCACATCTTCGGCGTCGTCAGCCTGATGTTCTGGTCGCTGATGCTGATCGTGACGCTGAAATACGTCCTGCTGATCCTGCGCGCCGACAACAATGGCGAGGGCGGATCGCTGGCGCTGCTCGCGCTGATCCAGCGGCAGAGCGGCCACGGCAAGCGTTGGGGGCCGAGCCTCGTCATTCTGGGCGTGCTGGCGACCGCATTGTTCTTCGGCGACTGCATGATCACGCCCGCCATCTCGGTGCTGTCGGCGGTCGAGGGGCTGTCGACCGTCCAGGCGGGGTTCGACAGCTGGGTGCTGCCGATCTCGATCGGGATCATCGTCGCGCTGTTCTACCTGCAATCGATCGGCACCGCGCGCGTCGGCAAGGTCTTCGGGCCAATCATGCTGATCTACTTCATCACGCTGGCCGGGCTCGGCGTGCTGAATATCGTCAACCGCCCCGACGTGCTGATGGCGCTGAACCCGATCTGGGCGCTGCGCTTCGCGATGAACGACGGAACACTCGCCTTCCTCGCGCTCGGATCGGTCGTCTTGTGCGTGACGGGGGCGGAGGCGCTCTATGCCGACATGGGCCATTTCGGCCGCCGTCCGATCCAGTTCGCCTGGGCTGTCCCGGTGCTGCCGGCACTGATGCTCAATTATCTGGGACAGGGCGCGCTGCTGCTCGACAACCCGGCGGCGGCGGACAACCCGTTCTTCTTCATGGCGAGCGAAGACTTCCGCCTGCCGCTGGTCATCCTGTCGACGATGGCGACCGTCATCGCCAGCCAGGCGGTCATCACCGGCGCCTATTCGGTTGTTCAGCAGGCGGTGCAGCTGGGGCTGATGCCGCGCATCCGCATCGATCACACCAGCGCGTCGGAAGCCGGACAGATCTACATCCCGGTCATCAACTGGGCGCTGCTGGCGATGGTGCTGCTGCTGATCCTGGGCTTCAAGGAATCGTCGAACCTGGCCGCCGCCTATGGCATCGCGGTAACGGGCACGATGTTCATCACCACCTGCATGATGGGCGTGCTGTTCCGCCGGGTGTGGAACTGGCCCCTGTGGGTGGTCGCGGCGTTCATCGGCGTATTCCTGATGATCGACGGGCTCTATTTCGCATCGAACCTGACGAAGGTGCCCGATGGCGGCTGGTTCCCGCTGCTGGTCGGCATCCTGATCTTCATCCTGCTGACGACCTGGGCGCGCGGCCGCCAGCTGATGATCGAGCGGCTGGCCGAGGCGGCGATGCCGGTGAAGATCTTCATCCAATCGGCCGCCAGCTCGGCGACGCGCGTGCCGGGGACGGCGGTCTTCATGACGTCCGCCGCGGACGGCGTGCCGCACGCATTGCTTCACAATCTGAAGCACAACAAGGTCATCCACCAGCGCGTCATCCTGTTGACGGTCAAGATCGCCGACGTCCCGTTCGTGCCCGAGCACAAAAGGGTGATGCAGGACGATCTGGGCCAGGGCTTCCACCGCGTGGTGCTGAAATTCGGCTTCATGCAGGAACCCGACGTGCCGGTCGCGCTGAAGCTGGTGACCAAGACCTGCGGCGGCGAATTCAAGATGATGGACACCAGCTTCTTCCTCGCCCGCCAGACGCTGCTGCCCTCCGAAAAGCCCGGCATGGCGCTGTGGCGCGAGCATCTGTTCGCGTGGATGCTGCGCAATGCGGAAAGCGCGATGGAGTTCTTCCGGCTTCCGACGAACCGGGTGGTGGAGCTGGGGAGCCAGGTGGAGATTTGACACGGACCGTTCGCACTGAGCCTGTCGAAGTGCTGCCCTTCCTCGCGCCGCGGACGCCGTTCGTGAAAAAGAAGGGCAGGGCTTCGACAAGCTCAGCCCGAACGGAGTAGGTGGCGGGAATGGTCCAGCCCCTCAACATCCTTCACCTCCACGACAGCTTCTCGCTTGGCGGAAAGACGGCGCGTGCCGTCCGGATGATGAACGCGTTCGGCGACCGTGCCCGGCACACTATCGTCTCCGCAGCTCCCGACCGGCTCGGCGCCGACGAGGCGATCGCGACGGGCATAAGATATGAGATCGCGCAGAATCCGCCGCCGCTGACCGGCAGCCCGTCCGTCGCCCGGTTCGAGGCGATCGCGAAATACATGGCACGCTTCGACCTCGTGCTGACCTATAACTGGGGCGCGATCGACGGAGTGATGGCGCGGCGCGCGTTCGCCAAGGGCATGCCGCCGTTGATCCACCACGAGGACGGGTTCGACGCGGACGAGGCGCTGCGCCTCAACCGGATGCGCAACTATTATCGCCGCTTCGCGCTCGGCGCGGCCAGCGGGTTGGTCGTGCCGAGTGCGCAGCTCGATCATATCGCGCTCGACATCTGGAAACAGCCGCGCGCGAAGGTCCACCGTATCTCCAACGGCATCGCCACCGCGCGCTTTGCCGGCAAGCCCGATCCCAAGGCGATCCCCGGCTTGACGAAGCGGTCGGGCGATTTCGTCGTCGGCACGATCGCGGATCTGCGCGACGTGAAGGATTTGCCGGCCCTGGTCCGCGCCTTCGGTGGCTTGCCGGGTAAGGCCAGACTGGTGATCGTCGGCGAGGGACCGGAGCGTCAGGCGATCCAGGATGCGGCCGACGCGATGTTCCTGGGCGACCAACTCGTCATGCCCGGCAGCCTGCCAGACCCGCACCGCTACATAGGCCTGTTCGACGTCTTCGCGCTCTCCTCCCGATCGGAGCAGCAGCCGACCGGTGTGATGGAGGCGATGGCCGCCGGGCTGCCCGTCGTCGCGCCGCCGGTGGGCGACGTCGCGGAGATGGTGGCCCCGGAGAACCACCATTACCTCGCCCCCGACCGGCGCGAGGTCGTGCTGCGCGATCGTATCCAGATGCTGCAGGGCCGAGCGGACGAACGCGCCCGAGTCGGCCAGGCCAACCGCGCACGCGCCCGGGCGATGTTCGACGAAAGCGCGATGATCGCGGCCTATGCCAAACTCTATGCCGATACCGCCGGCCGACCCGGTGCGCTCGGTTGATTATTCTCGCCATTTTCGTGCTTAGAGCGTAGGGGCGGGCCGAAATTGACGTGGAGGCGATGTGTTCAAGGGCTTGACGCCGATTAACTATGGCGGTCGCGAAGTGTGGCCACTGGTCGAAGGCGGAAAGGGCGTCGCTGCGACGAACCATATGTCGGCCGGCGCCTGGGCGGCGGCGGGCGGCATCGGCACCGTGTCGGCGGTCAATGCCGACAGCTACGATCCCGACGGCAAGATCATCCCGCAGGTCTATCACGCGCTGACCCGGCGCGAGCGGCACGAGGAACTGGTCGAATACGCCATCGAAGGCGCCGTCCAGCAGGTGAAGCGCGCCTGGGACATCGCCGGCGGCAAGGGCGCGATCAACATCAACGTGCTGTGGGAAATGGGCGGCGCCCAGCGCATCCTGCACGGCGTGCTGGAGCGCACCCGCGGACTGGTCGCGGGCGTCACCTGTGGCGCGGGTATGCCGTACAAGCTGAGCGAGATCGCCGCATCCTACGGCGTCACCTATCTGCCGATCGTCAGCTCCGGCCGCGCCTTCCGCGCGCTGTGGAAGCGCGCCTATTCCAAGGCGTCGGACTGGTTGGCCGCGGTGGTCTATGAAGACCCATGGCTCGCCGGTGGTCACAACGGCCTGTCGAACGCCGAAGACCCGCTGAAGCCGCAGGACCCCTATCCGCGCGTCAAGGAATTGCGCGACGTGATGCGCGAGGGCGGCATCAGTGACAGCGTGCCGATCGTGATGGCGGGCGGCGTCTGGTACCTGCGCGACTGGAACGACTGGATCGACAATCCCGAGCTCGGCACGATCGCATTCCAGTTCGGCACGCGGCCGCTGCTGACGCAGGAAAGCCCGATCCCGCAGGAGTGGAAGACCAAGCTGATGGAGATCGAGCCGGGTGACGTCCTGCTCCATCGCTTCTCCCCGACCGGCTTCTATTCGTCTGCGGTGCGCAACCCGTTCCTGCGCCACCTCGAGGCGCGCTCCGAACGCCAGATCGCCTTTTCGCAGCAGGAAGCGGGCGATCACACCCACCAGCTAGATGTGGGCGTGAAGGGCAAGAATTTCTGGGTGACGCTGGGCGACCTGATGCGCGCGCGCGAGTGGTATGGCCTGGGCTACACCGACGCGCTGAAGACGCCGGACAACACGCTCGTCTTCGTGACGCCAGAGGAAAAGAGCGTCATCCGCAAGGATCAGGCGGACTGCATGGGCTGCCTCAGCCAGTGTTCCTTCTCGTCCTGGGCCGATACCGAGACCAATTCGACCGGTCGCCTGGCCGATCCGCGGTCGTTCTGCATCCAGAAGACGCTACAGGACATCGCGCATGGCGGCCCGACCGACCAGAACCTGATGTTCGCCGGGCACGGGGCCTATAATTTCAAGAAAGACCCGTTCTATTCGAACGGGTTCGTGCCGACGGTGAAGCAGCTGGTCGACCGTATCCTGACCGGCGACTGATCGACCGGCGACTGATCGACTTGTTAGCGCGGGCCGCCCAGGGCGGTCCGCACGGCCGCGAAGGGGCTTTGCAGGGCGTCGCTGACGATCATGGCGACGGCGCCTGCCGCGGAGACGATGGCGAGGCCGAAGACGACCGACATGAACCGCTGCGTGCCGCGGCGGACGGTTTCGGTGCTTTCATCGATGCGGGGACGGCGGCGGCGCTCGTCATTCGCGGCGGCGATGACCGATTCGGCCTTGGCAGCGTTGGGATTGACCAGTGCGGGGATGTCGACGACGTCCTGCGTACGCAGCCCGCAGTCGTTACCCTGTACCCACATGGTGCGGGCGACGATGACCTGGCTGGCACGCCGCACCTCGATATAGGCGCCGCGCTTGGGCGGCATCGCCAGCGAAATGCGCATGCCGTGCGCCGACACGTTGCGGATGGCCACGTCCTGCCAGCCATCGGCCGTCTTGATCCGCGCGGTGACGGAAATCGTCTGTCTTGGTTCGCGCGCCTTCACGTGTGACTGGTCCCCGCCGACAATCTGGTTCGCGGCTAGGCAGCTTACTTAGCGGATGTCGGGTTACCATAACCTTGACCCGACCGCGTAGTTTTACGGTAGCTTTACAACCATCCTTCGAGCACCTGATCCGGCGGGCGATGGCCGTCCGACCAGGCCTGGATGTTGGCGACGACCCGCTCGCCCATCGCCAGGCGCCCCTCGTACGTGGCGGAGCCCATGTGCGGCAGCATGACGACGCCGGGCAGCGCGAGCAGGCGCGGGTCGATGGCCGGTTCGTGCTTCCAGACGTCCAGCCCTGCGCCGGCCAGTCGCCCGCCCTCCAGCGCGTCGACCAGCGCATCCTCGTCCAGGATGCCGCCGCGGCTGGTGTTGATGAGGAAGGCACTGTCCTTCATCAGCGCGATGCGGCGGGCGTCGATCAGGTTTTCGCTGTCGGCGTTTCGCGGCGTGTGCAGGGTGACGATGTCGGCCAGCGCCAACATCTCGTCGAGGTTCGGATGCCATTGCGCCTGTAGCTCCGCCTCTACGACCTTCGGCAGGCGGTGGCGGTTGTGATAGTGGATCGACAGGCCGAAGGCGCGAGCGCGGCGGGCGACGGCTTGGCCGATACGGCCCATGCCGACGATCGCCAGCGCCTTGCCGCCGATCCGGTGGCCCAGCATCCCGCCGGGCGACCAGCCGCTCCACGCGCCGGAGCGGACCAGCTTTTCGCCCTCCGCCAGACGCCGCGGCACCGACAGGATCAGTGCCATCGTCATGTCGGCGGTATCTTCGGTCAGGACGCCGGGCGTATTGGTGACGATGATGCGACGGGCGCGGGCCGCCTTCAGGTCGATATGGTTCACGCCGGCGCCATAATTGGCGATCAGCTTCAGCCGCGGGCCGGCGGCTGCGATCAGGTCGGCGTCGATCGTGTCGGTGACGGCCGGCACCAGCACGTCGCAATCGGCCATTGCCGCGGCAAGTGTCGCGCGGTCCATCGGCGCGTCGGTCGGGTTAAGTTCGGCATCGAACAGCGCGGTCAGACGGTCGAGCACCGCGTGCGGCAGATCGCGGGTGACGATCACGCGGGGGCGGGCGGGACGCGGGTCGGCCATGCATCTTCGATTGGCCTCGCGAACGGCGTCAGTCAACGGTTGAACGCGTGTCCCCGCGCGCGGTACAGCCGCGGCTGGAGGTTGATGATGCGCATGATTTCGGGACTGGCGGCACTGGCGACGGTCGCACTGGCGGTGCCGCACGCGCCGGTCGAGGCGCAGAAGCGCAAGACGCCCTATTACGCCGCCATCTCGGCCGGGCAGGCGCGAATGCGGACCGGGCCGGGCCGCAACTATCCGGTCAGCTGGCTGTACCAGCGGTCCGGCCTGCCGGTGAAGGTCGTCGACATCTTCAAGGAATGGCGCAAGGTCGAGGACCCCGGCGGGACGCAAGGGTGGATTCAGGGCAATCTGCTGACCGATGCGCGCCACGCCATCGTCACCGATACCATCGTCATGCTGCGCGACCGACCGAGCGCGTCGGGCCGGATGCAGTATCGCGCCCAGCCGGGCGTCATCGGCAAGATCAGCAAATGCGGGGCGGGCTGGTGCTTCTTCGACGTGAAGGGGCGGGGCGGCTTCGTCGAGGCGATCCACCTGTGGGGGGTCGATCCCGGCGAAGAGGTGGAGTGAGGTTCGCACGCGCCGACCTCGACCATCCCGCGGTCGTCGCGCTGCTGGAACACCATGTCCGAGAAGCACACCGCAATTCGCCGCCGGGCAGCGTCTTCGCGCTCGACCTGTCAGGCCTGCGCGTGCCCGAAATCCGTGTGTGGAGTGCCTGGGACGGCGACATGCTGCTTGGGATAGGCGCATGGAAGGCGCTGGGCGGGGGTGATGCGGAGCTGAAATCGATGCGCACCGCGCCGGGCTGCGAACGCCGCGGCGTCGGCAAGGCAATGCTGGCGCATCTGATCGCGGAGGCGCGCGCGGCGGGGATGACGCGGCTGTTGCTGGAGACGGGGACTAACGACGCCTTCGCGCCGGCGCGGGTGATGTACGAGGCGGCGGGGTTTGTGCCGACCGGAGCGTTTGGCGATTATGTGCTGACCGACTTCAACCGGTGCTACGCGCTGAGTTTGTCACGCGACGTCTCGGCTCGTGCTCTCGGGTGAGGTCCAAAGTTTACGGTAACGCTGTCAATTCGTCAGCCTTTGTCACTTTTGTCGCCTATGTCACCTTTGACATCAAACCAGACCGGTGCATCCTCACCACAACCGCGCTCGCTTCCGCTCGACAGCGGACATTCCAACCCGCACGGGCTAGCATTACACCATGACAGCTCTAGCTTTTGTAGGAGCCGCTCTAGCGGAGATTGCCGGGTGCTTCGCCTTTTGGGCTTGGCTCAGGCTGGATCGGTCGCCGTGGTGGATAGCGCCAGGCGTGGCCTCGCTTTGTCTTTTCGCCTACCTGCTCACGCTTCCGCAGTCGGATTACGCAGGCCGTTCTTATGCGGCTTATGGCGGCGTCTACATTGCGTCGGCAGTTATCTGGCTATGGGCCATCGAAGGCACGAAGCCTGATCGTTGGGACGTTCTTGGGGCTACGCTTTGTCTAGCGGGCGCGATGATCATCTACTTCGGACCTCGCGCCGCCAACGTCGGATAAAAAGAAGGCTTTGGTATTTCGCCGCTTCACAGATGACAGACGATTTCTCGAAACATCGACTGGAGCGCTACGGGTGTGAGGCGATCAGGATCGCCAAGGTCAAAGAGCCACGAACGTCGCGTCGACCCTGACAAGCAAATCTATTCCATCATTGCAACGGCACAGGTGACGAGCAGCGGATACGGAGTGATGCCTGCGTGCCGAGCCGGTCGAAACGCTTTGGTCCGTGACGCGACAGCATCTCGAACCGGTGCTTCGACAAGCTCGGCACGAACGATGTTTCGACTCAGTCCATCAATTCCACCGCCATCGCCGTCGCCTCGCCGCCGCCGATGCACAGCGATGCCAGCCCGCGCTTCTGCCCCGTCGTCTCCAGCGCCGACAGCAAGGTCGCCAGCACCCGCGCGCCGCTGGCGCCGATCGGGTGGCCGAGTGCGCAGGCGCCGCCGTGGATATTGAGCACGTCGTGGGCGATGCCAAGATCGTGCATCGCGATCATCGCGACGACGGCGAAGGCTTCGTTGACTTCGAACAGGTCGACGTCGCCGATCTCCCAGCCCGCGCGTTCCAGCGCCTTGTTCATCGCGAAGACGGGGGCGGTGGTGAACAGCGCGGGCTTGTGTGCGTGGCCGGCGTGGCCGGCGACACGGGCGAGGGGGGTGAGGCCGAGCCGCTCGGCGACGCTGGCGCGCGTCATCACCAGCGCGGCGGCGCCGTCGCTGATCGACGAGGCGTTGGCGGCGGTGATCGTGCCGTCCTTCGAAAAGGCGGGCTTGAGCGTCGGGATCTTGGCGACGTCGCCCTTGGCCGGCTGTTCGTCGAGCATGATCGTCGTCGGCCCCTTGCGACCGGAAATCTCGACGGGCACGATCTCGCGGTCGAACGCGCCCGACGTCTGGGCCTTTTGCGCACGGTGGAGCGACGCGATTGCGAAGTCGTCCATCGCCTGCCGCGTGAACTGATAGTCGCGCGCCGTTTCCTCTGCGAAACTGCCCATCAGCCGGCCGGGCTCATACGCATCCTCGAGGCCGTCGAGGTACATATGATCCTTCATCACATCGTGACCGATGCGCGCGCCGCTGCGGTGGCGCATCGACAGATAGGGCGCGTTGGTCATGCTTTCCATGCCGCCGGCGACGATGATGTCGGCGGAGCCAGCGGCGAGCGCATCGGCGGCCATGATCGCGGCCTGCATCCCGCTGCCGCACATCTTGTTGACGGTCGTCGCTTCGATCTGGTCGGGCAGGCCCGCCTTCAGCGCAGCCTGGCGCGCCGGTGCCTGGCCGAGCCCGGCGGGCAGGACGCAACCCATGTAGATGCGCTCGATCGCGTCGCCCTTCAGGCCGGCCCGCTCGACCGCCGCGCCGACCGCGGTCGCGCCGAGTTCGGTGGCGGTGGCACCGGTCAGGCAGCCCTGGAAGCTGCCCATCGGCGTGCGGGCATAGCTGGCGATGACGACGGGGTCGGTGGTCATGGGCATCCTCTCGATATGTACGGGCGATGGGCTTCGCGCCCTAACGTCTTACCGTTCATGCTGAGCGTGTCGAAGCACCGTAGTTCGGGCTGCAAGGACTTCACTTGCGGATCGAAGAACGGCCCTTCGGCAAGCTCAGGGCGAACGGATTTATGGAGCCTATAGTCTGCCGCTCAATGCAGGTCGACAGGCGCCGCCTTTTCACCCGGCACCGGTTTCGGCGGCTTCTTCAGGAAGATGATCAGCGGCACCGACAGGGCGGTGACGATCGCCATCGCGTAGAAATCGTCGAGATAGGCGATCATCGCGGCCTGGCGGTTCACTTCGGCATCGATCATCGACAGCGCGGCGTCGGCGGCCATGCCGAAGCGTTGCAGGCTCGACAGGTCGACGCTCGCCATCGTGTCGCCGGTGACATGGGACGCGATGTCGGCGTGTGCGGTCTGTATATTGCGCGCGAGCAGGGCGGTCACCGCCGAGATGCCGACCGAGGCGCCGATGTTGCGCATCAGGTTCATCAGTGACGACCCTTCGGTCCGATAGTGCGGCGGCAGCGTCGCGAAGGCCATCTGGTTGAGCGGCATGAAGACCATGCCGAGGCCGAGACCCTGGACCAACCCTGAGACGACGAAGGCCTGCGACCCCATCTCGATCGTCCATGTCGTCATCTCGTAGAGCGAGCCCGCCGCGACCGCGAAGCCCACGCCGACCAGGATGCGCGGATCGAAGCCGCGCTGGGTCAGCTGGGCGGCGACGAACATGCTGAATACGATGCCGAACCCGCGTGGCATCAGCAGCAGGCCGGTGTCGATCACCGGATAGCCGTAGATGCGCTGGAGCATCGGCGGCAGCAGCGCCATCGTCGCCATCATCACGACGCCCACGACCAGCATGAAGGCGAGGCCGGTGACGAGATTGCGGTTCTTGAACAGGTCGCGGTCGAACATCGGGCGCTTGCCGGTCGCCAGGTGGACGACGAACATCCACAGCGCGATGAACGCGACCAGCGCCTCGATCACGACTTCGCCGGACGAGAACCAGTCCTCGGTCTGGCCGCGGTCGAGCATCAGCTGGAGCGACGCGATGCCGATCGCGAGCAGGCTGAAGCCGAGCGTGTCGAACGGTCGCACCTTGATCGGGCGCGACGGCAGCAGCCACCACAGCACCGCGAAACAGAACACGCCGAGCGGCAGGTTGACGTAGAAAACCCAGCGCCAGTTGTAGCTTTCGGTCAGCCAGCCGCCGATGACCGGCCCCAGGATCGGCCCGACCATGATGCCCATGCCCCACACCGCCATCGCCTTGCCCTGGCGTTCGGGGGGATTGATGTCGAGCATGACCGTCTGGCTGAGCGGGTTCATGAACGCCGCGCTGATGCCCTGGAGGATGCGGAAGGCGACCATTTCCTCCAGATTCTGCGCCATGCCGCAAAGCGCCGAGGAGATGACGAAGCCGACGACCGACCAGAGGAACAGGTTGCGGCTGCCGACGCGGTCGGACAGCCAGCCGGTGATCGGGATCGCGATGGCCGAGGCGACGATATAGCTGGTCAGCACCCAGGTGACGGTATCCGCGGTCGCGCCGAGTGCGGGCTGCATGTGCGGCAGCGCGACGTTGGCGATCGTCGAATCGAGGATCTGCATGATCGTCGCCAGCATGACGCCCAGCGTCAGCAGGCCGCGATTGCTGGTATGGAGGGCTGCCGTGCCGGGGGCGGGCGGGGCCGGGCGTGTGGGCGAGGTGGGGGCGGTGGTGGCCATGCGTCTATTCCGCCGTCATGCCGGACTTGATCCGGCATCCAGAGCCACGGGCGACAGTTCCCGCGACTCTGGATCCCGGCTTTCGCCGGGATGACGGAAGGGGCTCACTTCCGTACGTCCACGCGCACGTCGGCGCTCAGCCCCGCAATCAGCTGACGCGGGCTCTTCTCGTCGATCGCGATCCGCACCGGCACGCGCTGCGTCACCTTCACCCAGTTGCCGTTGGCGTTCTGCGCGGGCAGCACCGAGAATTCGCTGCCCGTGCCTGCGCCGATCGAGGCGACATGGCCGCGCAGCTTGACGCCCGGATAGGCGTCGAAGGTGACCTCCGCCGGCTGGCCGACGCGCATATGGGCGAGGTCGGTTTCCTTGAAGTTCGCGTCGACCCACGACCGGGCATCCGCGACGATCGTGACCGCGGGCAGGCCGGTCACCATCATCTGGCCGATCTGCAAGCGGTCGGCCTGGCTGACCTGTCCCGCGACCGGCGCGCGGACGGCGGTGCGCGACAGGTCGAGCAGCGCCTTTTCCCGCGCGACGCGGGCCGACGCGACCTGCGGGTTCTGACCCGGTACGGCGGCACCCGAGGCGAGCTTCGCGCGTGCTTCGTTCGCGTCGGCGACGGCCGACTGGTAGGATGCTCGCGCCTGTTCGAGCGCGTGCTGCGCCTGTTCGAACCGCGCCCGGGTGGTGAAGCCGCGCTGCATCAGCGAATCCTGTCGGGTATAATCCTCCTGCGCAGCGGCGATCCGGTCCTTCGCCGCCTGAATGTCGGCGCCGGTCCCGACATAGCTTGCCTGCAACGTCTGGACGTTGACCTGTGCGCCGGCGATCTGCGCATCCGCCTGCTCGACCGCGATGCGGTAGGGCTGAGGGTCGATGCGGAAGAGGAGGTCGCCCGCCTTCACATGCTGGTTCTCGCGCGCGTCGACCGACACGATGCGCCCGGCGACGTCCGAAGCGACCGAAACCTTGTCCTGGCCGACATAGGCGTTGTCGGTCGAGACGTAGCGGCCCGAAGTCGCGTAGAAATAGCCTGCGACCGCGATCACGATCAGCGGCACGCCGAACATCAGGATCGTGCGCAGCCACCGGCGCCTGGGCTTGTCGGGCGCGTCGACCGCGATGGCCGTGTCGGTCGGGATCTTGGGATCTGCGTCAGCCATGCGCGGCGTCCTTCGGCATATCGGTTAGGTTGGTGCGGACGCGCTCCAGCGCCGCGGTCAATCGGGTGCGATCGGTGTCGTCGAGGCCGTCGAAGGCCGCATCGAACATGTCGTCGGCGTGCGATCGCAACTGTTCGAGTACGGGTTTGGCGGCATCGGTCAGAAAGATCTGCCACGCCCGGCGGTCGGCCGGGTCACGTCGACGCTCGACCAGGCCGGACTCCTCCAGGCGGTCGACCATGCGGCACAGGGTGATCGGTTCGACCTCCAGCAGGTCGGCAAGGCCGCCCTGATTGATGCCTTCGTTGCGCGAGAGGGTGACGAGCGTTTTCCACTGTGCGCGGGTCGCACCGACGAGGCGCGCGCGCTCATCGAAGCGGCGGCGCATCAGGCGCGAGACATCGCTGATGAGGAAGCCTAAACTGTCGGACATAGCGCGCATATAATAAGCATGCTTATATAAAGCCAGTGATGATTGTGTGCGCCGGTCGCAATCGTGAGTGCGGGAGATGGACGATGGCGGAGCAGGTGACCGGCGGCTGTATGTGCGGCGCCAAACGCTATGTGGCGACGATCGCGGATGACGATGCGTATCTGTGTCACTGCCGCATGTGTCAGCGCTGGTCGGGCAACGTGTCGATCGCGCTCAAGGACATGGCAAAGGCGGACGTCGTGTGGGAGACGCCGCCCGACTATTTCGCGTCCTCGCCGATCGCGCGGCGCGGCTTTTGCGCGGCCTGCGGTACGGCGCTGACGTTCGAATTTCCCGACAGCGATCATCTCGACCTGACTGTTGGCAGCTTCGACGATCCGTCGCGGTTCCGCCCGGTGCGCAACTATGCCGTCGAAAGCTGGCACACGGCGTGGCTGGACGTTCGCGGACTGGAGGCTATGCGCAGTGACGAAAACTCGAACGTCGTCGACAGATGGATGAAGGCCTGTGGCAAGCTCCCCGACTGAAACCCGCTTTTTCGCCAGCTTCGATGGTGAGCGCATCGCGTATCACGAAATGGGAGAGGGGCGCGCGGTCGTTCTGATCCACGGCTATTTCAGCGATGCGCAGACCAACTGGATCAAGTTCGGCCATGCCGCAAAGATCGCCGCGCGCGGCTTTCGCGTCATCATGCCGGACCTGCGCGGTCACGGCGAAAGCGCGACACCGCACGATCTGTCGGCCTATCCGCACGATGCGTTGACGAAGGACGCGCATGCGCTCGTCGCGCATCTCGGGCTGACCGACTATGATCTCGGCGGCTATTCGCTCGGCGCGCGGACCACGGGGCGGATGCTGGCGACGGGCGCGACGCCGCGCCGCGTGATGTTCACGGGCATGGGGCTGGAGGGGCTGACCAACGCCGCCGGACGGTCCGATCATTTCCGCAACGTGCTGACCAACCTGGGCAAGCATCCGCGCGGTTCGCCGGCGTTCATGGCCGAGGCGTTCCTGAAGACGACCGGCGGCGATGCGCAGGCGTTGTTAGGGGTGCTGGAGACCTTTGCGGATACGCCGCGCGAGGTGCTGGAGGCGGTGACGCAGCCGGCGCTGGTGGTGATGGGGCGCGAGGACGACGAAGTCGGATCGGGCGCGGCGTTGGCGGATGTCCTGCCGAATGCGCGGTACGTTGAGGTCGCCGGCGGTCACATGGGGGCGGTCACCAAGCCCGAGCTTGGTCAGGCGATGGCGGATTTCCTGGCGGGTTGAATTAAATCACCGGTGCTCCCGCGTAGGCGGGAGCCCAGAGCCGCAAGCATTGTCCGATGTTACCCTGGGCTCCCGCCTGCGCGGGAGCACCGGAGGACGTTACGCGTCCGCCTTGTCCGCTCCATCCTTCTTCTTGGCCACCGGCTTGCCCTCGCGCACCGCGTAGAGGATGCCGCCGACCGTCGCTGCGACCGCCGCCGCACCGCCGATGATGGCCGCGAAAAAATTGCGGTTGCCCATCTTTTCGCGCGTGTCCTCGACGACCTTGACCGGCTTCGACTGCGCGACCGAGCGACGCGCGCTTGTCGCGGCGTCGGAGACGGTTTCGGCAGCTTTGCTCGCGCGATCGGACACCTTGGCAGCCGCCGACTTGGCGGCATTCGCGGCGCGGGTCGTGGTCGCGGGCTTGGCCGTGGCGGCAGTCGAGCGCCGCGACGTGCCGGTCGACGCGCGTTTCGCCGGCGCCTTGCGGGCAGGCTTGGGGGCCGCGGCCGCCGTCGTCGCTTCGCCGTCGTCCTTCGCGGCCGCCGGAGTCTTGGTCGCGCGCGGGGTCGTGGCGCGGGTCGTCTTGCGCGTACCCGTGGCGGCCTTGCGGCGCGGCGGCGGGGCGGGGGTGTTGGGCGTGTCGGCCATGGCAGTCGCTCCGATCGATATCGTTTCGCCGCCAACGCCTAACTCAGCCCGCGTATCCCCGCAACATCGTTACATTAACGGAACGGTGGTTCGCTGAATGCGCGCAGCTTGCGGCTGTGGAGCTTCGGACCCTCGCGGCGCAACTCTTCGCAGGTCTCGATCCCGATCCGCATATGCTCGTTGATCGCGCGTTCGTAGAAGCGGTTGGCCTGGCCCGGCAGCTTCAATTCACCGTGCAGCGGCTTGTCCGAGACGCAAAGCAACGTGCCGTAGGGGACGCGGAAGCGGTACCCCTGGGCGGCGATCGTCGCCGATTCCATGTCGATCCCGACCGCGCGGCTGAGCGAGAAGCGCAGTGCCGACTGCGAATAGCGGAGTTCCCAATTGCGGTCGTCGGTGGTGACGATGGTGCCGGTGCGCAGGCGGCGCTTCAGTTCCTCGCCCGACTGGCCGGACACCGTTGCCGCGGCGCGGGCGAGCGCCTGCTGCACCTCGGCGATGGCGGGGACCGGGATTTCGGGCGGCAGCACGTCGTCGAGGACATGGTCGTCGCGCAAATAGGCGTGCGCGAGCACGTAATCGCCGATCCGCTGCGATGGGCGCAGGCCGCCGCAGTGGCCGATCATCAGCCACGCCTCGGGCCGCATCACGGCCAGATGGTCGCAGATCGTCTTCGCGTTCGACGGCCCGACGCCGATGTTGACGAGAGTGATGCCCGTGCCGTCCGGCGCCATCAGGTGATAGGCCGGCATCTGGTGCCGTCGCCACGCACTGCTGTCGCCGGCGATCCGGTCGACTTCGTCCGGCGAGGTGATGACGATTCCGCCGGCGCCCGACAGGCCCGTGAAGCGCGAGCCTTCACCCAGTTGCGATGCGCCCCAGCGGACGAATTCGTCGACATAGCGGTGGTAGTTGGTGAACAGCACATAGCGCTGAACATGCTCGGGCGGCGTGCCGGTATAGTGGCGCAGCCGCGCGAGGCTGAAGTCGGTGCGCAGACCGTCGAACAGTGCGAGCGGGCGGACGCCATCGACCGATTCCCAGATGCCGTCGGCAATCTCGTCGCCGATATGGGCCAGTTCGGTCGCCGGGAAATGCCGGGCGAGTTCGAGCGCCGACACCTCGTCCAGCGCCAGCGCATGGCCCGGATCGAGCACATAGGGGAACGGAATTTCCTGACGCCCTTCGGCTGCCGACACTTCGACGTCGTAATCCTCGATCAGCAGGGTCAGCTGTTCGATCAGATAATCGGCGAAGATCGCGGGTTTGGTGACGCTGATCGCATATTCACCCGGCGTGACCAATCGTCCGAACGAGCGCAGCGGCGCCGGACGATCTGCGCCGGGGCGGAAGGTGAGGCGAATTTCGGGATAAGCGAAGGAGCCGTCCAGCCGCGCTTCGGGCGGGGGCGGCGTGCCATCGGTGAGGTAGCGGGTCAGCGCCGATTTCAGGCGCTCGACCGAGGCGGCATAGAGGCGGTCGAGGTCGGCGATAATATCGGATGCGTGAGTCATCGAGAAGCGTTACGCCGCACGCGTTACGCTGGCAAGACACGCGGAAACGGTTCGCGGCCCGCATCCGCCCATGCGGATACGGGCCGGTTTGACATCAGTTCTTGGCAGGCGTGCGCTTGGCCGGGGTCGACTTCTTCGGGGCCGCGGGCTTCGATGTCGACAGCTTGGTCGCACCATAGGCCGCGCCGGCAACCGCGGCGGTCGCGCCGGCGGCAATGGCCGCTGCCGTCTTCGGGTTCGCCTTTACCGCGTCGACAGCGGTCTGGACCGCTTCGGTCACCGCGTCCTTCGCGTTGGCGAACAGCGCCTGGCGGCCTTCGGCGGTAGTGACCGAGGTCTTTTCGGCCGGTTCGGTGGTGGTCGTAGCCATGAGATACTCCGTTTCGTTACGCGGAGGCATCAACCGACATGGCTTCGGGTCGGTTCCCGCCAATCACCACCGGGCAGCGACGTCGGACGGAGCGGGCTGCGCCACCCCGCCCGACGCGGCGAAACCGCCGATCGCTCGCGCAATCGGCGGGTGTTGGTCACATATTCTCGATCAGATGTTCGGCCGAGCTGACCTTGAACTCGCCCGGTGCTTCGACGTGCAGTTGCTCGACGACGCCGTCGTTGACGAGCATCGAGAAGCGCTGGCCGCGCGTACCCATGCCGAACTTCGACCCGTCCATCTCCAGACCGGTCGCCTTGACGAACTCGGCGTTGCCGTCGGCCAGCATCGTGACCGTGTCGGCGGCGTTGTTCGACCCGCTCCACGCGCCCAGCACGAACGCGTCGTTGACCGCGGTGCAGGCGATCTCATCGACGCCCTTGGCTTTCAGATCCTCCGCCTTGTCGATGAAGCCGGGCAGGTGCTTGGCCGAGCAGGTCGGCGTGAAGGCGCCGGGGACCGAGAACAGCGCGACCTTGCGGCCCTTGAAGAATTCGTCGGACGTCACGCTTTCGGGACCGTTCTCGGTCGCCTTGACGAAGCTGACGTTGGGAATGCGGTCGCCTACCTTGATCGTCATGGTCGTGATGCTCCTGTTGCCGCCCCCGCGGGTCGGGTGTCGCGGGTCCATCTGGACGAGACGGTGAAATTTTCAAGCGCTGGCGGCACCGGCGGCCACTATCTATGTTGTCGATGAGATGCAGACCGCTTCCTTCCTGACCGGCCAGTTCCTGCTTGCGATGCCCGGAATCGGCGATCCGCGGTTCGACCGCGCGGTGATCGCGATGTGCACGCATGACGAGGACGGTGCGCTGGGCATCGGCATCGGGACGGTTATCGACGGCCTCAGCTTCCACGACATGCTCACGCAGCTGGATATCGCGCCCGGCGATACGCCTGACGTGCCGGTCCATCTGGGCGGGCCGTGCGAGCCGCGGCGCGGGTTCGTGCTGCATTCGCTCGACTGGGGCGGAGCGGATACGATCGAGGTCGCCGGGCGCTGGGCGATGTCGGGCACGGTCGACGTGCTGCGGGCGATCGCATCGGGCAGCGGGCCGTCGCGCTGGCTGCCGGCGTTGGGATACGCCGGCTGGGGCGAGGGGCAACTGGACGGCGAGATGCGGCGGCACGGCTGGTTCAATGTCGAGGGGGACGATGCACTGCTGTTCTCGACGCCGGCGGACGAGCGGTGGGCGAAGGGGTTCGCCGGGGCGGGGATCGATCCGCGGATGCTGGCGGTGGGGGCTGGCACGGCTTGATCGGGGTTCGATCGTGAGCGGGCGGGCACGGGAGTGAATCCCGTGCCGTGACGTCGGTCGGCGCATGTGCGCCGCCGGCCGGCCGCCGCGGGGGCGCATCGCTTCGCTTGCGTCCTTGCGGCGGCATATAAAGAAACCTTTATATTTGATTCCGGTCGCCGTTCGGAGTAGGGGCGCGATCATACGACATTCTTCGGAGAATACCCAAGTGGCCACCGCCCCCGCGACCCGCGCGAACGACTACGTCATCGCCGATATCAGCCTTGCCGAATTCGGTCGTCGCGAGATCGAGATCGCCGAAACCGAAATGCCCGGCCTGATGGCGCTGCGCGAAGAGTTCGGCGCGTCGCAGCCGCTGAAGGGCGCGCGTATCACCGGTTCGCTGCACATGACGATTCAGACCGCGGTGCTGATCGAGACGCTGACCGCGCTCGGCGCGCAGGTCCGCTGGGCGACCTGCAACATCTATTCGACGCAGGACCACGCCGCCGCCGCCATCGCTGCGACGGGCGTGCCGGTGTTCGCGGTGAAGGGTGAGAGCCTGGCCGACTATTGGGATTATGTCGGCGACATCTTCAACTGGGGTGCGGACACCGATGGCACCACCGCCAACATCATCCTGGACGACGGCGGCGACGCGACGATGTTCGCGCTGTGGGGTGCCAAGCTCGAAGCCGGCCAGACGATGGGCGAGCCGGAGAACGACGAGGAAGTCGAATTCCAGCGCGCGCTGAAGGCGTTCATCGCCAAGTACCCGGGCTACCTGACCGAAACCGTCAAGAACCTGAAGGGCGTGTCGGAAGAAACGACCACCGGCGTGCACCGCCTGTACGAGATCGCGAAGAAGGGTGAGCTGCCGTTCCCGGCGATCAACGTCAACGACTCGGTCACCAAGTCGAAGTTCGACAATCTGTACGGCTGCAAGGAATCGCTGGTCGACGCGATCCGTCGCGCCACCGACGTGATGCTGGCCGGCAAGGTCGCCTGCGTCGCCGGCTTCGGTGACGTCGGCAAGGGTTCGGCCCAGTCGCTGCGCAACGGCGGCGCCCGCGTGCTCGTGACCGAAATCGACCCGATCTGCGCGCTGCAGGCGGCGATGGAGGGCTTCGAGGTCGTCACGATGGACGAAGCCGTCGAGCGCGCCGACATCTTCTGCACCGCGACCGGCAACGCCGACGTCATCACCGCCGAGCACATGGCGAAGATGAAGCCGATGTCGATCGTCTGCAACATCGGCCACTTTGACAGCGAGATCCAGATCGCCGCGCTGTCGAACTATCAGTGGACCGAAGTGAAGCCGGGCACCGACCTGGTGAAGTTCCCGGACGGCAAGCAGATCATCGTGCTCGCCAAGGGTCGCCTGGTGAACCTGGGCTGCGCGACCGGCCACCCGTCGTTCGTCATGTCCTCGTCGTTCACCAACCAGACGCTCGCCCAGATCGAGCTGTGGACGGCCGGCGAGAAGTACGAGAACAAGGTCTACGTCCTGCCGAAGCACCTCGACGAAAAGGTGGCGGCGCTGCACCTGGAAAAGCTGGGCGTGAAGCTCAGCAAGCTGACCCCGAAGCAGGCCGGCTACATCGGCGTGCCGGTCGAAGGCCCGTTCAAGCCGGATCATTATCGCTACTGAGTCAGCGATCCTGACCGAATGCGGCGGGGCGGGGAGGCGATGGCTTCCTCGCCCTGTTTGCGTTTGGAAGTTGCTACGAACCTACTCCCCGTTCGTGCTGCGCTTGTCGAAGCACCGTGCTTCGTGCCGCAAGCGACGCGCGGGCGTATCAGAGAACGGTGCTTCGACTTCGCTCAGCACGAACGGTGTAGGGTGCGTGCGACGGTCTAATCACACCGTTCGCCCTGAGTTTAACGAAGGGCTGCCCTTCTTCGTGCTTGGGACGATCCGGCACGAAGAAAAGGCAGTGCTTCGACAAGCTCGGCACGAACGGGCGGGTTTAGGGCACCGCCACCCGATGCGCCGCCCCATCGCTGACCACGATCGTCCGCACGACCTTGCCGCGGCGCACCTCGACCTGGTTGGTCTGGCGCGGATAGACGTCGCGCAGCACTGACGAGCGGACCGTCAGTATTTTCGTGCCCGGCCGGACCCTGCCCGAAAACGCGACCCGAACCTCCTGTGCATCGATGTCGACCTTGCCCGGCGTCAACACGACCGCGCCTTTCGCGTCGCTCAGCACGAACCGCCGCCCGAGATAGGCGACGAGCGCGCGAACGGCATCCGGATCGTCCAGGCTGGCCTGCGCGTCCGGGGCGATCGAGGACAGCGCCGGTTCGATATCGTGAGCCTCGAACCGGTGGGACACGGTGACGGTATTGCCGGCGCCCAGCGTCACCACGGTCAGCGCGTCATGACCGCGATGCGCACCCGCAGGGGCAGTGACCAACGCGAGCGCGAGCAGCCAGCGCTGCATGTCAGTTCCCCGCATTCGGCAGCGTGCGCAGCGACCCCGGCAGCACCTTCACGTCCGAATCCTTCATCCGGTTCGGGACGCTGCTCGGCGCGTCGATGCCCAGCGTCTTCGTCTCGATCCGCCCGTCGAAGATATTGTTCGAGCGGTCGGCATCGGCGGTCTCCCACAGCGGGTCGAGCTCAGCGCGCGCGATCGTCTTCGGCGTCACCAGCTGCCACGTCACGCGGCGGCTGTCGTGGCGCCAGATCTCGGCCGGGATGCGCTTCGTCTCGGTCGTCCCGTCCGAATAGTCGACCTTCAGGATGACCGGCATGACCAGTCCGCCGCGGTTGGAGAAGGTGAAGCGGTAGAAATTGTCCGTCGTCGCGCGCGCGGCGCGTTCCTCCGGGGTCAGGTCGGCATTGGCCTCGGCTGCCTTCCGACGCTGCTTGGCAGTGACCGTGAACTCGTCGGTTTCGTTGTAGAAGTCCCGCGTCGCCGGATCGCGTTCGACGACGGTCTTCTCCGTATTGCGCGACGCGGTCAGCGACTGGGGCTCGGTCTGGCGGATGCGGCGGCGCTCGGCGCTCTCGGCGACCGGGTCACCCCCGTCGATCCGCGCCCGCACCACCGAATCGAGCGAGATGTCGACGTGATCGGTCGTGTAGAACCACCCGCGCCAGAACCAGTCGAGATCGACGCCCGAACTTTCCTCCATCGTCCGGAAGAAGTCGAATGGCGTCGGGTGCTTGAATCGCCAGCGGTTGGCATATTCGCGGAAGGCGCGGTCGAACAGCTCGCGACCCAGGATCGTCTCGCGCAGGACGACCAGCGCGACCGCGGGCTTCCAATAGCCGTTGGCGCCGAATTGCAGCACCGAATCCGACTGGGTCATCAGCGGCACCTGGTTCTGCGACAGCATGTACTCGGCGATCGCGCGCGGTTCGCCGCGGCGCGACGGGAAGTCCTTGTCCCACAGCTTTTCGGCCTGGAACTGGAGGAAGCTGTTCAGCCCCTCGTCCATCCAAGTCCACTGCCGCTCGTCCGAATTGACGATCATCGGGAAGTAATTGTGCCCGACTTCGTGGATGACCACGCCGATCAGGCCGTATTTTGCCCGTTCGGTATAGGTCAGCGCGCCGGTCTTCTTGTCCTTCACCGGCCGGGGGCCGTTGAAGGAGATCATCGGATATTCCATGCCGCCGACAGGGCCGTTGACCGATTGCGCGACCGGATAGGGATAGGGGAAGGAGAAGCGCGAATAGACGTCGATCGTGTGGGCGATCGACTTGGTCGAATAGGCGTCCCACAGCGGGCGCGCTTCCTTCGGGAAGAAGGACATCGCCATGACCAGCGGCTGTTCGGCGCTGGTCTGTTTCACGCCCATCGCGTCCCAGGCGAACTTGCGGCTGGACGCCCAGCCGAAGTCGCGGACGTTCTGCGCGGCGAAGCGCCAGGTCTTCTCGCCCGCCGCCTTGCCACGCTCGGCCGCCTCGGCCTCCTCGGGCGTGACGACATAGACCGGCGCGGTCGCGGTCTTCGCCTGTTCGAGCCGCTGACGCTGCGCCGCGCTCAGGATCGTATCCGGGTTTTGCAGCACGCCGGTCGCCGAGACGACATGGTCGGCGGGCACGGTCAGGTCGACGCGATAGTCGCCGAATTCCAGGGTGAATTCGCCGCTGCCCAGGAACGCCTTGTTGTGCCAGCCCTCGTAATCCGAATAGACCGCAAGCCGCGGGAACCACTGCGCGCCTTCGAAGATGCAGTTGCCGTCCTCGCCCTTGGCGGTGAAGCATTCATAGCCCGACCGGCCGCCGACGACCTTATTCTCGACCATCGGGAACGACCATTCGATCGTGAAGGTCACTTCGCCGCCGTTCGCCGCGACCGCCTGCGGTAGCTCGATCCGCATCAGCGTGTCGGTGATCGAGAATTTGAGCGGATTGCCCGCCGCGTCGCGCACCGCGGCGATGGTAAAGCCGCCCTCCCATTCCTGCATCCGCTTCACGCGGCGGATCTCGCCGAGCGTGATCTCGTCGCCGCCGGTCGTCTCGGTCATCGTCGCGATCGAGGAGCGCTTATAGTCGTTCTGGTCGAGCAGCAGCCAAAGGTATGGCAGCGCGTCGGGCGAATTGTTGCGATACTTGACCGTCTGGCGCCCCGACACGGTGCGCTTGCCCTCGTCCAGGCGGGCGGCGATGTCGTAATCGACCTTCTGCTGCCAATAGCGATACCCCGGCGCGCCACTGGCGTTGCGGTAGTCGGTCGGGGTCGGCCAGTCCTCGCCCTCCAGCTGGCGGAACTTGTCCTCGAAATTGCCCTTGGTCTGGCGCAGCGCCTGCGCATTGGCCGTCCCGGACAGCAGGGTGGCGGCGGCGAGGGCGGTCAGCCCGGCGCCGTGAAATTTGCGGATCAAGAGCGATCTCCCTTTCGTCTTGCGTCGCAGCGTAAAGAGACATTGTACCATCCGCAATCGCGCGATTGGCGCGGCGGTCTTTCCTGCTAATAGCCAAGCAATGATCGCGATGACGACCACCACGGCGGTATTGGCGGGAGCTGTTCTCGCGCTGTTGATCGCAGGCGCGGTGTGCGCACTCTACATCGGCCTGCGCGCCCGTGCCGAGGCGCGGAACCTGACCGAAGAAAGCAGTCGCAGCGGCGCATTGCTGAGCACCGGTCCGGCGCAGGCAGCGATCGTCCGCGGCGACGGGCGGATCGAACTGCCCGACCGGATCGTCGACTGGCTGGGGCTGGCGGCTTCGCCGCGATACCTGACCGATCTCGGCACCGTGACCGAGGGATTGCCCCAGGATGATCTCGACGCCCTGTCCGCCGCCGTCCTGGCGGCGCAGCGCGCAGGCAAGCCGTTCCGGATGAGCGTCGTCGCGCGCGGGGCGTCGCGCCGCCTGTCGATCGTCGGTGTCCGTGCGCCCGAGGCCGCGCTGGCGCCGGGCGGTGTCGTTCTGTGGTTCTCCGACCAGACCGACAGCGAGGACGAGATCGTCCGGCTGACCGCCGAAGCGCAGGAGCTGACCGAGGCGTTCGAGGGGCTGGCGGGGCTTATCGAAGCCGCGCCGATGCCGATGTGGTACCGCGACCGCAACCTCGCGCTGGCGATGGTCAACACCGCCTATGTCGAGGCGGTCGAGGCGACGGATGCGCGCACCGCGATCGATCGCGGGCTGGAACTGGTCGAGGGGTCAGGCATGGGTGGCCCGCTCGCCAACGCGGCCATCGCGCGCGATACCGGGGAGCCGCAGATGGCGGCGGTGCCGGCCACCATCAACGGCGCGCGGCGGATGTTGCGCGTCCACGACATTCCGCTGGCGACCGGCGGGGTCGCGGGCTTTGCGGTCGACGTCGACGAACTGGAGCAGGCGCGCGGCGGCATGAAGCGCTTCGGCGAGGCGCAGCGGGCGATGCTCGACCGCCTGTCCGCGGGCGTCGCCCAATTCGGGGCCGACCGCAGCCTTGTCTTCTGCAACCAGCCGTTCCGGCGCATCTTCGGCCTGCGCGAGGAATGGCTGCGCGATCGCCCCGAATTCGACCGCGTTCTGGAGCGGATGCGCGAGGCCAAGCGCTTGCCGGAGGTCCGCGACTTCCCGAGCTGGAAGGCCGAGCGCCGCACGTGGTTCCTGACGCCGGAGGCGGGGCAGGAGGAGCATTGGCACCTGCCGAGCGGCACCCATTTGCGCGTCGTGCCGCAGCCATTGCCCGACGGCGGGCTGGTCGTGGTATTCGAGGATCGGACCGAGCAGGTTCAGCTGGCGAGTGCGCGCGACACGCTGCTGCGTGTGCGAACGGCGACGTTCGACAACCTGTACGAAGCGCTGGGCGTCTTTGCTGCGGACGGTCGGTTGCAGATCTGGAACCAGAAATTCCGCTCGCTGTGGGGGTTCGACGAGGAACTGCTCGCCAGCCATCCGCGCGTCGATGCGCTGGCGAAGGCGGCAGCGGCGAAGCTGGAGAATCCGCAGCGTGCGACGATGATCGGCGATCTCGTCCGCTCTGCGACGGTCGACCGGTTGAACCGAGGCGGCCGGGTCGTGTTCGCCGACGGGCGGCATTTCGAGTTCGCCGCGGTGCCGCTGCCCGACGGCAATGCGCTGTTCACGATGCTCGACGTGACCGCGGGTCGCCGGGTCGAGCGCGCGCTGCTCGACCGCAACGAGGCGTTGGAGGAGGCCGACCGCGTCAAGACGCAATTCGTCGCCAACATGAGCTATGAGCTGCGCACGCCGCTGACGTCGATCAAGGGCTTCGCCGAGATGCTGCACGGCGGATATGCCGGAGCGATCAGCGAGGCAGGGACCGGCTATGCCGAGGCGATCCTGCAATCGGTCGACCGGCTGTCGGCGCTGGTCGACGACGTGCTCGACCTGACGCAGGAGGATAGCGCGCGCGGGCGCGGACAAGTCGATCTGGAACTGCTGGCGCGCGAGGCGGTCGAGGCAATCGCGGGCGATGTGCAGGCGAAGGGATTGGCGTTGGCTGTCGACGTGCTGGGATCGGCGGGCCGGGTGAAGGGCGATCCGGAACGGTTGCGGCAGTCGGTCGAGCATCTTCTGCGCCACGCCGTCGCCGGCACGCCACGCGGCGGGCGCGTGCTGCTCCACATCGACGGCACGGACACGCAGGCGCGGATCGTCGTGTCGGACGACGGACCCGGCATGTCTGCCGCCGAAGTCGACAAGGCCTTCGACCGTTTCGCGAACCACGGCATCGCTCGCGACGGCGAGCGGGCGCTAGGCCTGGGGCTGCCGCTCGCCAAGCGGTTCGTCGAGGCACATGGCGGCACGATCGCGCTGGTCAGCGAGCCGGGGCAGGGGACGCTGGTGACGATCGAGTTGCCGCGGTGATGGCCTTCCCAAATCCTCCCCGGCACGGGGAGGGGGACCGCCGCGAAGCGGTGGTTGAGGGGGGCTTCCGCGAGCGCACCCCTTTCGGCCCGCCCCCTCCATCATGCTGCGCATGGTCCCCCTCCCCGTGCCGGGGAGGATTTTAGTGCGCCTTCCCGATGCCGCCGCCACCGATGCCTTCGGTCGCCGCCTCGCCGCGCTGGTCCACGTCGGCGATGTCGTCACCCTGTCCGGTCCACTTGGCGCGGGTAAGACCAGCATCGCGCGCGGGCTGCTGTCGGCGCTCGGCCTGCCCGGCGAGGCGCCATCGCCCAGCTTTGCGATCGTCCAGCCCTATGATCCGCCCGAAACGCGCATTCCGGTCCTGCACGTCGACCTCTACCGGATCGACGATCCGTCCGACCTCGATGAACTGGGCCTCGACGATGCGCGGTGGGACGCGGTGCTGCTGGTCGAATGGCCCGAACATGCCGGGGAGCGTGCGTGGCCGGACGCCCTGCAACTGACGCTGTCGGTCGCGGATGATGGGGGGCGTGTCTTGACAGCGGATGTGCCGCCGGGCTGGGAGGATCGATGGTCCCGGATATGAACCCGCCCGCGATGGCGGCCGAATTTTTGCAAGCCTTGGGCTGGGGGGATGCGGATGTCGTGCCGCTGGCCGGAGACGCCTCGTTCCGCCGCTACTTCCGTGCGGTCGGGCATGATCGCTCGGCGATCCTGATGGACGCGCCGCCGCCGCATGAGGACCCGCGGCCGTTCATCGCTATTGCTGAGTGGCTGGGCGAGCGCGGCTTCGGCGCGCCCGCGATCCTTGGCAGCGACCTGACCCACGGCTTGGTGCTGCTGGAGGATTTCGGCGACGCGCGCTTCCGCGAAACCGCCGATGCCGCACCCGAGAGTGAATTGCGGCTGTACGAGGAGGCGGTCGACGTGCTGATCCGCCTGCGCGATCACCCCGCCGCCGACATCGCACCCTACGACGCCGACACGCTGCACCGTGAAGCGGCGTTGCTGACGGAATGGTATTGCCCGGCGACCGGCGCGGATGTCGATGCGGAGGGCTATCGCGCGGCATGGGGCGCGGTGTTCGATCATGCGATCGCCGAAGCCCCGGTCACGGTGCTGCGCGACTATCATGCCGAAAATCTTATGCTGATCGAGCGCGGCATGGGGCTGCTCGATTTCCAAGACGCGCTGGCCGGGCATCCGGCCTATGACCTCGTGTCGCTGTTGCAGGATGCGCGGCGCGACGTGCATCCGTCGCTGGAGGCGGCGATGCTCGACCGCTATCTGCGCATCACCGGCGCGGGCGATACGTTCGCCACTGCCTATCATATCCTCGGCGCACAACGGAACGCGAAGATCGTCGGCATCTTCACCCGGCTGTGGCAGCGCGACGGCAAGCCGCGCTATCCCGGCCTGTGTCCGCGGGTGTGGGACTATCTCAACCGTGATCTGGAGCATCCCGCATTGGCACCGGTGAAGGCGTGGTTCGACGCCAATCTGCCGTCTGAGCTGCGCGGCGACCCGATGGTGATCGCCGGGGCATGACACGTACGCTGTCGATCCGCCCCGATCCGGGCGCGAAGGTGCCGCAGACCGCGATGGTGATGGCCGCGGGCCTGGGCAAGCGGATGCGTCCGCTGACCGCGACCCGGCCCAAGCCGCTGGTCGAGGTCGCGGGCAAGCCGCTGATCGACCATGTGTTCGACCGGCTGCGCTCCGCCGGCGTCGGGCGCGCGGTGGTCAATGTCCATTATATGGCCGACGCGCTGGAGGCGCATCTGCGCGCGCGGGTGAAGGACATCGAGGTCGTCGTGTCCGACGAGCGGCAGCAGTTGATGGAGACGGGCGGCGGGCTGATCCAGGCGCGCGACCTGATCGGCGACGCGCCGTTCCTGTGTATCAACAGCGACAATCTGTGGATTGACGGCCCGACTGATGCGATCCGCGCGATGGCGGCGGCGTGGGACGCAGCGCGGATGGACGCGCTGCTGCTGATGGTCCCGCTCGCCCGCGCGCACAGCCACCGCGGCAAGGGCGACTTCCACCTCGACCCCTTCGGCCGCATCGTCGGTCGGCGCGAAGCGGGAAAGCTGGCGCCGTTCGTCTATACCGGTGTCCAGATCCTGCACCCACGCGTGCTGGTCGATTCGCCGGAAGGGCCGTTTTCGACGATGCTCTTCTGGGAGCGCGCGATCGAGGCCGGGCGGGCGTGGGGACTGGTTCACCAGGGCCTGTGGTTCGATGTCGGTTCGCCCCCGGCGATCCCCGCGGCGGAGGCGATCCTGGCCGATGGCTGAGCGCCGCCGGCCCCGTCTCTTCACCATCCCGAGCCACCGGGCGTTCGCCGACGCGCTCGCTGCCGGGCTGATCGCGCGGCATCTCGATCCCGACATGGGGCTGGCGCGGGGCATCGTCATCGTGCCGAACAACCGGGCGCGGCGTGCGATCAACGACGCGTTCGTCCGCGCGAGCGGCGGCGCGCTGCTGCTGCCGCGGATCGTCGCGGTGGGCGACGTCGACCTGGAAGAATCGGTCGGCGCGCTGTTCGACCTCGATGCGGCGGAGCCGGTGCCGGCGGCGGTCGAGCCGCTCCAGCGCCGATTGATCCTCGCGCGGCTGGTGCAGGAGGCCGATCCGGCGCTCGACGCGGCGGAGGCGGTGCGACTGGCGGGTGATCTCGGGCGGACGCTGGACCAGTTGCTGGTCGAGGAAGTGCCGCCGTCGCGGCTGCGCGACATCGCGCTGGCGGAAGGGCTGTCGGAACATTGGGCGCGCGCCCTGTCGAGCTTCACCCTGGTGCTCGACCGCTGGCCCGGCGAACTGAAGAAGCTCGGGCGGATCGAATTGGCCGAGCGGCGCAGTCGGTTGCTCGACCGTACCGCCGCGGCATGGCGTGCGCAGCCGCCTGCCGGATTCGTCTGCGTGGCCGGTGTCACCTCGGCGGCCCCGGCGGTTGCGCGACTTCTGCGTGTCGTGTCCGAATTGCCCAAAGGCATGGTCGTGCTGCCGGGCGTCGACCTGGCGATGGGCGACGAGGAATGGGAGGCGCTGGGGCCGTTCGAGCGCGATCCCGTCACCGGCCGTCAGCCGCGCGGCGAAGAAACCCATCCGCAATATCACCTGAAGACGCTGCTGCGCCGGATGGGCGTCGCGCGCGGCGAGGTGCGGACGTGGCGCGCGGGGTCGGAGGTCGATGCCCCGCCGGCGCGCGGGCGGATGATCGCGACGGCGCTCTCGCCGGCAGAATTCACGCATGAATGGTCGGCACTCAAGCCCGGTCAGCGCAACCTGAGCGGCGTGTCGGCGCTGGAGGCCGCGACGCCGGCGGAGGAGGCGCAGGCGATCGCGCTGGCGCTGCGTGAAGTGCTGGAAACGCCGGGACGCACCGCTGCCCTCGTAACCCCCGATCGGGCGCTGGCGGGCCGTGTCGTCGCCCATCTGGCGCGGTGGAAGGTGCCGATCGACGATTCGGCCGGCCGCCCCTTGTCGCAAACGCCGCCGGGTGCGCTGTTGCTGGCGCTGGCGGAGGCCGCGACGGGCGACTTCGCGCCGTTGCCGCTGCTGGCGTTGCTCAAGCATCCGCTGGTCGCGGCCGGCGAGTCGCGCGCGGTGTGGCTGGAGGGGGTTCGCGCGCTCGACCTTGCCCTGCGCGGCCCGCGACCGCCGGCGGGGCTCGACGGGCTGACGACGCATTTCGCCGAGAAGGGCGGGCTGGCGGCGGAGCGCTGGCCGGACATCTGCGAGCGGCTCGCCCCGGTCGGGCGGGTGCTGGCGGACGGGCCGGCGCTGGGCGATGCACTGGCGTGCCTGCGCGAAGCGGCGACGCGGCTGTGCGGCGATGCGCTATGGGCACGAGTGGACGGTCGGGCGGCGGCGGAGTTGCTGGCCGAACTGGAGGAGCGTGCGCCGGCCGGACCGGCAAGGGTCGCGCCGGGAACGCTGCCGGCATTGCTGCGCACGCTGATGGACGAAGTCGCGGTCCGGCCGCCGCGCGGCCAGCATCCGCGCCTGGCCATCTACGGTCTGATCGAGGCGCAGTTGCAGTCGGCGGACCTGATGATCCTTGCCGGGCTGAACGAAGGGGTCTGGCCGGGCCTGCCCGCGCCCGATCCGTGGCTGGCGCCGCGCATTCGCGCCGAGCTCGGGCTGCCGGGCCTCGACTGGCGGATCGGGCTGTCGGCGCATGATCTGGCCGGCGGGCTGGGCGCGCGAGAAGTGCTGCTGACGCGGGCGCGGCGCGACGCGCGGTCGCCGACGATCGCCTCGCGCTTCTGGTTGCGGTTGCAGGCGCTGGCCGGAGAGGGCTGGGCGCGGGCCGACCATCTGCTCGGCTGGGCGCGCGGGCTCGACCATCCCGATGGTCATCGTCCCGCCGACCGACCGCAGCCACGCCCGCCGTTGGAGCGGCGGCCGAGCCGGATCGCGGTGACCGACGTCGACCGGCTGAAGGCGGACCCCTACGCTTTCTACGCGAAGCAGATATTGAAGCTGCGCCCCCTCGATGCGGTCGATGCCGATCCGAGTGCGGCATGGCGGGGGACCGAGGTTCACGCGATCCTGCGCCGCGCGTGGGAAGAGGATGGGCTGGACGCGACGCGACTCAGGACACGGGCCGAGACCTGGCTCGCCGACGCGCACCCGATGCTGCGCGCGCTGTGGCAGCCGCGGCTGATGGAGGCGATCGACTGGATCGGCGCGCAGATGACCGCGATGCGCGACGAAGGACGCGACGTTCTCGCGGTGGAGAAGCGCGGCGAGATTCCGCTGGCCGGCGTTACGCTCTACGGCATCTTCGACCGCGTGGATCGGTTGCCCGGCGGCGGGGTGGGAATCGTCGATTACAAGACCGGCAAACCGCCCTCGACTGCGGCGGTGCGGGCCGGGTTCAGCCTGCAACTCGGGCTGCTCGGCCTGATCGCCGAGCGCGGCGGGTTCGAGGGCGTTCGCGGGGCGGCGGCGGCGTTCGAATATTGGTCGCTGGGCAAGGGCAAGGACGGCTTCGGCTATGTCGCGTCGCCGGTCGATGCGAACGGTAAGTACGGGCGGATCGTGACAGGCGAGTTCGTGCCTCTGGCCGAAGCGAGCTTTGCCGAGGCGGCGGGGAAGTGGCTGACGGGGGACGAGCCGTTCACCGCCAAGCTGGTGCCGGAGTTTGCGTCCTATGCGGAATATGACCAGCTGATGCGGCGGGATGAGTGGTATGGTCGGGATTGATTGCGTGTCGTCCCCCCCATCGTCATTCCGGCGAAAGCCGGAATCCAGGGTTGCTGTGCCCGGGCCTTCGTACTCCTTGACCCTGGATCCCCGCTTTCGCGGGGATGACGTTAGGGGTGGCAGGCAATGAGCGGCCGCGCCTCCACCTTTCTCCCGCCGTTGAAGGACCAGCAGGGCGCAGCGAGCGATCCGGCGCGCAGTGTCTGGCTGTCGGCGTCGGCGGGGACCGGCAAGACCCAGGTGCTCGCCGCCCGTGTCTACCGCCTGCTGCTGCGCGGGGTCGAGCCCGGTTGCATCCTGTGCCTAACGTTCACCAAGGCGGGCGCGGCGGAGATGGCGGGGCGGATCAATTCGACGCTCGCGCGCTGGGTGCGAGCCGACGACGTCGCGCTGTCGGCGGATTTGCAGGCGCTGGGTGAGGCCTATGACCTGCCGCAACGGCGGCGGGCGCGGACCCTGTTCGCCAAGGTGCTGGATGCGCCGGGCGGTGGCCTACGCATCCAGACGATCCACAGCTTCTGCCAGAGCCTGCTCGCCGGTTTCCCGGTCGAGGCGGGGCTGGTGCCGGGTTTCCGCCCGCTCGATGCGCGCGAGGAAGCTGGGCTGGCGCGCGAGGCGTTGGCCGACCTGTTGGTCGAGGAGGAAGCGGCCGGTCGCCGGACATTGGTCGACGCGATCGGGGCGCTGAGCCTGCGACTGGGCGAGGGCGGGGCGGAGGCGTTCCTGATCGCCTGCGCGCGCGCGCCGGATGCGATGGAGGCGCTGCCGAGCGGGATCGCGCCGTGGCTGCGCCGTGCGCTCGACCTTCCCAGCAAGGACATCGCCAAGCATGTCGCCGAGCGCTGTTCGGACGGGCTGTTCGATTGCGCCGGGCTGCGCACGCTGATCGATGCGAACCGGCAGTGGGGGACGGCCACCGGCAACGATTATGCCGTGATCGGCGAGCGATGGCTGGCCGCGTCGCCGGACGATCGTGTGGCGCAACTGTCCGCGCTGGCCGGCATCTTCCTCACCGGCAAGGGCGAGCCGCGCAAGGCGTCGGCGAAGCTCGTTGCGCTGTTGCCCGACTATGCCGAGCGCGCGGCGGAGGTTGCAGCGGAATGCTCCGACCTGATCGGCTTGATCGCGCGCGCGGGCTATGCCGATCTGCTTGCCGCTGCCTTCGAGGCGGGGCGGGCCTATGCGCGCAGCTATCGGGCGGCCAAGCGGCGGCTGGGGGCGGTGGATTTCGACGATCTGATTCGCGCGACGGTCGATCTGCTGTCGCAGCCGGGGATGGGCGACTGGGTGCGCTACAAGCTCGACCAGGCGACCGACCATATCCTGATCGACGAGGCGCAGGACACCAACCCGCAGCAATGGGCGATCGTCCGGGCCATCGCCGACGAATTCTTCGCGGGCGAGGGCGCCCATGCGGATCGCGCGCGCACGCTGTTCACGGTCGGCGATTACAAGCAGGCGATCTTCGGCTTCCAGGGCACGAGCCCGCTCTATTTCGAGGCCGCGCACCAGCATTTCACGCGGCAGAGCGTCGCGGAGGACGCGTTCGGGGCGGTCGCCCCGCAGCTGGGGACGCTGGCGCTGACCGCGAGCTTCCGGTCGACCCGTCCAGTGCTGGAATTCGTCGACGCCGCGATCGACGCATTGCCGCCGCCTGCCTTGGGCACCGCGACCGAGCGGCATGAGAGCGAAGTCCCCGGACCCGGCACCGTAACGCTCTGGCCGCTCGTCACCGCCGGTGCGACCGAGGGCGAGGACGGCGGCGAAGAGGGCTGGGTCGACGACGCCACGCGCGCGCTTGCCGGGCGGATCGCGAAGGCGATCAAGGGGTGGATCGGGACGCTCAGGCTCGACAGCAAGGGGCGGACGCTGCGGCCGGAGGACGTCATGGTGCTGGTCAAGCGACGCGGTGAACTCGCGTCGCTGATCGTCGCGCGGCTCTACGCCGAGGGCGTGCCGGTGGCAGGGGTTGATCGGTTGCGCCTAAATGCGCCGCTGGCGGTGCAGGACCTGCTGGCGACGATCCGCTTCGTGCTGCAACCCGACGACGACCTGACGCTGGCGTCGTTGCTGGTGTCGCCGCTGATCGGGTGGAGCCAGGACGAGCTGATGGCGGCGGCGATGCGCGATGGGCGGCGGAGCCTGTGGCGGCATCTGCGCGAGACGCAGGACGAGGCGCGGCTGGAGCCGTTGCGTGCGTTGCTCGGACGGGCCGACTTCACCACCCCCTACCGCTTCCTCGAAGAGATCTTGTCCGGGACGCTCGACGGGCGCCGCAAGCTGATCGAGCGGCTGGGCGAGGAGGCGCGCGATCCGATCGAGGAATTGCTCGGCGCTGCGCTGAACTTCGAGGCGACGTCGACGCCGTCGCTGCAACGCTTCCTCGACTGGTTCGATCGCGGCGATGTCGAGATCGTGCGCGATCCGTCCGCGCCGCTCGACGCCGTGCGGGTGATGACCGCGCATGGCGCCAAGGGGTTGCAGGCGCCGCTTGTGATCCTGGCCGACGCGACCGCCGATCCGGTGAACGCGCGGCGCGATATCGTGAAATGGCCGATCGACGGGATCGAACTGCCCGTGTTCCGCCCGCGCGCGGTGGAGCGGGCCGGATCGCCGCTCGATCCGGTGCTCGCCGCGGCCGATGCGCGAGAACTGGAGGAGCATTGGCGTCTGTTCTACGTCGCGGCGACGCGGGCGGAGGAACGTCTGGTGGTGGCAGGTGCGCTGGGCAGCCGGCCGCTGTCGCCGAACAGCTGGTACGCGGCATCGGGCGCCGCGATGGATGCGCTGGGGGTCGCGCCGGCGAGCGAAGGCGAGGAGCGCAGCTTCGCCGGCAATGCGCCGGCCGCGCCCGTCGCGCCGAAGCCGGAGCGCAGGACCGAATACGAGACGGCGACGCTTCCCGACTGGACGCGCGAGCCGGCGCCGGAGGAAGCGCGACCGCCACGACCACTCGCGCCGTCGTCGATCGGTGAGGACGAGGTCGCCGATCCGCCGCCCACCGCCGCGATGCGCGCCGCGGCCGAGCGTGGGCGCCTGCTCCATGCGCTGTTCGAGCGGCTGCCGGCGCTCGACTCCGACCGCCGCCACGGCGCGGCACTCCGCTGGCTGGAGGTTTCGGGCGGGGTCGATGACGCACGTCTGCGCGAGGAGATCGCGCGGTCGGCTTGCGTGATCCTGAGCGATCCGGCCCATGCCGAAGTGTTCGGTCCGTCCGCTCTGGCCGAAGCACCGATCGCGGCCACCGTCGGAGGCGCGGTGATCGCCGGCACGGTCGACCGGCTGGTGGTGACGCCGGACCGGGTCCGCGTCGTCGACTTCAAGACCGGTCGCCGCGTGCCGGGCTCGCTCGACGATATTCCCGTCTATCACTTGCGTCAGATGGCCGCCTACGCAGCCGCCCTGCGCGTGGTCTTTCCGGGGCGCGCGGTCGAGGCGGCGCTGCTCTACACCGCCGGCCCGAGGCTGTTCGATCTGCCCGACGATCTGCTCGACGCGCACAAGCCGCGCTTGGCGGCTACGGAGCAAAGCTAGGCCTCGTGCGCTTGAGCCGGTGACGGCGCCATCCTAGATAGCGGCCAACACAAGGAGACAGGCGCATGGCCACCAAGCAGATCACCGACGCGAGCTTCCAGGACGACGTCATCAATGCCGACAAGCCGGTGCTCGTCGATTTCTGGGCGGAATGGTGCGGGCCGTGCAAGATGATCGGGCCGAGCCTGGAAGAGATAAGTGACGAGCTGGGCGAGCAGGTGACGATCGCCAAGCTGAACATCGACGACAATCCCGACGCGCCCGGCCGCTACGGCGTCCGCGGCATCCCGACGATGATCCTGTTCAAAGGGGGCGCGCCCGCGGCGACCAAGGTCGGCGCGGAGCCCAAGGGCCGGATCAAGGCTTGGCTGGAAGGCGAACTCGGCTGATCGAACGTCGTTAACGTCGATTTAGGATCAGGCGCGATAGGACGATCCCTTGGGGGGTCGTCTTGTCCGCTAACTATCAGTCGTTTCAGAGGATTGTCGGACTGGGGCAGGGTGACGACGCCCTGCCGAAGTCGCTGATCCAGGCGCAGTTGCGGGCGGCGCGGGCGGGCTATCCGGCAACCTTCGCCTCCACCGTCATTGCGGGCGGTGCGGTCTTCTGGTCGGCCCCTTTCCAGGTAACGACGAATTTCGCTGCGGCTTTGCTGTGCATCGTCGCGCTGCTGTCGCTTGTCCGCTGGCGCGCGGAGCGGCGCGTCGACTGGATGTTCGATGACGCCCGCGCCGCGATCCTGTCGTTCGCGCGGCTGTCCTTCATCACCGCGCTGTCATGGGGCGTACTGATGGCGTTGCTGACGGCGACGTCGCAGGGAGACGAACGGCTGTTCGCTGCCTGCTGTCTGATCGGCGTGATGTCGGTCGGGGCATTGAGCGCCGCTGCGGTACCGCTCGCCAGTCTGGCCTTTCTGTCGGGGTCGCTGATCGGCGCCGTCATGACGATCGTCCTGGCCGATATTCCGATGCGGATATTCGCGGCGCTGGCGGTCTTCATGATCCTGCTCGCGCGGTCGATCCTGCTCCAGGCGAAGCTGTTCGTCGATAATCACCACGCCGAAGTCCAACTCGCGAACGCGACGCGCGGTCGCGCCGATGCCGAACTGATGGCGCGCGCGGAGCAGGAACGCGCCGCATTGGCCGAAGCACGGGCACGACAGGTCGCGCAGGAGCGGCGGATCGACGACCGCCAGGCGGAGATGACGACACTTGCCGGGCGCTTCGAACAGAGCGTCGGTCAGGCGCTGGCCGCGCTGGGCGAGGCGGCGCAGGACGCGCGGGCCAGTGCCGATATGCTGGTCGGGATCGGCGATCGCCAGACCCAGGAGGCGGCGGCGATCGCGGAGTCGACGCGTCGGACCGACGAAGCGGCGGACACGATGCGATCGACCGCCGAGTCGCTCGCCCAGTCTCATGCGACGATCGCGCGCCGCATCGGCGACCATGCCGCGCAGACGAGCGCCGCGGTGGCGAATTCGCGCGAGAACGAGCGGGAGATCGGCGAACTGGTCGATACCGCGCAGGAGATCGGTACCATCGTCGCGGCGATCGCGCAGATCGCCGGGCAGACCAATTTGCTGGCGTTGAACGCGACGATCGAGGCCGCGCGCGCCGGCGATGCCGGGCGCGGCTTTGCCGTCGTCGCGACCGAAGTGAAGGCGCTCGCCAGCCAGACCCAGCGCGCGACCGCGGACATCGATCGTCAGATCACGGGCATGCAGGCCCGCGTCGCGCGGGTCGCGCAGGGGCTCGATTCGGTCCTAGCCCAATTGGGAACGATCTCGCGCCTCGCCGACGAGATCGCGACCGAAACCGCCGGCCAGACCCGTGTCACCGGAACGATCGTCGAGGACGCACGCCGAGCAGCGGCGGTCGCGGCCGACCTGCGCGACGGGATCGAACGCTCGATCAATTCTTCGGAGGTGACGCGACGGCTGACGGGGGGTGTCGCCACATCGAGCACCGACGTCGCCCGGCAGGTCCAGGCACTGGCCGATGCCGCGCAGTCGTTCCTTGCGGACCTTCGCGCGGCGTAATCAGCTGCGATAGTCGGCGTTGATGCTGATGTAGCCGTGCGTCAGGTCGCAGGTCCACACCGTCGCGCGACCCTCGCCTAGCCCCAGGTCGACGCCGATCTCGATCTCGCGGCCTTTCAGATGCTCGGCGACGGGCGTCTCGTCATAGCCGGTAACCGCCAGCCCGCCCTCGGCGACCTGCGTCGTGCCGAAGCGGATCGCGAGCCTGTCGCGCTCGGCCGGTTCGCCTGCCTTGCCGACCGCCATGACGACCCGGCCCCAGTTGGCGTCTTCGCCCGCGATCGCGGTCTTCACCAGCGGCGAATTGGCGATGCTCATCGCGATGCGGTGCGCGGATCGGTCGCTTTCGGCGCTCTCAACGGTCACCTCGATCAGCTTCTGCGCGCCTTCGCCGTCGCGCACGACCAAGTGGGCGAGTTGCATGCACAGGTCCGCGAGCGCCGCGACGAAGGCGTCGGCGCCGTCGCTGTCGTCGCTCTCGATCGGCGCGTTGCCGGCCTGGCCGGTCGCGAAGGCGAGGACCGTGTCGCTGGTCGAGGTGTCGCTGTCGACCGTGATGCACGAGAAGGTCTTCGCATTCGCCGCCGACAGCGCCGACTGGAGGAACTCGGGCGTGACCGCCGCGTCGGTGAACACGAAGCCGAGCATCGTCGCCATGTCCGGCGCGATCATGCCCGATCCCTTGACGATCCCGACCAGCTCGACCCGGCGGCCGTCGACGATTGCCGAGGTCGTCGCGACCTTGGCGAAGGTGTCGGTGGTCATGATCGTTTCGGCCGCGGCGACCCACGAGCACGGCTCGGCGACATAGGCGGCGTCTAGCCCGGCTTCCGCCTTGTCGATCGGCAGCGGCACCCCGATCACGCCGGTAGAGGCGACGAACACGTCCGACGGATCGCAGCCGAGATGCGCGGCCGTGCGGGCCGCAATCGCCTCCACCGCCTCACGACCGCGGTTGCCGGTGAAGGCGTTGGAGTTGCCCGCATTCACCACCAGCGCGCGAGCGCGACCCAGCACGAGAGCGCGCCGGCACCATTCGACCTCTGGCGACGGACATTTGCTCTGCGTCGTCACGCCGGCAACCGCCGTACCGGGCGCAAGCTCGACATAGGTCAGGTCGCAGCGATCCCATGCCTTGTACCGCGCGCGCGCCACGCGGCGGACGACGCCGGCGATTTCGGGCAGATCGGGAAGCGTAGCGGGGGCGAGGGGGGAGCGGGCGTCGGACATGGCTGGCGCTTAGATCGACCTTCGAGTCCGGCCAAGTCGAAACAGCGCGTCGCGTGGTTCTTGGCGATCGACAGGAGGCGCGTTAGACTCGAAGCGGGCAATGTGGGGGGCAGGCGTGAAGTCTTTCGCACTGATCATGATCGCGATGCTGCTCGGCGGGGGAACGCCCGTCGCCGAAGCGCAGAAAAGGGATGGCGCGAAGGCTGGCTTGAAGGGCAATCCGGGGCAGTTCTTTGGTCCGGATGCCTATCCGCAGGATGCCAGACGCGCGGGTGCCGAGGGGCGGGTCGTAGCCATCCTGAAGGTCGACGCGACCGGAACCGTCGTCGACTGCACCCTTCGCCAGAGCAGCGGGAATGCCTCGCTCGATACGCAGACCTGCGCCATCGCCCGGGAGAAGGTCAGGTTCACGCCCGCGACCGACCGCCGCGGCAGACCGATCCCGAGCGACTATCCGCTGGCGGTCAAATGGCAATTGGAAGGCTTGGAGCTGAGCGAGTGAATGCGCTTGGTAGAGGTCGATGTGTCCGCTGATGGCAACGCGGTCGCCTGTCGAGTGGCCGATCGGCCTGACGACCGTCGTTGCCCGCCCGATATCGCCGGACTGGTCGCCTCGCTGCCGAAGGGGGATCGCCCCCATATCCTCGACGTGCGGGGCAGCCTGCATTTCGGAGATGTGCCGGCGCCCGATCAACTGCCGCCGGCGGGCGCAGACGTGCAATTCCTGCGTGTCGCCAAAATCTTCGTGAACGAGGTCGGCAACGTCCTCGAATGTACGGGGATCGAGCGGCGCGGCGTCGACGACTATCCCGATTGTCCGACCTATAGCGGACCGATCGGTGCCCGGCGCAGCGAGGATGGATCAGCCCAGACGACCTGGGCCGTCATCGCGCTCTCCTTCACCAAACGACCCGAAGCCGCGCCCGTCGCCACGAAGTGAGAACGGTTGCGTTTCGCGCGATAAGCATGAAAGCATTGGACGCGTTATCGATCGATACCTATGTCGTCGCAGTTCTGATGGATTTCGTCGCTTGAACCTGTTCCTCCTCCTGACTGCCATGTTGTCGGCGCTGACCGGGGTCGGTCGTGCGGTCGATGCGCGTGCGCATGCCGGCGTGGAGGCGAGTCAGGTCGTGGCGGCGGTGCAGGCGGTCGCGCCGGCTGCTGTCCGTAGCATCGCGTCGCAGCCCGACGGCTATGTCGCGCCGGCGCCGCTGATCCTCGACCTTACCCGCGCCCTCTACGCGCTGCGGCCCGTCGCGCCGGAACGTCGGCGCGAATAAGCGCTTTGGGTGGCGAACTGCCGCCCCCCTGTCATCGCTATTTTCTAGGCGGCCCCGCGTGTGGCCGCGCATCTGTATTTCAAGGATAATCCTATGCTCGGCGGATTTGCCAAGTCCCTGTTCGGGTCGTCGAACGACCGTTACGTCAAGTCGCTGAAGTCGATCACCGACAAGATCGCCGCGCTCGAACCGCAGATGCAGGCGATGTCCGACGACGACCTGTCGCAGCAGACCGCGCGGTTCCGCGAGCGACTGGCCGCGGGCGAGAATCTCGACGCGCTGATCCCGGAGGCCTTCGCGACCGTGCGCGAGGCGTCGGTGCGGACGCTCGGCATGCGGCACTTCGACGTGCAGATGGTCGGCGGTATCGTGCTCCACCGCGGCGAGATCGCGGAGATGAAGACGGGCGAGGGCAAGACCCTCGTCGCGACGCTGGCGGTCTATCTCAACGCACTGCCGGGCGAGGGCGTGCACGTCGTCACGGTCAACGACTATCTCGCGCGTCGCGACGCCGAGCAGATGGGCAAGCTCTATGGCTTCCTGGGGCTAACGACCGGCGTCATCGTGCCGAACCTGGCCGATCATGAGCGTCGTGCGGCATATCACAGCGACATCACCTACGGCACGAACAACGAGTTCGGTTTCGACTATCTGCGCGACAACATGAAGTACGACCGCGCCTCGATGGTCCAGCGCCCGTTCGCCTATGCCATCGTCGACGAGGTCGACTCGATCCTGATCGATGAGGCGCGCACGCCGTTGATCATTTCTGGCCCGACCGACGACAAGTCCGACCTCTACATCCAGGTCGACGCGGTCGTGAAGCAGTTGGGCGAGGACGATTACGAGAAGGACGAGAAGCAGAAGTCGATCATCCTGACCGAGGACGGCACCGAGCGCGTCGAGCGCATGCTGGAGGCCGCCGGGCTGCTGGAGGGCGCCAACCTCTACGATTTCGAGAATACCCAGGTCGTCCACCACACGAACCAGGCGCTGCGTGCGAACAAGATGTTCAAGCGCGACACCGATTACATCGTGAAGGACGGCAAGGTCATCATCATCGACGAGTTCACCGGCCGCATGATGGATGGCCGGCGCTGGTCGGACGGCCTGCACCAGGCGGTGGAGGCCAAGGAGGGCGTCCAGATCGAGCCTGAGAACCAGACGCTCGCATCGATCACCTTCCAGAATTACTTCCGCATGTACCCGAAGCTGTCGGGCATGACCGGCACCGCCGCGACCGAAGCGCCCGAATTCTACGACATCTACAAGATGAACGTCGTGTCGATCCCGACCAACGTGCCAGTGCAGCGCGTCGACGAGGAAGACGAATTCTACAAGGATACGCAGGACAAGTTCCGCGCGATCGCCAAGCGGATCCGCGAACATGCCGAAAAGGGCCAGCCGGTGCTTGTCGGCACGGTGTCGATCGAGAAGTCCGAGCTGTTGAGCGAGTTCCTCAATCAGGAAGGCGTTCGCCACGAGGTGCTGAACGCACGCTTCCACGAGAGCGAGGCGCATATCGTCGCGCAGGCGGGCCGGCTGGGCGCCGTCACCGTCTCGACCAACATGGCCGGCCGCGGGACTGACATCAAGCTGGGCGGTAACGCCGAGTTCCGTATCGAGGACGAGCTGCGCGATATGCCGGAAGGCCCGGAGCGCGACGCCGCCATCGCGAAGATCGAGGCAGAGGTCGAGGCCGAGCGCCAGCAGGTGATAGCCGCCGGCGGCCTGTTCGTGCTGGGCACCGAACGCCACGAAAGCCGCCGCATCGACAACCAGCTGCGTGGCCGGTCGGGTCGTCAGGGCGATCCGGGCCTCAGCCGCTTCTACCTGAGTCTGGACGACGACCTGCTGCGCATCTTCGGGCCGGACACGCTGTTCGCCAAGATGATGCGCAACAACATCGGCGATGGCGAGGCGATCGGCAGCAAGTGGCTGACCAAGGCGATCGAGACCGCGCAGAAGAAGGTCGAGGCGCGCAACTACGACATCCGCAAGCAGGTCGTCGAGTACGACGACGTGATGAACGACCAGCGCAAGGTCATCTACGAACAGCGCGCGGACATCATGGATGCCGATACGGTCGGCGACGTCGTGGTCGACATGCGCGTGGCGACGGTCAATGCGGTCGTGGGCGGCGCCATTCCGCCCGATACCTATCCGGAACAGTGGAACATCGAGGGCCTGAAGGCGCAGGCGAGCGAACTGCTGAATGTCGATGTTCCGATCGAGGAATGGGTGAAGGAAGAGGGGATCGAGCCCGAGACGATCGAGGAGCGCGTTCTCGCCGCCGCTGAAGCGGTGGTCGAGGAGAAGGCCAAGGACCTCGACACCGAGACGTGGACCGGCATCGAGAAGTCGATCCTCCTCCAGAACCTCGACCATCACTGGAAAGAGCATCTCGCGATGCTCGACGCGCTGCGCCAGGTCGTCCACCTGCGCGCCTATGCGCAGAAGACGCCGATCAACGAGTATAAGCAGGAAGCGTTCGCGATGTTCGAGCGGATGCTGGGCAACATCCGCGAGGACGTGACCCGGACGCTCGCCTATGCCCAGTTCCGCATGGCGCCGCAGATGCCGGAGTTCGGCGACTATGGGCAGCTGCCCGAACTGCCGGACTTCATCACCAGCCACATTGATCCGTTTACTGGCGAGGATAATTCGGCGGATTGGGATGCGGGTACGCGCGGCCTGGTCAATACGACGCTGCCGCCGCTGTCGATCCCCAAGCCGACCGGCGCCGAAGTGGGTGAGGATCCGGAAAGCTGGAAGGGCGTGGTCAACCGCAACGCGCCGTGCCCGTGCGGGTCGGGGCTGAAGTACAAGCATTGCCACGGGGCGCTGGTCTGAGGGGTTGCGGCGACCGTTCATGCTGACCGGGTCGAAGCGGTGCCCGTCTTCTGGGACGCCCTTCGACAGGCTCAAGGCGACCGGATGACTTGAGAGCGCGTGCCGCCCACCCCCGTTCGCCCTGAGCCTGTCGAAGGGCCGTACTGCGATAAACCCGCGATATGCTCGCGGCTCGAAGAACGGTGCTTCGACAAGCTCAGCACGAACGGGGAGGGCGGAGCCCCTTGCACTGCTAAGAAAAGGGCCGCGCACCCGGCGGGGTACGCGGCCCTTTCTCATTTCGATCGCAGGGGTTACCGGCCCTGAGCGTCCGGTACCCGGATCGTCGGACCCAAGCGCTCGACTACGTCGCGGGCGTCGAACGCGCGGACATTGTTGCTCGGCTTCGGACCGCGGCCGACGATGATCTCGGCCATCGCCTCGTACCGGTCGACCGTGCGCACGTCGACGCCGCGGTCCCAGAAGGGATCGCCCCAGAACGGGTCCCACGAACGCCAGCCGAAGCCACGGCCGTAGTACCGCCACGCCGGACCCCAATAGCCGAAACCCGAGAAGCCGCCGTACGGCCCGAAGCCGCCGCCGAGGCCCGGCGTCGTATAGGTCCGCGTCTGCTTGTCGGTGTCGCGGTCGGCCATGATGAAATAGTCGTTGCCCGACTGCAGCGTCAGTTCGGCCGCGCGGAACAGCAGATAGCGCTCGACCGTGTCGCGCGAGGTATAGCTGTTGCCGGCGAACGAGACGCGGAAACGGTCGCGCTCGATCTGCTGATCGAAATAGCCCGTCCGGTTGAAGCCATAGCCGGTTGCCGGACGATAGGGCGTCGGGCCGGCGCAGGCGGCGAGGGTGGTGGCACCGGCCAAAACCGCCGCCATCAACGCGCGTCGCCGGGAGAAGAACGTCTTGGTACGCATTGGAACCTCCACCGGGCGGTTCCACGACGGACACACCCGCTTTGCAAATGGAACGTCCCGCCCGGACTTTGGCTCCGCGCGACACGCCTTGATGCACACGCTACGCCAGCTTCGCTTTCGCGCGGCTGAACGTGCCGCAATCGCGATCAGGCGATTCGCTCGGGCACCTCTGCCGCGTCGTTCAGTATCGCAGCCTTGGGAGCGACCGCTTCCCACGGGAATACGAACCAGTCCTTCGTCACCCTGCGATCGATCTGGCGCCACGCATAGTCGATGCGCTGGTCGGACACCGCGTTGTCGATCATGACCACGAAACGCACGTTGTCGCCGTCTGCGCCCTCTGCCGCCAGTTGCTGGCGGATGGCGGCGATGGTGCGGCCCGAGTCGTTGATGTCTTCGACGAACACCAGCCGCTCGCCGTCGCGGGTCCGCCGCGCGAGGGTGGCGATCAGTGCCGCGTTGAATTCCGGGATCGGCGTCGAGAAATCGATCGATACCATCGGCAGTCCGGTCGCGTGGCTGAGGAACACCGCGGGCACCAGTCCGCCGCGTCCGACACCGACAAGCAATTGCGCCTGCCAGTCGTCGGCACGCAGCATGTTGGCCAAGGCCTCGACCGACGCGAGGAAATCGTCATGCGTGATCGGCGTCAGCGTCGGGGTGGTCATGCGTGCGCCTCCACATAGGCGTCGATCTTCGCGAGGTGATCGGCGACCGCCGCGTCGTCGAGGAACGAGCCGAGAAAACTGTTGCGCGCCAGCGTCGCCAACTGGCGCTTGTCGAGGTTGCGCCCTGCGGCGGCGGCACGAAAATTCTCGCCGATATAGCCGCCGAAATAGGCCGGATCGTCCGAATTGACCGTCGCGCGCAGGCCCAGCTCCAGCATCCGGTCGATCGGATGGACGTCGATCGAGGGGACGTTGCACAGCTTGACGTTCGACAGCGGGCATACGGTCAGCGTCATGCCGGTCCGCGCGAGGCGGGCGGTCAGCGCGGGGTCTTCGAGGCTGCGATTGCCGTGGTCCAGCCGGTCGATGTGCAGCAGGTCGAGCGCTTCGCGAACATAGTCGGGCGGGCCTTCCTCGCCGGCATGGGCGACGAGTTTCAGTCCCTTGGCGCGGGCGGCGGCGAAGACGCGTTCGAACTTGGCGGGCGGGTGGCCGACCTCCGACGAATCGAGCCCGACGCCGGCGATACGGTCCAGCCATGGTTCGGCCGCGTCCAGCGTCGCAAAGGCCGCTTCTTCGCTCAGATGGCGGAGGAAGCAAAGGATGAGCTTGGACGTGATGCCGTGCTTCGCCTCCGCGTCCGCCATGCCGTCGCACAGCCCCTCGATCACATCGGCGAAGGGAATGCCGCGGTCCGTGTGGGTCTGCGGATCGAAGAAGATTTCGGAATGGACGACGCCGTCCGCCGCGACGCGGTCGAAATAGGCGGTCGCGAGGTCGCGGAAGTCGGCGCGCGTCCGCAGCACGTCGGCGCCGGCATAATAGATGTCGAGGAAGTCTTGCAGATTCGAGAAGTCGTAGGCCGCGCGCACCTCGTCGACCGAGGCATAGGGGATCGCCACACCGTTCCGCTTCGCGAGCGCGAACATCAGTTCGGGCTCCAGGCTGCCCTCGATATGTAGGTGGAGTTCGGCCTTGGGCAGACCGGTGATGAAGGCGTCGAGATCGGACATGACCGCTTCCATCGCAAGCGCGTGTGCCGCGCGCAAGGTCAGGCGGCGGTGAGCTGCCGGATTACGGTGTAGCGATCATGCTCCGCGACCAGTCCGATCGTTGGGGGAGCATAGCCGACCAGCCGCCCCGCCGCGATCGCATCCTCCAGCGCGCTGGCCGCCGAGGCGGGGTCGCGCAGGTCGAGGTCCGGCACGTCGAGCAGATTGCAGCGCCACCAGCCAAGCGCCTGGAACCGCTCGATCAGCGCGTCGTCGAACCGGTAGCGCAGGATGCGCGCCGGATTGCCGCCGACGATGGCATAGGGCGGCACGTCGCGCGTGACGACGCTATGCGCCGCAATGACCGCGCCGTCGCCGATCGTCACCCCGTCGCGGATATAGGCGTTGGTGCCGATCCAGACATCGTTGCCGATCGTCGTGTGCGGCCGTTGATCATAGTCCTGCAGGGGCAGGGCGCGTTCCCACGCGGGGTTCTCATCGACGAAATGCCGTTCGAACGCGAAGAAGTCGCTGACATAGCCGATCGGCGAGGTCGTCATCCAACCGGTCGGGTGCTGCGTCATGCCGATCTGGACGCCGGGTCCGACCGAGCAATAGCGGCCAATCGTCGCATTGGCGAAGCGGCAGCGCTGCGTGAAATAGGTGAAGGCGCCGATGCGGGCGGGGGCGTCCCAGATGTCGCAGCCGAACAGATTGACTGGCGTCTCGAACATCGTCGCGTCGTCGACCGAAAAGCGACCGGTGACACCCAGGTCGACGCCGAGCCGCATTAGATGCCGGGCGAAATCGGGTGTGATGTCGAGGAGGTGGAGCGCCATGCGGGCAGTATCGGCGCGGCATGGTTAAGCCGGCGTTACCGTCGCCGGGGACGAAGTGGCTCCCTGAGTAGGATTCGAACCTACGGCCGCTCGATTAACAGTCGAGAGCTCTACCGCTGAGCTATCAGGGAACGCTTCGGAGGCGCGCTGATAGCAGTCTGTCGGCGGCTTGCAACCCCCAAAACGATGAAATTCGTCACCATGCTTCAGGCGGCGAACTGCTCCATCGTGATGCGGTCGTCCAGCGCATGTTCGGGATCGAACAACAGGGTGAGGTCGCGGTGATGGTCGATGGCGATGGCGACGCTCGCAACGTCACGAACCTCGCGCTGATCGGCGACCGCGCTGACAGGGCGCTTGTCCGCCTCCAGCACCGTGATACCGATCCGCGCCTTGTCCGGCAGCACCGCCCCGCGCCAGCGGCGGGGACGGAAGGCACTGATCGGAGTCAGCGCGATCATCGCCGAGCCGAGCGGCAGGATCGGGCCGTTGGCCGACAGATTATAGGCGGTCGAACCGGCCGGGGTCGCTGCTAGGATACCGTCGCACACCAGTTCGGGCAGCACGACGCGGTCGTTGACCGTCACTTCCAGCTTCGCGGTTTGGCGCGTCTCCCGCAGCAGCGAGACTTCGTTGATGGCCGGCAGCACGCGGGTCTGGCCGTCGATCGTCGTCGCGGTCATCGTGAGCGGGGAGACCTTGAACGGCTTCGCTCGCTCCAGCCGCCGGTCCAACCCGTCGAGTCGCCACTCGTTCATCAGAAAGCCGACGGTGCCGAGGTTCATGCCGAACACGGGCACGCTGCGGCGCGATTCGAGCATCGCGTGGAGCGTCTGGAGCATGAACCCATCGCCACCCAGAGCGATGACCTGATCGGCGTCGTCGAGCGACACCCAGTCATAGCGATCGGTCAGCTCGGCAGCGGCAGCCTGTGCGGGGGCGGTGGGCGACGCGACCAGCGCGCGCCGGACGGGCTCGCTCATCCGCCGGTCACGCTCATATGACGCGCGACCGCGGGGGCGGCGGCGTCGATGCGGAAGTCGTGGCGCGCTGGCTTGGTCGCCAGCGCCTCGTCGATCGCGGCATCGACGGCGGAAAGGCCACCGGCGCGCAGGGCTGCCTTCAGATCGACCTGCCCCTCATGGCCGAGACACATATAGAGCTTGCCCTCGGTCGTCAGTCGCACGCGGTTGCATCCATCGCAGAAATTGGCGGTCAGCGGTGAGATCAGGCCGAGCCGCGTACCCCAGGGCGTGCGCCAATAGCGGGCCGGTCCGCCGGTGCGGTGGCCGTCGCGCGCGAGGGGATAGCGGGCGGCGAGCGACTCGAACACGCGGGTCAGCGGCACGAAACGGTCGGTCCGGTCCTCGTCGATCGCGCCGAGCGGCATCGTCTCGATCAGGCTGAGGTCGAAACCCTGTTCGCCGCACCATTCGAGCATCGCAGGGATTTCGGCCTCGTTCAGCCCGGCCAGCGCGACCATGTTGATCTTGACCGCCAGCCCCGCCGCCTTGGCCGCGGCGATGCCGTCCAGCACTTGCGCGACATCGCCGTGGCGGGTGACGAAGCGGAAGGTGTCGGGGTCGCGGCTGTCGAGGCTGACGTTGATCCGCCGGATGCCGGCGTCGAACAGACGCGGGGCGACACTGGCCAAGCGCGTCGCGTTGGTCGTCATCGTCAGTTCGTCGAGGCCGGAACCGACGTGGCGTCCGAGACGGTCGACCAGTTCGACCACGTCGCGGCGGACCAGGGGCTCACCCCCCGACAGGCGGATCTTGGTCACGCCGCGCGCGATGAAGCGTTCGGCGATGACCGCGATTTCCTCCAGCGCCAGCAGTGCGCGGCGGGGAAGGAAGGTCATCTGTTCGGCCATGCAATAGCGACAGCGCAGATCGCAGCGGTCGGTCACAGACACCCGCAGATAGCTGATGGCGCGACCGTGGCGGTCGATGAGGGGAGCGGGGGATGCCATCGTGCGGGAAACTAGGCCTTTGCGAGGGGAGCAACAAGGGGCGGGGTGGTTTTACGGACGTGCCGTAAAACACGTCCGGAGCGACGCGACGATTTCCCGGCCCGCCCCCTGTCTTTCTTCATGGTTTTCGCAGATGAAGACGGTCGACGTGTCGGATAGTTTCGCCAAGCCCCTTTTCATTCTGTCCTTTCGCCAGCGCGACGAGCTGGCGGCGATGGTGTCGCGTGCCGGATGGCGGCCGATCGCCGCGCGGCGGGACGAGGGGCTGGCCGGCCGGGTGGCGGCCAGCGGCACGCAAGTCGTCGTCGTCGATGCGCGCGGCGCGCCGGAGGACGGCCTAGCCGCGGTCCGTGCGATCGGCGATTCCGCCCGGTCGGCGGGGCAGGCGGTGCTGCTGCTCGTCTCGCGAAACGACGTCGCCATTCTGGACGAGGCATTGGCGGCGGGGGCGACGCAGTTTCTGGTTAGCCCGATACCGGAGGCGGAGTTCGCCCACGCGCTGCGCTATGCCGAACATTATGCGGCGCGCGTATCGGGTGGGGCCCCGGTGCGCGAGGCGCGCTGGGTGTCGCCGCTCGGGTGGCGATACGATCCGGGGCGCCGGTCGCTTCAGGTCACGACGGAGCTCGCGCAGCTGGCCGGGATAGCGGAAGAAGGCTCGGCTTGGGTAGCATGGCGGCGGCAATCGCGCGAGGTTCGCGCCCGGTTGCGCAATGCGCTGCGCCGGCTGGGTGAGGACGAGTCGACGGCCTTTGCCCATGACCTGCCCGGCGTCGGGCGCGTCGTCGCCCATCTGCAACGCGATACCCGCAACGGACGGCTGCACGGGCTGGTCGAGCCGATCGGCGATCCGCCGGACGCTGGCGCCGCGGTTCGCGATGTCTTCGCGCGCCGTTCGCGATCCGTCGTCGCACTGGCGCGTGAGCTGCCGGCCGCCCTGGTCGACGGCGATATCGACGTGGTGTTCCAGCCGCAGGTCGAGTTGGCGACCGGGCGGATCGTCGGCGTCGAGGCACTGGCGCGCTGGACCCATCCGCGGCTGGGCGAGGTCGGCGCGGAGACGTTGCTGGCGGCGGCGGCACGGGCGGGGCGATCGGGCGAGGTGTCCGCCTATCTGCAACTGCGCGCGCTGACACAGGCGGCGCTGTGGCCGGCGGCGCTCGACGGGCTGCGCGTCGCCGTGAACGTGGCGGCGGAGGATGTCGCTGCGGCGGGCTTCGTCGAGGACCTGCTGGAGCGCATCGATTCGAGCGGCCTCGCGCGCGAGCGGGTAACGGTCGAGGTCACCGAAAGCGGCCTGATCGAGCGTCTGGATATCGCGGCGGGGATGCTGGCGCAGGTACGGGCAGCCGGCTGTCGAACCGCGATCGACGATTTTGGTACGGGCTATTCGAGCCTCGCCTATCTGAACGCCTTGCCCATCGACTATCTGAAGCTCGACAAGTCGCTGACCGCGGGCATTGCCGGCAATCCGCGCGACCGGGTGGTGGTGCGCGGCGTCATAGACATGGCGGCGTCGCTGGGCCTCGACGTGATCGCCGAAGGGGTGGAGACGGTCGAACAGCGCGACCTTCTGGCCGAAGCAGGATGCCGCTTGTTCCAGGGCTATCTGTGTGCCCCGGGCGTCGACAGCGTCACGCTGGAGGGGCTGGTGCGGGCCACGGCTGACGAGTGAGCGTCAGGCGACCCGTCGACCGTCGCCATCGCCCTCGTCGCGATCGATGATCGCCGCCGTCGCGTCGGCGAGTCGGATCATTCGCTCGATCGTCAGCGGCTCGATCGGCTGGACGGCCTTCCAATAGGCACCCAGCGCCAGTTGCGGATCGTCGTGGCCGATGGGCACGACCGCCATGCTGCGGACGAAGGTGGCGAGATAGGCGTTGAGCGGCACCCGCTTGTCGAGCGCGATATCGGGGATGACGATCGTCGAGCGGGCCAGAAGTGCCTGTCCGGATAGGCAGATGCGGATCGGAAAACGCTGTCCTCTCCACAACGGGCTGATTGCGTCTTCGGTGAGATATTCGACGCTGTCGGCGTCACGCCGGACCAAAGTCACCCCGTCGCAGCCGATCGCCGCGCGCGCGGTCGATACGAGGGCGGCAAGGGCATCGTCCGCTGTCGCCGCCGCCGCGATCGCGTCCAGTGCAGTCGCCAATTGCGGGTTATCGTTCGGCGGTGACTTGCCCGCCTTCGACTTGGCGGGGCGGCGAAACGGATTCTTCACGACCGGCGTGCATCCTCAAAGCGAGTCCTTCTTATCGGATTAGCCGAAGACGCCGCCGGAATGTACGGAATCGTGCTGATCGGGATTACGGGATCAGCCACCCGCCGCTTTTGCCAGCCCCCGCGACAGTTGCAACGCCCCGTGCAAACGCGCTTTCGGGTCACCCCAGACGCGATTGATGACCAGCTTGTGGTCGGGGCGCAGCTTCGCCACCTCGCCCAGCTTGCCGACATAAGCGAGCAGGCCGTCGATGTTGGGGAAGTTGTTCTCATGGAAGGCGACGAGCGCGCCCTTCGGCCCGACGTCGAGCTTCGCCACGCAGGCGCGCTTGGCGTTGAGCTTGATCTCCATGATCCGCAGCAAATTCTCGGTCTCGTCGGGCAGCTTGCCGAAACGGTCGATCATCTCGGCGGCGAACGCTTCCAGCCCGGCGGGCGCGTCGATCTCGTTCAGGCGGCGGTAGAGGCCCATGCGCAGGTCGAGGTCGGGGACATAGGCTTCCGGGATCAGGATCGGCGCGTCGATGGTGATCTGCGGGCTGAAGTCCGTCGGTCGCGAGAGCTTGCCGCCGGCCTTGGCCTCCAGGATCGCCTCTTCCAGCATCGACTGGTAGAGTTCGAAGCCGACCTCCTTGATGTGCCCCGATTGCTCGTCGCCGAGCAGGTTGCCGGCGCCGCGCTGGTCGAGATCGTGGCTGGCGAGCTGGAAGCCGGCGCCCAGCGATTCGAGATCGCTCAGCACCTTCAGCCGCTTCTCGGCGGCCTCAGTCATCAGCCGTTCGGGCGGCGACACCATATAGGCATAGGCGCGCGTCTTCGACCGGCCGACACGGCCGCGCAGCTGATAGAGTTGCGCCAGGCCGAAGCGGTCGGCGCGGTTGACGATCATCGTGTTGGCGCTCGGGATGTCGATGCCGCTTTCGATGATGCTGGTCGAGACGAGCACTTCGAACTTCTTGTCGTAGAAGGCGGACATGCGCTCCTCGACCTCGCTCGGCGCCATCTGGCCATGGGCGATGACGTAGCGGACTTCGGGCACATGCTCGCGGAAGAATTCCTCGATGTCCGGCAGGTCGGCAATGCGGGGGGTGACGAAGAAGCTCTGCCCGCCGCGATAGTGCTCGCGCAGCAGCGCTTCGCGCAGCACGACCGGGTCCCACGGCATGACATAGGTGCGGACCGCCAGGCGATCGACCGGGGGTGTCTGGATGACGCTCAGTTCGCGCAGGCCCGACATCGCCATCTGCAGCGTGCGCGGGATCGGCGTCGCGGTCAGCGTCAGGACGTGGACGTCGGTCTTCAGCGCCTTCAGCCGCTCCTTGTGCGTGACGCCGAAGCGCTGTTCCTCGTCGACGATGACGAGCCCCAGGCGCTTGAAGTCGATGCCCTTCGCCAGGATCGCGTGGGTGCCGACGACGACGTCGAGCGTCCCGTCGGCGATGCCTTCCTTGGTCGCCTTCGATTCGGCGGCGGTGACGAGGCGGGACAGGCGGCCGACCTTGATCGGGAAGCCGTCGAAGCGCGCGGCGAAGTTGTTGTAATGCTGGCGAGCGAGCAACGTCGTAGGGCAGACGACCGCAACCTGCATTCCTGCCATTGCCGCGACGAAGGCGGCCCGCAGTGCCACCTCGGTCTTGCCGAAACCGACGTCGCCGACGACCAGCCGGTCCATCGGCGATCCCTTGCCAAGGTCCTCCAGCACGTCGTTGATCGCGCGGTCCTGATCGTCGGTTTCCTCATAGGGAAAGCGATCGACGAAGGTCGCGAAGCCCGATCCGTCGGGTTCGGCGACCTCGGCCGGGCGCAACGCACGCTCGGCCGCGGTGGCGATGAGTTCACCCGCGATCTCGCGGATGCGCTCCTTCATTCGGCTCTTGCGCCGCTGCCATGCCTCGCCGCCGAGCTTGTCGAGTGTCGCGCCCTCTTCGCCCGCGCCGTAGCGGCTGAGGACTTCGAGGTTTTCGACCGGCACGTACAGCTTGTCGCCGCCGGCATAGCTCAGCGCGACGCAGTCGTGCGGGCTTTTGCCGACCGGGATAGACGTCAGCCCCTCGTACCGCCCGATGCCGTGGTCGACATGGACGACGAGGTCGCCGGGCGACAGCGTCGCGAGCTCGGCGAGGAAGGCGTCGGCCGACTTGCGGCGCTTGGCCCGGCGGACGAGCCGGTCGCCGAGCATGTCCTGTTCGGTCAGCAGGGTGACGTCGGGCGCCGTGAACCCGTGGTCGAGCGGCAGGACGATCAGCGCGGTGGCGCTGTCGACGACGCCCAGCGCCTCCTGCCACGTATCGACCATCCGCCCGCCGGACAGGCCGTGATCCTCCAACAACCCCTTCAACCGCTCGCGCGACCCGGTGGAATAGCTGGCGAGGATGCGCTTGCCGCGGACCTTCTTCAGGTGCGCGACGACGGCTTCGTAGACATTGGTGCCGGCCGAGCGTTCGGGCGCGAAGTCGCGCGGGCCGTCGATGTTGAATTCGAGGATCGACGCGCTTTCGGGTTCGTGGAACGACGTCGTGACGTGCGCAGGAGTGTCGTGCAACGCCTGCGCCCATTCCTCGGGCAGCAGGTACAGCGATTTGGTCGGAAGCGGGCGATAGCTACCCGGTTCGGCTCCGGATGCCTTCAGACGATTGGCGTGATAGTCGGCGATCGCCTCGAACCGACCCTCCGCCGCGCCCGCGACGCCGCCGTCTCGGACGACGACCATGTCGCCGGGAAGGTGATCGAACAAAGTTTCCAGCCGCTCCTCGAACAGCGGCAGCCAATGTTCCATGCCGGCCAGGCGACGACCTTCGCTGACCGCCTGGTAAAGCGGGTCGCCGGTCGCGGTAGCGCCGAACGTCTCGCGGTAGCGGGTGCGGAAGCGCTTGACGCTGTCTTCGTCCAGCAAGGCTTCAGACGCGGGGAGCAGGGTGAAGCCCTTCACGCTGCCGGTCGTGCGCTGGTCGTGCGGATCGAAGGTGCGGACGGTTTCGATCTCGTCACCGAAGAAGTCGAGGCGCAGCGCGGCCTCGGCGCCCGACGGGAACAGGTCGACCAGGCTCCCGCGGACGGCAAACTCGCCCGCGTCGGCGACCGATTCGGTCCGGACGTAGCCGTTGGCTTGCAGCAGCGTCGACAGCTTCTCGCGGCTGATCCGCTCGCCGGGCGCGAGGTGCGCGACGAGGTTGCGGATCCGGAACGGCGTCAGCGTGCGCTGGGTCGCGGCGTTGGCGGTGGTGACGAGCAGGCGCGGGGCTTTGGTCTTCGCCTGTAACGCATGGAGGGTGGCGAGCCGCTCGGCCATGACCCGGAGCGTCGGCGAAGCGCGGTCGTAGGGCAGACAGTCCCAGGCCGGAAAGGCGAGCACCTCAAGCTCCGGCGCGAAGAAGGTTGCGGTCGACTGCACCGCGCGCATCGCCGCTTCGTCGGGCGCGATGAAGCACGCGCCGCCGGTCGCCGCTCGCGACAGGTCGGCGAGCAGCGCGGGGAGGAAGCCCGTCGCTACGCCGGCGAGCGTCAGCGGGCGGGGGGCGGAGAGGATCTTAGAGAGGTCGGGCATCGGGCTTCCACATAAGCCCTCTCCCCGCTGGGGAGAGGGTTTGGGAGAGGGGAAGGTGTCTCATCGAGAGTGGCGCCCGCGGATAGGCCCCTCTCCCAACCCTCTCCCCGAGGGGGAGAGGGCTATTGCTGAATCGGCACGTAAGTCAGCGTCTTCAGGTCATCCATCATCCGCCCCTGCAATCGTGCGGGCACAGCCGCCGCGCCCATCGCCCAGGCCATGATGTCGACGTCATGTTCCTCCAGAAACGCCTCGAACCAGGCGATATCCTCGTCCGACCATCGCGCCGCATGCGCCTCGAAAAATCCGCCGACCATCAAGTCCGCTTCCTTCGTCCCGCGGTGCCAGCTGCGGAAGCGCAGGCGTTTCAGTCTGATCTCGCGCTCCATCGCCGAGGCTCCAAGCGAAATTGGCCAACGGCGATAAGCGACGTCAGCGAAAAGAGGTGCACCCGACCCGTTCGCGCTGAGCTTGTCGAATCGCTGTCCTTTTTCAGTCGCCAGAAAAAGAAGGACAAGGCTTCGACAAGCTCAGCCCGAACGGGCTAGGGGACGACAGAGATAGTCATGCGTCCCGATATCCTCAACCCGCTGTTCGCCGAAGTCACCGCGCTGAAGGGCGTGGGGCCGGGGCTTGCCAAGCCGCTGGAAAAGCTGGGTCTGGCCCGAGTCGTCGACGTCGCCTTCCACCTGCCGACCGGATACATCGACCGCCTGCCGCGCGAGGAACTGGACGCCGCCGACGCCGGCCGGACGATCGCGATCACGCTGACGCCCGTCGAGCACCGCAGCGGCAGCAGCCCGCGCAGTCCGACGCGGGTCAGCGCGGTCGATGCGAAGGGCAATTATGTCAGCCTCGTCTATTTCGGCGGGTCGTCGGGCTGGGTGAAGAAGCTGTTGCCGCTGAACGAGCCGCGGCGGGTGTCGGGTAAGCTGGAGACGTACGGGCAGGACCTTCAGATGGTCCACCCCGACTATGCCGTCCCGCTGGATGAAGCGCCGACCGGCAACGGGCGTGAGGCGATCTATCCGCTGTCCGAAGGGCTGACCTCGCGCCGGGTGGCGGCGATGGCGGCGCAGGCGGTCGAGCGCGCGCCCGACCTGCCCGAATGGGTCGAGCCCAGCCTGATCGCCAAGCACGACTGGCCGGCCTGGCGTGAGGCGCTGGCGCGGTTGCATGCCGATCCTTCTGACGCCAAGGCGCGGACGCGACTCGCCTATGACGAGGTATTCGCCAACCAGCTCGCGCTGCTGCTGGTGCGCGGCGATGCGCGAGCGAAGCGGGGGCGGGCGCTGGCGGGTGACGGGCGGCTGCGGGCGAAGCTGGACCTGCCCTATGCCCCAACGGGCGCCCAGTCGCGGACGATCCGGGAGATCGAGGGTGACATGGCGCAGGTCCGCCCGATGCTGCGACTGCTTCAGGGCGACGTGGGGTCGGGCAAGACGCTGGTCGCGCTCAACGCCCTGCTAATCGCGGTCGAGGGCGGGGCGCAGGGGGCGCTGCTGGCGCCGACCGAAATCCTCGCGCGCCAGCATTTCGAGACGCTGTCGCGCCAGCTTGCCGGCATCGCGACCGTCGCGATCCTGACCGGGCGCGACAAGGGTCGTGCGCGCGAATCGACGCTGATGGGCCTTGCGTCGGGCGAGATCGACATCCTGATCGGCACCCATGCGATCTTTCAAGCGGGCGTGACCTATCGCGACCTGGGGCTGGTGGTCGTCGATGAACAGCACCGCTTCGGCGTCGCGCAACGGATGATGCTCCAGGCCAAGGCCGATCGCCCGCCGCACCTGCTGGTGATGACCGCGACGCCGATCCCGCGCACGCTGACGCTCGCCAACTATGGCGAGATGGACGTCAGCCGGCTGGACGAAATGCCGCCCGGCCGCGAGCCGATCGAGACGCGGGTCATCAGCGAAGACCGGCTCGACGACGTGGTCGACGGGCTCGCGCGGCATCTGTCGGGCGGGGGGCAGGCCTATTGGGTCTGTCCGTTGGTCGAGGAGAGCGAAAAGTCCGACCTCGCAGCCGCGGAGGCACGAGCGGAGGCGCTGCGTCAGCGGTTCGGGGAGCGCGTGGCGCTGGTCCATGGTCGGTTGAAAGGCCCGGAAAAGGATGCGCAGATGGCGCGATTCTCGTCCGGCCAGGCGGGCGTGCTGGTCGCGACGACGGTGATCGAGGTCGGGGTCGACGTGCCTAATGCGACGCTGATCGTGATCGAACATGCCGACCGCTTCGGCCTGGCCCAGCTGCACCAGCTGCGCGGGCGGGTCGGGCGCGGCGGGGGGCGGTCGGTGTGCCTGTTGTTGCGGGGCGCGCACCTGAGCGAGACGGCGCGGGCGCGGCTTGCCCTGATGCGCGAGACCAACGACGGCTTTCGTATCGCGGAGGAAGACTTACGGCTGCGCGGGGCGGGCGAACTGCTCGGCACGCGTCAGTCGGGCGAGCAGGGCTTTCGCATGGCGACGCCCGAAATGCTGGGCGAACTGCTGCCGATTGCCAACGGCGACGCGCGGCTGCTGATCGATCGCGACGGCGGCTTGCAGGGCGCGCGGGGGCAGGCGGCGCGGACCGCGTTGTACCTGTTCGAACGCGACGCCGCGGTCGGCCTGTTGCGGTCGGGGTAAGGATGATGAACGTGCTTCTTCCGATCATTCTGACTCTGCTGGCCGGCATCGGCGTCGCCGCGCAGGCGCCGACCAATGCGATGCTGGCAAAGGTGTCGGGATCGACCCTGCTCGCCTCGCTGGTATCGTTCAGCGTGGGCACCGCGGCGATTGCGATCGTCTGGGCCGCTTCCGACCGCGTGTCACCGACGACGCTGCGAGCGGCGCCGAGCTGGGCCTGGCTTGGGGGTATCTACGGCGCGATCTATGTCGCGACCGCCGCCTATGCCGCGCCGCGGCTGGGTGTCGCGACGATGCTGATGGTCGCGATCGGCGGCCAGCTGGTCGCGGCGGTGGTGATCGATCATTTCGGGCTGTTCGGCCTGCGCGCGGAGCCGGTGTCGGCCAGCCGCATCGCCGGCCTCGTGCTGGTCTTCGCCGGCGTGCTGCTGGTGCGGCGCTAGTGCAAGTGGCCAGCTGTCCCTATTTGCGTTCGCCCTGAGCGAAGTCGAAGGGCACTCGTCAACGAAGTGCTTCGACTCTGCTCAGCACGAACGGTGGGGCAAAGCTCCGCTTGGCGACTCCAATTCTAGCGTGTCAGCGTCGCGAGAAGCTGATGATAGTCGGCCAGCGGGATCGATCGTTCCAGCTGGCAACCGATGCGCCCGCCGAGCGCCCATCGCACCTGCGCCATCTGCATTCCGCGGCCCGGCAGCGCGATCCGCAGCCTGGACCCGTCCGCGATATCCGAGTCGCACCGCGCCATGAAGCCGCCCGGCGAGATGTTGACGACCAGCAGCTGAAGCGAGCGACCGTCCGCATCGATGGCCCGCGCGCGGTAATGGACCTCGTCGCGATTCTCTCGCCGGCCGTCCGCAATCGCCGCATTTCCGTACGCCATACATGGGCACCTCAAAGTCGCCCGTTTTGAGTAGCGGCCCAAACGTAAACTTTGTCTGTATTTCCGACTTAAGACATCACGCTTAGCGGATAATTTAGGATGCGCGGATGATGCCGTGGTGCTTCTTTCCCGCAGACAGGCGCACGTCGCCGTTGACCGTAATCACCGCCGCCTCGTCGCCGATCTTCTCGCCGTCCACACGCGCGCCGCCGCCGGCGATCAGCCGCCGCGCCTCGCCCTTCGACTTGGCGAAACCCAGTCCGATCAGCGCATCGACGATGGCGATGCTGCCACCCGGCGCGTCGATCGTCGGCAGCGCGGTGCCCGATGCGCCTTCCTCGAACGTGCGGCGCGCGGTCTCGGCGGCCTCGTCGGCGGCGGCGCGGCCGCGGCACATGGCGGTCGCTTCGGTCGCCAGCACCTTCTTCGCCTCGTTGATCTCGGCACCCTCCAGCGTTTCCAGCCGCGCGATCTCGTCCAGCGGCAGGTCGGTGAACAGGCGCAGGAAGCGACCGACGTCGCGGTCGTTGGTGTTGCGCCAGAACTGCCAGTAATCGAAATGCGACAGCTGGTCCTCGTGCAGCCAGACCGCGCCCGACACGGTCTTGCCCATCTTCACGCCGTCTGCGGTCGTCAGCAGCGGGGTGGTGACGCCGTAGACTTCCGCCCCGTCCATCCGGCGCGCCAGCTCGACGCCGTTGACGATATTCCCCCACTGATCGCTGCCGCCCATCTGCAATCGCACGCCTTGCCGCTTGGAGAGCTCGCGGAAATCATAGCCCTGGAGGATCATGTAGTTGAATTCGAGGAAGCTGAGCGACTGTTCGCGGTCGAGGCGCAGCTTCACCGAATCGAAGCTGAGCATGCGGTTGACGCTGAAATGCTGGCCGACCTCGCGCAGGAAGGGGATGTATTCCAGCTTGTCGAGCCAGTCGGCGTTGTTGACCATCACCGCGTCGCTCGGCCCGTCGCCGAACGTCAGGAAACGTTCGAAGATGCGCTGGATGCCGGCGATATTGGCGGCGATGACGTCGTCCGACGCCAGCTTGCGCGCCTCGTCCTTGAACGACGGATCGCCGATCTTCCCCGTGCCACCGCCCATCAACACGATCGGCTTGTGCCCCGCCTGTTGCAGCCGGCGCAGCAGCATGATTTGGACGAGGCTGCCGACGTGCAGCGACGGTGCGGTGGGATCGAAGCCGATATAGCCCGGCACGACCTGCTTTTCCGCCAGCGCGTCGAGCGCGGCGGCGTCGGTCACCTGGTGGATGTACCCGCGTTCCGAGAGGATGCGGAGCAGGTCGGAGCGATATTCGGTAGCCATAGCGGAGCGCCCTCTAACGGTTCGGGCTGAGCTTGTCGAAGCCCTGTCCTTCTTCTGTGGACGTTGGCAGAAGAAGGGCAGCACTTCGACAGGCTCAGTGCGAACGGGGTTGGGGATGATCTACGAACTGCAATGTCATCCTGCGACGCCGGCCAAGACTGTCCGAGCAGTCAGGGTCGAGTGTACGATGACAGACGAAGTCCTGCTTGGCTTCATCGTCGATGGTGTCAACGCGCTACGCCTTCCCGAGATGACCGCCCCGGCGCGCACCGACGAACTCTGGCGCACAACCTGTTTCGAGCTGTTCTGGAAACCCGACGTCGGCGAGGCGTACGTCGAAATCAACCTGTCCCCGTCGACCTGCTGGGCGGCATATGCCTTCGATGGCTACCGAACGGGCATGCGTGACCTGATCCTGCCCCATGACCCGGTCATCTGCCGCACGAAAGACGGGATTCGTGCCGCTCTGGATCTGTCCGGCCTTGAACGCCCCACCCACGTCGCCCTGACCGCCGTCATCGAGGAAGCCGACGGCACCAAATCCTATTGGTCGTTTGCGCACCCGTCTGGTGCACCTGATTTTCATCATCCCGATTGCTTTGCGCTGCGTATCCCGGCAGTCGCTTGATCCATGAAATTCGGCATCGATCGCCTCCTATCCGACCCCACGCTGCTCAAGGACCTGCACGGCCGTCGCGTTGCGTTGCTGGCGCATCCGGCGTCGGTAACTGCGGACCTGACGCATTCGCTCGACGCGCTGGTCGCTGCCGGCGTGAACGTCACCGCTGCCTTCGGGCCGCAGCATGGCCTGCGCGGGGACAAGCAGGACAATATGATGGAGTCGCCGGACTTCGACGATCCGGTCCATCACGTCCCCGTCTTCAGCCTGTACGGGGAGGTGCGCCGCCCGACCGGCCAGTCGATGCACACGTTCGATGTCCTGCTGGTCGACCTGCAGGACCTGGGTTGTCGCATCTACACCTTCATCACGACGCTGCTTTATGTGCTCGAAGCCGCGGCCGAGCATGGCAAGGCGGTCTGGGTGCTCGACCGGCCTAACCCCGCTGGACGCCCGGTCGAGGGGCTGACGTTGCTTCCGGGATGGGAGAGCTTCGTCGGGGCGGGGCCAATGCCGATGCGCCACGGGCTGACGCTGGGCGAACTGGGCCGCTGGTTCGTCGATCACTACAAGCTGGACGTCGACTATCGCGTCGTGACGATGGAGGGCTATGCGCCCGACGCCGCGCCGGGATTCGGCTGGCCGACCGAACGGGTCTGGATCAACCCCAGCCCGAACGCGCCGAACGTCAACATGGCGCGCGCCTATGCCGGCACCGTCATGCTGGAGGGGACGACCCTGAGCGAGGGGCGGGGGACGACCCGGCCGCTCGAACTGTTCGGTGCGCCCGATATCGACGCCCGCGCGGTGCTGGCTGAGATGCGGCGGACGGGGGCGGAATGGCTTCGCGGCTGCGCAATTCGCGAGGTGAGTTTCGAGCCGACCTTCCACAAGCACGTGCATCAGCTGTGCGCCGGGCTGCACATTCATGCCGAGGGGGCGGCCTATGATCACCACGGGTTCAAGCCGTGGCGGTTGCAGGCGCTGGCGTTCAAGGCGATCCGGACGCTGTATCCGGACTATCCGCTGTGGCGCGATTTCCCCTACGAATATGTGTTCGACAAACTGGCGATCGACGTCATCAACGGCGGGCCGGGCTTGCGAGAGTGGGTCGACGATGTCGGCGCACAGCCGGGCGATCTCGATGCGATGACGCAGCCGGACGAAACGGCGTGGGAGGACGTGCGGCGCGCGTATCTGTTGTACTGATGCGTTCGAGCCCCGTCACACATGCCGCCGTGCTCCCGCGCAGGCGGGAGCCCAGGGTTACTCTTACCCGTCGCATATTGCTGGTGGCTCTAGGCTCCCGCCTGCGCGGGAGCACGGCGGGGGCGGCTTCATGCTAGTCGGCCTCGTTTTTGCGACCGAGGATGCGGAGGATCGCCCCGATGCGTTGGCGGCGACGCTGCCGTTCGGTGGCGCGACGCTGATCGAATATCAGGCGCGGCTGCTGGCGGCGGTCGGCGTCGGGCATCTGCTGGTTGCGGTGTCGCGCGTCACGCCGGCGCTGCTCGGCGCGACGAGCCGCATCGCCTCGCGCGGGGTGACGGTCGACGTCGTACGATCGGCCGAGGAGGCGGCGGCCAAGGTGCATCCGCTGGCGCAGGTCATCGTCGTCGCCGATGCGCTGGTGACCACCGATGCGGTCATCGAATGGATTGCGTCCGAAACCCACGAGGCGTTGCTCGTCACGCGCGACGGGGACGGCAGCGTCGGGATCGAGCGGGTCGACAATGCCCATAGCTGGGCCGGTCTCGCCCGCGTGCCGGCGGCTCGGCTGGCCGATGTCGCGTCGCTGCCGGTGGACTATGATTTCCAGTCGACTTTGCTCCGCCAGGCGGTGGCCGCGCGGGCGGTGCAGCTGTTGTTGCCGCCGGCGACGGGGCGGACGCGGCATGGGGTCGAGCGCAATGCCGCAGCGCTGCTCCGGCGGTCGAAGTCGGTGCTGGCGGCGCTGGGTGACCGGCGTACCGCGTGGACTGACCGCTTTATCTTTACCCCCATCACTGGCTGGACGCTGCCGCACCTCGTCGCGCGCGGCGTGCCGGCCTGGGCGGCGACCGTGGCGGGAGGGGCGTTCGGTTTCGCCTCGATCATCCTGCTGGCGATGCTGATGCCCGCTGCGGGTCTGGCGACGTCGCTGGTCGGGATCGCGGCACTGTCGACCGGCTCGATGCTCAGCTGGCTGCGGGGCGAGGATCGGCTGGCGCGTGCGCAGGAGCGGGTGATCCAGGTGATCTCGGCGATCGCGGTCGTGCTGACCGGGGTAGTAGTGACGCGGATATCGGGCGGCGGCACGGGCCTGGTGCTCGCAATGGCGACGATCGCCTGCGCCGTGCTGCTGGAACGGACACCGGTCCCGCGTCGCCGGTGGTGGGCGACGCCGGCGGCGCATCCGCTGATCCTGCTGCCCGCAGCGATCGTCGGGCACCCAGTCGTCGGCCTTGGGCTTTCCGCCCTATACGCACTGGCATCGATCGGCGCAGCAATTGAGGCGATCCGTGAAAAGCCTTAGGGCGCCCTTAACGACGGCTCCGTTAGTTCGGGACTCTATGACGGACGCTTCCGCCACCACCCAGGCCGCGCTGAGCGCTGAGGCGCGGGCCTTGATGGCTCGTGCCGCTCGCGCCGATTCGCGTTCGCGCCGCGCGGAATCGGCGTCGATCGCCGATGCGTTTCGCGCGCCTGAAGCGCGACTCGACGACCGCACACGCGCAGCCTTTTCGGCGCTGGTTTCCGGTATCGTTGGCGTCGTAGAGGGCGAATTGAGCGAATATGCCGCCCGCCTGCTGACGGCGCGTGGCGCCACAGCCGCAGCCGAGGCGATCACCCGCACGACGGCACCGGTCGTCGACCGACTGGCTGCGGCCGGATTGCTCGGCGATCCCGATTTCGCCGGAGAATGCCTGGCGCGCGTCCGGCTGGAGCTGCTGACCGAAGGTCTGCCCGCGGATGCCGGCGCGGAGGGCGACGCGCCCAGCCTGCTGGCGCGTCTCACCCAAAGCTCCGACCGGGTCGTCGCGACGGCGGCATCGGCGGCGATGATCGGCGAGAGCCATCGCCGCAGTCTCGGCGAAGGCCGGGCCCTGTCCGGGACAGGCCTGCCGTCCGCACTCCATGCCCGCTTGGTCTGGTGGGTCGCGGCGGCGCTGCGTAACCGCGTCGGCGACCGGATTGCCGATCCCGCCGCGCTCGACCGCGCGCTCGGTGAAGCGGCCAAGCGCAGTATCGCCGCGCATGACGACGACGATCGGGTCGAAATGGCGGCGATGCGGCTGGCGGCGGCGGTCGACCCGCAGGCGGCCGAGCTCCTCGCGCTGATCGACGAAGTGTTGCGTGATCGCCGGTTGACCATTCTCGCCGCCTTCCTGGCCCATGCGCTGGGAACGGACTATGAGCTGGGCCGCGAACTGTTGATCGATCCTGCCGGTGACCGGTTGTGGCTTGTTCTTCGCGCGCTGGACGTGCCGCGCGAAGTGATTGCCCGCCTCGGCTTCCATTTGTGTGAGGCCGATGCGCGGCGCGATGCCGAAGCATTCGCCGATGCGCTTGACCTGGCGGCCAGTATCGATCCGGCAACCGCGCGTCTGGCAGTTGCTCCGCTGACATTGCATCGCGACTTCCGTGCGGCCCTGATGGCTCTCGATGCGGCGAGGGACGACGCGTGAACGCGGTCGATCCCCTGTTGCACCCGATCGTCGCGCGGTGCGACGCGGATGGACGCCTGGTCCATGCCGATCCGCGCTTTCTCGATCTCGTCGCCCAGGCGGGCGGGGCGGTCGGTGGCGACGTCGCACTTCCCGAAATCGCGGCGCTGGTCCGGCTCTCGCGGCGTCTTGGCATCGCTATCGCGCGCACGGTCGTGGTGGCGGACGGTGACGATGACCTCGACCTCAGCATTCGTGTCGAGCCCGATGCCAGCGGTGTGACGCTGACGGTCGGCGGCTGGCAGGCGCGACCGGCGTGGCGGCCGGCGAACGAACGCGCCTCCTTCCAGACGGTCGAGGCCGACTGGCAGTGGGAAAGCGACGCTACGCTCCGCCTCACGCACGTCACGCCCGATGCCGGTGCGCGCTACGGCTTCGACGCCGGTGCGATCCTCGGCCAGCCGCTCGTCCGGCTCTTCGCGCTGGCAGAGGATGACGACGGCAGCTTCCCGATCCTCGGCGCGGTCGCGGCGCAGATGCGCTTCGACGCGCAGGAGGCGGAATTGCGCGGTACCGGTCGGCGGGTGCTCCTGTCGGCGGAGCCGCAGATCGACGCGCGCGGGCGCTTCGCCGGGTTCACGGGCGGAGTCGCCATGCTCGGCGCGCCGGCGCCGGCCACGACCGAGGGCGCCGAGCCTGCGCCAATCATGGCAGCCGGCTTCGGCGAGCAGCTCGATCGATCGCTCCGGCGCCCTCTCGAACGGATTATATCGAGCGCCAGCGGCATGAGCGCCGGCGTCGACGGGCCGATCGCCGAACGATATTCGGGCTATGCCAACGACATCGCCAGCGCGGGACGTCACCTGCTCGGCCTGGTCGACGATCTGGTCGATCTGGAAGCCGTCGAACGCCACGACTTTACAGTCGCTGCTGAACCGCTCGACCTGGCCGATGCCGCGCGCCGGGCCGCGGGGCTGTTGTCGGTACGCGCGGCGGAGCGCTCGGTACGGATCGACCGGCCGGCGTTCGACGAATCCGCTCCGGCGACCGGGGATTTCCGGCGCGCGGTGCAGGTCCTGGTGAACCTGATCGGCAATGCGGTGCGCTATTCGCCGCGCGGCGGCAGCGTGTGGGTGCGGGTGACGCAGGACGACACCCACGCCTGTGTGATCGTCGCCGACCAGGGCAAGGGCATCGCCGACACCGACCAGGCGATGATTTTCGAGAAGTTCGGCCGCGTCGATACGAGCGAGGCTGGCGGCAGCGGCCTCGGCCTCTACATATCGCGGCGGCTGGCTCGCGCGATGGGCGGCGATATCACCGTCGACAGCGCACCGGGCGCAGGCGCGCGGTTCGTGTTCACCTTGCCTTTGGGGTGAGCCAGCGTCGCGCCACGATCAGTTCGGCGGCGCCGACGATCACGATCACAAGACCGCCGGCGATCCAGACGCTGTTCCCGATCATGAAGCTCGACGCCGGCCAGCGTACGACACCTGCGCCCTGAAGCAGGAACAGGCTGCCGAACGCGATCTTGAGGGCTCCGCCGATTGTCAGCATCAGGCCGAATATCACTCGACCCGATGCTGTCAGCCATCGCACTTAGCGCTGACCGATCGGAACGTAGGACCGCTCGGTCGGACCGGTATAAAGCTGGCGCGGACGGCCAATCTTCTGCTCGGGGTCCGAGATCATCTCGTTCCACTGCGCAACCCAGCCGACGGTGCGGGCGAGGGCAAAGAGCACGGTGAACATCGTCGTCGGGAAGCCGATCGCCGACAGGATCACGCCCGAATAGAAGTCGACGTTCGGGAACAGCTTCTTCTCGATGAAATATTCGTCGTTCAGCGCGATCTCTTCCAGACGCAGCGCGGTTTCGAACAGCGGGTCCGACACGTTCAGCGCTTCGAAGACTTCGCGCACCGTCTTCTGCATCACCGTCGCGCGCGGGTCGTAGTTCTTGTACACGCGGTGGCCAAAGCCCATCAGGCGGAACGGATCGCTCTTGTCCTTGGCGCGCGCGATATATTCCGGAATCTTGTCCGGCGTGCCGATCTCGCGCAGCATGTTGAGCGCGGCTTCGTTCGCGCCGCCATGTGCCGGACCCCACAGGCAGGCGATGCCCGCCGCGATGCAGGCGAACGGATTGGCGCCCGACGACCCGGCGAGACGCACGGTCGAGGTCGAGGCGTTCTGCTCGTGGTCGGCATGGAGGATGAAGATGCGGTCCATTGCCCGCTCGACCGCCGGATTGACCTCATATTCCTCGGCCGGAACGCCGAAGGTCATGCGCAGGAAGTTGCCGGCGTAGCTCAGGTCGTTCTTCGGATAGAGGAACGGCTGGCCGACGCTGTACTTGTACGCCATTGCCGCGATCGTCGGCATCTTGGCGATCAGGCGGTGCGACGCGATCATCCGCTGGTGCGGATCGGAGATGTCGGTCGAGTCGTGATAGAAGGCGCTGAGCGCACCGACCACGCCGCACATCACCGCCATCGGGTGCGCATCGCGACGGAAGCCACGGTAGAAGGTCGACAGCTGCTCATGCAGCATCGTGTGGCGGCTGATCGTATATTCGAACTTCGACAGCTCGTCCTGGCTCGGCAGCTCGCCGTTCAGCAGCAGATAGCTGACCTCCATGAACGACGAATGCTCAGCCAGTTCGCCGATCGGATAGCCGCGGTGAAGCAGCACGCCCTCATCGCCGTCGATATAGGTCAGCGCCGATTCGCACGATGCCGTGCTGGTGAAACCGGGGTCGTAGGTGAACATCCCCGACTTCGCATAGAGCTTGCGGATGTCGATCACGTCCGGACCGACGGTGCCCGACAGCACCGGATAGTCGCCGTCGCCGATCTTCAGGGTGGTGTCGGTCACTGCTCAGCTCCTCATTGTTCTTATGCGGCCCGCATCAGGCCATTTGGTCGGCAATCCGTCCCAAACTCTCGTCACGCCCGAGGAGTTCGAGCACGTCGAAAATTCCGGGCGAGGTCTTGCGACCGACGAGTGCGGCGCGCAGCGGCTGCGCGACGGCACCGAGCTTGACGCCCGCGGCCTCGGCGACCTCGCGGACCGCCGTTTCGAGCGCTTCCGTATCCCAGTCATCGACCGCGTCAAGCGCGGCGTGCAATCGGGCTAGCAACGCGGGAGCGTCCCCCTCCAGCAAAGCTGCCGCAGCAGCATCCATTTCCAGTGGGCGGGTGCGAAAGAGAAACGCCGCGCCATCGGCAAGTTCGAGGATGTTGGCGGCGCGCGGCTTCAGCGACGCCATGCTGCGTCGCAGCAGGTCACGCCGCTCTACCGTCGGTTCGAAACCGAGATGGGGCGCGACCAGATCGGCTAGCCGGCTATCGTCGGCCGAGCGGATGTAATGGCCGTTCAGGTTCTCCAGCTTCTTCGTATCGAACCGTGCTGGTGATTTTCCGACGCCATCGAGATCGAACCATTCGATCGCCTGTTCGCGGCTGATGATCTCGTCGTCGCCGTGGCCCCAGCCCAGACGCAGGAGATAGTTGAACAGCGCCTCGGGCAGGATGCCGAGTTGATCGCGATACTGGTCGACGCCCAGTGCGCCGTGCCGCTTCGACAATTTGCCGCCATCGCCACCGTGGATCAGCGGGATATGGGCATAGACCGGCTCCGCCCAGCCCATCGCGCGGATGATGCTGAGCTGGCGGAAGGCGTTGTTGAGATGATCGTCGCCGCGGATGACATGGGTGACCCCCATGTCGTGATCGTCGACGACGACCGCGAGCATATAGGTCGGCGTGCCGTCCGACCGAAGCAGGACCATGTCGTCGAGTTCGGCGTTGGCGACGGTGACGCGACCCTGCACCAGGTCTTCGATGACCGTCTCGCCCTCGCGCTCGGCCTTCACGCGGACGACAAAGGGCTGCCCCTCCGGCGCGGTAGCGGGATCGGCGTCGCGCCACGGCGAGTTCAGGCGGAAGGGGCGGCGCTCGGCCTCCGCCGCGGCACGCGCGGCGGCGAGTTCGTCCTGCGTCATGTAGCAGCGATAGGCGCCGCCGCGGGCAATCAATTCCTCGACAACTTCGGCATGACGGCCGGCGCGTGTCGACTGGAAAACGGGTTCCTCGTCCCAATCGAGGCCGAGCCAGTTCAGTCCGTCGAAGATGACGTCGATCGCTTCGCTGGTCGAGCGCGCCTTGTCCGTGTCCTCGATCCGCAACAGCGCCTTGCCGCCGTAATGCCGCGCGTAGAGCCAGGCGAACATGCCGGTGCGGGCGTTGCCGATATGCAGATAGCCGGTCGGTGACGGCGCGAAGCGGGTCACGACCGCAGGGTTCGTGGCGGGGGTGGGGGCGCGATTGGCCGCGCCGGTTTCGGTGGTTGCGCTCACGCGCCGCTGCTCCCAGGATCGAGGACTAATGGCCAGTCCAGCCGCGCCGCGCCCTAGCATGGCCCTCACCGGGCTTCAAATCCGCTTGCCCGACTGGCGGGCGGGCGTGCTTGAGCGCTGGCTGGAGGCGGAGCGGGATGCGCTGGTCCTGTGGTTGCCGGTCGCGCTCGGCGCCGGGATCGCGGCGTGGTTCGTGCTGCCGGACCGGGCGGACTGGATCGGATGGATGCTCGCGAGCGGCGGCGTCGCGGCGGCGGGGCTGGTCCTGGCGGGCGGGACACGCGCGGGGCGCGTGCTGCTGGTCGGCGGTCTGACGGCGGCGCTCGGATGCGCTCTGGTCTGGTGGCGGGCCGAGCGGGTCGCTGCTCCGGTCCTGGCGCGGCCGGCGGTTGTGGCCTTCAGCGGTGTGGTCGAGCGGATCGAGCCATTGCCGGCGCGGGATTTGACGCGACTGACGCTTGCTACCGAGGCGGCATCGGGTCTGCCCCCGCGGGTGCGGGTCAATCTGGCCGATGGCGATATGCCGGCGGGACTGACGCGTGGCGCCCGGATCGCGTTGCGCGCGCGGTTGATGCCGCCGGCCGGGGCGGCCGTACCGGGAGCGCATGACTTCGCACGTGTCGCGTGGTTCGCGCGGATCGGTGCGACCGGCCGCGGCTTTGCGCCGGTGACGATCGTCACGCCGGGCGAAGCGGCGGGGAGCGACCTTCGTCAGCGGCTGTCGCAGCACGTCCGTTCGAGATTGCCCGGTTCCGAGGGGGCGGTAGCGGCGTCGCTTGCGACGGGGGACCAGGGCGCGATCCCGGAAACCGATGCCGAGGCGATGAGACGATCAGGCTTGGCGCATCTGCTGTCGGTCAGTGGGTTGCACATTACGGCGGTCGTCGCGGCCACGATGGTGGTCGTGCTGCGGTTGCTGGCGCTCAGCCCGTGGCTTGCGCTGAACCTCCGCCTGCCGCTGGTCGCAGCCGGGGCCGGTGCGGTGGCGGCGATCGGCTATACCTGGCTGACCGGCGCGGAGGTACCGACGCTGCGCTCGTGCATCGCCGCGCTACTGGTGCTGGCCGCTGTAATGCTGGGGCGGGAGGCGATCACCCTGCGCCTCGTTGCGGTCGGCGCGCTCTTGGTGCTGCTGCTGTGGCCCGAGGCGCTGGTCGGTGCCAGTTTCCAGCTATCCTTCGCCGCCGTCACCGCGATCGTCGCACTGCACGAGCATCAGCGCGTGCGGGCCTTCTTCGCGTCGCGGGACGAAGATTGGGGACGACGCGCACTCCGCAGCCTTGCATCATTGCTGCTGACGGGGCTGGCGGTCGAGGCGGTGTTGATGCCGATCGCTCTGTTCCACTTCCACAAGGCGGGACTGTACGGCGCGCTCGCCAATATCGTTGCGATCCCGCTGACGACGTTCGTCATCATGCCACTCGAGGCGCTGGCGTTGAGCCTCGACGCGGTCGGTTTCGGCGCGCCTTTCTGGTGGCTGTGTGGCAAGGCTTTGGCGCTGCTGCTCTGGATCGCCCGCACCACAGCGGACGCGCCCGGCGCGGTCGCGGCGTTGCCGATGATGCCCCGCGGTGCCTTTGGTTTGATGGTCGGCGGCGGGATCTGGGTGTTGTTGTGGCGGACGCCGGTGCGCTGGGTCGGCGTGGCGCCCGTTTTGGCGGGGGCGGGGTGGGCTTTGGCAACCCCCGCGCCCGATCTGATCGTGACCGGCGACGGGCGGCATCTGGCGGTTCGGATGGATGACGCGCAGTTGGCGGTCTTGCGAGAACGGGCCGGAGATTATGTCCGCGATCTTCTGGCAGAAGGCGGCGGCGCGGATGGCGAACTTCCGGCGATCGACGACATGCGGCAGGCGCGGTGCAATGCCGATCTCTGCCTGGCACGGATCACGCGAGGTGGGCGAACGTGGCGGGTGCTGGCGACGCGCAGTAGTTATCACCTGGATATCGCAGACCTCACGGCGGCCTGCAGGCGGGCCGATGTCGTAGTCAGCGAACGACGCCTGCCGCGGACGTGCCGGCCGAGATGGCTCAAACTGGACGGTGTGACTTTGCGCACGTCAGGCGGCGTCGCGGTGAGCTTTGCGCCACTGCTGGTGCGTCGGGTGGCCGATGATCATGGATCGCATCCCTGGGTTCGTCCGCCCGCCGTAATGCCGCCGAGGGGGCGTGAAAACGACCAGCCTAGGCCCGGCCCGCACGGAAAAACGGTGCGCTGATCTCCAATCGGTCGGGTAGGCCCGTCGGACCTCCACCCGATCCGCTCGCCCTGAGCGAGGACGCCGCATGTCTTGGGCAAGGTCATAGGGGGCAGGAGACTCAGGTGCTTCGACTTCGCTCAGCACGAACGGAGAAGGATTGAGTCATTGGAATGTTTTCCAGCCAGATCGACCCATCCTGCCTTTCGGCGAAGACCGGCACCGCGGCAGCCCAAGCGCCGCCGCCCGCCGACGCTTCGGCCTCCGCCGGAGCCCGGTTGTGCTTCACCTTAGTTGATTGGCCTCAAACCATTCAAAACTCCAAGCGGCCGCCGGCCAAGTGGAGTCTTTGGCCACGCCTCCCACCAGCCCGGCAGCGGTTAGGGCCGGTCCTGTCCCGGTTACGGCGACGCTCCAAAGTGCTCGCCTCCTGCAATCAAGGCCGCCGATAGCCGTTGCCAGCTTTCGCGCGACCATCTCGCCCGACACACCGAAGCTCCCGATCCGTCCCATTTCGAGACGGGTCAGGGCCTATTCTCAATAGCGACGCAGTAACCCGGCCAGCTTGCCCTGCACGCGAACCTGTCGCGCGCTGTAGCGCTGCGGATCATAGGAGCGGTTGGCCGGGTCGAGTCGGACCATGCTGCCTTCGCGGTAGAAGGTCTTCAGCGTCGCCTCGTTCTCGTCGATCAGCGCGACGACGATGTCGCCGTCGCGCGCGGTCTCGGTGCGGCGGATCAGCGCATAGTCGCCGTCGAGAATGCCCTTCTCGACCATCGAGTCGCCCGACACTTCCAGCGCGTAGTGCTCGCCCGACCCGAGCAGCGCGGCGGGGACGGGCAGCATCGTCGCCCCTTCCATCGCCTCGATCGGAACGCCCGCGGCGATGCGGCCGTGGAGCGGGATTTCGATCACGTCGTTCGCCGGCGCGGGTGGCGTCTTGCCCGCGAATGTTGACGAAGTTGAGGGCTGCGGCGCGGGCTTGGCAGCCTTCGCATCGGCCCGCTCCGGCATCTTCAGCACTTCGAGTGCGCGGGCACGGTTCGGCAGGCGGCGCAGGAAGCCGCGTTCCTCCAGAGCCGAGATCAGGCGATGCACGCCCGACTTCGACTTGAGGTCGAGCGCCTCCTTCATCTCCTCGAACGAGGGCGACACGCCGCTCTCGTTCAGGGAATCGTTGATGAAGCAGATGAGTTCGTGCTGCTTCTTGGTGAGCATGAGGGCCTCCGTCCCGGAACAGACGACGAACGTATGCGGTTTGTTCCCGGGCCTGTCAAGCGATCATCAGGATTTCCGCCGAGTCGCCGAATCGGGCGGCGGTGGCGTGCGGCGGCCGGACGATCAGGCAGGTCGACCGCGCCAGCGTCCGGAGCATCGAGCTGTCCTGGATGGTCGAGGCGAATGCGGCGCCATCGCGAAGTTCGGCGCGCAGATAGTCGGTGCGCTCGCCGTTCGCCGGCAAATCCTCTCCCAGTTTTGCGGTGAGCGTTGGCGGGGAGGGATCGGCCGCGCCGGCGAGGTGTCGAACGAGCGGCTTCACGAACAGTTCGGCGGTGACGAAGGCCGAGACCGGATTGCCCGGCAGGCCCATGACGACCGCCCGTCCCAGCCGCCCGGCCATCATCGGCTTGCCGGGACGTAGCGCTATCCGCCAGAAATCGATCGTTGCGCCAGCGGCTTCGAGCGCAGGACGGACGAGGTCGTGATCGCCGACCGACGCGCCGCCCGTCGTCACCAGCACATCGGCATCGACGGCACGGAACGCCGCCTCAAGTGCGTCGGCGCGGTCGGGCAGGATGCCGAGATCGAGGATGTCGACGCCCAGCGGGGCGAGCATCGCGGCAAGCATGACGCCGTTTGATTCCGGCAGTTGCCCGGCATCGAGAGACTGGCCGGCAGGCACCAGCTCATCCCCCGTCGCGGCGATCGCGACCCGGACACGGGCGTGGACGGGCAGGGTCGCGTGCCCCCCGATCGCCGCGACGGCGAGCCTGGCGGGCGTGATCGCGGCACCCGCGGGGATCAGAACGTCACCGTCGGCGAAATCCAGACCGCGGCGGCGGACGTTCCGGCCGGGGTGGGCGGGTCCTTCGCCGGAAAGGTGAATGATGTCGCCCTCCGCGCGGGCTTCCTCCTGCACCAGCACGCAGTCGGCCCCCGCCGGCATCGTCGCGCCGGTGAAGATGCGTACGCTCTCGCCTGCGCCGACCGCGCCGGTAAAGGGGCGACCGGCCGCGCTTTCGCCGATCAGGCGTAGCGGGCGGCCGAGATCGGCATGGCGGATCGCATAGCCATCCATCGCCGACAGATCGCTCGCCGGTTGCGTGCGGCGCGCACGGATGTCGGCGGCGGCATAGCGATGCGCCGCTTCGGCCAGTGCGACATGCTCGATCGCGAGCGGCGTGCCGAGCGCGAGGACGCGGGCCTGGGCCTCGGCGACGGGAAGCAGGGGCATGGCGTCAGGCGTCCGCCGCGAACCAGTCGCCCGACTTGCCGCCGGTCTTTTCCAGCAGCCGGACGTGGTCGATGACCATCCCCTTATCGATCGCCTTCGCCATGTCGTAGAGCGTGAGCAGTGCGACGGTGGCGGCGGTCAGCGCCTCCATCTCGACCCCGGTCTGGCCGGCGGTGGCGCAGGTCGCGGTGACGGTGATGCCGGTGTCGTCGAGGTCGAGGTCGATCGACGCCTTCGTCAGCGGGAGCGGGTGGCAGAGCGGGATCAGGTCCGACGTGCGCTTCGCAGCCATGATGCCGGCGATGCGCGCGGTGGCGAGGACGTCGCCCTTCTTGTTGCTGCCGTCGCGGATGGCCGCGATCGCCTTCGCCGACATGATGATGCGACCGCGTGCGACGGCGCGGCGCTGGGTCGCGGGCTTCGCGCCGACGTCGACCATGTGCGCGGCGCCGGTAGAGTCGAGGTGGGTGAGGTCGTTCATTCCCTCTCCCCGTGGGAGAGGGAGGGAGCCGGCGCAGCCGGCGGAAGGGTGAGGGCGGGGGTAGGCGTCATCGCTACCCTCACCCTCCCACGCCTTCGGCGCGGGCTCCTCCCTCTCCCGCGGGGAGAGGGGAAAGCAGTGCGCGCGTCGCGGCTTCGACATCCGCCTGGCGCATAAGGGACTCGCCGACCAGGAAGCAGCGGATGTCGTGTTCGGCCATCGCGTCGAGCTCGGCGCGGGTGGTGAGGCCGCTTTCCGCGACAAAGGTGCAGCCCTCCGGCGCGCGGCCGACGAGTTCGTAGGTGCGCGCAAAATCGACCGTGAAGTCCTTGAGATTTCGGTTATTCACCCCGATCAATCGCGACTTCAGCGCCAGCGCCCGGTCGAGTTCGTCGGCGTCGTGGACCTCGACCAGCACGTCCATGCCCAGGCCGATCGCGGCATCTTCGATCTCTGCCATCGCGCCGTCGTCGAGTGCGGCGACGATGATCAGGATCGCGTCGGCGCCGATCGTCCGCGCCTCGATCACCTGCCAGGGGTCGACCATGAAGTCCTTGCGGATCACCGGCAGGCGGCAGGCGGCGCGGGCGGCGATCAGATAGTCTTCGTGGCCCAGGAAATAGGGCGCATCGGTCAGCACCGACAGACAGGCGGCGCCGCCCGCCTCATAGGCGCGGGCATGCGCCGGGGGATCGAAGTCCTCGCGGATCAGACCCTTGGACGGCGACGCCTTCTTGATCTCGGCGATCAGGCCATAGCCGGTCGCCGCCTTCGCATCGAGCGCGCGGCGGAAACCACGGGGCGGGGTCTGGGCCAGTGCGAGGGCCGACAGGTCGGCGAGCGATGTCGCGCGGCGGCGTGTCGCCACCTCGTCGCGCTTCGTCGCCAGGATGGTATCGAGCATCGTCGTCATGCGTAGGCGATCCAGGAATCGAGCAGCGCGTTCGCGCGGCCGGCGTCGAGCGCTTCGGCGGCGAGCGCGGCGCCTTCGGTGAGGTCGGGGGCGGCCTGCGCAATGACCAGCGCGGCGGCGGCGTTGAGCAGGACGGCGTCGCGGTAGGGGCCGTGCTCGCCGGTCAGCAGGCGGCGGAGGGCGAGCGCGTTATATGCGGGGTCGCCGCCCCGGATGGCGGAGAGCGGGCCGCGAGGGAGGCCGGCGTCCTCCGGCACGATCCGCTCGGGCAGGTCGCAATCGCCGACACGCAGGACCACCGTCGCCCCCGCGCTGGAGATTTCGTCGAGCCCCTCTTCGCCGGAAACGACCGCGGCACCCTCCGCGCCAAGGCTCTCCATCGCCTCGGCATAGATCGGCGCATAGTCGGGGCGGGCGATGCCGATCAGCTGACGGGTGACATGCGCCGGATTGGCGAGCGGCCCCATCAGGTTGAAGATCGTGCGCCGGCCGAGCCGCTGACGGATCGGCTGGATGCGCTTCATCGCGGGGTGGTGGTTGCCGGCGAAGAGGAAACAGATGCCGAGGTCGGCGAGCGTCGCCTCCGCCATCGCACCCGCACGCGCCATGTCGAGGCCGAGCGCTTCCAGCGTGTCAGCGGCGCCGGCCTTGGACGAGGCGGCCCGGTTGCCGTGCTTGGCGACGGGGACGCCGCAGGCCGCGACGACCAGGCTGACCGCGGTCGAGACGTTAAGGGTATGGTGCCCGTCGCCGCCTGTGCCGCAGACGTCGATGGTGCCGGCGGGCGCGTCGATCGGGATCAGGCGTTCGCGCAAGGCGCGCGCGGCCTCGGCGATCTCGATCGAGGTTTCGCCGCGCTCGGTCAGACCGATCAGGAAGGCGGCGATGGCGTCCTCCGACGTGCGGCCGTCGAGGATGTCGGCGAAGGCCTGGGCGGCGCTTTCGTGGCTGAGCGGCGAGGACGGATCGGGGAGGAGGCTGAGCGTGGTCATGCGGATAGCGCCTCCCCGCGAGCGGGGAGGATACCCGCAATCTCCAGGAAATTCGCCAGCATCGCATGGCCATGTTCGGTCGCGATGCTCTCGGGGTGGAACTGCACGCTGTGGATCGGCAGGTCGGTATGTCGGAACGCCATGACGCTACCATCCGGCGCGGTGGCATTGACCGCCAGGCAGGCCGGCACGTCCTCGACGATCAGGCTGTGATAGCGCGTCGCGGTGAAGGGCGAGGGGAGCCCCGCGAACAGCCCGGTGCCGTCATGGGTCAGCGCGCTGGTCTTGCCGTGCATCAGCCCGCCGCGCACCACCCGCCCGCCGAAATGCTGACCGATCGACTGATGGCCCAGGCACACGCCCAACAGCGGGGTCGCAGTGTCGGCACAGGCGGCGACCATGTCCAGGCTGATACCCGCCTCGTTTGGCGTGCAGGGGCCGGGGGATAGAAGGATCGCCTTGGCGCCGGTCGCCAGTGCCTCGCGCGCGGTCAGCGCGTCATTGCGCTCGACGCGGACCTCCGCGCCCAGCTCCATCAGATAATGGACCAGGTTCCAGGTGAAGCTGTCGTAATTGTCGATGACGAGGATCATTGCGCCATCGCCATAGCGCAGCCTTGAGCCGGCGCAACATTCGCCGCAATCGGTGCGTTGAAAGTGAAACTTGGCCGCTCCCCTTTCGGCCGTGTGGAGTTACGATGATGTCGATGCGTCTTGTCCTTGCCGTGGCGATCGCCGCCGTCCCCGCCGCCGCCTACGCCCAGGAGCAGGGCAGCCAGCCGCCGCAGCGCATCCGCAGCATCACGATCCAGCCGGGCGAGAAATGTCCGGAATCGACCGCCAGCGAAGTCGTCGTCTGCGCGCCGCCCGATCAGGACCAATATCGTATCCCCAAGGCGCTGCGGGACGAGCCCAAGACGGATGTGCAGAGCATCTCGCAATCGGTGCGGATGGAGCGGGTGATGGAAGACAATCGCCGCGTGCTGCCGGGCAGCTGTTCGCCGATCGGGATGAACGGGCAGAGCGGCTGCGGGCAAAAGGCGGCAGAGGCGTGGATCGCCGAGAAGCGCGCGATCAAGAACGGCCAGCCGGTCACGCCGAACGATTGAGCGAGCGCCATGGATGATGTGACGCGCGAGGGGCATGCGCTGGTCGCGGCGGTACGCGCGGCGGCGGGCGTGCATGCGGTCAGCTGGGAGGCTCTGGTGCCTGACAGCTTCACCGTGAACTTCGCGGCCGAAGCGGTCGAAGAGGCTGCGTTCGCGGATATGGCCGAGGCGAAGCGGCGGCTGCGCGATCATATCTGCGCGGTGTATGGCGTGTCGGTGCGTGAGCTGGGTGATCTGGCGGTCGTTTGACCTGAAAGCCCTCTCCCGCTTTCGCGGGAGAGGATTGGGCGAGGGTCTTGGGGTCTCGTAGAGGATCCGCTTTGTAGAGGAAGACCCTCACCCTCCCACCGCCTGACGGCGGCGGGCCCCTCCCTCTTCCGCGAAGGCGGGAGAGGGCTTAGGAAGGAAACCGGTCCTTCAGCACCTTCCACGCCGCCCGCAGCGCATAGGCCTCACCGCCCTTCGGCCGTCCGGCCTTCGCCGTCGGGCGCCACGCGAAGACGTCGAGATGCGCCCACGCCACGCCCTTCGGCACGAACCGGCGCAGGAACAATGCCGCCGTAACCGCACCCGCGAAGCCGCCATCGGGGGCGTTGACCATGTCGGCGATGTCGGACTTCAGCATGTCGTCATAGGCATCCCACAACGGCATCCGCCACATGGGATCATGCTCCGCCACGCCCGCCGCCAGCAGGTCCGATGCCAGCGTCTCGTCATCGGTGAACAGCGGCGGTAGGTCGGGCCCGAGCGCCACGCGGGCTGCACCGGTCAGTGTCGCGAAATCGAGGATCAGCACCGGATCAGCCTCGCCGGCCTTCGACAGCGCGTCGCCCAGGATCAGGCGCCCCTCGGCGTCGGTGTTGGTGTTTTCGACGCTCAGCCCCTTGCGGCTCTTGAGCACGTCGCCGGGGCGGAAAGCATTGCCCGAAATGGCATTCTCGACCGCGGGGATCAGCAGATGGAGACGCACGGGCAGCCGTTCGGCCATCACCAGCCCGGCCAGCGCCAGCGCATGCGCCGCGCCGCCCATGTCCTTCTTCATCAGCCGCATGCCCGCAGATGGCTTGATGTCGAGCCCGCCCGAATCGAACACCACGCCCTTGCCGACGATGGCGATGCGCGGGTGGGCGGGGTTGCCCCATTCGAGCTCGATCAGCCGCGGCTCGCGTCCGCGCGCGGCGGCCTGGCCGACGGCGTGGATCATCGGATAACCGGTTTCCAGCTCGCGCCCCTTGGTCACGGTCAGCGTCGCGCCATGCGCTTCGCCGAGAGCGGCGACCTCGTCCTCTAGTTCCTCCGGCCCCAGGTCCGACGCGCCGGTGTTCACCAAGTCGCGGACGCGGGCGATGGCGGCAGCCATGCGGACGGTCGGTTCGATCCGGCCGGGCTCGCCGGTCAGCAGGACGCGGGCGCCCTCGGCCTCGTCCTTGCGATACCGGTCGAAGCGGTGCTGCGCGAGACACCAGCCCAGCATCGCCGCACCGGGCTCGCCCTCGGCCAGCCGATAGGTGCCCGGCGGCAGCGCAGCGCCGCGGCTCGCGATGCGCCAGGGCGATGTCTCCGCCTCGTTGCAGACCAGCAGCGCGGCCCAGTCCTCGGCCGCCTCACCGGGCAGGACGGTCGCATTGCCCGGCTTGCCGGTCAGGCCCGCCGCCGCGATCGCGGTTCGGACGCGCGGCGGCTGCGTGGCGAGCCAGTCGGTCCAGCGATCGGGGTGGACGACATGCAGCGCGGTCGCCGGCTGGCCGCGATCGGGGGCGAGGAAGGCGGAGAAATCGGTCATTGGGTCGGGGCCACTAGAAATTGCTCGAACCGGCCATCGGCGCCGGGTTCGCTGAAGGTGCTGATCGACAGCGCGCGGTCGCCATATTCGACGCGGTAGCGACGCGCGACGAAGCCGCCACGGGCCTGCGACGTGCCGGTCTGGACGATCCGGACCGGCTTGCCGAGCGCCCCCAGGCTCGATTTGTAATCGGCAAGCGCGGTCGTGTCGAAGTAGTAATTGGCATTGTCGGTCAGCAGCTTGCGGTCGAGTGCGCCGCTCGCAAGCTGGTCGAACACCGTCTGCGCCTTCGTCAGATAGGCCGCATCTGCCGGATCGCCGGCCGGGGCGGGCAGGGCGGTGCGGGCGATGCCCTGCGCCATCTGGACGAACGCGTCGCTGAACCAGCTGTTGGTCAGCACCGTCACCGACGTCTTCTGGTCCGGGAAGACCATGTTTTCGGACAGGAACCCCACCGACTCGCCCGAATGCTCGATCATCGGCTTGCCGGCGAACTGGCGGACGGAGACGCCCAGGCCATAGCCGGTGTCCTTGCCGTCGGTCAGCTTCACCGGCGTCTCCTGCACCGCCCAATCGTCGGCGGGCAGCAGGCTGCGGTTCATCCGCGCGATGTTCCATTTGGCCAGATCGGTCGCCGACATCGAGAGCTCTCCCGCCGCATAGAGCCAGCCCGGCGCGGCGGGGGTGTCGGGGCGGACGGGGCCGAGGGCGAAGCGCTTGTAACCCTGCGGGTACGCCGGCCCAATCGCCTTGTCCTGATCAACGACGCTGGTCATGCCGAGCGGCGTGAAGATGCGGCTTTTGAGAAAATCGAACAGCGACCGCTTCGCGACCTTCTCGACGATCTGGCCGGCGACGACATAGCCGGTGTTCGAATATTGCCACTGGGTGCCCGGCGCGAAGTCGAGCGGCTTCTTGGCCCAGCGGTCGATGATGCCTTTTGGGCGCACCGGCTTCGACATGGCGACGAAGCTGTAGTCGTGCGGCCAGTAATCCTGCAGCCCGGAGGTGTGGCTGAGCAACTGGCGAATGGTGATCTGGTCGCCGCCCGAGATGCCGGGCAGGTATTTCGACACATGGTCGTCGAGGCTGAGCTTGCCCTCGTCCTCCAGCAGCAGGATTGCCGCGGCGGTGAACTGCTTCGAATTGGAGGCGACCTGATAGGGCAGAGCGGGCGTGGCGACCGGAATCGTTTCCGACGCCTTGCCATAGGCCTTGGCAAGCACGATCCGCCCGCCGCGCACGACCGCGATCGAGGCGGAGGGGACGCCCGACTTGGCGAGCGCTTCGGTGACGATAGTGTCGATCCGTTGGCTTTCGGCCGGGGTGAGATCCTGCGCGATGACAGCGGTGGGGACGGCGGCAAGCAGCGCCGCGAGGAACAGGCTTCGCATTGACGATGTGAAGCACTGTCGGGCGGCGGGCGCAACCGTCAGCGGAAGCGGATCGTCCTGTGCGGCGGGCGCTGATCGGGCCGCGCGCACAATGTCATGGCACGGTCGATCATCCACGTCAGCCGCTTGCTCGCCTCGGCAAGTGCGCCGGGTTCGGTGCCTGTCTCCAGCGTCTCGAAGTTCAGATAGTCGAGGTCGTGGAGCACCGCATAGTTGCTGAGCGACCCGTCCGAGTTGACCACGCGCTCCTGCACGACATTCCAGTCGTCGCCGACCATCGCGTCGCGGCAGAAGGCGGCGGATGGGGTCTGCGTCGCGCGATAGGTCGCGAAGGCCACGACGTCGTCGCTGTCGAACGGCCAGCGGCGGTGCTTCGATGCGGACGGTGTCAGGATCGCGTTGCAGAAGCGTATGGAGATGACGCCTTCGCCGCTCGCATCGCCTTCCAGCGGACAGCGCGACTTGGTGCCTTCATAGCCGGGCGAATTGGTGTGGAGCGCGATGATCGGCCATGCGCCTTCGTTCACGGTCGCCAGCACCTGGCTCGGATAGCGCGGCAGGCCGTCGTGGAAGTTGCGGTTCGGGTCGATCGAGCGGCCGAAAACGACGTTGCGATTGCGCCGCCCCCCACCGCCGTCGACCGCGATCATCGCGCCGCCATATTTGCGGAGCGCGGTGAGGGCGGCCTCGAAGCCGGCGTTCTCGTCGTCGTGCGGCACGAACCAGAGGGGGCCGCGCGGGCGCTTCGGGTCGGCGATACGATAAAGCCGCCAGCGGGCGCGTTCCTCGGCGAAGTCGAGTCTGTCGACGGTCAGGCCGCGCCATTCGGCGGGCGCGCGGTGGCGGGCGAAGTCGTTGGTCTGGATGGTCACCGGGTCGAGGCGGGTGCGGGTGATGGGGCCGGGATCGTAGGCGCCGAGGAGGAGGGGAAGCGTTCCAGCGACCAGCCAGTGTTTGCGCCCCGCCGTTCGAAACACAGCCCTTGACCCTCGGCCGTCATTCCCGCGGAGGCGGGAATTCATTCTGGCTGAACGCGGTGAGTCTCAGCCAGTTCAGCGACTATTGATCCCCGCCTTCGCGGGAATGACGGTGCAGGGGAACTGTCTCAACACATCCCGTTCGTGCTGAGCTTGTCGAAGCACCGCTCTTCTTTCTTTCTTATGACCTTGCGGCACGAAGAACGGCCCTTCGACAAGCTCAGGGCGAACGGTGTTAGGGCCGGTCGACATTCAGGTCAGACCGAGCCGAAAATGGTGGTTTTGCGTGACCCGGAGCGCAGCGTACTCAAGGTACGTGAGCACCGGAAGCACGCAAGACCGCCATTTGCAGGCCGGTATGGGCTGAATGTCGATTGGCCCTAGTTCACCCCGACCGGCACCCCGTACAGGTCATGCTCGTCGGCATCCTCGATCACCACCTTAGCGATGTTCCCCACCGCCAATGCCCCGGCATCGCGCAGGAACACCTCGCCGTCGATCTCCGGCGCATCGGCCTGAGACCGCGCCGTCGCGCCGCCGTCCTCGTCGACCGCATCGACGATGACCTCCAGCGTACGCCCGACCTTGGCTGCCAGCTTCGCAGCCGAGATCGCCGCGGTCTTCTCCATGATCCGGGCGTAGCGCTCTTCCTTCACTTCTTCCGGCACCGGGTTCGGCAACGCATTGGCGGTTGCGCCCTCGACGGGTTCGAAGCGGAAAGCGCCGACGCGGTCCAACTGCGCCTCATCCAGCCAGTCGAGGAGATACTGGAAATCCTCCTCCGTCTCGCCGGGGAAGCCGACGACGAAGGTCGATCGGATCGTGATGTCGGGGCAGACCTCGCGCCAGCCTTTGATCCGCGACAGCACCTTGGCGTCGTTCGCCGGCCGCTTCATTGCGCGCAGCACGTTCGGCGCGGCGTGCTGGAACGGGATGTCGAGATAGGGAAGAACCAGCCCCTCGGCCATCAGCGGGATGACCTGATCGACATGGGGATAGGGGTAGACATAGTGGAGCCGCACCCACGGTGCGATCTGGCCCAGTTCGCGGGCCAGGTCGGTCATGTGCGGGCGGACCTCGCGGCCCTTCCACGTGCGGTTTTCGCCGCGAATGTCGATGCCATAGGCCGACGTGTCCTGGCTGATGACCAGCAGCTCGCGCGTGCCCGCCGCGACCAGCTTCTCCGCTTCGCGCAGGATCGCGTCGGGGCGGCGGCTGACGAGATCGCCGCGAAGTTGCGGGATGATGCAGAAGGCGCAGCGGTGGTTGCACCCCTCCGAAATCTTCAGATAGCTGTAGTGGCGCGGGGTCAGCTTCAGCCCGGCGTCGGGGATCAGGTCGACGTACGGGCTGATGCCGGCGGGCGCGGCCTCATGGACGGCCTCGACCACCTGCTCATATTCATGCGCGCCGGTGATCGCGAGGACGTTCGGGAAGCGCGACCGGATGACATCGGCTTCCTTGCCCATGCACCCCGTCACGATGACGCGACCGTTCTCCTTGATCGCCTCGCCGATGGCTTCGAGGCTCTCTTCCTTGGCGGAGTCGAGAAAGCCGCAGGTGTTGACCAGCACGACGTCGGCCCCGGCATAGTCGGGCGACATCTGATAGCCGTCGGCGCGCAGCTGCGTCAGGATGCGTTCGCTGTCGACCAGGTTCTTGGGACAGCCAAGCGACACCATGCCGACACGCGGCGGGGAGGGGAGAACAGTAGCCATGGGATGCGCGTGCACATAGGCGAAAATGCGCGGCTTTTCTAGGGCGCCGCTTTCGCCAGTTACGCCCTGAACACGAAGAACGCCCCCACCGCGATGAAGGCGAAGCCGATCAGGTGGTTCACGGTGATCTTCTGCCCCAGATACAGGATCGAGAAACCGGCGAAGACCGCCAGGGTGATGACTTCCTGCATGCCCTTCAATTGGGCGGCGGAATAGACGTTGCTGCCCATCCGGTTGGCCGGGACGGCGAGGCAATATTCGAAGAAGGCGATGCCCCAGCTGACGAGGATCGCGGCCCATAGCGGCGCCGACTTGTGCTTGAGGTGACCGTACCAGGCGAAGGTCATGAAGACGTTCGACAGCAGCAGCATCATCGGCGGAGCGATGCGATCGATCATGGCGGGCTCTCGTGTCTAGGTCGCGACGATTTCGACGATAGTGTCGCCGGCGCGTAACGCGTTTGATTCCGGTTGGTGCCGGCCGAACGACGTGCCGTCGCGGTAGACGCGCAATCCCGTTCCGGTCGACAGGCCTGACAGCGGCCGACCGATCTCATCGGCGGTGACCGCGCGTTCGTTCAGCGCGACCTTGCCGTGGATCGAGGCGAGGTCGGCGAGATATTCGGTGACTCGCCCGCCTTTGCACGAGGTTGCGAGCAGCAGGCCGGCGAAGCTGACCGGGTTGATCACCGTCGTCGCACCGGCAGCACGGGCGGGCAGCTCGTTGTCTTCGTTGCGGACGATGGTGCTGATCGGCAGGTCGGGTGCGACGTGCCGCGCGCTGAGCGTAATGAGGATCGAGGTGTCGTCGCGTCCGGCGGTCACGATCATCGACCGCGCCCGCGTCAGCTTGACCTCGTCGAGCAACTGGTCGCGCGTCGCATCGCCCTGCATCACCAGGCAGCCGAGCGCCTTAGCTTCCTCGATCCGCTCCGCATCGGGGTCGACGACGACCATGTTGTCAGGCGCTTCGCCGCGCGCGATCAGCTCCGCAACCGCCTCCGCACCGGTTCGGCCATAGCCTGCGACGACGATATGTCCGGTCAGCGATCGTTGCAGCAAGGCCATGCGCCATTTGTCCCAGGTTCGCTTGAGCACGAAATTATAGGCGGTCCCGATGAACAGCAGAACCACGAACACGCGGATCGGCGTGACGATCAGCGCGTCGAACAATCGCGCGCGGTCGCTGACCGGCGCGATGTCGCCATAGCCCGTCGTGGTGATCGAGATCATCGTGAAGTAGACGACGTCGAGAAAGCTGACGCGCCCATCGTAATTGTCGCGCAGCCCTTCGCGGTCGAACCAGTGAACGGCGACGGCGAGGCCAACGAGCCCAAGCACCGCAGTGACGCGCCAGCCGATCGACAGCCAGATTGGCAGTTGCGACTTGCGCTTCAGAGTGGCGGGGAGGGTGGGTCGGGTCATGTCATTGAGCCGATGTCACACATCCCACGATGCACCCGCAACGGCAGGCGCAGGGTAGGCGACTCGTCCCTCACGACGACGGCAGATAGCTGGACGGGTTCACCGGCGTGCGACCGTTGCGGACCTCGAAATGGAGCTCCGGGCGGTCCGCAAAGCCCGTATTGCCGCTGAGCGCGATCCGCTGCCCCTTCTTCACGGCCTGCCCGCGCGTAACGAGCAACTGGCTGGCGTGGCCGTAGACCGTCGTCAACCCGGTGCCGTGCTTCAGGATGACGAGCCCGCCGAACGCCGCGACGTCGCTGCCGGCATAGGCGACGACGCCATCCGCCGCGGCGAGGACGGGGGTGCCGATGGGAACCGCGATCTTGATGCCGTTGTTGCGCTCGCCCGACCGGCCGGGGCCGAAGCGGCTGACGATAGCCCCGCGCACCGGCCAGACGAAGCGGCCCGGTGCACTCGTCGGCGGCACGACCTGCGCGACGGTCGGCACCGGGCGGCGCGGCGTGGTCGTCGGGCGGACCGGACGCTGGTTGCGGGCGAGGGCGGGTTCGCTGCCGGTGACGAGATCGTCGATGTCGAGCTTGAACGCGGCGGCGCGCTCTGCGGCGGTGACCGGGCGCTCGGCCGGACTGCCGCCGGGGATCAGCACCCGCTGCCCGACACGCAGGATATAGGGCTCGTCGAGCTGGTTGTCGGTGACGATCCGGCTCCAGTCGACGCCATAGGCGCGGGCGATGGCGATGCCCGTCTGTCCGGCGCGGACCAGGTGATAGCGGCCGCCGGGGATAATCAGGCGCTGGCCGGCGGCGATGACGAAGGGCGGGGCAAGGCCGTTGGCCCGCGCGATCGCCTCCGACCCCGCGCCGGTCCTTTCTGCGATGCGGCGCAGCGTGTCGCCCGGACGGACCTCATAGGTGGCGGACGGAACCGTCTGCGCGTCCGGCACGACCGGCTGCGCCTTCCAGGCCGGCGGGGGCGCGGCGGGCGCGACGACGCCGTCGTCGAGAGTCTGACGCGGATAGTCGCGCTCGCGCTCAGGAAGCCTCTGCGGCCGGGCAGCCGGCGGCGGGGGCAGCGGCTGATCGTAACGCGGGCCGCCCATGCTCGGGATGCACGCGGTCAGGGTGCAGCCGCCCAGCGTCGTCAGAATTAGCCCTGCCCGCATCACGCCCCCTTCACTCGCCGTAGGCGGCGGCGACCGTAGCAAGCGAATCGCGGTGCGTCATGTCGAGGTGAAGGGGGGTGACGGTCACATAGCCGGCCTCGATCGCTTCGAGGTCGGTGTTGATGACCGGCGAGAAGGGAACGCTGCCGAGGCCGAACCAGTAATAGTCAAACCCGCGCGGGTCCTTGCGCTTGTCGAGTTTCAGCCGGCCATAGTCGCGCAGCCCCTGTGCCACCGTCTTGATGCCGGCGACGTCGCTTGCGGGAACCGGCGGAAAGTTGACGTTGACCAATGTCCGCGGTGCCCAGTCCATCGCGACCAGCGGCCGCACGGCACGCTCGAACCAGTGTTCGGCGGCATCGAAGCTGACCCGCTCGCCGGGGGCGGGCGTCGCATAGCGCTGACTGAGCGCGATCGAGGGGATGCCGGCCAGAGCGCCTTCCATCGCGGCGGAGACGGTGCCGGAATAGCTGACATCCTCGCCCAGGTTCGCGCCGCGGTTGATGCCCGAGAGGATCAGGTCTGGACGCGCATCCTTCATGATCTCAGCGAGCGCCATCATGACCGCATCGGTCGGCGTACCGGTCACCGCCCAGCGCTTCTCGCCGAAGCTGCGCAGCCGGACGGGTTCGGTGAGCGTCAGTGAGCGGCCCTTGCCCGACTGTTCTTCGGCCGGCGCGACGACGGTGACGTCGTCGGACAGCGTACGGGCGAGGCGTTCGAGCAGCGCCAGGCCGCGGGCGTGAATGCCGTCGTCGTTAGTGAGTAGGATGCGCATCAGCTCAAATCCTCCCCGGTGCGGGGAGGGGGACCGCGACGCAGAGCGGCGTGGTGGAGGGGGCTATCTGCGAGCGGTGCATCTGCGGCACGCCCCCTCCACCAGCCTGCGGCTGGTCCCCCTCCCCGTGAACGGGGAGGATCACTTGGTCGGCTCCACCACCGTCAGCCCGCCCATATACGGGTGCAACGCCTCCGGCACGGCGACGCTTCCGTCCTCCTGCTGGTAATTCTCCATCACGGCGACCAACGTCCGTCCGACCGCAAGCCCCGACCCATTCAGCGTGTGGACGAACCGCGTGCCCTTTTCCCCGGCGGGGCGATAGCGTGCGTTCATGCGGCGGGCCTGGAAGTCGCCGGTCGTCGAGCAACTCGAAATCTCGCGATACGCGTTCTGACCCGGCAGCCAGACCTCGAGGTCGAAGGTGCGCCGCGCGCCGAAGCCCATGTCGCCGGTGCACAGCAGCAGGCGGCGATAGGGCAGGGCGAGCGCTTCGAGGATGCCCTCGGCGCAAGACGTCATGCGCTCATGCTCGGCATCGCTGTCCTCGGGGCGGCAGACGGTGACCAGCTCGACCTTCTCGAACTGATGCTGACGGATGAAGCCGCGGGTATCGCGTCCCGCCGCGCCGGCTTCGCTGCGGAAGCACAGCGTGTGCGCGGTCATCCGCATCGGCTCGGCGAGATCGCCCAGAATGCGATCGGCGACCGACGCGGTCAGGCTGACTTCCGAGGTCGGGATCAGCCAGCGGCCATCGGTGGTGCGGAACGAATCCTCGGCGAACTTGGGCAGCTTGTCGGTGCCGTACATCGCGCTGTCGCCGACCAGCACCGGCGGATTGCACTCGACATAGCCGTTCTGCGTCACATGCCGGTCGAGCATGAACTGCGCGAGCGCCCGGTGCAGCCGCGCGATCCCGCCGCGCAGGAAGGTGAAGCGCGCGCCCGAGAGGCGGGTGCCGGTCTCGAAATCCATGCCCAGCGCCGGCGCCATGTCGGCATGCTCCTTCGGCGCGAAGGCGAACTCCCGCAGCGTGCCCCAGCGCTTCTGCTCGACGTTGCCGGTTTCGTCCGCGCCGCGCGGCACGTCGGCGGCGGGCAGGTTGGGGATTGTCGCGAGCCGGGCGGTCAGCTCCTCGGCCACCGCTTTCTGCTCCGCCTCGATCTGCGGCAGACGTTCCTTCAGCGCGGCGACCTCGGCCATCAGGTCGGTCGGATCGTCGCGCCGTGCCTTGGCCGCGCCGATCGCCTTCGACGCCTCGTTCCGCTGCGCCAGCACCGACTGAACCTCGGTCGTGAGCGCACGGGCGCGCTCGTCGATCGCCAGCAGTTCGGACGACAGGGGGGCAAGGCCGCGCCGGGCCAGGCCGGCGTCGAAGGCTTGCGGGTTTTCGCGGATGGAACGGATGTCGTGCATGGCGCGGGCTATGACGTTCGCCGCGGACACGCGCAACCCGCGCGCTCCGGACACGTTGTCACGGCGTAACCAAAGGAGATCAGAATGCGGGTTCCGCACAACGCCGTGGTTGTCGTCGCCGATGGCCGCAAGATGCTGTTTCTGAGGAACGAGGGCGATGGGCTCGCCCCCAACCTTCAGGTCGAACATGCCGAGGAACAGTCCAATCCGAGCGACGGCGAGCAGAAGACCGACCAGGCCGGTCGCGCAGCCTCGACGCGCGGCGGCGCCTTCGCCGCGGGCGGTGGCACGATGGGCGAAGTCGACTTCCACCAGCAGGAGGAGGATCGCTTCGCCGCCGACACGGCCGCATTGCTGAAGAAGCGCGCGCTGGCGAATGATTTCGAGAAGCTGATCATTATCGCGCCGCCCCGGACGCTCGGCGAATTGCGCAAACATTATCACAAGGAGGTCAGCGACCGTCTGGCGGGCGAACTCGCCAAGGACCTGACGGGGCATCCGATCCCCGACATCGAAAAGGCGCTGATCGCAGCAGATTAGGACGCGATCACCCGGCACCGGGCGGGCAGTCGTCCGGCTCGGTGCAGGTCCTGGGCACGCGTGAAATGCAAGAAGGCCCGGTCTCCTCCCCCGGAGACCGGGCCTTCCTACTGCCCCGCACCTGCTATCGTCGTCGCTATGCGTCGACGTATCTCTTCTTCGCCCGCCGCCTAGTGGTGGCGTTCCGGACAGCGTTTCCGGCGATGCTCTCCCAAGTTACAAGCCATCATCTCAGATGCAATCGCGTTAACTTTGAATAAGTGCGAAAAAGCTGCTGCAATGGCGTGCATCTGTTGGCTATCATGGTTGACGTTCTATTTTGGCACATGTTCGAAGGATTTGTCGCGGCTGGCGATAGTGTCGGGCACTGTCCGCCCATAGGCGTGTTCAGCGGCGGGAAAGCCGGACTGTGCCAATCACAACACAACGGACGACCATTCGTATCGGTCGCTTGTAGTGGTGTCGGCGCTTCCGTATAGGCGGCCCGGGCACAATATGGCGGTCTTTCGAGAGACGCGATCTCCCGTCGAGACCGAGGTGGAGAGTGGGGATGGCTACGGTTCTCGATGCGTCGGACGGCATTCCGTTTCCGGCGAACGACACGGGTGACGGATATCGGCCCAGCGCCGACGAACCTTTCATGTGTCCGCGCCAGCAGGACTATTTCCGCGCGAAGTTGAACGCGTGGAAGGATGCGATCTACCGCGAAGCGGCCGGCACCCTGTCCCAGCTCCAGACCGACTCCCTGCGCGAATCCGATATCGCCGATCGTGCGACCAGCGAAACCGATTGGGGGATCGAACTGCGCACGCGTGACCGTCAGCGCAAGCTGATCGCGAAGATCGACGCCGCGCTGCGTCGCATCGACGACGGCGAATATGGCTATTGCGAAGTCACCGGCGAGCCGATCCCGCTCGGGCGACTGGAAGCCCGTCCGACCGCGACGATGACGGTCGAGGCGCAGGAGCGGCACGAACGCAACGAACGCGTCTCGCGCGAGGACTGATTAGGGGTGCCTGCGCGGGCTGTGTGCAGGCGGTACCTCGATCATCTACCACCTGCCCGGTTAACGCTTTGGCAGCCTTCGCATGCTGTAGTCAGCACGAGGCAATGGGCCTTTACGTATCCGGAACGGTGATGGACGATCTCTCTTACGGCGTGAGCGCGCAGACCACGGTCGACGATATCGGCATTCAGCGCCCCGGGCGAGACGCTCTCGTGATGTCGGCCCAGCTCAGGCTGTCGTCCTTGGCGACGCCGGTGACGGTGCGGATCCGCAACCTGTCCGCCGGTGGGCTGATGGCCGAATTTTCCGGCCGGGCCGGGGTGGGCGATGCGATCGAAGTCGATATCCGCGGAATCGGCTGGGTGTCCGGCCGGATCGCCTGGATCGCAGAAGGCCGCATGGGAATCGCGCTGGATAACGACATCGATCCCCGGCTTGCCCATGATGCGCGGTCCACGCTCCAACTGATCTGATTCGCCGGCGATCCGGTGCCCGAGACTCGGGCGATCCGTGCGCAGGTTTCGTCCCGGACATGCAAAAGCCCGGCGCTGCAGTCGCCGGGCTTCGTCATTTCTCCAGATCGTCGCGGCCGATCAACCGCCCGACATCTCTTCCTTCAATCTCAGCTTCCGCTTCTTCAACTCGGCGATGGCGGCCTGATCCGGCGCCGGGCGTCCCTGCTCGTCTGCGATGCGGGCGTCGAGCGAAGCGTGCTTGGCTTCGAGCGCCGTGTAATGCGCGGTCTGCATGGATGGATATCTCCTGCTGTTGGTTGCGGGATGCACAGTTAGATCATGGATCGGACGGCTTGTCGCGGGGGCAATAGGGTGCAATCGGTGACGCGTGCGGTTTTGCGTGACGAAGCGTTTGCGGGAAGGGGTAGGCGATGGACGAGGCCGATGTCCGGCAGAAGCTGGCCGCGTTGAAGGTGGAGCACCGCGACCTCGATGCCGCGACCGAAGCGCTGCTGTGCCAGACCGCGCCCGACCAGTTGCTCGTCGCCCGGCTGAAGAAGCGCAAGCTGATGCTGAAGGACGAGATGGCGCAGCTGGAGGATATGCTGGTCCCCGACATTATCGCCTGAACGGTGTGGACCGGGTCGTATCGGGACAGATCGTGCGCGCGTTAACCATAATTGCCGCTTTGGCCGCGAATCATAGCATGGCAGGTGTTACCGCGCAGGGTTCAGGGAGTAGGTGATGCGCGAGGTGCCGCATTCGAGGATGCATCGTCGGCTGATCGATTCCCTTTATGTGGAATCGATGCTGCTGGCCGACGAGGCACGCGGCTATTTCGATGAAGGTGGGCGCAGGGACCGGGAATCGCTCGACGCTCTGTCGCGGGTGCTGTTTTCCTGTGAGTCGATGAAGGTCACGACGCGGCTGATGCATGTCATCGCCTGGCTGCTGACCCAGCGGGCGGTGGCCGCGGGCGAACTGCCGGTCAAGGACGCGCTGGACCCGTCCCGCCGGCTGGGCGACGCGCCCGAGACCGACGAGGCCGCGCTGAGCAATCTGCCCGACGGTGCGCGCTTGCTGATCGGCGCGAGCATCGACCTGCACCGCCGCGTCGAACGTTTCGACATCGCGCAGGGGCGCCCGAAGCTGGTCGACAGTCCGGCGCGGTCGATCCAGGACCGGCTCGCTCTGGCATTGGCCAGCTGAGCCGAGCGTCTCGACCGATCGCATCTTCGTTGAGTGACGATGGCAAAAGTCCGATCAGCGCTCCCGCGCAGGCGGGAGCCCAGAGCCACGAGCATCGCGGGTCGTTGTATTGCTTGACCCTGGGTTCCCGCCTGCGCGGGAACACCGAATAGTTTCGGTCGTGGACGAAGGACTTTCGGAGAGGTTTTATGGGGCGGGGCGGGCTCAAATCCCCAACCGAACCCGCGCCGCCGCATATTCGCGCGCCAGCTTCGCGACATAATCCCCCGCCGGCATCACCGCATCGATCGCGCCGATGCCCTGGCCCGACCCCCAGATGTCGCGCCAAGCCTTCGCCTTGGATCCTTCGTTCCCGCCGAAGTTCATCGTCTTCAGGTCGCCCTCGGGCAGGTTGTCGGGGTCGAGGCCCGATGCCGTGATTGAGGCGCGCAGGTAATTGCCGTGAACGCCGGTGAACAGGTTCGAATAGACGATGTCGCTTGCGCGCCCCTCGACGATGCCCTGCTTGTAACCGTCGACCGCGTTCGCCTCAGCTGTCGCGATGAAGGGCGAGCCGATATAGGCGATGTCGGCGCCCATTGCCTGCGCCGCGAGCACCGCGTCACCGGTCGCGATCGAGCCCGACAGCGCGAGCGGCCCGTCGAACCACTGGCGGATTTCCTGGACGATCGCGAAGGGCGACAGCCGCCCCGCGTGCCCGCCCGCGCCGGTCGCGACCGCGATCAGCCCGTCCGCCCCCTTTTCCACCGCCTTGCGCGCGAAACGGTCGTCGATGACGTCGTGTAGCGTGATCCCGCCCCAGCCGCGGACGGCGGTGTTCAGGTCCTCGCGCGCACCCAGCGACGTGATGATGATCGGCACCTGCCATTTCGCACAGGTCGCCAGGTCGGCCTCCAGCCGGTCGTTCGACTTGTGGACGATCTGGTTGACCGCGAAGGGCGCGGCCGGCGTATCCGGATTGTCCCGGTTCCACGCCGACAGTTCCTCGGTGATGCGATGCAGCCATTCGTCGAGCAGCGCCTGGGGCCGCGCGTTGAGCGCCGGAAAGCTGCCGACGATCCCCGCCTTGCACTGCGCGATCACCAGATCGGGGTTCGAGATGATGAACAGCGGCGATCCGATGACGGGGAGCCGAAGCCGGTCGAACAGGGGAGGAAGAGCCATGTCGGTTTTGTGCCGCAACCCAAATGGGCTGTCCAGCGGACCCGGCGTGCGCTTCATGAGATGACCCGGGCAGGGCGGTTGCGTGCGCCGCTCGGCGGGCGCAAGAACCGCTCATCCAGATTTTGCCCCGGAGTGTCGGAATGAGCCGCCTTGCCACTGCCTTGCTGTTGATGACCGTTTCCACGCCCGCGCTGGCGCAGGGGCAGTTGCCGAAGACCGTCGTGCCCGTCAGCTACGACATCAAGATCGAGCCCGATGCGAGCGCGATGACCTTCACCGGCAGCGAGACGGTGAACGTCCGCGTGACCGCGCCGACCAAAACGATCGTGCTGAACGCCGCCGATCTCGACGTCACGCTGGCCAGCGTCGACGGCGTGCAGGTGAAGCCGGTGCTGAACGCGCAGGCGCAGACGCTGACGCTGAACCTTGCCAAGCCGCTGACCGCGGGCAACCACCGCGTCGCCTTCGTCTGGTCGGGCAAGATCAATACCTCCGCCGCCGGGCTATTCGCGATCGACTACACCAACCCCGACGGAAGCAAGGCGCGGATGCTGGCGACGCAGTTCGAGGCGCCCGACGCCCGCCGTTTCGCGCCGATGTGGGACGAACCGGCGTTCAAGGCGAAGTTCACGCTCTCGGCCGTCGCGCCCAAGGGCCAGACCGCGTTTTCGAACATGCCGGCGAAGGTCACGAAGCTGACCGGCGACAAGCAGCTGTACAGCTTCGGCGAGAGCCCGATCATGTCGAGCTACCTGCTCTACCTCGGCATGGGTGATGTCGAGCGCAAGACGGTGATGGCGGGCAAGACCGAGATCGGCGTCATCACGCGGCGCGGTGTCATCGACCAGGCGGACTATGCGCTTGCAGCCGCCAAGCGGCTGCTTCCCTATTACGAATCCTATTTCGGCCAGCCCTATCCGCTGCCCAAGATGGACATGATCGCCGGCCCGGGTTCGTCGCAGTTCTTCGGCGCGATGGAGAATTGGGGCGCGATCTTCTATTTCGAGCCTGAGCTGCTGTTCGACGCCAAGCGCGCGACGGTCAGCAACCAGCAGCGCATCTACACCGTCATCGCGCATGAGATGGCGCACCAGTGGTTCGGCGATCTCGTCACCATGCGCTGGTGGGACGATCTCTGGCTGAACGAGGGCTTCGCGAGCTGGATGGAGGGCAAGGCGACCGCCGCGCTCAACCCGCAATGGGATTATCGCGCGCTGACCGTGGCGACCGAGCGGGAGGCGGCGATGCGGCTCGATGCGACCGCAGCGACGCATCCCGTCATCCGCAAGGTGACGACGGTCGACCAGATCGGCGAGGCGTTCGACACCATCACCTACCAGAAGGGGCAGGCCGTCATCGACATGCTGGAAAGCACGGTCGGCGAAGCGAAGTTCCGCGATGGCGTGCGGCGCTACATGGCGAAGTACAAGTATAGCAACACGCTGACCGACCAGCTGTGGGCGGAAGTGTCCGCCGCGGCGGGCCGCGACGTCGCGCCGTTCATGCACGACTTTACGTTGCAGGGCGGCGTGCCGCTGATCAGCGTGGCGACCAGCGCTTGCACGGGCGGGCGCTCGACGCTGACCTTCCGCCAGACGCGCTTCGGCCTCGATGCCGCGTCGAAGGCGCCGCAGACGTGGCGCGTGCCGGTGACCTGGACGACGCTGGGCACGGGCGCGGGGGCCAAGGGTTCTAAGGAAGTACGCGGCGCGACGCCGCAGACCGCTTCGGCCGGTTGCGGGACCGTCTTCGTCAATCCCGGCATGGGCGGCTATTTCCGCACACGCTACGACGCGGCCGGGCATGATGCGGTGGTGAAGGCCTTCGCCAGCCTGCCGGTGGCGGATCAGGTCGGCTTTATGGGCGACGACATGGCGCTGGGCTATAGCGGCGACCAGGATCTCGCGCTCTATTTTCAGACTTTGGGTGCGGTGACGGCGGATGCCGATCCGCTGGTGTGGACGATGGCGTCGGGCCAGCTGGCGCGACTGTCGGGCATGTATGACGGCACGCCGCTCGGCGACCGGGTGCAGGCGAAGACGCTTCAGGTGCTTGCCCCCGCGCTCGACCGCTACGGGCTGGAGCCGAAGCGTGACGACAGCGCGGCGGTGACCAATTTGCGCGAGCAACTGGTGTCGCTGCTCGGCGGGGCCGGCGATCCTCGCGTCGTCGATCGCGCCCGCAGCTATTTCGCCGCCGTGCGCAAGGACTCCTCGGCCATCCCACCGGCGATCCGCCGCCCGATGCTCGGCACCTTCGCGCGCAACGCGACCGCAGCCGATTGGGACGCCTTGCTCGCGACGACGCGCGCAGAGACGAACCCGGTGGTCAAGAACAGCTATATCAGCCTGCTCGGCGTCGCGAAGGACGAGGCGCTGGCCAACCAAGCGCTCGAACTGGTCAAGTCGTCCGACTTCACCGACCAGCAGAAGATCAGCCTGCTCGCCGCCGTCGCGCAGGCGCATCCCGACCTTGCCTTCGACTTCGCGACGGCCAATGCCGCGATGATCAACCCGATGCTGGAAACCAGTTCGCGCTCCAGCTTCATCGTCCAGCTGGGCGGCGGGTCGAACGATCCCAAGATGCCGGCGAAGATCACCGACTGGGCGGCGAAGAACCTGCCCGAGGCGTCGCGCGGGACCGCGGTGCGGACGGTGAACGCGATCCGCAACCGGGCGGTGTTCGCGGATCGACTGCGGCCGGCGGTTACGACTTGGGCGGGGAATTAAGGGCCGCAACTAACCAAACCAACCATCGTCATTCCCGCGAAGGCGGGAATCCATTCTGGCTGGCCGATGTGAGTCTCATCTCGGTCAGCCGGAATTCGCCCCCGCCTCCGCGGGGGTGACGGCTTAAGATCGCTAGAGGGAGGCATCAGCGCCGCGCAAAGGCTGCCGCGATCAGCCGCTTCGTCGCGGCCCAGGCCGCTGTTTCAGGGGCGACCAGTTCGACATGGCCGGTCGCGGGAACGGTGTGCAATGTCACCCGGTCGCCCTTCGCCCGGGCCGCAGCCACGTAATCGGTCGCCATCCGAAACGGGATGATCTTGTCCTCGCGGCCGTTCACGAGATCCTGTGGCACTCCCAGCGGAAACAAACGGGGGACCGACGTATCGGCATAAGGATCGGCCCGCCCGGTTCCCAAGAGTTTCGCCACCACCTCCGTCCCACACCCATTGTCCGGGCTAGCCGCGGTCGCCTCAAGATCGGGCAGACCGCCCAGACTGACGACGCTGTCGATCCGCTGCGGCTGAGCGGTGCGCAGTGCGCTGTCCCTCGGCAGCTTCGGCCGCCCCGCGAGCCACAGCGCCAGGTGTCCGCCCGCCGAATGGCCCACCGCAACGATCCGTTGCGTATCCAGCCCGAACCGCTTCGCCTCGACGCGCATTCGATCGGTCGCCGCCGCCGCATCCTGGAACGTTCCGGGATAGCCGCCCCCTGTGCGATCGACGCCGCGATAGTCGATGTTCCAGACGGCATAGCCCGAGCGGCGCAAATCGTCGGCGACCCAGTTCATCAGGCTGCGGTCGGCGATCGACGTCTGCCAGCAGCCGCCGTGCACCATCACCACCGTCCGGTACGGCGGCTTCGCACCCTTCGGCAGCCAGACGTCGACCTTCTGCATCGAATCGCTGCCATAGGCGACGGTCGCATCGGGTTCGGGCTTGGGTCGCTTGGTTAGGTCGGGCCATGTCAGCAGGTCGCCGGTCATGAGGCTGAGACTAACGGCGAGCGCGGTGTGAAGGAACATGCCGCGAGGTTAGCGGGCAAGACGCCCCCAGACCAGCGGGCGATCAGCCCGCGGAGGGGAGGGGTGGGACGGCGGGTATCTTCCCCGCCGCACGGCCGCGGATCACATTGCGGCGCTGTTCGAGCAATTCGACGACCTGCGCCGCGAAGCTCGACAATTGCCGCCTTTCGCGCTCGCTCATCCCCTCGGGCCGCGGGCGCGGATCGAACAGACAGACGGTGCCCAGCCGTGCGCGGTTGAGGGCCTTGATCGGTGCCGCCGCATAGAAGCGGACCCCGCCTTCGCACGCGACATGGATGTTGTCGCGAAAGGTCGGATGTTGGCGCGCGTCGGGCAGGACGGTGGTGTCGTCGCTTTCGAGGATATGGGTGCAGAGCGATTGGACGCGCGGCACGGACGTTCCGTCCACGCCATAGCGCGCCTTGTACCACTGGCGGTTGTCGTCGATGAACGAGATGACGGCGCTGCGGACGCTGAATGTTGTCGCGATCCGGGCGACGAGTGCGGTGAATTCGGGTTCCTCGGGCGTGTCCATCACTGCGTAACTGTGCAGCGTAGCGATGCGCGCAGCTTCGGTGACCATAGAGATTCACTCCCTCAGTCAAACCCTTACGGAATAATCCTTAGGAAAGAGTAAGCGGCACGGTAGTTTTGCGAGGTCATTGTCGATCAAACACCGCACGGCCCCGACACATGATGCGTCGCTTGGCAGAGGGCGGGGCGTCCTGCTAACGCGTGACGCTCAATGGCCAGCAATCCCGTCGACCCCATCATCGATGCCCCGTTCGACAGTGCGCTGTCCGAGCGGTATCTCGTCTACGCGCTGTCGACGATCACCGCGCGTTCGCTGCCGGATGTCCGCGATGGGCTGAAGCCGGTGCACCGTCGCCTGCTCTGGGCGATGCGGCTGCTGCGGCTCGACCCGGCCAGCGGTTACAAGAAATGTGCGCGCGTCGTCGGCGACGTGATCGGCAAATATCACCCGCACGGCGACCAGTCGGTCTATGACGCGATGGTTCGCTTGGCGCAGACCTTCGCGCTCCGATATCCGCTGGTCGACGGGCAGGGCAATTTCGGCAACATCGACGGCGATAACGCCGCCGCCTACCGCTATACCGAAGCCCGCCTGACACAGGTCGCGATAGACCTGATGGCGGGGCTGGACGAGGACGCGACCGATTTCCGCGCGACCTATAACGGCGAGGAGCAGGAGCCGGAGCTGTTCCCCGGCATGTTCCCGAACCTGCTGGCGAACGGCGCCGCCGGCATCGCAGTCGGCATGGCGACGAGTATTCCGCCGCACAACGCCGCCGAATTGCTCGACGCCGCGGTCGCGCTGATTGACAATCCGCAGGCGAACGTCCTCGATTACGTCAAGGGACCGGACTTCCCGACCGGCGGCCTGGTCGTGGACAGCCCCGCCGCCATCGCCGAATCCTACGCGACCGGTCGCGGCGGCTTCCGCGTGCGGGCGCGCATCACCGTCGAGCGCGAGAAGGGCGGCGGCTGGTATCTGGTCGTCAGCGAAATCCCTTACGGCGTGCAGAAGGGCAAGCTGATCGAGGGCATCGCGGCGCTCATCACCGACAAGAAGCTGCCGATCCTGGGTGACGTGCGCGACGAAAGCGACGAGGAAATCCGCATCGTCATCGAACCGCGTGCGCGCACGGTCGATGCCGACACGCTGACCGAGAGCCTCTATCGCCTTACCGATCTCGAAACGCGGGTGCCGCTTAACCTCAACGTGCTCGACAAGACGCGCACGCCTCGGGTGATGTCACTCGGCGAAGCGCTGGCTGCATGGGTCGAACATCAGTTCGTCGTGCTGCGTCGCCGGTCCGAACACCGGCTCCAGAAGATCGCCGACCGGCTGGAACTGCTCGGCGGCTACATCATCGCCTATCTCAACCTCGACCGGGTGATCGAAATCATCCGTACCGAGGACGAGCCCAAGCCGGTGATGATCGCCGAGTTCGAACTGACCGACCGCCAGGCCGAGGCGATCCTCAACATGCGGCTGCGCAGCTTGCGCAAGCTGGAGGAGATGGAGCTGGTCCGTGAGCGCGATGCGCTGACGAAGGAACAGGCCGGTCTGGTCGACCTGTTGGCGAACGAGGGCAAGCAGCGGCGGCGGCTCAAGGGCGATCTGCGCAAGATCCGCGATCGCTACGGTCCTGAGACGGCCTTGGGCGCCCGCCGCACGACGATCGCCGAAGCCGCCCCGGCCCGTGTCATCCCGCTGGAGGCGATGATCGAACGCGAGCCGATTACCGTCATCCTGTCGCAACGCGGCTGGATTCGCGCGATGAAGGGGCATGTCGACCTGGCGTCGGCGGAAACCATGAAATTCAAGGAGGGCGACGGCCCCGCCTTCGCCTTCCACGCGCAGACCACCGACAAGCTGCTGCTCGCCGCCGCAACGGGGCGGTTCTACACGCTGGGCGCGGACAAGCTGCCTGGCGGGCGTGGTTTCGGCGAACCGGTGCGGTTGCTGATCGAACTGGACGGCAGCGTGCAGATCATCGCCTTCCTGCGTGCATCGTCGTCGGATCGCCTGCTGGTCGCGGCGACCGATGGCCGCGGCTTCTTGGTCAAGACCGCCGATACGATCGCGGAGACGCGCAAGGGCAAGACGGTGATGACCCCGCGCGCGGGAGCGATGCTGTCGCTGGTGAAGCCGGTCCATCCGGAGGATGATTACGTCGCGGCGATCGGCGATAATCGCAAGATGCTGGTCTTCCCGCTGTCCGAACTGGCCGAATTGTCGCGCGGGCAGGGTGTCCAGCTGCAACGCTACCGCGACGGTGGCTTGTCGGATGCGATCACCTTCCGCTTCGACAAGGGGCTGACCTGGGCGATGGGCGGCGAGGCGGGGCGGATGCGGACGGAAAGCGACCTGACGCCGTGGCGTGCGGCGCGCGGAGCCGCCGGGCGGATGCCGCCGACCGGTTTTCCCCGTGACAACCGGTTTCAGGGCTGAACGAATCCAACCTAGTTTAGAGGGTCTTAACTAGTGCGGCCTAGTCAGGCTGCAATGTTGTTCCGCAAGGCCCGCGTGCCCATTCCCGTCAATGCCGGGCCGTCGTCGGACGTGGCGGACGGCGCGCGCGCGCATGGCCCGGCCATGTCGGCCCGCATGATCGACCTGCTGCCCATCCCGGCGGTCATCGTCGTCGCGCGGAATGAAGCGCTTGATTTCGAAGCGATCAACCGCCCGTTCCGCCAGGCGGGACTGGGCACCATCGCTGCCGAATCGCCATTGGTGCGCCTGCTCGGTGCGCGGATCGTCGCGTTCCTGGCGTCGGACGAGACGCATCAGGAATTCAACTGGCAAGTTGGCGAGTCGATCGACGCGCAGCACTTCCGCGTGATGCTCGCCCGTCGCGCGCAGACCCGCGGCGACGGACGATGTCTCGTCAGCCTGGTCGACCAAACGCCCGAACAGCGCACCCAGACCAGCCTGCGCCGCGAGATGTTCTCCGACAGCCTCACCGGTCTCGCCAACCGCGGCGGGTTTGAGGAGCTGATCGATTCACAGGTGACGACCGCCAACGCGCGGTCGCATGCGGTGATGATCGTCAATCTGGCGCGGTTCAGCCGCGTCAACGCCTGCCTTGGCTCGCTCGCCGGCGACGAGCTCCTGATCTCGGTCGCGCGTCGGATGAAGGGGGCCTTGCGCGGACGCGACACGCTGGCACGCATCGGCGGCGACGAATTCGCGATCCTGATCCAGACCGACGACGGCGTGCTCGACGCCGACCATGTCGCGCGCCGCATCCAGGCCGCGCTGTCGACGCCGTTCCGTCTGTCGGACTTCGAGATTCGCGTCGACTGCTCGATCGGCATCGCGCTCGGCACCGACGAGATCGCCGAGCCCGAAGACCTGATCCGCCACGCGCAGTTCGCGGTGAAGCGCGCCAAGCAGACGGGGGACGTCGAACTCTACGAACGGTCGAGCTACGACATCGTCCGGACCCATTTCGGGATCGAGACGCGCCTGCGCCGCGCGATCGAGAATGGCGAGATGCAGTTGGCGTTCCAGCCGATCTGCGACCTGTCGACGGGGCGGATCATCTCGTTCGAATCGCTCGCGCGCTGGGCACCCGACGACGTCCCCGTCTCGCCAGTCGATTTCATCCCGGTGGCGGAGGAATGCGGGCTCATCGTCCCCCTCGGCCGCTGGGCGATGGATGCGGCCGCGCGGACGATCGCCGAGTGGGACGCGCAGGCCGGCGGCCCGTGCGGCGCCAACGTGGCGGTCAACATTTCGGCGATCCAGTTGCAGCGCGACAATGTCCCGGCGATGGTCCGCCACGCGCTGGAGACGAACGGCGTCGACGGCAATCGCTTTACGCTGGAACTGACCGAAAGCGCGATCATCGGCGACCCCGACGGCATCTCCAAGACGCTTCAGGCGCTGAAGGATCTCGGCTCGCGACTGGCGATGGACGATTTCGGCACCGGCTATTCGAACCTCGCCTACCTCCAGCGGCTGCCGATCGATATCCTGAAGATCGACCGCAGCTTCATCACCGGGATGCTGGCCGACCGCGACAAGGTGGCGATCGTCCGGGCGATCCTCAGCCTGGCGCAGGCGCTGGGCATGCAGACGACCGCGGAGGGCGTCGAGAGCAACGACCTCGCCCAGACGCTCGCCGCGCTGGGCTGCACTTACGGGCAGGGCTATCTCTACTCGCAGCCGCTCTCCAGCGCCGCCGCTTTCGACTATCTCGCGTCGCGCAAGGCCTGAGCGACTTCGTCGTCGACGAGCCCGTCGACATTCGCGGGAAAGCCCAGGGCGATCCAGCGATCCTCGATCCGGCGCAGCAGGCGCGCGACCTCCGGCCCCTTGCCGATGCCGCGCGTGACGATGGCTCCGCCCGAAACCGGCAGTCTGGGTGGCGTCCAGCCCTCCGGCAGGCGCGCGTCCGCCCCGGCGATCAGCAGCCGATCCTGCGCGCTGTCGATCCCGACCCGATAGGCCAGCGCCTGCGCGCCTTCGCTGCTCGCGCCCAGACCGGCGGCTTCGAGCCGCTTGCGCTCTGCATTGGACAGCTTCAGCCGCGCCCCGACCTCGACCGCCGCGTCGTGACCGATCAGCGCGGCCAGGCGGCGGATGGCGTTGGGGGCGATCTGTTGCCCCGCCTCGGCATCGGCAAGCCGGGCAAGCCGGCCGATCCCCGCGGCATCGACTTCGGGCAGGACGGGGCGGAAGATGCCGCGGTCGTGCATCAGTCGCACGACACCGACCGCATCGCGCGCGACCAGCAGCTTCAGCAGTTCGTCGCGAATACGTTCGCGCGACAGGGCCATCAGGTCGTTGGCGCGATCGGAGCAGGCCGTCAGACCCTCCGGATCGGGCGTATCGCCGAAGCGGGCGAGGAACCGGAAGAAGCGCAGGATGCGCAGGTGATCCTCCGCGATCCGCTGGCGCGCGTCGCCGATGAAGCGGATGCGGCGCGCGTCGAGATCGGCGAGGCCGTCAAAATAGTCGAACACCTCGCCGGTCACCGGGTCGGCGTAGAGCGCGTTCATCGTGAAATCGCGTCGCGCGGCGTCCTCGCGCCAGTCGTCGGTGAAGGCGACGGTCGCATGGCGGCCATCGGTCGCCACGTCGCGGCGCAGCGTGGTGACCTCGACCGGGCCGCTTTCGATCACGGCGGTGATCGTGCCATGGGCGAGACCGGTCGGCACCGCCTTGATGCCGGCGCGGCGAAGGCGATGCATCACGTCCTCCGGATCGTGGCGCGTCGCGATGTCGAGGTCGGCGACCGGGATGCCGAGCAACGCATCACGCACGGCGCCACCGACGAAGCGCGCGTCCGCACCGCCGCCCAGCGCGTCGATCAGCTCGTCCAGACCGGCACGATGGCGCCAGTCGATGTCGGGAAGGGTCACCATTTCAACTGCTTCGAGAGATTGACGAGCATCGCCGCGGTTGCGCCCCAGATGGTTTCGCCCTGCCAGTCGATACGGGTGTAATGCCGCTCGCGTTCCTTCCACATTGCGGTTTCGGCGCGGTGATTGGCGGGGTCGAGGACGTAGGCCAGCGGCGCTTCGAAGACCGCGGCAACCTCCGCCTCGGACGGGGTCAGCGGCAGGTCGGGCGGAACGGTGGCGATGACGGGCGTCACGCGGTATCCGGTGCCGGTGCGATAGGGCGAAACCGTGCCGACGATCGTGACCGCGTCGCTCGGCAGGCCGATTTCCTCGCGCGCCTCACGCAGCGCGGCGGCGACGGCGTCGGCATCCTCCGGATCGATCCGGCCGCCGGGAAAGGCGACCTGTCCGGCATGGGCGCGCAGCGTCTCGGTGCGGCGGGTCAGGATCACGCCGGGCTCGGCGCGGTCGGTGATCGCGACCAGCACGGCGGCTTCGGTCGCCGGCGGAGCGCCCTCCAGTTCCAGCGCGTGGAGATCACCGGTCAGCAATTCGGGCGTCCCGGCGGCTCCGGCATCGAGCGCGGCGCGCAGCCGCTCGGCAAGCGTCATGCCGGCTCCAGCGGGAAGAATACGCCGTCGCTCCACACGCCCGGCGGCGTATCGTCGCCCTCGATCGCGAGGTTGGCGAGATCGTAATAGAGCGGCCGGGCGATCAGCGCGTCGAGCCCGCCGCGGATCCGAACATAGGGATGCGGGCCATCGGCCTTGCTTTCGAAGCGCAAGGGATGATCGGGGCCGGCGATGACGATATCGCCGACGTTGGTCTGGAAGGCGATGCGGCCGGCCTCCGCCTTCATCTTCACCGCGACGAACGGCGCATCGTCGACCGCGATGTCGAGCTTCTCGCCCGGATTGACGAGGACATAGCCGCCATTTGCCTCGCGCCGCAGGATCGTCGCGAACTTGCGGACCATGTCCTTGCGGCCGATCGGCGAGCCCTGATGATACCATTGCCCGTCCGACGCAATCCGCATCTCGCTGTCGCCGCAGTGGCTGGTGTTCCAGCGTTCGACGGGAGCGGGGGACCGGGTCGCGATGTGCGCGGCGACCTCATCCATCGACATAGCGTCGAGATCGGGAAGCGGCGGCATCGGCATGCCACCCCTTTGGCAAGCTAACGCGCGGGAGGGAAGGGGGAGTTGCCTATCTGTGCGCCGGCGCAGGCCGGAGCAGGATATGGTTCAGATTGGTTGAGCCACACGTCCATCCAGCCGTTCGCCCTGAGCTTGCCGAAGGGCCGCCCTTCTTCGTGCTCTTGCTTACGAAGAAGAAGGCCAGTGCTTCGACAGGCTCAGCACGAACGGAAATTCGGGGAGGATCAGATCTCGTATTCCGGTCGCCACTGCGGCTCGTCATAGGCCGGTCGGCGGGCGCCGGGCTGGCGGGACACCATCTTCGAATAGAGCGCCTTCACCGTGTTGCTGCCGGTGCGCTCGAAAAAGTTCGGCAGGACCGCGTGGACCATGCAGGCGAGGCCGCCGGCGATCATCTTTGCGCCGAAGCTCGATGCCACGCCGAAATGCTCGACATAGGTTTCGCCCACGCTCTCGGGATGGGCGCGGAACCAGCGGTGCAGGGGGCCATGGTTTGCCATGGATCAGCCATAGCGCAGACGGGTCGCGAACGGAACCTTAGAGCGTGATGACATGGTTTTGAACCATCGAGATTGCTCTGAGCCGTTCGTCGGCGAGGAGCGACGCGCAGCGCGGGCTGGTGGCCCCGCGCAAGCGTTGCGACGACGTCCGGCGGACGGCTCAGAGCAACCGCTTCGCGGCGGGCCGATTTTGGCCTGTGGAGTCGTCCCTCGTCAGTCACGGGGGCAAAGCCCCGTTCCATCCTCGCTCCTATCCACCGACCAAAATCGGCTCCGTCACGATGGGTCAAAACCATGTCATCACGCTCTAGTCGCGGCTGACCGAGTCGATCAATCGCCCGCCGGCCATGAATACCGCGATCGGGCATAGCGCGAACAGCAGCCAGCCACCGACGCCCGGATAGGTGTCGAGATAGCGCATCCCGCGCTCCACCGCGCCGACGCCCAGGCCGTAGATGACGAGGAAAGCCTCGAACTTGGTCTTGATCGTGAACAATCGGGTGATGCTCTGCCACATACCCGACAATCAGCAAGTCCCGTGCCAGCGGCGGAAAAGCGTTAATCGCGTGTTACCGGACGTAGTTAACTGTCAAGTAACCCGACAGTCTCCAGCGTCTCGAACAGGGCGCGGCGGGCGTCCTCGATCTCTCGGATCAGGCGGGCGTCGCCGATCGCGTCGTAAGCGATCGCCTCGGGCCACAGCCTCCGGACGACGGCGGCGATCCGGTCGAGCTTGGCCTCGTCGACCAGGAAGCGCGGGTCGACGGTCGCCGGATCGGCAACGACGCGCAGACGCAGGCAGGCGGGACCACCGCCGTTCGCCATCGATTCGCGCACATCGACCACCTCGACCCGACGGATCGGACCGTTGCCGGCGACATGCGCCTGAAGCCATGCCCAGACCGATGGCGTGTCGCGCGCCTCGCCGGGCACGATCAGCGTCATCGTCCCATCGGGCAGCGTCACCAGCTGGGCGTTGAAGAGATAGGAGGAAATCGCGTCGCTCAGGCTGACCGCAGACGCGGGGACTTCGACGATCTCGACCTCGGGCAGGCGCGCGCGCAGATCGGCGTAGAGCGCGTCGCCGTCCTCGAACGCTTGTTCGTGCGCGAACAGGACGCGTTCGTTCGCCACTGCGACGACGTCGTTATGGAAGGCGCCGGCAGCGATGGCGGCATCCGACTGACGGGCGAAGATCGCGTTTGCGACTCCATGCTGCCGCGCAATGGCCTCGCTCGCATCGCGGTGCTGGCGCGCGGGAAAGGGGCCGCCAGCGATGCCGTAGACGAACACCTCGACGCCGGGGCTCCCGTGCTCCGCGCACAGCCGCATGTGATTGGCGGCACCCTCGTCCCCGAATGGCGGCGGGACGGGGGCGTGGATCGCAAAGGCCGGGTCGGCGAACGCCATCCGCAGCTGGGCCAGCGTCGCCGGCCATTCATGACTGCGATGTGGCATGGTGCCGAGGTTCGCGACGCTCAGGTGACAGCGCCCGTCCGCGGTATCGGGCGCGGGCGAAACCGTCGCCGCATTCGCCGCCCACATCGCCGAGGCCGACAGAGCCTGCGCCTTCAGATGCGGGGGAGCGCTCGCATAGTCGGTCGCCAGGCTCGCCAGCCAGCGATGGTCCGGGCGCGGATGCGGCAGCAGGATGCCCTGGTGCAGCCCGAGCTTCAGATTGGCGCGCATCTTCTCGATGCCCTGCAACGCCGCCGCGCGCGGGTGGGACGTCGCGCCGGCGTTCTTCGTCGCCGCCAGATTGCCGTGGCTGAGCCCCGCATAATTGTGGCTCGGCCCGACGATCCCGTCGAAATTGATTTCGACCAGAGCCATCAGCGTTCCACCTCGGTCAGCACGTCGCCGACGCCGACCCCGAGCGCCGCGGCGCTGGCCGGGTCGATCGTGCCGTCGCCGACCTCGCCCAGCGTTACGCGGAAGTCGCGCAGCCGTCCGGTCGCGATGAGCGAGGGCACGCCGCCCTCCGCCACGCCGGTCAGCTCGAAATCGCGTGCCTCCCGCACCGTCTTCACCTGATCGGTCCGCGCCGTCATCGTCGGCCCGCCGTCGAAGATATCGACGTATTTTTCGTACGCGAAGCCTTCGTTTTCCAGCATTCGCATCGCCGCGCGGCCGGAGGGGTGGGGCAGGCCGATGACGCTGCGCGCGCTTTCCGACAGCATCGCGATATAGACCGGGTGCTTGGGCATCAAATCGGCGATGAACTGGTTGCCATGGACCGCATTGAACTGGTCCGCCTCCTGAAAATTCATGCCGAAGAAGCGGCCGGCGACGCCGTCCCAGAAAGGTGACCCGCCCGCTTCGTCGATGATCCCGCGCAACTCCGCCAGCACGCGGTCGCCGAAGCGGCTGCGGTGGTTGCGGATAAAGAGGTAGCGCGCACGGGCGAGCAACAGGCCCAGCCCCCCGGCGCGCTCGCCCGGATGCAGGAACAGCCCGCCGACCTCGCTCGCGCCGCCCAGGTCGTTGACCAGGTTCAGTATCTCCGCGCTGAACGTGCGGCCCAATTCCTCGCTGCGCTTGGTGATGGTGCCGATGCGATAGCTGTAGAACGGCCAGCGCTGGCCGACGTGCGGGAAAATCTGGCAGGTGCCGCGAACCTCGCCCGTGTCCAGATTTTCGAGCACCAGCACGAACAATTCGTCTTCGATCGTGTCGGCGTCGCGGTCGAAGGCGGCGTGGCTGCGCTCCAGCTTGGCGCGCAGCGCCGGCTTCTCGGGCGGCAGGTTGGTGAAGCCGCCCCCGGTCAGCTTCGCCATCTCGTACAGCGGTTGCAGATCGGAATCGCGCGCCGCGCGGATGACGTAGCTCACGCGAGCCCCCCTTCGATGATACGCAGGATCGTGACCGCCGACAGCCCGGCCCGCTCGGCCAGGCTGTCGGGGATCAGAAATTCGTCCGCCGAATGGATCGCACCGCCGCGCGGCCCCATCGTGTCGACGACCGGCACGCCGCAGGCAGCGATGTTGTTGCCGTCGCACACACCTCCGGTCGGATTCCAGCCGATCGGGATGCCCAGATCGGCCCCGGTCGCGCGGACCAGGCCGAACAGCTTTTCGGCGCCCGCGTCCAGCGACTTGGGCGGCCGGTTGAAGCCGCCGTGAACCTCGATCGCCACGTCATGCTCGGCCGAGACCATCGCCACTGCGCTGTCGAGGTGCGTCCGCGCTCGCACGACGTCATCGGGCAGGGCGGGGCGGAAGTTCACACGCAGAATGGCGAGGTCGGGGACGACATTGTTCGGCCCGCCGCCGTCGATCCGTGCCGGATTGACCGACAACCGCGGCCCGTGCGCGGCCTTCAAACGTACCGCCAGCGCGGCAGCGGCGACGATCGCGTTGCGGCCATCGTCCGGGTTACGTCCGGCGTGGGCGCTCTTGCCGCGCACGACCAGCGAGAAATTTCCCGTCCCTGCCCGTGCCCCCGCCAAGCCGCCGTCGGCGAGCGCGGGTTCATAGGTCAGCGCCGCGATCTTGCCCTGTGCCAGCTCGGCGATCAGCGCATTGGACGAAAAGCTGCCGGTTTCCTCATCGGAATTGATGAGAACATCGTAGCCGAAATCCCTGATTGAGCTCGCTTCGACCGCCTCCAGCGCAGCAAGCATGACCGCCAGCCCGCCCTTCATATCGGCGACACCGGGACCGTTGATCCGGCCATCGGGCAGGCGGGCGATCGCCTGAAACGGATGATCGGCGGCATAGACCGTGTCCATATGACCGGTGAACAGCATCCGCCGCGCCGCCCCCGGCCGGACGCGAAGGACGAGGTGGCGGCCGTGCGCGATCGCCTCGACCCGGCCGTCGACAGTTACCCGTTCAGCCGGAGCGGGATCGACCAGCGTGATCTCGCCGGGCAGGGTGGAGAAGGCATCCGCAAGCATCTCCGCGACCTGCGCCAGCCCCGCCAGATTGCCGGTCCCGCTGTTGACCGCGCTCCACGCCAGCGTGCGATCCAGCATCGGGGATGCAGCGGCGCGTGCGACGGCGGCGGTCTCGAGGGCGGTCAGGGACATGGGCGTCAGTCTAGCCCAGAACGGGGGCAAGGCCGCAACCCCTGGTAACAATTGTTACCAGTCCGCCGCCATCGTTAGAACGCGTAGACCAGCGACGCCCGGCTGGTCGTATCGGTGTTCACGCGACCCGCCGGCGGCCGGCTTTCGTAGCTGACCGCATAGGACATTTGCGCCGATAGCGGCCCGAACAGCTTGGCCGCCAGGGCGGTCCGCGTGGTCACCGTCGTATTGAGGTTCTGGACATAGGCCGACGCATCCTGGCTGAGCGTCACGCCGCTCGCCAGCCTCCAGTCGAAATCCAGATTGCCGCGCGCGCCGAGTTCGCTTTCGGTCGTGAAGTCGGTGAAGGCCGTCCGGCGGAAGGACGGGCCGAGTTCGATATCGAGCGTCACCGCTCGCGAGCGGATCGCGGTATAGCCCGCCCCGGCCGACGCCGAATAGCGCGAGAAATAGCCGAGGAACTTGTCCGCCTCATATTGCGCGGCACCGTACGCGTAGAGCCGGTCGTCGATCTTGTAGTTGGGTTCGTAGGACGCGAGATAATGTTCGCGCGTCGTCTGGCCCAGGCTCTCCTGATACTCGCCCAGCAGCCTGAGCTTGTGCCGCCACTGAAAGCCCTCGCGCGTGACATCCGCCGCCGCCGTCAGACCGACGTTGCGGGTGTTGCCGGTCGTGTAGAAGCCGCCCAGCTCCACCCGTCCACGCACCAGGTCGAAGAAGCCCGAGTCCTGAAGCGTCCGCGTTGCCGCCGCACTGCGCGCATCCTTCCAAGCGCCGGCGATACGGCGGATCGCTTCGGCACTTTCGGGGGCGGCAGAAGCGGCATATTTAGCGATCGTCTGCACCTCCGCCTCGCTGCCCGAAGTCATCGCCGCGTCGAGCATCGCCTTGATCGGATCGGGGATCGTTGCCGGCGCCGGCGACGTCTGGGGCGCGGCTGGATCGGCGTTGGCGAGCAGCAGCGGCAGGAGAGGAAGCAGGGCGGCACGCATGGGTCGACCCTCTACCAGCAAACGGGCGATTTTACGGCTTCGGCCGGGCGTGGCGGCGGAGCGGTTCGTCGAAGGCGGCGAGCACGGCCTCATAGAGGTCGCGCTTGAACGGCACGATCATCGCGGGAAGCTCGGCCGGCTCGGCCCATTTCCACGCGCGGAATTCGGGGTGTGCGGTCTGGATGTTCACATCCGTATCGGTGCCGGAGTAGGCGAACAGGAACCACCGCTGGCGCTGTCCACGCCACTGGCCCCGCCACAGCTTGCCGATCAGTTCGTCCGGCAGGTCGTATTGCAGTTCTTCCGGCGCCTCGGCGATCAGCGTCAGATGTTCGGGCGCGATGCCCGTTTCCTCGCCGACCTCGCGCAGGGCTGCCGTCAGCGCATCCTCGCCCGGATCGATCCCGCCCTGCGGCATCTGCCATGCCTCCAGCGTCGAATCGAGCCGCTGTCCGACGAACACCCGGCCGTCGCGGTTCAGGATCATGACGCCGGCACAGGGGCGATAGGGCAGGTCGGACATGGCGGGGCTCCGGCTGGCGGGGGCGGGTTCGGACGCCTACCTAGGGAGCGTGATCGCCGTCGTCCATCACCCCGACTATGTCGCCCCGGTCGTCCGCGGCGGCGGCCCGAGTAAGAATGCCGCCGTCCGTGACCTGTTGCTCGCTCATGGATCGCGCATCGAGTGGCACGCGCCCGAACCGATGCCCCGTGCCTGGGTGGAGGCTGTCCATGACGCCGATTACGTCGCCGAAGTCGCCGAGGCGCGAGTGCCTGCGGTCAAGGAGCGCCGCATCGGCTTTCCCATCGACGCTCTGGTATCCCGCCGCGCGTTCGCGGTGCCGGGCGGCACCTATCTGGCGGCGCTGTTGGCGGAAAAGCACGGGTTCGCCGCCAATACCGCAGGCGGCAGTCATCATGCGCTGGCCGATACGGGCGCGGGTTATTGCGTGTTCAACGACCTCGCCATCGCTGCCGTCCGGCTGGCGGAGGAGGGGCGGCGGGTGCTGATCGTAGACTGCGACGTCCATCAGGGCGACGGCACCGCCAGCCTGACCGCGGGCCGCGTCGACGTCGCGACCTATTCGATCCACGCCGAAAAGAACTTCCCCGCGCGCAAGGCCCGTTCGAGCCTCGATGTCGGCCTGCCCGACGGTGTCGACGACGATGGGTATATGGCCGCGCTGGAAAGCTCGCTGCTCCCGCTGTTGGCCGATTTCGCGCCCGACCTGATCCTTTACCAGGCCGGAGTCGACCCGTGGGAAGGCGACCGCCTCGGCCGCCTTGCGCTGACGCGCGATGGTCTGGTGCGACGCGACCAGTGGATCGCCACCCTTTCGCGCGACCGGGGCCTGCCGCTCGCGAGTGCGCTGGGCGGGGGATATGGAACCGACATGGGCGAAATCGCGGAGCGGCACGTCGCGTCGATCCTCGCGCTCGGATCGGTGTTCGAAAAATAGAATTTTTCAGAGAAGGCGCGAAGCCGCAAAGAAGTCGGGATCGTGTTATCCGCGTCAACGCCCGTCTCGTCGGCATAGGACAAATGGTTTTCGACCAACCCTCTTCGCGCCTTTGCGCCCTCTCTGAACAAATCTTCTTCCATTCGGCGGAAGGCTTCGGGATCGGCGCCGATTTCCAAAATTATGTCGGTGATTGAAACGCCTCCGGAACGGGGCGGGCATCGCGCGCGTATCCCGAATGATGCCTGACCCCGTGATCCTCTGGCTGCGCCAGGACCTCCGCCTTCACGATCAACCCGCCCTCGTCGCCGCTGCCCATGAGGCGGCGGTGATCCCGGTCTATATCCTGGACGACGATGCGCCGGGCGATTGGGCGATCGGGGGTGCGCAGCGGTGGTGGTTGCATCATGCGCTCGATGCGTTCGGCAAGGCGCTGAAAGACAAGGGATCTCGCCTGATCCTTCGGCGCGGCGATGCGGTGAAGGAACTTCACAAATTGTGTGAAGACACCGGTGCAAGCCAAATCCACGCCATCCGTCACTATGAACCGTGGTGGCGCAAGGCCGAGAAGGCGCTGGGCGACCGGCTGTGCCTGCACGACGGCAATCACCTGGCACCCATCGAAGAGGTGACGACCGGGTCCGGCGGGCTGTTCAAGGTCTATTCGTCGTTCTGGAAGGCGCTCGCGACCCGCATGCCGCCCGAGGATCCGTTGCCCGCCCCGCGATCGATCCCGGCGCCATCGAAATGGCCGAAGTCCGATAGCCTAGCCGACTGGAAACTTCTGCCGACCAAGCCCGACTGGTCCGGCGGCTTCGATAGCTGGACGCCCGGCGAGGCGGCAGCGCGGGAGGCGGCGAAGGATTTTGCCGACCGCGTGAATGCCTATGACATCGACCGCAATATGCCCTCGATCGACGGCAGCTCGCGATTGTCGCCGCACCTCCACATGGGCGAGATTTCACCGCGCGATGCCTGGCACCTCGCCGGCGGCGGCAAGGCGGCGCTCACCTTCCACAAGGAACTCGCCTGGCGCGATTTCACCAGCGGCGTGATCCTCGATCGTCCCGACTATGCCGATGCCAACGGTCGCCCGAAGTTCGACCAGCTCAAGTGGCGTCGTTCGCCTGAGGACCTGAAGGCATGGCAGCAGGGGCGCACCGGCTACCCGATCGTCGATGCCGGCATGCGCCAGCTGTGGACCAGCGGATGGATGCACAACCGCGTCCGGATGATCACCGCCAGCTTCTTGATCAAGCACCTGCTGATCGACTGGCGTGAGGGCGAGCGCTGGTTCTGGGATTGCCTGGTCGATGCCGACTTCGGCAACAACGCGGTCAACTGGCAGTGGGTCGCCGGTACCGGTGTCGACTCGAACATGTGGGGCCGCATCATGGCGCCGCTGGTCCAGTCGGAGAAGTTCGACGCCGCCGGCTATATCCGCGAATGGGTGCCGGAACTGGCCAAGCTGCCCGACGCCGCGATCCATGATCCCGAAACCGCCGGCTGCCGGCCCGCGGCCTACCCCAAGCCGATCATCGGCCACCGCGAGGCTCGCCAGCGGGCGCTGGAGGCCGGGCGCGCCGCGCGCTGACCTTGCCGCCCGCGCGCCGTACGCTATGCGGGCGCGGATGCACGGTACACGGCACGACAATCGCGGGCGCAAGGCGGCACGCAGGGGAGGAGCGACGGCAGGCCGTATCTTCGCGGCGGTCGGGCGACGCGTGCTCGACCGGGTGGATCGTGGGCTGGCCGAAGGCGCGATCGATGCGACATTGCCCGATGGCACTCACCGACGCCTGGGCGGACGGGCACCCGGCCCCGAGCCGATCGTCCATGTCCGGAGCTGGCGCGCGCTCTGGCGGCTGGCAACCGGCGGCTCGGCCGGTTGGTATGAGGCGTGGGCGGCGGGCGACTGGGCGAGCCCCGATCCGGTTCCGTTGTTCGATCTGTTCATGCGCAACCGCGCGTCGCTGGGCACCACCGCCCGCGCGGCGGCATGGTCGCGCGGGCTGCGGCGCCTGCGGCATTGGCTGCGTCGCAACGCGCCCGAGCAGGCGCGGCGCAACATCGCCTATCATTACGACCTGGGGAACGACTTCTACGCGCCCTGGCTCGACGCGAGCATGACCTATTCGAGCGCGCTGTTCCCGCGCGACGGCATGACGCTGGAGGACGGGCAGGCGGCCAAGCTTGCCGAAATCCTGGAGCGCACCGGTACGCGCGACGGTGAGACGATCCTGGAGATCGGCTGCGGCTGGGGCTCCTTCGCCGAGGCCGCGGTGGCGGGCGGGCGGCAGGTCCATGGCATCACCCTCTCGACCGAACAGCGCGACTATGCCGCCGCGCGCGTACCCGATGGCGCCCGCTTCACCCTGACCGACTATCGCGCAGTCACCGGCACCTATGACGCCGTCGCCAGCATCGAAATGGTCGAGGCGGTCGGGCGCGAATATTGGCGCGACTACCTCCGCCTGATTGCGCGCGTGCTGAAGCCCGGCGGACGCGCGGCGCTTCAGCTCATCACGATCGATGACGCGATCTTCGAATCTTATGCCGGCAATGTCGACTTCATCCAGCAATATGTCTTTCCCGGCGGCTTGCTGATCTGCGAGAGCGAGTTTCGCGCGATCGCCGCCGAGGAGGGGCTGGCCTGGCACGACGCCCGTGCGTTCGGCATCGACTATGCCGAGACGTTGCGCCTCTGGCGCGAGCGGTTCGACGCCGCCTATGCCGACGGTCGCTTGCCGGCCGAGTTCGGACCGGATTTCGTGGACTTGTGGCGCTATTATCTGATGTATTGCGAAGGCGGGTTCCGCGGTGGCGGCATCGACGTGCTGCAGGTGACCTTGGTGAAGGAGGGGGCATGAAGGGCTGGATGATCGCGGGTGCGCTGGCACTTGCCGGATGCGCGCAGACGCCGCCGGTGGCACCGCCCCCCGCCGCCGAAACCGCGCGGTTGCAGCAGGTCGGCGCGGCCGTGCTCTTCTGGTCGCAGGCGGAGCGCGATGCGAACTTTCCGCACATGGAGCGCATCTTCCCCACGCACGAGGTGAAGACCGGCCGCCGCGTGCGCCCGCTGCCCGACGGAACCCCGCTGCCGATCGCCGCAGCGGAGGTCGACGCCTTCATCGCCGCGCAGAACATCGCCGGTTTGATCGTCGTGCAGGACGGCAAGGTGCGGCTCGAACGCTATGCCCGCGGCCTGACGCGCGAGGGGCGCTGGACCAGCTTCTCGGTCGCCAAGTCGTTCACGTCGACATTGGTCGGCGCCGCGATCCGGGACGGCTATATCAAGTCGGTCAACGAACCGGTGACGCGCTACATCCCCGATCTCGCCGGCAGCGGCTATGATGGCGTGACCATCGCACAGCTGTTGACGATGACGTCGGGCGTGCGCTGGAACGAGGATTATACCGACCCGAAATCCGACGTCGCGCGCATGTTCACCATGTCCGTGCCCGCCGGCCAGGATCCGACCGTCGCCTATATGCGCACGCTGCCCCGCGAGTCCGCGCCGGGCACGAAATGGGTCTACAAGACCGGTGAGACCAACCTGATCGGCGTGCTCGTCCGCAACGCCACGAAGAAGCCGCTCGCCGACTATCTGAGCGAGAAGGTCTGGAAGCCCTATGGCATGGAAACGCCGGCGGCCTGGATGATCGACCAGACCGGCAAGGAAGTCAGCGGCTGCTGCCTGTCGGTGTCGTTGCGCGACTATGCCCGGATGGGCCAATTGGCGATGGAGGGCGGGCGCGGGATCGTGCCGGCGGGCTGGTTTGCGGACGCCACCGCCGCCAAGGCGCAGACCGGGCGACCGGGATACGGTTACGGCTATCAATGGTGGACCTATCCCGAGGGGCGATTCGGCGCGCAGGGGATCTTCGGCCAGTCGATCCTGATCGATCCGTCGCGGCGGATCGTGATCGCGATGGTCAGCGCCTGGCCCAGGGCGACCGGCGCGGAGCCGTCGGCGGCGCGGGCGGCGTTTCAGGCGAAGCTGATCGGGGCGGCGGTGGCTCGATAACCCGAGTCGTCATCCCCGCGAAGGCGGGGACCAATAGTCGCTGAAGGTGGTGAGACTCACTGCGGTCAGCCAGAATTTATCCCCGCCTTCGCGGGGATGACGATGGTGGGCGCGGGACAACGTAAGAGATGAGCGGACTCAGCCCACCCGCACGAACGCCCCCGTCTCGAACTCCTCGCCCAGCAGCGCCAGGATGCGCTCCGCGACGACCTCCGGCGCCTTGACGCTGGCGGGGTCTTCGCCCGGATAGGCGCGGGCGCGCATCTTGGTCCGCGTGGCGCCGGGATCGACGATCGCAACGCGCGTCTTGCTGAGCGCCTTCACTTCCTCGGCATAGCTCAGCAGCAGATTCTCGAATGCCGCCTTGGACGCGCCGTACATGCCCCAATAGGCGCGCGCGGTGCGGGCGACGCTGGAGGTGAGGCCGATCACCCGCCCATGCGGCGAGCGGCGCAGCATCGAATCGAACGACCCGATCAACGCCGCCTGCGCGCTCACGTTCAGCGTCAGCGTCTTGGCCAGTTCTTTGGGATCGAACGCCGACACCGGCGACAGCGAGCCAAGCTGCGCCGCATTCAGCACCAGAACGTCGAGCGCGTCCCACCGCTCGCCGATCGCCGCCGCCAGCCGCGGGATGCCGTCGCTCTCCGACAGGTCGAGCGGCGCGATCGTCGCATGGCCGCCGGCTTGGTGAATCGCGTCTTCGACCGCTTCCAGCCCGCCGGGCGTCCGCGCGGTCAGGATGACGTGCGCACCCGCCTTGCCAAGAGCGAGGGCAGTCGCCGCGCCGATCCCGCGGCTGGCCCCGGTGACGAGCGCCAGCCGGCCGGCGAGGGGAGTGTCGGTCATAAGCTTAGAATCCGTATGAAGTGGCTCAGCCAACCCGCTCTTCGAGCAAGGCAAACTGGTCGACGGGCGTCCCGCTCTCGTCCTGATCGGTCAACGGGGTGGGATAGTCCCCGGTGAAGCAGGCATCGCAGAACCCCGGCTTGACGCGGGGCCGGCCCTCGCTGCCCAGCGCCTTGTACAGGCCGTCGATGCTGACGAAGGCGAGGCTGTCGGCCTGGATATAGGTCCGCATCGCTTCCAGATCGTGGGTCGCGGCCAGCAGCTTCGAGCGTTCGGGCGTGTCGACGCCGTAGAAGCAGGAATGGCGCGTCGGCGGGCTGGCGATGCGCATGTGCACCTCCGCCGCGCCGGCCTCGCGCATCATCTGCACGATCTTCAGGCTGGTCGTGCCGCGAACGATCGAATCGTCGATCAGCACCACGCGTCTGCCCTTGATCAGTGCGCGGTTTGCATTGTGCTTCAGCTTGACGCCCAGATGCCGGACCTTGTCGCCTGGCTGGATGAAGGTGCGGCCGACATAGTGCGAGCGGATGATGCCGAGTTCGAACGGCACGCCCGATTCCTGCGCGTAGCCGATGGCGGCGGGCGTGCCCGAATCGGGGACGGGGATGACCAGATCGGCATCGGCCGGCGATTCGATCGCCAGCTGCGCGCCGATCGCCTTGCGCACGGAATAGACCGAATGCTCGTCCGCGATCGAATCGGGGCGCGAGAAATAGACCCATTCGAAGATGCAGGGCCGTGCGGCCTGCGGAGCGAAGGGGCGGTGCGAGCTGATCTCGGTGCCCTTGACGATCACCAGCTCGCCCGGCTCGACCGAGCGGAGGAATTCGGCGCCGACCACGTCGAGCGCGACCGTTTCGGAGGCGAAGATGACGCTGTCGCCCAGCTTGCCCATGACGAGCGGACGGATGCCCAGCGGATCGCGACAGGCGATCATCCCCTCGGGCGTCATGCAGATCAGCGAATAGGCGCCTTCGAGCTGCTTGAGCGCGTCGATGAACTTGTCGATCAGCGTGCGGTAGCTGGACGTCGCGACCAGATGGATGATCGTTTCGGTGTCCGAGGTCGACTGAAAGATCGAACCCGATCGGATCAGGTCGCGACGGATGCGCATCGCGTTGGAAATATTACCGTTATGCGCGACCGCGAAGCCACCGCTGGCCAATTCGGCATAGAGCGGCTGGACGTTGCGCAGCGATGTCTCGCCGGTCGTCGAATAGCGGACATGCCCGCAGGCGGTATTGCCCGCCAGCGCACGGATCACGTCGTCGCGATCGAAGTTCCCCGCGACATGGCCCATTGCGCGGTGCGTATGGAAGGCGCGGCCGTCCCAGCTGGTGATGCCGGCAGCTTCCTGCCCGCGGTGCTGGAGCGCGTGCAGGCCCAGCGCGACGAGTGCGGCCGCACCCTCCGCCCCGGAAACACCGAAGATGCCGCACTCTTCGCGCAGCTTGTCGTCGTCGAACGGATGGGTCGTGAGCATCGGGGCCTTCGCATGAGCGGCTGGTCGGTCCGACGGCGCATATAGGCGCGTGTCGCGGGATTGTCATGCATCCGACGTTCGGCCCGGCGCGTTTGGCCGGTGAGGAGATGGATGATGGCCAAGGACCACGGTGCGCAGATCAAGGACGACAAGCTGTACGAGGACCTGCGCGACGAGGGCATGTCCAAGGAAAAGGCCGCCCGCATCGCCAATGCGAAGGCCGCCGGCACGCTCGATCACGACAGCTCGCATCTCGAGGATCGCACCAAGGCGGAGCTGTACGATGAGGCGAAGGAGATCGGTATCGAGGGTCGATCCGACATGTCGAAGGACGAATTGGTGAAGGCGATTCGCGGCCACAAGTGATGGCTGGTTAACACGGCGGTGACGGGTGCGGTGCCAGAGACGGTCCATGTCCCGCCCGACCCTTGCCGCCGCCCTGATCGTCCGCAACGAGGCGCGGTGCCTGAAGCGGTGTCTGGACAGTGTCGCGCCGTGGGTCGACCGGGTCGTCGTTATCGACACCGGATCGACGGACGAAAGCTGCGACATCGCCCGTGCCTGCGGTGCGACCGTCGCGACGTTCGATTGGATCGACGACTTCGCCGCTGCCCGCAACCGGGCGCTCGAACAGGCCGATGCCGACTGGACGCTGGTCATCGACGCCGATGAGTGGATCGCGTCCGGGGGCGAGAATCTGCGCGACTGGTGTGACGGTTCCGACCGCATCGGCGTCGTGGCGATCGACAGCGATACGGCGAATGCGGGTGTCCATCGCAACTGGATCAGCCGTCTGGTGCCCCGCGGCGTCCGCTTCGTCGGGCGCGTGCACGAACAGCTGGATTCGTCCCTGCCGCGCGTGCGGGCGCCGCTCGCGCTGGGCCATGACGGCTATGCCGCCGAGCGCCTGTCGGCCAAGAGCACGCGCAACCGCCCCCTGCTGCTGCTCGCACTTCAGGAGAGGCCGGACAACGGCTATCTCCTCTATCAGCTCGGCCGCGATGCCGAGATCGCCGGCGACCTGGCTGCAGCCTGCACCTGGTATGCCCGCGCCCTCGTCGCGACTCCGCGCGAGGCGAATTGGCGGCATGAGCTCGTCCTGGGCGCGATCTCCAGCCTGACCGCGGCCAAACGGTTCGATGACGCGGTCGCGCTGGCCGACGCCGAGTTTCCATATTGGCAACGGTCCCCCGACTTCTTCTTCGTGCTCGGGAATCTGATGCTCGACCGGGCGGTGGCGGACCCTGCGCAGGCGGTGAGCGACTGGCTGCCGCTGGCGCAGGGCGCGTGGGAGCGCTGTCTCGCGATCGGCGATCGACCCGAACTGGAAGGCAGCGTGGCGGGGCGGGGAAGCCATCTCGCGCGGCACAACCTCGCCCTGATCGCGCCGATGCTGGGACACCGCGCTGCCTGATTGAGTGTGAGCGCCGAGTCGCCGTAGAAGGCGCCATGACCTCCTCCCGCGAAACCGGCCCGACCCTTGACCCCAAATATGACGCCGCCGGCCTGATCACCGCGGTCGCGACCGATGCCGCGACTGGCGAGGTGCTGATGCTGGCGCATATGAATGCCGAGGCGCTGGCCGCGACGATGGCGAGCGGGGAGGCGACCTTCTGGTCCCGATCGCGTGGTCGGTTGTGGAAGAAGGGCGAAACCTCCGGCCACGTCCTGCGCGTCGTAGAGGCGCGAATCGATTGCGATCAGGACGCGGTCTGGCTGCGCGTCGAGCCGCATGGACCCGCCTGCCACACCGGCGCGCGCAGCTGCTTCTATCGCCGGATCAAGGACGGTCGACTGGTCGCCGACGAATGATCCTCCGCGTCGTCGCGTCGGTCGTCCTGCTCGCCGCGCTGGCCAGTTGTCCGCGTAGCGAGCCGCGTGTGCGTGCGTTGGCCGAGCCCGATCTGGAAACCGCCGCCATCCTGCGCGGTCTGGTCCGCGATCCCGCCGAGAGCGACATCGCCGGGCTCTATGCGCGCAACACCGACCGCATCTGCATCGTCCGCCGTGATGCGGGCTACCGGCTCGGTGCGACGGTCGACTATGGCGAGGGGATTGGATGCAGCGCGGCGGGCGAGGTGTCGCGGTCGGGCACGCGACTGAGCGTCCGGCTGAGCGACACCTGTCGGTTCGAGGCGGCATTCGACGGTGACCGCATCGTTTTCCCGGCGATCCTGCCGGACGGCTGCGCCTCCCTCTGTCGCAAGCGGGCGAGCTTCGGAGCGGTCGACGTCGCCCGATTGAGCGCGTCTGGCGCCGAAGCCGCAACGATGCGCACTGCCGATGGCCGTCTCCCGTGTTCTTGACGTTCACGTAAAGGGAAGTTATTTTGGCGGGTATGTCGAGACACGCTCCAGCCATCGCGCTTGCGCCGATCCCGGACCGGCAGGATCGCCAGCAGTTCACGATTTCCGACCTGTCGGACGAGTTCGACGTGACGGCCCGCGCGCTGCGCTTCTACGAGGATGAAGGGCTGATTGCGCCTGAGCGCCGGGGGCTTCAGCGCATCTATTCGCACCGCGACCGCGCGCGCCTGGCGTGGATTTTGCGCGGCAAGCGCGTCGGCTTCTCGCTCGCCGAAATCCGTGAGATGATCGACCTCTACGACATCGGCGACGGCCGTCAGGTCCAGCGCCAGGTGACGCTGGAGCGCTGCCGCGACCGTATCGCGGTGCTGGAACAGCAACGCCACGACATCGACGCCGCCATCGCCGAGCTTCAGGAATTTATCGACCTCGTCGAAACCACCGTTTCAAAACAAAAAGACTGAACCGAGAGGACGCCCATGCCCCAGTATACGCCGCCCGTGCGCGATACGCGCTTCGTACTCGACGCCGTCGTCGGCCTCGATCGCTACACCAACTCGGCCGGCTTCTCGGCTGCGACGCCCGACACGGTCGACGCGGTACTGGAAGAAGGCGGGCGCTTCGTCGCCGAGGTGCTGTTTCCGCTCAACCTGTCGGGTGACCAGCAGGGGTGTACCCGCCACGCGGACGGCTCGGTGACGACGCCGGAGGGCTTCAAGCAGGCCTATGCACAGTTCGTCGAGAGCGGCTGGGGCACGCTGAGCGCGCCCGAGGCGTTCGGCGGGCAGGGGATGCCGCACGTCGTGTCGACGGCGTTCCAGGAATATATGATTTCCGCCAACATGGCGTTCGCCATGTATCCCGGCCTCGCCCACGGCGCGATCGCCGCGCTGGTCGCCAAGGGCTCGCCCGAGCAGCAGGCGAAGTATCTGCCCAAGATGGTGTCGGGCGAATGGGGCGGCACGATGAACCTGACGGAGCCGCAGTGCGGTACCGACCTCGGCCTCATCAAGACCAAGGCCGAGCCGCAGGCGGATGGATCGTACAGCATCACCGGCACCAAGATCTTCATCTCGGCCGGCGAACATGACCTGACCGACAACATCATCCACCTGGTCCTCGCCAAGACGCCGGGCGCGCCCGACAGCTCGAAGGGGATTTCGCTGTTCGTCGTGCCCAAGGTGATGGTGAACGACGACGGGTCGCTCGGCAAGCGCAACGCCGTCCAGTGCGGGTCGATCGAGCACAAGATGGGCATCCACGGCAACGCGACCTGCGTCATGAACTATGACGGGGCGAAGGGCTGGCTGGTCGGCGAGGAGATGAAGGGCCTCGCCGCGATGTTCATCATGATGAATGCCGCGCGTCTTGGCGTGGGCTTGCAGGGTCTGGCGTTGGGTGAGACCGCGTTCCAGAACGCCGTGCAATACGCCAAGGACCGCCGCCAGGGCCGCGCGCTGACCGGTCCGGCCGAGCCGGGCGAGAAGGCCGACACTTTGTTCGTCCACCCCGACGTCCGCCGCATGCTGATGGACGCCAAGGCGAAGATCGAGGGCCTGCGCGCGCTGTGCCTGTGGGGCGGGCTGCAGGTCGACCTGGAGCACAAGGCCGAGGACGATGCCGAGCGCCAGATGGCGGCCGACCTGATCGGCCTGCTGACCCCGGTCATCAAGGGCGTCGGCACCGACTGGGGCTATGAAGTCGCGACGCAGGCGCAGCAGGTCTATGGCGGCCACGGCTATATCGTCGAATGGGGCATGGAACAGTACGTCCGCGATGCCCGCATCGCCCAGATCTATGAGGGCACCAACGGCGTCCAGGCGATGGATTTGGTCGGGCGCAAGCTGGCGCAGAATGGCGGCCGTGCGGTGCAGGCGTTCTTCAAGCTGGTCGCGCAGGAATGCGCTGCGGCGAAGGCGAACGACAAGACTGCGGATTTCGCGGGTCGTCTCGAAAAGGCGCTCGGCGAGCTACAGGCCGCGACGATGTGGTTCATGGCCAACGGCATGCAGAACCCGAACGCCGTCGGCGCAGGCGCGTACAGCTATATGACGCTGATGGGCCTCGTCTCGGTCGGCTTGATGTGGCTGCGCATGGCTGACGCCGCTGCGCGGATGCTGGCGGCGGGCGAGGGCGATGCGAAGTTCCTCGAGGCCAAGCTGGTCACCGCGCGCTTCTACGCCGAACGCATCCTGCCGGACGCGGGTGCGCTGCGTCGCAAGATCGAGGGCGGCGCGGACGCGGTGATGGCGCTGGAGCCGGAGATGTTCGCGGCGTGAGACTGTAATTCATACCCGTTCGTGCTGAGCGAAGTCGAAGCACCGTTCTCCGATACGCCCGCGCCTCTCGCGGCACGGAGTACGGTGCTTCGACAAGCTCAGCACGAACGGACTATTACCTGTCGTACTCCTCCCGAGAGCGGGCCAGGGCTTACTTCTCGTCCGCCTTCAACGGCACTTTCCCTGGCAGTGGCGAACCCGCCGGCGGATTGGCGCCCGTCATGGGAACCGGCGCCGCAACCTCGCCCTTCCGCCTCACGCCCGTCAGCGGGTCCGGCCCGGTCGGTTTCGTCACCGTCGCTCCGGGCGCAGCACCGGCGATCGCCCGGAGCGCGCTGCCCGGCGTGGCGTCGTAGCTGAAATTGGTCGGCGGCGGTGGCGCCATGGTGATCGACACCTGCGCCTTCATGCATTCGGCCGGCGAGGCGCGCTTGAACTCGCCGCAGTTCCACAGCGCCTTCTCGAACCCGAACGCCCGGTCGCGTAGATAGCTGAAGCCCATCGCGCGCTGCTGCACCGGCGTGATCGGCAGGGCGGCGGGGGTGCCGGCGAGCGCGCTCCACGCCATGAACTTGCAATAGGGGCGGTCGCCGCAGGTTCGCATGGCGAGCGCGGGATATTGATCGGGCGACAGCTTCGGGTCGAGCGACACGAGGAAGGTGTTGGTGTCCTGCTCCAGCCCGGTCGGCGAGATCGCGGCCTCGCCCAGCACCGTCGGATCGAGTGTCGCGGTCGTCATCCCGGCGGCCTCGGCGGCGGTGCGATGCGCTTCGGACAGACGGGCGAGCTGCGGAACGATCGGCTCGACCCCGCCATAGGTGCCGCGGAACGCCGGTGGCGTGCCCCACCAGCCGCTCCAGCGAAAGAACAGGTGGGTGTCGACCGCGACGATCTTGTCGAGGCTGCTGCTCCAATAGGGCACGACCCAGTCGGTATGATAATGTGTCGCATGGCCGACCCGCTTGTCGACCGTTCCGTTCAGCGCCATCCGCGCGACGGCGCGCGCGCGCTCCCATGCCGCCGGATTGACCGCGCGCATCATCGCGCCGTCGCAGGTGAAGGTGAACTGGCAGCCGGTCCGCCGCTCGGCGCCCTGGAACACGACGCCGCACACCGTCTTCGGAAACGCCGGGTGGCGGACGCGGTTGATGACGACCTGGACGACCGCCTTCTCGCCGCCGGCGTCGTCGCCGGCTTCGTAGATCGCCGCGGCCGCGAGACAGTCGAGCGCGCGCGCCTGGCTTTCCGGCGTGCCGGTCAGCCGGAACGGGCGCGCGGCCGGATTCGGGTCGGTCGAGAAGGGGACGGTCGCGTTGAACGCGCGCGCGTCCTGGGGTGCGAGATCGATATAGTCGGCGGGTTCGACCGTCGGCACTTCGGTCTTCGGCACGACGCGCTGCGGACGTGCGGCAATCGCCTTGGCCACGGGCGACAGCTTGGGTGTCGTCCGCACGATCGCCAGCGGCACCGCGATCGCGAGAAGCGCGAGCAGGGCGAGAACGGCCGCGATCCAGCGCGGGACGGGGGGATTGGCTGTCTGGGAAGTCATAGCGGGCGCGCGGCTATAGCGCGGTTCGGGCCGGATGCGAAATCTGCCGCGATCCACTAAGCTTGCAGCCATCATCCCGGCGAAGCCTCGACCTATGCGAGCCCATGCCAGTGCTCCCGCGCAGGCGGGAGCCTAGGGTCATAAGCTACTCAGCCCATTGTCTTGCTTGGCTCTGGGTTCCCGCGTGCGCGGGAACACGGGTGGGTTTCGGTCAAGTACGGAGACATTCCGAAAGGTCGCGCGAAAGCGGGCGCGATCTTTTCCTCAGGACGGCCACATCCCCTTCGCCTCGCAGACGTCGAACGCGTCGGCGACCGCATGCGTGCAGGCTTCGTTACCCGGCTGGCAGGCCTTTGCCGCCCGCAATCGCGTTGCCCCACAGCTTTCGGTCGCCGGCGCGATCTTCGGCAGGGCTCGCAGCGACGAGGGGTAGACTCGCGGCGGGATCGGGATCGTCACCGTGCTCGCGGCAGCACTGGAGGCCGCGCCGCCGCCGAAGACGACCGGCCACAGCAGCAGCAGTGCGAGCATCGTCGTGGCACAGATCAGGGCGTTGCGCATTCGTCCCCCCGGACAGGTCGGCGTTCGCGGACACAAATGCCGCGAACGCCGCGCGCTATCAAGCCTCCGGCAGGAAATCCGGGACGGACAGATAGCGTTCGCCCGTGTCGTAGTTGAAACCGAGCACGCGCACGCCATCGGGCAGGTCGGGCAGCTTCTGCAGGATCGCCGCCAGCGTCGCACCGGACGATATGCCGACCAGCAGCCCCTCTTCGGCGGCCGAGCGTCGCGCCATGTCCTTGGCGACGGCGGCGTCGACCTGGATCACGCCGTCGATCGCCTGGGTGTGGAGGTTGGCCGGCACGAAGCCCGCGCCGATGCCCTGGATCGGGTGCGGTCCCGGCTGGCCGCCGGAGATGACCGGCGACAGCGCCGGCTCGACCGCGAAAACCTTGAGGTTCGGCCATTCCTTCTTCAGCGTCTCGGCGACGCCGGTGATGTGCCCACCGGTGCCGACGCCCGTCACGATCACGTCGATCGGCGCGTCGCGGAAGTCGTTCAGGATCTCCTGTGACGTCGTGCGGACGTGGACGTCGATGTTCGCCGGGTTCTCGAATTGCTGCGGCATCCAGGCGCCGGGCGTCGCATCGACGATTTCGAGCGCGCGCTCGATCGCGCCCTTCATGCCCTTCTCGCGCGGGGTCAGGTCGAATTTCGCGCCATAGGCCAGCATCAGGCGGCGGCGTTCGAGCGACATGCTCTCCGGCATCACCAGGATCAGCTTGTATCCCTTGACCGCCGCGACCATCGCCAGGCCGACGCCGGTGTTGCCGCTGGTCGGCTCGACGATCGTGCCGCCCGGCTGCAACTGGCCCGAGGCTTCCGCCGCCTCGACCATCGCGAGCGCGATGCGGTCCTTCACCGACCCGCCGGGGTTGGAGCGTTCGGACTTCACCCACACTTCGCTGTCCGGGAACAAGCGGGACAGGCGGATGTGCGGCGTGTTGCCGATCGTCTCGAGTACGGAATTGGCCTTCATGACGTCGGTCCTTTCGCGTGAACGGGCTTGGGATTTGGCATATCGGGGTCGAGGATCAAGAGCTCGTCCGGCGGATCGAACGTCCGGGCGAGCCGCAGTTGCGGGAAGATGCGCGCCCACAGCGCCGTGACGGCGACAGCGGCGATGCCGCCTGCCGTCACCGCCACCGCCGGACCGACGAGCGCCGCGAGGAAGCCCGACCGCGCCTCGCCCAGCTCGTTCGAGCCGGAAATGAACAGTGTCGACACTGCGCCGACCCGCCCGCGCATCTCGTCGGGGGTGTGCAGTTGGATCAGCGACTGGCGGACATAGACCGACACCATGTCCGCAGCGCCGACGACGAACAGGCAGGCGAGCGCGAACAGCACCGCGGGCGCGAAGTCGCTACCCACCGCCGCCGCACCAAAGATCGGCTGAAAGATCGGCACCGACAAGCCGAACAGCGCGTTCGCCGCGCCGAAGATCGCGACCGATACCAGCATCTTGACGCCGACGTTGCGCCGCAGCGGCCGGATGCCGAACCACAGGGCGACGACGACGGCCCCGAGCGACGGCGCCGCGCGCAAGTGACCGAGCCCTTCGGCTCCGACTTGCAGGATGTCGCGGGCATAGATCGGCAGCATCGCCGTCGCACCGCCCAGCAGGACTGCGAACAGGTCCAGGCTGATCGCGCCATAGACCAGTCGGTTGCGCCGGACGTAGCGCAGCCCGTCGATCATCTGCGCCCACGGCCCGCGCGTGCTGGTGATTACGGCTCGCGGGATCGCGCCGATCAGCATCAGCATCGCGAACGACAGCAGGAACAGCGTACCCGACACGGCGTAAGGCACCCACCCGGCGACGGCATAGAGGTAACCGCCCATCGCCGGCCCCAGCACCGATGCGGCCTGCCACGCGATCGAGCTGAACGCGATTGCCGTGGGCAGCACCGCCTTCGGCACCAGGTTCGGGGCGAGCGCACCGAGCGCCGGCCCGGCGAAGGCGCGCGCGACGCCTAGCAGGGCCGCGACGAAAAAGAGTGCGGGCAGGGTGATGTGCCCGGTCCAGGTCAGCCAGCCGAGCGTAATGGCGCAGGCCGCTTCCAGCCCGACCGACGCGCGCGCGATCCAGCGCCGGTCGACGCGATCGGCGACCCAGCCGGCGTAGAGCGACAGGAAGAGGAGCGGCAGGAACTGTGCGATGCCGACCAGTCCGAGCTGAAAGGCAGCCGCCTTGATGCCCATCGTCTCGCGGGCGATGTCGTAGACCTGCCAGCCGATGACGATAACCATCGCGGTCTGCGCCAGCGTCGTGGAGAAGCGCGCCAGCCAATAGGCGCGGAAATTGGGGTGGGTGAGGGGGTGGGGTGCGGCATCGGCCATGCCCGTTCCTTAGGCGGGCAGGCCGATGCCGCGCAATGATGTCAGGCAGTCAGAGGTTCGGAGCTTTTGTTGCCACCCACGAAGCTCTGCTGTCCCGGATCGCCCAGGAACGTCAGCAGATCCTTGGTGATGCGATCCCGCGCCGTCTCGGTAAAGCCGTGCGGCTCTCCGTCATATTCGACGAGCTGCGCGTCCGGAATGCCCTTCACTGCCTCGCGCGCGGTGGCGTCGATCGGCACGGTCTTGTCGGCGGTGCCGTGGACGATCAACGTCGGCACGGTGAACGACGCCAAGTCGCCGCGGAAGTCGGTGTGGCCGAACGACTCCGCGCACGCCAGCGTCGCCTTCAGGCTGGCATCCATTGCGATACGCGTCGCGGTGTGCAGCACTTCGTCGCTGACCGGGCTGGAGAATGTGCCGACACCGAAGAACTGGCCGAAGAAGGTGTTGCGGAAGAAGTCCGCGCGGTCCTTCTTGATGCCGTCGCCGATCTCCTGCAGCGTCGCTTCGGGGACGCCGTTCGGATTGTCGTCGGTCTTGAGCATATAGGGCACGACCGAGCCGAGCAGCGCGGTGGAGATCACGCCCTTGCCGCCATGCCGCGACATGTAGCGCGCGACCTCGCCGCCGCCCATCGAGAAGCCGACCAGCGTCACATTCTCGTTAGCGCCCGTCGCTTCCAGCACATCGGCCAGATCGTCGGCCAGCGTGTCATAGTCGTATCCGCTCCACGGCTGCCCCGACCGGCCGAAGCCGCGGCGATCATAGGCGATGACACGGAAACCGGCATCGGCCAGCGCCATGCTCTGCGCATCCCACATGTCGGACGAGAGCGGCCAACCGTGGATCAGGACGACGGGACGGCCGTTGCCCCAATCCTTCACATAGATGTCGGTCCCATCACGGGTTTTGACGTAAGGCATGGACAACTCCCATTATTTTGCGTCATCTCAACGGGCGGGTCGGAACCCCGTTCCGCACGACTGCGTACCGCGGCGCGGACATATCGGTTGGCCAAGGCGTCTTGTTGCAACGCAGCGGAATGGCTATGGACCTGAACCATTCTTCAACTTCAGACCGTTTTCATGTCCGATGATCCTTCCGGCCCCGTGCCGACCCTGTTCGCCGCGATCGTCAAGCAACTGTGCGTGAACGCCACCTACAACCGCGACAAGATCGTGCTGGCGCCGCATGTTGCCTATACGCGGCATGGGGAACTCTACGTCGACGCGATCACCGTCGCCCGGAACGGCATGTTGCCGCGGGAAGAGAAGCTGGGCAGCTTCAAGGTCACCGGTCTCGGTGATCCCAAGCTGACCGGCCGCGCCTTCACGATCAGCGGTCTCTACGAGCCTGAGGCGGAGAGGTATGTCGGCTGCACGCTGGTGGCCGTCGAGCCAGCCGCCGCATAATCGACCGTACCGGCGTCGGCGGGCGTCATCTCTTCCTGCCGGTCCCACAAGTCGTCCGCCACGGCGCGCTGCCGGGCATAGAGCGGGGCTCCGCGATTGACGGGGTAGGTGTAGAAGGTCGTCGCCTCCGCCATCGTCCACTGCGCTGTCCCCACGCCGACGACCGCACTCCCGGCGATGACCAGCCCGCCGATCGCGGCGCGGCGCAGATAGCCTTCCAGACCCCGCATTCGCACCCATCCTTCCCATGATTTGCGCGCGACCGATCTACGTCGATGCCGAATGTTGGTTCCCATCGGTCGTCAGAGGGCGTGCCCCACAACGGGAAATCTGCGGTTCGATCGATATGCCGTTCAAAAACCGTTCAGTCGCCCACACATAATGCAAGTCAACGCCGCGGCTTGCTCCGCCGCGCGGGGGCAGATACTAGCGGCCCGACCCCCATCAGAAGGGCTCGCATCAGGAGATCCCGGATCATGAAGTCTATCTCGAAGCTTGCGCTGGCGGCAGCGTTGTCGACCGGCGTCGTGTCGACCGCCATCGCGCTTCCGGCGGCGGCGCAGAAGAAGAACGACAAGGCGGCCCAAGGCCCCAAGCTGTCCGACGCCATCCGCAAGCCGCTGGCGGCTGCGCAGACCGCGTTGACGGCCAAGGACTATCCGACCGCGCTGGCTCAGACCGCCATCGCCGAACCGCTGGCGACGACCGACGAGGAAAAGTATTTCGTCGCCGCGATGCAGCTTCAGGCGACCGCGCCGTCGAACGATCTTCAGGCGCTGGCGCCGATCCTCGACAAGCTGATCGTCAACCCGAAGACACCACCGGCGCAGCTCGGCCAGTACAACTTCCTGCGCGGCGAAGCGGCGTTCCAGAAGAAGAAGTATGCCGAAGCGCTGCCGTATCTGACGAAGGCGCAGCAGCTGGGGTACCAGAACGAGGCGCTGCAGCTGCGTATCGCATCGGCGAACATCGAAACCGGCAATACCGCCGGTGGCCTCGCCGCGATCGACAAGACGATCAACGACGAGATCGCGGCCGGCAAGAAGCCGTCGGAAGACCTGTACAACTATGCGCTCGGCAAGGTGTACGGCAAGGACCCGGCCGCCACGTCGCAGTGGTCGATGCGCAAGCTGAAGGCCTATCCGACCGCGAAGAACTGGCGCGAATCGCTGCTTATCTACCGCGACGGTGCGGCCAAGGGTAAGCTCGATCGCGGCATGCAGATCGACCTGTTCCGCCTGATGCGCGCCACCAAGTCGCTCGCCGACCGTGGCGATTATCTGGAATATGCCGACCTGCTGTACATCGGCGGCTATCCGGCCGAAGCCAAGGCGGTGATCGACGAGGGCAAGGCGACCGGCAAGATCCCGGCGAGCGATGCCAGCGCGACGCGGACGATGACCGACGTCAACACTGCGCTGAAGAGCGAAGGCTCGCTGGCCGGCTCGGAAACCAAGGCGAAGGCCGCGGGGAACGGCAAGATGGCGCTGTCGACGGGCGACGCGTATCTCGGCCAGGGCAACACCGCCAAAGCGCTCGAGATGTATGCGCTGGCCGGGCAGAAGGGCGGCGTCGACGCCTCCGAGCTCGCACTGCACACCGGTGCGGCCTATGCCCAGGCAGGTCAGAAGGACCAGGCGCGCACCGCGTTCCAGTCGGTGTCGACCGGCCCGCGCAAGGATATCGCGGCCTTCTGGCTCCAGTATCTCGACACCGGCGTCGCCGGCGCGACTCCGGCTGCCGCTGCGCAGTAAGCCGAACCGTCGCACGTCGGATGCGAATGAAGGGGGGCGGCCTGCGGGTCGCCCCCTTTTTCATGTCCGCTCTTGCTCGGCCGCGCCGCTTCGCGCCACAAGCGGTGACGTGACCGGGAGAGATGGATGGCCGACGAACAGATGATCCGCTGCGAGCGGAACGGCGATGTGCTGGTAATCACGCTCGACCGCCCCGACCGGCTGAATGCCGCGCCATCCGCGATGTTCGAAAGGATTACCGCGGCGCTGGCCGATATCGGCGACGCTCGCGCGGTGCTGTTGACCGGTGCCGGCCGCGCCTTCTGCTCGGGCGCCGATGTGGGAGCGGGGGCGCTGCAATCGGCCGACCCTGCGCAGGCGACCTATGACGCGCTGACCGCCAGCTACAATCCCGCGATCCAGGCGGTGGTCGATCTGGGCGTACCGGTCGTCAGCGCTGTGCGCGGCCCCGCCGCCGGCATCGGGTGCAGCCTGGCACTCGCTGCGGATTTCTGCGTCGCGAGCGAGTCCGCCTATTTCCTCCAGGCCTTCGTCAACATCGGCCTCGTCCCCGATGGCGGCGCCAGCTGGATGCTGCCTCGCCTGATCGGTCGCGCCCGCGCGCTGGAGATGATGCTGCTGGGCGAGCGGGTGCCGGCGGCCAAGGCGCTCGACTGGGGCATGATCCACCGGGTCGTGACGGACGACGCGCTGGAGGCGGAGGCGCTTGCCCTGGCCCAACGCCTTGCCGCCGGCCCGACCATCGCACTGGGCCTCATCCGCCGCGGTGTAGCCGCCGCGCTCGAATCGCGCCTTCCCGATGCGCTGGAACGCGAGGCGCAGGACCAGCGTCAGGCCCGCCGCACCGCGGATTCGGCGGAAGGCGGCATGGCTTTTCTATCGAAGCGCAAACCGGACTTCCGCGGACGATAATCTTCGCTACATCGCGACGCATGACTACGCACACCACCAAGATGCTGATTCTCGGTTCCGGCCCGGCGGGCCTCAGCGCCGCGATCTACGGCGCGCGCGCCGGCATGGAGCCGATCGTCGTCCAGGGCATCCAGCCCGGCGGCCAGCTGACGACCACGACCGACGTCGAAAATTATCCGGGCTTCCGCGAAGTCGTCCAAGGCCCGTGGCTGATGCAGGAGATGCAGGCGCAGGCCGAGCATGTCGGCACGCGGATGATGTGGGACACGATCGTCGAGGTCGACCTGACGCGGCGTCCCTTCCGCCTGATCGGCGACGGCGGCGACGTGTACGAGGGCGACGTGCTGGTCATCGCGACCGGCGCACAGGCCAAGTGGCTCGGTCTCGACAGCGAGGAATTGCTGAAGGGCAAGGGCGTCAGCGCCTGCGCGACCTGCGACGGCTTCTTCTATCGCGGCAAGAAGGTCGCGGTGATCGGCGGCGGCAACACCGCGGTCGAGGAGGCGCTCTACCTGACCAACCACAGCGACGACGTGACGCTGATCCACCGCCGCGACACCCTGCGTGCCGAGAAGATCCTTCAGGCGCGCCTCCACGCCAACGAGAAGATCTCGGTGTTGTGGAACAAGGAAGTCGTCCGCTTCGTCGGCGAAGGCACGCCGGAAGGGCTGGTCGCGATCGAGCTGAAGGACACCGTCACCGGCGAGATGTCGCGGCTTGACGTCGAGGGCGGCTTCGTCGCAATCGGCCATCACCCCGCGACCGAACTGTTCCGCGGCCACCTCGCGCTCGACGACGATGGCTATATCGCGGTCGAGACGGGCTCGACCCGCACCAGCGTCCCCGGCGTCTTCGCCTGCGGCGACGTGATGGACAAGGTCTATCGTCAGGCCGTCACCGCCGCCGGCACCGGCTGCATGGCCGCACTGGACGCCGAACGCTTCCTTGCCGAAGCCGAGTTCGAGGCGGTGAAGGAAGCGGCGGAGTAAATGTTGCGGCGCTGGGGTATTCTCCAGCCCAGTTGAATCAACCTGTGCTCCGGCGCAGGCCGGAGCCTTGGCAGTCGAAGACCGGTCGCCCGCCAACGCTCCGGCCTTCGCCGGAGCACGGCTATGCATCAACCCAGTTGAATCGGATTCTAAGGAAAAGACGAGGCGCAATCCCCTTCGGTGCTCCCGCGCAGGCGGGAGCCCAGGGTAATGAGCGACGACCTCAGTAACCCTAGGCTCCCGCCTGCGCGGGAGCACGGAGGGGTTGTTCGCTAATCTCGCCGACATCGCGTGCTCCGGCGAAGGCCGGAGCGTTGGCGGACGTAAGGGCTTCGATCGCCACGGCTCCGGCCTTCGCCGGAGCACAATAGGGTTTCGCTCACGGCCGCTGCCCCGCGCCCGGCGTCACCCCAGCGCCTTGCGGCTCGCGAATTCGCATAGCGATCCGAACGTCGCCAGCGTATCGCCGTCGATGTCGTCGTCGTCGATCAGAATGCCCAGGCGATCCTCGATCTCAGTCAACACGCCGGCGACCGCCATCGAATCCAGTTCCGGCAGCGCGCCGAACAGCGGGGTTTCTTCCCGAAAGGCGGCGGCGCGCTCGGCGCTCACGCCCAGTACGTCGCGCAGCACCGCGCGCACGGTTTCGACGATTTCGGCTGCCCCATCGCCTTGCACGGTCTGACGTCCCCCGGAAAAATCCTTGTCGGCCCCTACTTTGGGCGACACGCCTTGCCAAGTCCGCGCGAGGCAAGCCATGTGCCGTCATGGCGCAGCCCGACCCCACGCCCCATCCGATCGACCATGTCCTGCGCGGGGATGCGGACGCCATCGCGCTGGAGGATCGCGCCGGCGCGCTGACCTTTGCGGAAGCGGAAAGCGCCGTCGCGCGCCTGGCCGGCTGGCTGGCCGGGTTCGACCTGCCGCCCGGATCGCGCGTCGCCAGTTGGCTGCCGAAGACGCGCGACGCCTGCTTCCTCCCGCTCGCCGCGCCGCGGGCCGGGCTGGTCCATGTCCCGATCAACCCGGTCCTGAAACGCGCGCAGGTCGCGCATATCCTCGCCGACAGCGGCGCGCGCCTGCTCGTCACCCAGCCGAGCCGCACCGCATCGCTCGAACCCGGCGACGTCCCAGCGGGCGTCATGGTGGCCGAGGCGGCGGGGCAGGGCGATCCGCTGCCCCCCGGCACCGCTGATCCGGATACGCTGGCGGCGATCCTTTACACCTCCGGCTCGACCGGTCGACCCAAGGGCGTGATGCTCAGCCATGCCAATCTCTGGCTCGGTGCGGTCAGTGTCGCCCATTACCTGCGGCTGACCCCCGACGACCGCGTCCTCGGTGTCCTGCCGCTCAGTTTCGATTACGGGCAGAACCAGTTGTTCTCGACTTGGCAGGCCGGTGCACGCGTGATCCCGCTTGATTATCTGACACCGCGCGACGTGGTTAAGGCCGTTGCGCGGCATAGCGCTACGACGCTCGCCGGGGTGCCGCCGCTGTGGGTGCAACTGCTAGAGAGCGACTGGGGCGATGCCGGTGCGACCCTGCGTCGCCTCACCAACTCCGGCGGCGCGCTGACGCCGCGGCTGGTCCGGGCCTTGCGCGAGCGGTTCCCACACGCCGACCTCTACCCGATGTACGGCCTGACCGAAGCCTTCCGTTCGACCTATCTCGATCCTGCGTTGGTCGATGCCCACCCGGACTCGATCGGCCGTGCGATCCCCTTTGCCGAAGTGATGATCGTCCGCCCCGATGGCTCGCAAGCCGCCCCCGATGAGCCTGGCGAACTCGTCCACGCCGGTCCGCTCGTCGCGCAGGGCTATTGGCAGGACCATGAGCGCACCGCCCACCGCTTTCGCCCCGCGCCCTCATGGTCGCGGTCGGGCGGGACGGCAGTCTGGTCCGGCGACACCGCGGTCGCCGATCCCGACGGCCTGCTGCGCTTCGTCGGCCGCGACGACGAGATGATCAAGTCCGCCGGCAACCGCATCAGCCCGACCGAGATCGAGGAAGCCGTCGTCGCCGGCGGTGAGGCGGTCCAAGCGGTCGCGATCGGCGTGCCCGACCCGCGCCTGGGTCAGGCGATCGTCGTCGTGGTCCGTGGTGACCCCGCTCGCGAGGGCGACCTGCGCGCCCGCCTGCGCCGCGACCTGCCCAGCTTCATGCAGCCGGCCCGCTACGACTGGCGCGATGACCTGCCGCGCAACGCCAACGGCAAGTTGGACCGTGCGGCCCTCACTAAGTCCGTCCGGACAGGGGATGGTCAATGAAGCCGACCGGACCGATCCCGCCCTATTTCACTGCGCCCGGACCGCTTGCGATCGCCGGCCGCGCCGCCGAGGATTGGGCTGCGGACCGCGGCACGCCCCTGTTCGTTTACGACCAAGCGATCGTCGCCGACCGTATCGCCACACTTCGTGCCGCTTTGCCCCCGGCAGTCGAGATCCATTATGCGATCAAGGCCAATCCTTACGCGCCGCTGCTCGCTGCGATGGCGCCGCTGGTCGGTGGGCTCGACGTCGCTTCCGCCGGCGAACTCGACATGGCGCTGGCCGTCAAACCCGCCGCCCACATCAGCTTCGCGGGGCCTGGCAAGCGCGATGCCGAGCTGGAGGCCGCGATCCGCGTCGGTGCGACGCTCAACCTCGAAAGCGAAGGCGAAGCGACCCGCGCGGTGGCCATTGCCGATCGGCTTGGCATCACGCCGCGGCTGGCGGTGCGGGTGAACCCCAGCTTCGAACTCAAGGGCAGCGGCATGAAGATGGGCGGCCGCCCGTCGCCCTTCGGCATCGACGAAGCCCGCGTCCCGGCGCTCGTCCGCCGGCTGATCGCGGCGGGTGCCGATTGGCGCGGTTTCCATATTTTCGCCGGGTCGCAGGCGCTCGACACTGCCGCGATCATCGAGACGCAGCGCGCGACGGTCCATCTCGCCCGCGACCTCGCCGATCGCGCGGGTGCCATGCCGCCGCTGGTCAATCTGGGCGGGGGCTTCGGCGTGCCCTATTTCGCGGGCGACACGCCGGTCGACGTCACCGCGATCGGCGCGGCGCTCGGCGAGGTGCTGGAGCCGGGCTGCGCCTATGCGATCGAACTCGGCCGCTGGCTGGTCGCGGAGGCGGGCGTGTACCTGACCCGCGTCGTCGACCGGAAGGATAGCGGGGGCGAGACCTTCCTCGTCGTCGACGGTGGCCTCAACCATCAGCTTGCTGCGACGGGGAATTTCGGAACAGTGGTGCGCCGCAACTATCCCGTCATGCTCGCCCGCGGCGGGGAACCGACCGAGACGGTGTCGATCGTCGGCCCGTTGTGCACCCCGCTCGACCGGCTGGCGGACCGCATCGCCTTTCCACGGGCGGACGTCGGGGATGTGGTCGCGCTCTTCCTGGCCGGAGCCTATGGCGCGACCGCCAGCCCGGCGCGGTTCCTCGGGCATCCCGATGCGCAGGAGGTCCTGGCGTGATCGCTCCAGTGTCGGCCGCTGGTTGAAGACCACCGACGAACTGAGCCTGCGAAGCGGCCGGGCCGGTGGAACGCCGCGGCGGAACTTGGTACCGCGACGGCGGCATGAGCGGCACCGCAGGCATATTCTACCCCGGCACGCCGAAGCCGGTCGACCCGGCGCGCATCGCGATGATGCTCGACGCCCTGGCTCACCGCGGTCCCGACGGGGCAGGGGTGTGGACGGGCAGCGGCGTCGGGCTTGGTCATCGGCGCCTGGCGACCATCGACGTAGCCGGCTCGCCTCAGCCGATGCAGGCAGGTGCGCTGACGATCACCTATGATGGCGCGATCTTTAACTTCGCAGAGTTGCGCGCGGAGTTGCAGGAAAAGGGTGCCCGATTCGCTACTTCGGGCGATGCCGAAGTCCTGCTCCACGGCTGGCATGCGTGGGGGGCGGGGCTGCTCGACCGGCTGATCGGCATGTTCGCCTTTGCGATCCACGATGCCGACGCGAACACACTGACATTGGTCCGCGACCGACTGGGCGTGAAGCCGCTCCACTATGTCGAACTCAGCGATGGCGCGATCGCCTTTGCCTCGGAACTCAAGGGGTTGCTCGTGCATCCTTTGGTCCGGCGCGAAGTCGACGTCCGCGCCGTCGACGACTTCATGGCGCTCGGATACGTCCCCGATCACGCCTGCATCGTGGCCGGTGTGAAGAAGCTGCCCGCCGCCGGACTTCTCCACCTCGAACGCGGTCGCCCGATCCCGGCCCCGCGCCGCTGGTGGGACATCGACTTCACGACCCGCGCGACGGGCTCGCCCAGGGAGTTGGAAGCCGAACTGGTCGATCGCCTGCGCTCTGCCGTCCGCTGCGGGATGGTCGCCGATGTGCCGCTCGGTGCGTTCCTGTCGGGCGATCTCGACAGCTCGGCGATCGTCGCGCTGATGGCGGAGGCGTCGCCGCGCGCCGTCAAGACGCTGTCGCTCGGCTTCGAAAAGGCCGCATCTGCCCACGCGGTCGCCGAGCGTTTCGCCACCGACCATCGCCGCGGCAGCCCCGTTCAGGACGACCTCTCCCTGATCGACAACCTGGTCGCGGCGTTCGACGAACCCTTCGCCGAACCTTCCGCTTTCGCCACCTACCGGTTGAGCGAACTGGCGCGGGGAAGCGTCGCAATCGCGCTGTCGGGCGACGGTGCCGACGAAGCGTTCGCCGGGCACCGCCGCTACCGCCTCCACGCGATCGAAGACAGCGTGCGCAGCCTGCTGCCCGGCGAGATGCGGCAGACGATGTTCGGTACGCTCGGACGGCTCTGTCCCGATGCGGATTGGATGCCGCGTCCCCTGCGCGCGAAGTCGATGTTCCTATCGCTCGCCGACGACGGTGCCGCCGCCTATGCCCACGCGGTCGGGATGACGACGCCGGAGGCCCGCGATCGGCTGTACGGTGATGCCTTCCGCCGCAGCCTCGGCGGCTACCGCGCCGAGGACGCGGTGATCGCGACGATGCGCACCGCCCCGGCGCGGACGGCGCTCGACGCCGCGCAATATACGGATATGCATCACCAGTTGCCCGGCAACGTGCTGACGCGGGTTGATCGCATGTCGATGATCAACGGCCTGGAACTTCGCCTGCCTCTGCTCGACCACCGCCTGCTCGAATTCGCTGCGACCCTGCCGGATCGGCTGCGAATCCACGGCGGGCAGGGCAAATGGCTGATGCGGAAGGCCATGGTGCCCTGGTTGCCGAAGGACATCCTCTATCGGCCGGAGCCAACTCCCGTGTCGCCGATCAGCGGCTGGTTTCGCCGCGACCTGGCGAGCGAGGCCGCTTCGCTCAGCAAATCGCCGGTGTTGGGCGCATGGTTCGAGCGAGCAACGCTCGACCGGTTGTCGGAGGACCATCTGGCCGGGCGTGCCGACCACGGCCTGCTGCTCTGGCAGTTGCTGATGCTCGACCGCAGCGTGCGGCGGATGTTCAGCTAAACCTAAGTCGCCCTCACCCTTCCGCGGCTTCGCCGCTCCCTCCCTCTCCCGCTGGGAGAGGAGTGTCGGGTCGTCCATGCCCCCGGGCATGGACTGAACAGCGCGGGGCGCTGTTCACCCGACGCTGGGCCCGCCGCCGTCAGGCGGTGGGAAGGGTGAGGGTGACGGTGTCACCGCAACTTCGCGATTCCCAATCCGTCCGCCTTCGCCCGGTCCTTCACCGACTCCTCGCTGCGCGTCAGCGCCTTGGCGATCGCCTTCAGCGCCATGCCCTTCTTCGCCAGCGTGTGCAGCTTCTGCACCTCCGCGGCGGTCCACGGCTGCTTGTGCCGCTCGAATCCTTCGCCCTTAGCCATGGAAGACAGCCATAGCGGCATGCAGCGTAAGCGCCACCAGGCAGAGCGTCGAGGCCACGAAGAGGACGAAGCGCGGTCCGACCTTGTTGACCGTCGCCTGGAACACCGAGTGGACGATCCGCAGGGCAACATAGCCCCACGCCAGCCACGCGTTGAAGCCGTTGCCGGTCCCCGTCAGCGCGATGACGATCGCCACCGCGTAAAAGATCGTCGGCTGTTCCATCAGGTGGTTATAGTTATGCGCCGGCCAATTGGCCTTGGGCGGCAGCGCGCGGTCGGCGTCGCCGGTCTTGCTGCCGGTCAGCTTGGTGAGGTCGATCCCGGCGGCCTTCAGCGCGGGCAGGCGGGTGGCCAGCATCCAGACCCACATGACCAACGTCCAGGCGATCAGAACGACGACGGGTTTGAGAATGTCCTGCTGCACGAAAAAGCCTCCCCCCGGGTGGTTGCGGGGTGAGGCTGCATCATTCGGTTGTCGACTGCAACCTATCGATCGTCATGCCGGGCTCGACCGGGCATCCAGGGTCACGAGTGGCGTCGCCTGCCGCCCTGGATGCCGGATCAAGTCCGGCATGACGTCGACTTTTAGGCGAACAACTTCGCCCAACCCCGCTTCGCCCGGTCCTTCCAGTGCCCGCGATGATACGCATCGCTCGCCAGCAGCGGCATCACCGAGCCGGCTTCCGCGAACACCATCTGCTCGATGCCGGTGTTCACCTTGCCCCAGCTGGCCGCTTCCTGCAGCGTCGACGACGAGCACGCCCCGTCGCGCACATCGGCGACGGTGATCTGTACGGCGTACTTGTGAACCTCGACGTCCTCGTGGCCCAGGATCTCGGCGCAGACGACGGTGTCCTGGATGAAGTTCTTCGGCACGCCGCCGCCGATCATCAGCAGGCCGGTGGTGCCCGCCTGGATCTTGATCTCGGTCAGCTCGCGGAAGTCGGCGATGGCGTCGAGCACCATGTACGGACGGCCTTCCTTCGCGGCGTCGACCTGATGCTTCACCAGGCCGAAGCCCGCCGACGAATCGACGAACGCCGGGCAGAAGATCGGCACGTCATGCTCATAGGCGAGCTTGACCAGGCTGTTGTCCTTCTTGCCATGCTCGACGAGGTACTTGCCCATCTCGCGGATGAACGCGCGGCTCGAATAGGGCTTGGGCTCCAGGCTCTCCGCGATCTTATTGATCGTGAAGTCGCAGTCCTGCAGCTGCTCCTCGTCGATGTACGTGTCGTAGATGCGGTCGATGTAGAGCGAACGCAGCGTGTCATCGTCCGGGATTTCAAGCGCTTGATAGTGCTTGTGGCCAAGGCCTTCGAAGAAATCCATGTCGACGATGGTGGCGCCCGTGGCGACGATCACGTCGACCATGTTGTTGCGCACCAGTTCGGCATAGAGGTCCATGCAGCCGCCGGCCGAGGTCGAGCCCGCGATCACCAGGCAGACCGTGCAGTCCTTGTCGGCCAGCATGTCGTTGTAGATCTTCGTCGCACGGCCGAGGTCGCGGCTGGTGAAGCTCATGTCCGCCATCGCATCGACGATCGGGCGCGCGTCGAAGCTCTTGATATCGATGTGCTTGACCTGCTTCGACAGAAGTTCGGCCTTGCGGGTGTCGTTGATCGGGGCGTTGGCCGCCGCGGTCTTGGTCAGGGTGTCGGTCATGATCGATTACCTCAACAAATAGCCGTCATCCCCGCGGAGGCGGGGTTCCAGGGTCGCGAGCGACGCCCTGCTTGGCTCTGGATTCCCGCTTTCGCGGGAATGACGTGGGAAGATTACAGCGTGACGACGTTCGACGCGACCGCTGGCTCCACCTCGGCATAGAGGCTCGCCATCGGTTCGTCCTCGACGATGACCGTCTCGTCCGACCCGAAGCCGTTGAACGCGGTGCGCATGGCCGAACCATAGGCGCCGAGCATCCCGACCTCGATATAGTCGCCCGCACGGATGTCCGCCGGCAACAGGAACGGACCGGTCATATGGTCCAGATCATCGCAGGTCGGGCCGTAGAAGCTGAACGCCATGTCCTTGGCATTGCTGTCCGGCTCGCGCAGCAGGCGGACCGGAAAGCGCCAGCCGATGTGCGCGGCGTCGAACAGCGCGCCGTACGCACCGTCGTTGATATACAGTTCGTCGCCACGACGCTTTTCGACGCGCACGATGATCGAGCTGTATTCGGCGCACAGCGCACGGCCCGGTTCGGCCCACAGTTCGGCCGAATAGCTGACCGGCAGCGATTCGAACGCGCGGTGGATCGTCTCGAAATAGCGTTCCAGCGCGACCGGCTCCATGCCCGGATAGACACTGGGGAAGCCGCCGCCGACGTCGATCACGTCGACCGTCACCGCCGCCTCGACGATGGCCGCGCGCACGCGCTCCATCGCCTGGGCATAGGCGTCGGGCGACATCGCCTGGCTGCCGACGTGGAAGCAGATGCCCAGCGCATCGGCCGCCTGGCGTGCAGCGAACAGCAGCGCCTTGGCTTCGTCCGGCATCACGCCGAACTTCGACGCGAGGCTGAGCTTCGACAGGTCCGACGATACGCGGATGCGCACGCACAGGGTCAGGTCCGCCGCGGCCACACCGTCGCGCGACGTCGCGGCGACGATCTTCTCCAGCTCCTCCATCGAATCGAGGCTGAAGACGCGAACGCCATGCTCGAAATAGGCCTGATGAATCGCTTCCTCGGCCTTCACCGGGTGCATGAAGCACAGGGTGGCGTCCGGGAGCGTGCGTGCGACGAGCCGCACTTCGCCCAGCGACGCGACGTCGTAATGCGTCACGCCGGCATCCCAGAGGATCTGGAGCAGGTCGGGGGAGGGGTTCGCCTTCACCGCATACATCGACCGGCCCGGGAACTTCTCGACGAAGAATCGGGCGGCACGCGCAGCGGCATGCGGACGAACGAGAGTTACCGGCTGGACCGGCTTCTCCTTGGCGATCTCGACGGCGGTACGAACGAGGGTCGGGGCGGCTAGCCCCAGCGCGCGATCTTGCTGGTGCAACTCAAGGGACCTCCAATGCCAGGGGTAAACCCCGGACTTTCAGTTCACGAACACTGCCTTGCGGTGGAAGTCCCATGGGGCAGCGGAGGCGGGCAAATAGGGTCGTCTAACGAGCATGTAAAGTGTTTCGTTGCGTCGCGATTTGCGGCAGGGACGAGGCGTGACGATCGTGCGACAACCCACCCGCGCCGGCGTGCGCGATGCCGCGGCCAAAATGGCCGATCTGCTGCCCCCGACGCCGCTGTTGCGTGCCCGGATTCGCGGCGTGGAACTGGCGTTTAAGGCCGAGTCGCTGCAACCGATCGGCGCGTTCAAGATCCGCGGTGCCTGGCACCGGCTGACCGCGCTGGACGAAGAGGCACGGGCGCGGGGCGTCGTCGCCTTTTCCTCGGGCAATCACGCGCAGGGTGTCGCCTGGGCCGCCCGCGAGCTGGAAATGCCCGCCGTCATCGTGATGCCCGACGATGCGCCCAAGGTGAAGCGCGACTCGACGCTGTCGCTCGGCGCTGAGGTGGTGGGGTGCAACCGCTTCACCGACAGCCGCGAAAAGATCGCCGCCCATCTCGCCCATGCGCGCGGCGCGGTGCTGGTGCCGAGCTTCGACGACGCCTGGGTGATCGAGGGGCAGGGGAGTGCGGGGATCGAGGCGGAGGACCAGTTCGACGAGATCGGCTGGGGCACGGTCGACCATGTCGTCACGCCCTGCGGCGGCGGCGGGCTGTCGGCGGGCCTCGCGCTCGCGCTGCCGGACGCGCAGCTGACGATCGTCGAACCGGAAGGCTGGGACGATATGCGCCGCAGTCTAGAGGCGGGCTGGATCGAGGAAGTCCCCGATGACGCGCCTTACACCTCCTGCGATTCGCTTCAGACGAAGCGGGTGTCGCAACTCACTTTCGACGTTCTGTCGCGTCGCGGCGCTACGGGCGTGGCAGTGACGGAGGCCGAGATCCGCGCGGCGCAGCGCTGGGCGGCGGCTAAGCTGCGCCTGGTGGTCGAACCCGGCGGCGCGGTCGCCATCGCCGCGCTGCTCGCGGGCAAGGTCGAGCCGCAAGAAAATATGCTGGTGATGGTGTCCGGCGGGAACGTCGATCCGGAGGCCTATGCGGCTGTTTTGGGTCGGTCGGATTGAAGACGGTTTGATTCACGCAAAGGCGCAAAGGCGCTAAGATTACGTCGCCTGTGGCGCGCGTAGGTTACTTCGCCACCCCTGGCTGCGTTGGCAGCCGACCAGCTTTTGAAGTCTCGCTTCGCGAGTCTGACCCCGCGATCGCCCCACAGGCAACCAATCTTCGCGCCTTTGCGCCTTTGCGTGAATCAAACTTTCTTTTTCAAAACCTTACCCTACAAACGCCCGCTCGATCACATAATCGCCCGGCTTGGCATTCGACCCCTCGGTAAAGCCCATCCCGTCGAGCATCGCCGCGGTATCGCGGATCATCGCCATGCTGCCGCACAGCATCACCCGGTCGGTCGTCGGATCGAGCTTCGCGTCGCCCGGAATGCCGTCGAACAGCGACCCGTCCTCGATCATCGTCCCGATGCGCTTCTGCGTCGGGAAATCCTCGCGCGTGACGGTCGGCACATAGTGTAGCTGCGCCCGCGCCTGATCCTCGACCAGCGGATCGCCCGTCAGCTTCGATTCCAGCACGTCGCGATAGGCCAGGTCGCTCACCCGGCGGACCGAGTGGACGACAACGATCTGGTCGAACATCTCGTATACGTCCGGATCGCGGATCAGGCTGAGGAACGGCGCGAGACCCGTGCCCGTCGCCAGCAGGAACAGTCGCTTGCCCGGCGTCAGCGCATCGGTGACCAGCGTGCCGGTCGGCTTACGGCCGAGATAGATCTGGTCGCCGACCTGAACCTGTTGCAGGCGCGACGTCAGCGGGCCGTCGGCGACCTTGATCGACAGGAAGTCCAGTTCCTCGTCCCACGCCGGCGACGCGACCGAATAGGCGCGCAGCAGCGGCTTGCCCTCGCCCTGCAGGCCGATCATCACGAACTCGCCGGAGCGGAAGCGAAAGCTCGCCGGCCGCGTGATCGCGAAGCTGAACAGATGCTCGTTCCAGTGGTGGACCTTGGTCACCGTTTCCACGGTCAGCGCGGCGGTCGGTTCAAGCACGGTCGGGGCAGCGATCGAATCGCTCATCAGAAACTATGTCCTTCATGCGTCGCGGGTTGGTTGTTCCCTCCGCGATAGATGGTTGGATTGTCGGAATGCGCGGCGCCCATAGCAGACAAGGCGGCCGGCGGTCGAGTGTTGCGAGTGAATCGCAAGGATGCGATGGACGGGCGTATGGACGCCCTCGCCAAACTCGCCCCCACCATCACGATGCTCGCCGTCTTCGCGCTCGTCTTCGGCGGCATCCGCCTCTTGCGCGCGGGGGCCGAGAATCGGACCAAGGGCGTGCTGATGCTCGTCTGCGCGGCGGTGCTGGTGGGGAATGTGCTCATCTGGACGCTGTAACGGGGGCGGGGAGCGGCGCATTTGGCCGCTCGTGCACCGTTTGCGAAGGCAGAATGGGTTCGTCCGGGGCAAGGTGAGCTTGCTACCCCCATTCCGTTCGCACTGAGCTTGTCGAAGTGCCGCTCTTCTTCTTCTACTCGGAGGCACGCGCGGGCATCGGCAAAGCCGATGCCGTCGGTCGGTGCGATGCACCGCCGGCCGGGCTCGCCGCCGCCGCGGATTAGCGTGTCGCTAATCCGCGGCGGGCTCCAAATTCGCCTATTTGATAGGCGAATTTGGATCGAGCCGCATATCCAGATACCGGTCCACGCTGCCCATCAGCTGATCCATCTCATGCTCGAAGAAATGGTTCGCGCCGGGGATGGTGTCGTGGTGGATGGTGATGTGCTTCTGGGTGCGCAGCTTGTCGACCAGCTTCTGCACCGCGATCGGGGTCACGACCTCGTCCGACTCGCCCTGGATGATGATGCCCGAGGACGGGCAGGGCGCCAGGAAGGTGAAGTCGAACATGTTCGCAGGCGGCGCAACCGAGATGAAGCCGCGGATTTCCGGGCGGCGCATCAGCAGCTGCATGCCGATCCAAGCGCCAAAGCCGAAGCCGGCGACCCAGGTGGTCGACGCTTCCGGGTGGAAGCTCTGCACCCAGTCGAGCGCGCTCGCCGCGTCCGACAGTTCGCCGACGCCATTGTCGAACACGCCTTGGCTCTTGCCGACGCCGCGGAAATTGAAGCGCAGCGTCGCGAAGCCGCGACGCTGGAACGTCTTGTAGAGTTCCTGCACGATGCGGTTGTTCATCGTGCCGCCCGACATCGGGTGCGGGTGCAGGATCATCGCGACCGGTGCGCGCGGCTTGGGGGCAGGGGCGAAGCGGCCTTCCAGACGACCTTCGGGACCGGGGAAAATGACTTCTGGCATGATGATCGGAACCTGCGAAGGATGCTGACGCGTTGAAATGGCGCCTCGGAAAGCGCGCGCTATATAAGAAGGCCGTACGCGGGCGCAACGAAACTCGACTCTACCCAAGGAGCCTCGTGGCCAACCGTCTCTATCTTGATCATGCGGCGACCACGCCGATGCTTCCCCAGGCCGCCGAGGCTGTGGTGCGCGGGCTGGCCGGCTGGGCCAACCCGTCGTCCCCGCATGCGGAGGGGCGGGCGGCCCGCGCGATGCTGGAGAGCGCACGCAACGTGCTGAAGGCCGCCTATCGTTGGCCGGGCGAGCTGATCCTGACCAGCGGCGCGACCGAGGCGATCGCGATGGCGCTGACCCGCGCGCAGGTCGCCTCTGTGCTGATCGGCGCGACCGAGCATGAAGCCGTGTTGCGCGCCGCGCCCGAGGCGGTCCGCATCCCGGTTCGGCCGGACGGCGTCATCGATCTGGAGGTGCTCGGCCACGAGCTCGCCGTCGCTCCCGCGCCAGCGCTCGTCGCGATACAATGGGCCAATAGCGAGACCGGCGTGATCCAGCCGATCGCCGAGATCGCCGAGATCGTCCACGCCGCCGGCGGCAAGCTGTTCGTCGATGCCGCGCAGATGCCGTCTGCGTGGAACGACCACCCGCCGCAGGAGGTCGCCGACCTGATCGCCATTTCGGGGCACAAACGTGGCGGTCCCGCCGGGATCGGCGGGCTGCTGGTGCGCGATCTGGCCTTGCTGCTCCCGACCGGCGGGCAGGAGCGGGGCTATCGCGGCGGCACGGAAAACGTCCCCGCCGCGCTCGGCTTCGCTGCCGCCACCGCCGTCGAGGAAGACCTGGCCGCGATGGCGACGCTGCGCGCACGGCTCGATTCGGCGATCGAGTCGCTGGGCGGGGAGATCGTCGCCGGTCATTCGCTCCGCGCGCCGCACATCGCCTCCTATCGCATGCCCGGCCTGTCCGCGGCGGCGCAGCTGATCCGCTTCGATCTGGCCGGCATCGCCGTATCGGCCGGATCGGCCTGTTCGTCCGGCACGATGCGCCCCAGCCACGTCCTCGCCCATATGGGCTGGGAAGGGGCGGCGGCGGGCGAGGTGGTGCGCGTCAGCTTCGCCCGCGGCACGACTCCGGCCGACGTCGAACGCTTCATCAGCGCCTGGGCCGAAGTCGCCCGCGACCTGCGCTTCCGCGGCGAGGCAGCCGAAGAGCTGCTGTGATCTACCTCGACTATCAGGCGACGACCCCGCTGGCGCCGGAAGCGCTGGACGAGATGCTACCGTGGCTGCGCGACGGTTTCGCCAACCCGCATTCTCCCCACGCCGCCGGCCGCCGCGCGAAGGCCGCGGTCGAGGTGGCGCGGGATCAGGTCGCCGCGCTGCTGCCCCCGAACGGCCGCGTCAGCTTCACCAGTGGCGCGACCGAGGCGCTCAACTGGGCGATCAAGGGCGTCGCCGGCCCGGTCGTCACCCTCGCCACCGAACATGCCGCGGTGTTGGAGACGGCGGATGCGCGTCGCGATTGTACGGTCCTGCCGGTCGGCGCGGACGGCCGCATCGACCTGGCCGCCGCCCGCGAGGCGATCCGCCCCGGCACCGCGCTGGTCGCGGCGATGCTCGTCAACAACGAGATCGGCACGATCCAGCCGATCGCCGAACTCGCCGAGATCGCCCATGCGGTGGGGGCGCTGTTCCTGTGCGACGCGGTGCAGGGCTATGGTCGCCTCGACGTGCCCGATGCCTGTGACCTGGTCGCCGTCTCCGCCCACAAGATCCACGGGCCGAAGGGCGTCGGCGCATTGTGGGTCCGCGACGGCGTGACGCTGGCGCCTCTGCTTCACGGCGGCGGGCAGGAGGCCGGCGGACGTTCCGGCACGCTCAGTCCGGCACTCTGTGCCGGCTTCGGCGCGGCGGCGGCGGTGGCCAAGGTGCGGCAGGCCGAAGATGCGGCGCATGTGGCGGCGCTGTTCGACCGGGCTTGTGCCTTCTTCACCCCCCTCCCTGAAAGGGAGGGGCCGAGGGTGGGTGACTCTCCCCAGACCAAGACGCGCGTGGAGGGCAACCCACCCCCAACACCTCCCATTTCAGGGAGGGGAGGATGGATGCTCAACGGCTCGCTCGACCACCGCTACCGCGGCAACCTCAACATCCGCCTCCCCGGCCTCGACGTAGCGAGGCTGATGAGCGACCTGCGCGACATCGCCTTCTCCGCCGGCTCGGCCTGCGCCAGCGGGTCGGGTCGCCCCAGCCATGTCCTGCGCGCGATCGGCCTGAGCGATGCACAGGCGCGCGAGAGTCTCCGCATCGGTTTCGGCCGCTATACCACGCTTGAGGAACTGGACGACGCCATGACCCGCATCGCCGCCGCCGCCAGCCATCAGCGGCGCGCGGCATGATCCGGGTTCATGTCATCGGCGTCGACGGGCGCACATCGGACCTGGCCGGCGAACCCGGCGACACGCTGCTCCGCGTCGCGCAGGCCGCCGGCCAGCCGCTGGAGGGCACGTGCGAAGGCCAGATGGCCTGCTCCACCTGCCACGTCATCGTCGCGCCGGAGGATTTCGACCGCCTGCCGCCCGCCAGCGAGGAGGAGGAGGACATGCTCGACCTCGCCGCCGGCGCGACGCGGACCAGCCGCTTGGCCTGCCAGATCGACCTGACGCCAGACATCGACGGCATCACCGTCCGCCTGCCGGCAGAGGCACGGGATATGCGCGGTCGATGAACGGGAGATAACGTCTCATTCATGGAACGTGCATGGCCAGCTAACCATTCTCCTCGTCAGTAGCCCGCGTATCGGGCGTGTAAAAAGAGGAGTTGGATCATGAAGATGATCGCATTGGCCGCCGCCGGCCTCATCGCCGCCACCGCGCTCACGCCCACCCCGGCGCAGGCTCAGCGCTATGGCTGGAACGATGGCCGCGGATGGGATCGAGGATATGATCGGGGTTGGGATCGCGGCCGCCGCCACGATCGCCGCAACTGGAACCGCGGTTGGCGCGGCGACCGCGGCTGGGATCGCGGTGGGTGGAACCGGGGCTATGATCGCGGCTGGCGCGGCAATCGCGTGCGCTGCGTCTGGGTCGACGGCTGGCGCGGACCGGAGCGCCGCTGCTTCCGCTGATCAGGTGACTTGATCGCGCCGCCCGGCTCCCCTATCTGGCGCACGGGAGTCGGGCGGACGGGGTCGTCGCCAACTTGGTCAGGTCCGGAAGGAAGCAGCCACAACGATTTCGCCCCGGGTCGTCCCGGCTCCCACCGCGCAGCCTGCGAGAGAGCGGCTGCGCCGCTCCACGCAAGCAAGCGCGGCCGGCGGGCCAGCGGCCCGACCGACGCCGCGGCTTAGCCGCGGCGCGACCACCCATCAAAAGCTCGCCGACAGGCCCAGCCACACGGTCCGCCCGTAATTGACCGTGCCATAGGTCGCATCATCGAGTCGCTTGTCGCCGAGGTTGTAGATCCCCCCATTGACCGTCAGCTGCCGCGTCAGCCGGTGCGATGCCAGCAGGTCGGCGGTGACATAGGCCGGAGCGGGGCTGCCGGTGATCGTCGCTTCATATTCGCGACCATAATAGTTGATCGACGTCCAGAGCCGTGTCGCCGGGTCGATGTCCCAGTCGCCGCGCAGATTGCCCTTCCATGTCGGCGTCAGCGCCAGCGGGGCGCCGGCATTGGGGCCGCTCTTCTGCTCGGAATCGAGATAGGTCACGTTGCCGCGGACCGAAAGCGCCGGGTCGATTCGCCACCGGCCGCTCAGCTCCACGCCCAGGATCGCAGCGCGGTTGATGTTGACGCGGTCCATGACCTGCAACCCCTCCCAGCGGCGGGTGGTCGTCACGGTCGACAGCTGGTCGCGGAAGTCGTTGTAGAAGACCGTCGCCGACACGCCGCTGCCGGCGCGATCGGACCACATCGCGCTGGCTTCGTAGTTGACGCTGGTTTCCGGCTTCAGGTCCGGATTGCCGAATTGGATGAAGCGGTTGCGCCGGATCACCGCATAATCGGGGATGACCGCGCGCAGCTCGGGCGCCTTGAAGCCACGCGCGACACCGCCCTTCAGCGTCCACCGGTCGGTCACCCGCCACACGGCATAGCCCCGCGGATTGACATGCTGTCCGTATTTCTCGTGGTCGTCGAGCCGCACGCCGCCGGTCAGCGTCAAACGCGGCAGGACACGCCATTCGGTTTCGGCGAACACCGCCTGCTGAACGACGGAATAGCGTTCATAGGCGCGCTCGCGCGGCGTTCCGCGGTTCGCCTGGTTCCAGTCGCGCAGGCCGGTCTTCAACCATTGGACCCCGACGGTCGTCGTATTGCGGGCGGTGGCCAGCACCAGCTTCCCGTCGAACACGCGGTTGCGCACTTCGGGGCGGCGGCCGAAGACGTCCGTCTGATCGGGCGTGGCCAGCCCCTCGCGGCTGGTCTTCTCGTCCAGATAGGACAGGACTGACGTCAGCTTGCCCCAGCGGCCGTTGTGCATCGCCGACCAATAGTCGCGGTCGTTATCCTGCTGGCGCGTCGCCCAGTTCGGGCTGACGCCTCGGCCGTTGCGCAGGCGCGACAGCCCGCCCTCCAGGATGACCTCATGCCCGGTAGCGGGCGTCAGCACCGCCCGTCCGGTGACCGTGCGGTTCCGCGCGCGGGCAAAGCCGTTGGTGACGATCACATCGTCGTCGGCCGCGCGGTGCAGGAAGCTGCCCCACGCCTGCACGCCCAGAATATCGGCGACGACCGGGCCGCTGACGAAGGCCTGGGCGTTGCCGGCGTTGCCCTGATCGTCGTTCAGCCGCAGCGAGTAGTCGTAGGACAGCGTGCCGCTCCACACGGGAGTCGGGCGGCGGGTGATGATGTTGATGACCCCGCCGATCGCGTCCGACCCGTAGAGCGACGACATCGGTCCCCGCACCACTTCGATCCGTTCGATCGCGGCGGCGGGGGGCGTGAAGCTCTGTTCGTAACCGCGGTTGCCGTTCACCCGCGACTCGCGCGCGCTCTGGCGCCGGCCGTCGACCAGGATCAGCGTATAGTCGCCAGGCATGCCGCGCAGCTGAATGTCGGTTTCGTTGGCGCCGCCGTTCACGACCACCCCTTCGACATCGCGGACCGCATCGGCCAGATTCTGGATCGAGCGGCGGCGCAGGTCACCACCGTCGATGACGGTGATCGACGCCGGTGCGTCCTCCTGCCGCTGCTGATATCCGGTCGCGGTGACGACGATATCCTCGCCGCCCTGTGTCTCGGACTGGGCCGGTGCGGTGCTCTGCGCCAGCGCGGGCGCAGAAAACAGCAAGGTCGATGTCAAAAGGGCGGCAAGATACGACCGCGCCGACAGGCACGGGCGGGGGATCGGCGACATGATTTCCTCCTTTGGAAACGGCCTCTCCCAAAACCCGCGGGTCCGATAATGCTATTGAATATTGATCGCAATTAAAAACGTAGGTTTGATCTTTCTGTTGGCGAGCGGAGCATGAGGCAGGTCAGGCAGCCGCTTCCGTTTCCCGTTACTCACACTCATGCCCGTGACCGCAGGAAGCGCGAGCCGACGGCAGGATTACGCCTCCGCCGAAGTGGAACAAAAATAGAACTTTCCTACATAGCCCAAATCTGCTCCATCCTTTCGGATGACCGCGCCCCGTGCCCCCGCCGATCCTTTTCCCTTCACGTCCGTGCCGATCGCCCGCGCGCGCCACGACGGCTGGTCGCCGGAGCGTCAGCGCCGTTTCATCGCGGCGCTGGCCGAACTCGGCAGCGTCAACGGCGCCGCCCGAGCGGTGGGCTCGACCCGCACCAGTGCCTATCGCCTGCGCACTCGCGACGGCGCAGAGAGCTTTGCCGCCGCCTGGGACGCGGCGCTGTCGGATGCGCGGGCTCGGCGGTTCGATGCGCTGTTCGAGCGGGCGACGGTCGGTGTGCTGGTGCCGCGCCGGTATCGCGGGGAATTCGTCGGCACGCGGCATTTCCACGACAATGCCGCGGGACTCGCCGCGCTGCGCGAGCCGCCGATTCCGCCGCGTTGGGTGCAAAAGTGACAAAGGTGACGAAAGTGACGAAGGCTGACGAATGGAGCGCGGTATCGCAACTTTTGCCCGGACCGCCCGGGCTATTCGGCTGCCGCGATCGTCGCCTGTCGCGCGATCAGGCGCCAGCCGTCGCTGCGCTTCGCCCACACGTCGGTGAAGGGGCGCATTACCTGCTTGCCGGCGCCCGGTCCCTTCAGCGGCACCATCGTGTCGTATCCCATGACGACGGTCACTTCGGGCTTCTCGCCGACGAAGGTGATGTGCTTGCGGAAATCCTTATAGTCGAGGAAGTCGTGCTCCATCACCGCAATCACCTCTTCGCGGGTCAGGACGCGGTTGTCCGGCGAATTGACGACGAAATCCTCCGCCCACACCGACCGGACGCCCGCCGCGTCATGCGCCATCATCGCCTTGCCCAGCCGGCCGTAGCTGGCGCCGATCTCCGGCGGCATCCGCACGCCGGGCGCGAGTTGCGCGGTCGCGGGCAGTGCCGTCGCGAACAGGATGGCGGCCAGTCCGATCGTCTTGCGCATGGGTCGTCTCCGTGTCGAAGCCAGCGGCACTATGCGGCGCACGGGTTGCACGCGCAACGTCGCGAAGCCTTCGACAACGCTCGCCAGACCCCCTAGAGAAGACCGCAATGTCCGACTCTCTAGACCTCGGCGAACCCCCGCAGCCCAAGGGCGCTGCGTATCGCGTCCTCGCCCGCAAATATCGGCCGCAGACCTTCCGTGAGCTGATCGGCCAGGACGCCATGGTCACGACGCTCGCCAACGCCATCAAACGCGACCGGCTGGCGCACGCGTTCCTGCTGACCGGCGTCCGCGGGGTCGGCAAGACGTCGACCGCGCGGCTGATCGCCAAGGCGCTGAACTGCATCGGCCCGGACGGGCAGGGCGGGCCCACGATCGATCCGTGCGGGGTGTGCGAGCCGTGCCGGGCGATCGCCGAGGGGCGTCATATCGACGTGATCGAAATGGACGCCGCCAGCCACACCGGCATCGACGACATCCGCGAGATCATCGAGGCGTCGCGCTATGCCGCCGTCTCGGCGCGCTACAAGATCTACATCATCGACGAAGTCCACATGCTGTCGAAGGCCGCGTTCAACGGCCTGCTCAAGACGCTGGAGGAGCCGCCCGGCCATGTGAAATTCCTGTTCGCCACGACGGAGGTGAACAAGGTGCCGGTGACGGTCCTCTCGCGCTGCCAGCGCTTCGACCTGAAGCGCATCCCGGCCGATCTGCTCGCCGGTCACTTCGCCGAAGTCTCGCGAGCCGAGGGTGTCGAGGCCGAACCCGATGCGCTGGCGCTGGTCGCCCGCGCCGCGGAAGGATCAGCGCGCGATGGCCTCTCGATCCTCGACCAGGCGATCGCCCATGCGGGCATCGAGGGCGGGGCGGTGACAGCGGATGCCGTGCGCGACATGCTGGGCCTCAGCGACCGCGGCGCAATCCGCACCTTGTTCGGCAAGCTGCTGGAGGGAGATGCGGCCGGCGCGCTTGCCAATCTGCGCCAGCAATATGACCTGGGTGTCGATCCGACTGCGGTGCTGAAAACGCTGCTGGAGACGGTCCACGGCGCGACGCTCGTCAAGATCGGCGCGGACATGGCCGGGACCGGCCAGGCGGCGGAGGAACGCGCCGCGCTGACCGACTGGGCGACCGCGCTCAGCTTCCCCGCGCTCCACCGTCTGTGGCAGCTGCTGTTGAAGGGACATGACGAAGTGGCGCGCGCTGCGCTGCCGATCGAGACGGCGGAAATGGCGCTCCTGCGCGTCATCCATGCCTCCAGCCTGCCCGATCCGGGGGAGCTGGCGCGACAGATCGCAAGCGGCGGCGTGCCCGCACCGGCGACGGGGCAGGGCGCGGCTCCGGCGGCTCCGGCGGCGTCGGCTCCGACTGCCGAGGCGGTGCTGCCGGCGACGCTGCGCGACGTCCATACCCTGCTCGACGCGTCCGACCGGATGCGCCTCGCGGTCGATGTCTGGCACCGGCTGCGCGTGGTGAGCTTCGCCTTTCCGGAGATCATCCTCAGCAACCTCACCCCGCTGCCCGCCGACCTGCCGAAGGAGCTGGCCGCCGAATTGCGCGTGCTGACGGGCAAGACGTGGAAGGTGACGTTGTCGCCGACCGCCGGCGACCCCACCTTGGCAGAACAGAGTGCGGCGGCCGAAGAGGCGACGCGCGCGGCGGTGCTGGCGACTCCGATGGTCGCCGCGGCGCTGGCGGCGTTCCCCGGCGCGGAACTTAAGGACTATAAACTGGCCGGAGGCTTTCAGGCGTGAAGAGTATCGAAGACATCATGGTGATGGCGCAGAACGTCCAGGACGAACTGCAAAAGGCGCAGGCGAATCTCGACACAATCGAGGTCGAGGGCGTGTCGGGCGGCGGCCTGGTCAAGGTCAAGGCGTCGGCCAAGGGCCGGATTATGAGCGTCGACATCGACGACTCGCTGCTGGCGCCTAGCGAGAAGCAGATGCTGGAAGACCTGGTCGCCGCCGCGTTCAACGATGCGCGGACCAAGGCGGATGCCGCGTCCTCGACCGAAATGGGCAAGCTGACCAGCGGCTTGCCGTTGCCGCCGGGGTTCAAGCTCCCGTTCTGAGACGTTTCCATTGCGGAACGAAAAGCCCGGCTAAACCGTTGCGCGCGCATCGACTTTGTAACGAAGGGGATGCGTGATGAGTGACGACCGTTACACCGAAACCACGACGACCAACGCCCAGCCGACCCACACGACGACGATCGTCGAACGGCGCGGCGGCGGCGGCGGCCTGCTGATCGGCCTGGCCGTCCTGATCGTCGTCGCAGTCGGCGCGTTCTTCCTGTTCACCCAGAACAGCAGCGAGACGCGCAAGGACAACGCGATCGCAGGCGCCGCGACGTCGGTCGGCTCGGCCGCGAAGGATGTCGGCGACGCCGCGAAGAAGGCGGTGGACTGAAGCCTGCCCTTGGGGAGAGTCAAACTCACTCTCCCCGTTCGTGCTGAGCTTGTCGAAGCACCGTTCTACGAGCTCAGCACGGACGGTTTTTAGTGCGGGGTCTACCGCAAACAGGCATCCAGCCCCTGATTGCCCACCACCGAAATCCGCCGCTGGATCAACCCGGCATAGCGCCCGGTAAAGCCCCGCGGAGCGATCCCGGCGCGCTTCTTGGGCAGCGGCAGGACAGCTGCGATCTGCGCCGCCTCCCGTGGGCTCATCTTGGCGGCGCCGTGCTTGAAATAGCGCTGCGATCCGGCCTCGACGCCGTAAGTGCCGATGCCCGTCTCGGCGACGTTGAGGTAGACTTCCATAATCCGCCTTTTGCCCCAGATCGTCTCGATCAGGACAGTGAAATAGGCCTCCAGCGCCTTGCGAACATAGCCGCCGCCCTGGAACAGGAAGACGTTCTTGGCGGTCTGCTGGCTGATCGTCGATCCGCCCCGGATACGCCCGCCCTGTGCGTTGCGATAGGCGGCGGCAGCGATCGACTTATAGTCGAAGCCGGAATGCGAGCAGAAGCGCGAGTCCTCCGCAGCGATAGCGGCACGCGGCATGTCCGGGTCGATCCGCTCGAGTGGGGTCCAGTCCTTGGTCACGCCGTGCCCGGACACGACGTCGCCCAGCATCGTCCAGGTGATCGGCGGCGGCACGAACCGGTAGACGACGGTCATCACCACGCTGACGATCAGAAAGGCGAGCAGCAGCTTCGCCAGCCACCTCATGACGCGGCGGAGAAAGCCGGTACGGGCCGGGCGGCGGGGCGGACGAGCGGTGGCGGCCATGCCGCCCTGCTAACCGCCGCGGCGTCGCAAGGGAATATGGGTCATTGCATTGCCGTCGGGCGACCCCATAGCATGGCATGATGCGCATCCTGCCGATCCTGCTCACCGCCCTCGTCGCAACGCCCGCCCAGGCGCAGGGTCTGCGTGACTTCTGCGCCGACCGACCCGGGCTCGGCACGCCGGCTTGCACGCTCGATCCCGGCCATGTGATGGCGGAGACGGGGCTGGCCGACTGGACGCTCGACCGCTCCGCCGGACAGCGGACCGACACGACGACGCTGGCCGACACGCTCCTCCGCATCGGCCTGGATGCCCAGACCGAGGCGCAGGTCGGGTGGACTGCCGTCGGCCTCCAGCGTCAGCGTGACGCGAGCGGGATGGTCGAGCGATCGGCCGGCGTCGGCGATATGACGCTGGCGCTGCGCCGCAACTTCAGCAATCCGGACGGGTCGGGCGTGTCCGTCGCCGCGATGGGTATCGCCTCCCTGCCGACCGGCGGGCAGACGATCGGAGCGGGCGACTGGGGCGCGGCGATGCTGGTGCCGATGAGCGTCGACCTGCCGGGCGGCCTCAACCTGCAACTGACGCCCGAGGTGGATGCCGCGGTCGACGAAGACCGGCACGGCCGCCACCTCACCTACGGAAGCGTCGTCGGGTTGCAGCTACCGTTCGGCAAGTCCTTGTCAGCGACCGGCGAGCTGTCGGTCTTTCGCGACGACGATCCCGGCCAGCATGTGACCAAATCGATCGCCGGCGTGTCGCTGGGCTGGCAGCGAGGCAAGAACCTGCAGTTCGACGCCGGGGCAAACGTCGGGCTGAACCGGACGACGGACGACCTCGAACTCTATGTCGGGGTCGCCCGCCGGTTCTGATCAGGCGGTGGCGGGGATCATCCGGTTGCCGCCGGCCAGGCGCATCATCGCCTTTTGCAGCTTCTCGAACGCACGAACCTCGATCTGGCGGACGCGTTCGCGGCTGACGCCATAGACCTGGCTGAGTTCCTCCAGCGTCTTCGGATCGTCGGTCAGGCGGCGCTCGGTCAGGATGTGCTTCTCGCGCTCGTTCAGGTCGTCCATCGCCGTCACGAGCATGTCGTGGCGCACATCGGCTTCCTGCGCATCGGCGACGATCTTGTCCTGCAACGGCGCGTCGTCGGCCAGCCAGTCCTGCCACTGTCCCTCGCCATCCTCGCGCATCGGGACGTTGAGCGAAGTGTCGCCGCCCATCGCCATGCGGCGGTTCATCGACGTGACCTCTTCCTCGGTCACGCCCAGGTCGGTCGCGATCTTGGTGAGATGTTCGGGCGACAGGTCGCCTTCCTCGAACGCGTCGAGCTTCGACTTCATGCGGCGCAGGTTGAAGAACAGCTTCTTCTGCGCGGCCGTTGTGCCCATCTTTACCAGCGACCAGCTGCGCAGGATGAATTCCTGGATCGACGCGCGGATCCACCACATGGCGTAGGTCGCCAGGCGAAAGCCCCGGTCGGGCTCGAACTTCTTCACGCCCTGCATCAGGCCGATATTCCCTTCGGAAATCAGCTCGGACACGGGCAGGCCATAGCCACGATAGCCCATCGCGATCTTCGCGACCAGACGCAGGTGGCTCGTCACCAGCTGTGCGGCGGCATCGGGGTCGCCATGATCCTGAAAGCGCTTGGCGAGCATATATTCCTGCTCGGGCGCAAGGATCGGAAACTTCTTGATCTCGGCGAGATAGCGGTTGAGGCTCGCCTCACCGCCGAGCGCAGGAATCGTCGCTGGGACGTTGCTGCTTTTTGCCATGATCGTACCTTTCTCCTTGCTGGACCATGCCGCACCGCGGCAAAGGTCCCTGACCTTATACTCGAAGCTGGTTGAACAGTTCCTGCATGTCAGCCGGCATTTCGCTTTCGAACGACAAAGCGATGCTTGTGATGGGGTGAATGAACCCCAGCCGGGCGGCATGCAACGCCTGACGGTGGAAACCGAGTGTTTCCAAGAGCGCCCGGTGCGACGACTTCGTCCGGCCGTAGACCGGGTCGCCGACGAGCGGATGGCCGAGCGATGCCATGTGGACGCGCACCTGATGTGTACGCCCCGTTTCCAGCCGACATTCGACGAGCGCGGCGTCGCGAAGTTCACGAAGTTCACGCCAATGCGTGATCGCGTGCTTACCGCCCGAGACGATCGCCACCTTCTTGCGGTTCTGCGGCGAGCGGGCGAGCGGTGCGTCGACGACACCTGCCTTCACGCGCGGCCGGCCCGACACGATCGCCTTGTACCGCCGGTCGATGCTGTGTGCCTTGAACTGGCGGGCGAGTCCCTCGTGCGTGCGGTCGGTCTTGGCCGCGACCATCAGGCCCGACGTGTCCTTGTCGATCCGGTGGACGATCCCCGGTCGCGCGACGCCGCCGATGCCCGACAGCGAGCCCTGGCAATGGTGGAGCAGCGCGTTCACCAGCGTGCCGTCGAGGTTGCCCGCCGCCGGGTGCACGACGAGCCCGGCCTGCTTGTCGATGACGATCAGATGCTCGTCCTCGTACACGACGTCGAGCGCGATATCCTGCGGTTCGTTGTGCGCCGGCGTCGGGTCGGGCACGGCGATGTCGTAGAGGCCGTCGCCGACCGCCTTTTTCGCCGGGTCGCGGACCAGACCGGCCGGGCCCGTGACGGCGCCGGAGGAGATCAGCACCTTCAACCGCTCGCGCGACATGGTCGGCACGGCGTCGGCGAGCGCACGATCCAGCCGCCAGCCATCGGCTGCCGCGGCAATCCGCGCTTGAATGATGGAAACCCCCCGGTCCATGAGTGGCACCCAAATGGGAAAGAGTGTCGAAATTTCAAGCCGCATCCTGGCCGAAATCGCTGCCGAGGCGGCATCGATCGAGGATCGTGAAATTTGCGGCCTGCTGTTCGGCGACGACGACCGGATCACGGCTCACATACGATGCGCAAATGTCGCTGCCGAGCCGGAGCGCCGTTTCGAGATCGATCCCGCTGCACTGATCGCCGCGTATAGAGCGGAGCGGGGAGGGGGCGCGCGGATCATAGGGTGCTATCATTCGCACCCTTCGGGCGACCCCGCGCCGTCGCGGACGGACGCGGCCGATGCCGTAACGGAAGGCTGGATCTGGTTGATCGCGGGCGGCGGCCCGATTCGCGGCTGGCGGGTGGTCGCCGGCGGAGAACGCCATGAACGGTTCGATCCCGTCGACCTGCGCCCGATCGATGCCATGTGAGCGGTTGCGGCGAGCGCCCGCTTGCCTGTAAGGCCACGCGCTTCCCCAGGAGCATTGCCTTGCCGACATCTTCGACCGAATTCGCCAGCTTGCTCTGTTCGCGCCTGTGCCACGATCTGTTGAGCCCCATCGGGGCGCTCAACAACGGGCTGGAGCTGCTGGCGGACGAAACCGATCCGGAAATGCGCCAGCGCTGCCTGGAGCTGCTGAGCGAAAGCGCGCGGGCATCGGCGAACAAGCTGAAATTCTTTCGCCTGGCCTTCGGTGCGGCCGGTGGCTTCGGCGAGCGGGTCGACACGCGCGAGGCGCAGGCCGCGGTGATGGGTCTGTTCGGCGACAATCGCCGCGTGAACATCGGCTGGATGATCGAGGACCCGACGCTGCCGAAGGGCGCGATCAAGGTGCTGCTCAACCTGACCCTGATCGCGGGCGATGCACTGGTGCGCGGTGGTCAGCTGGATATCGGCGCCGAACAGCGCGACGACCATGTCGAGATCGTCGTGCGCGGTGAGGGGCAGCGGATCGTGCTGGACGACGAACTGCGCGGCGCGCTGGCGGGGACCTCGGCGGGCGCGATCACGCCGCGTGCGGCGGCGGCGCATCTGGCGCGATCGCTCGTGACCGAAAACGGCGGCTCGCTGCAAATTTCGCCGCCCGATGCGCCCGTCCTGATGTTCGGTGCGATCATCAACGCGACGTAACCTCGTGCCCTCCCCTGCAAGGGGAGGTGGCAGGCCGCAGGCCTGACGGCGGGGTGTCCAGGTGTCCGGAGAGGGTTACACCCCTCCGTCGCGCTGACGCGCGCCACCTCCCCTTGCAGAGGAGGATTGTTGGGGCAGCCGACGCCCGCTCGTTTCATCATCGAAACCTCCGGCGACGTAAACGCCGATTTAACCGCACCTGTCTCAAGGTCCCGCCGGATTGCCAGTGGGGACCCAGGTGGACGAGTTACTCCAGGAATTCATCGCGGAGACGCGAGAGACGCTCGACGTGCTCGCGGGCGAGATCGTCGCGTGGGAAGCCGATCCCACCGATCGCGGGCGGCTGGATGCGATCTTCCGCTTCGTCCACACGGTCAAGGGGAGCTGCGGCTTCCTGGATCTGCCGCGCCTCGCCCGGCTCAGCCATGCCGCCGAGGACGTGCTGGCCGCGGTGCGCGACGGCAAGCGCATGCCCGACCGCGCGCTGGTCAATGCGGTGTTGGCGGTCGTCGACCGGATCGGCGAGCTGGTCGAGGCGATCGACGCACAGGTCGCGCTCGACGACTCCGGCGAAGACCTGCTGATCGCGGCGCTGGCCGAGGGGCGGGAGTTCGTCGTGCAGGCGCCGGCTCCGACGGGACACCGCAGCGCTGCCCGCAGCGTTCGACTGAACGTCGACCTGCTCGACCGGATGATGTCGGGAATGTCCGACATGGTGCTGGCGCGCAACGAACTCGCACGGCGCGTCCGTGAGGAAAATCCCGACCCCGCGCTCGAAGCCGCGCTCGAACGCCTGTCCGCGACCGTCGCCGACATGCGCGAGACGGTGACGCGGACGCGGATGCAGAAGATCGATTCGCTGTTCTCTGCGCTTCCGCGCATGGTCCGCGATACTGCCGCAAGCCTAGGCAAGTCGGTGTCGGTGACCGTCGAGGGCTCGGACGTCGAACTCGACCGCGAGATGATCGAGGTACTGCGCGACCCGCTTGTTCACATCGTCCGTAACTCGATCGATCATGGGATCGAGGCGCCGGCGGTGCGTCGCGCGCTGGGTAAGCGCGAAAATGGTCGCCTGACGGTCAGCGCGCGCCAGGCCGGCAACCAGATCATCGTCGAGGTGATCGACGACGGCGCCGGCATCGACACTGACCGGCTCATCGCCAAGCTCGCTTCCAACGGCGCACGCGACGAACGCGACCTGCGTGCACTGTCGGCGCGCCAGCAGCTCGACCTGATCTTCGAGGCCGGCCTGTCGTCGAAGGACGAAGTCACCGAAATCTCGGGCCGCGGCGTCGGCATGGATATCGTCCGCGCCGCCATCGAGCAGATCGGCGGCCGGATCGAACTCGACAGCACGCGCGGCAAGGGATTGCGCATCGCGATCCATGTGCCGCTGACCCTCTCGATCATTCCGACCATCGTCGTGGGCGTCGGCGATCAGCGCTTCGCCATTCCGCGCCAGGCGATCGAGGAGATCGTGAGCGAGGAGGGCGAGGCGATCCGCATCGATCACGTCGGCAGCGCGACGCTGGCGACGGTCCGCGACCGCCGCCTGCCGCTGCTGCCGCTCGACGAGCGCCTGGGGTTGAAGCGCAACCGCGATACACAGATGCTCGTCATCGTCGGCATCGGCATCGGCAGCTATGTGCTGGCGGTCGATTCGGTCCATGATACCGAGGAACTGGTCATCAAGCCCGCCGCGCCGGCGATCATGGCCTGTGGGCTGTTCGCCGGGCAGACGCTCCCCGATAACGGCCGTCCGATGCTGATGCTCGACTGCTCCGGCCTCGCCGCCGACGCCGGGCTGGTCTTCACCCGCGAGACGCCGGTCGACGAAGACGCGGTCGAAGCCGAGGTTCCGGGCATTCAGGCGCTGTTGTTCCGGGATGTCGACGATACGCTGCGCGCCCTGCCGCTCGCTGCAGTCGACCGTATCGAAACCGTCGCCGCGGCGCGGATCGGCGTTTCGGGCGGCAAGCTTCGCCTGATCGTCGATGAACAGATCATTCCGCTGATCGCCAGCGCCGACACGTCGGCCCGCCCGACGATCGACGTCGTGCGGATGACCGATGGGGCCGGCGAGATCGGCTATGCCATTACCGAGGCGCTGGATATCGTGGCGCTGCCCGACACGATGGCCGATCCGGTCGTCCCCGGCATGGTCGCCGGCGTCGCGCTGATCGACGGCGAACCGGTCGAGGTCATCGATCCGTTCTGGCTGTTCGCGACCGAGCGGGCGGAGGGCGAGGCGCCGCCGGTGCGGCAGCCGACCTGCCTGATCGGTCGCGATCCGTGGCTGCGGGGCTTCGTTGCGCCGATGCTGGCGCGCGCCGGCTACCGCGTCGTCGAGGAGGATGCCGGCGGCACCGCCGATGCGGTCCTGCTGCTCGATGGCCAGGGTGCCGACGGGCACGGCAGCGACGATGCCATCCGCCTGACCGCCGGGGCAGCATCGACGCCCGGCGCGATCTACCGATACGACCGCGCCGCGATCCTGGCTGCGGTCGAGGCCAGGGTGGCGATCCGCCACGGCGATGCGAAGCGGGCGGGAGTCGGCCGATGAAAGATCTGTTCCTCATTGCCCATATCGCCGGCCGGACGGTCGCGATCGGCTCCGACCAAGTCGAATCGGTGGTCGACATCGCCGAGGTGACGCCGGTGCCGCGCGCGGCGTCGCTTGTCCTGGGGCTGTCGGCCCTGCGTAGCCGCGTGGTAACCGTGATCGATACGCGGATCGCCCTCGGGCTCGACGGCGGCAGCGGGACGGGTCGCGCGGTCATCGTGCGCGTCGACGGGCATCACTACGCGATGCTGGTCGATGCTCTGGACGACGTATCGGCCTTCGCGCTCCAGCCCCTGGCGAACGGCACCGCGCTCGCCCCCGAATGGCGCGCGATCGCGATCGGCATTGTCGAGCGGGACGAAGAGCCGGTGCTGGCGATCGATCTGGCCGGCCTGGTGCCCGGTGTTTCGACGGCGCTCGCGGCCTGAACGAAATCCGGTTGGATTAACGCGTCCCTTACCCCTTGCGACGCATAAGCGTGATCGCAGTCGCGTAGAAGAAAGTGATCAGATGAAGACCTGTCTCGTCGTCGATGATTCCAAGGTAATCCGAAAGGTTGCCCGACATATCCTCGAAACGCTCGACTTCGAGGTGCGCGAGGCTGGCGACGGTCGCGAGGCGCTCGACAGCTGCCGCGAACTGACGCCGGACGTCATCCTGCTCGACTGGAACATGCCCGTGATGAGCGGGATGGATTTCCTGCGCGCCCTGCGGGATTCGGAGATCGCCAAGCGGCCGAAGGTCGTCTTCTGCACGACCGAGAACGGCATGGCCTATATCCGCGCCGCGATCGAGGCGGGGGCCGACGAATATGTCATGAAGCCGTTCGACCGCGAGACGCTGGAGAGCAAGCTGCAGATCGTCGGCATGGCCTGACGCGCGTCCGCGTAGAGGCCAGAGCCATGTCCATTCCCAGTCCCAGGCCGGTCGCCGAGGCGGCCGTGCGCAGCGTCCTGATCGTCGACGATTCGATCGTCGCACGTGCGGCACTCGGCCGGATGATCGACGCGACCGACCGCTATGTGGTCGTCGGCGCGGTCAGCGGCGTGCGTCCGGCACTCGAATTCCTGAAGCGTCACCGCGTCGACATCGTCCTGCTCGACCTGCAATTGCCCGAGATCGACGGGCTGACCGGCCTTCCCGACCTCCTGGCCGCGGGGCAGGGGGCGAAGGTGCTGGTCGTGTCCGCAACCGCCGGGGAAGGCGCGATCGCGACGATCCAGGCGCTGGCGCTGGGCGCCGCCGATACGCTCGCCAAGCCGGGTATCGGCGACTTTGCCGGGCGTTTCTCGGACTTGCTGCGCGAGCGGCTGGATCGGCTTGGCAGCGTCGACGAGGTTGCGACCGCAGCGCCGCGCGCGCCAGTGTCTGCGCCGCAGCAGTCGATCAGCCCGTTCGACATCGTGGCGGTAGGCGCGTCGACCGGCGGCATCCATGCGCTGAGCGCGATGCTGCGCGCGATCCCGCCGGCGTTCCGTCAGCCGATCCTGATCACCCAGCATCTGCCGGCATCCTTCATGCCCTATTTCGCGGCACAGCTTGCGCTGATCGCGGGGCGTCCGTGCGACGTCGCGGAGGATCACATGCGGATCCGCCCCGGCCGCATCATGATCGCGCCGGGCCACGCCCACCTCTGCTTCGCGCGGACCAGCGACGGCGCGGCGGCGCGGCTGTCGCGTGAGCCGGCGGTCAGCGGCTGCCTGCCATCGGTCGACCCGATGTTCGCGTCGGCCGCGCAGGTGTTCGGCAAGCGTGCGCTCGGCGTCGTGCTGAGCGGGATGGGGCGCGACGGCAGCATTGGCGCGCGCGACCTGCTGGGCGAAGGCGCGTCGGTCATCGTTCAGGATCGCGGCAGCTCGGTCGTGTGGGGCATGCCCGGTGCGATCGCCAATGCGGGAACGGCGACCGCCATCCTGCCCCCCGATGCGATCGGGCGCCTGATCGCCGAGCAGGGGGTGGGGAAATGACCGCGCTCGTCGGTACCGGCGGTACGACCGACGCCGGCACGGCCGCAGCGATCCGAACGATCGCGACGATGTTCGAACGGCGTACCGGCCAATTGCTCGGCCAGCAAAGGATGTGGCGGGTCGAGTCGGCATTGTCGCCGATGCTGCGCGATCTGGACATGAAATCACTGGCACAACTGTCGGTGCGGCTGAATGCCGCGGGCGAGGAACCTCTTGTGCAACGTGTGGTCGACGCGCTGATCAATCACGAGACGTCGTTCTTCCGCGACGCGCCGGTCTTCACGATGGTGGCGGATGCGGCGGTCGCGCTGCACGCCGCCGCGCCCGACCGGCGGCTGCGTATCTGGTCGGCGGGCTGCTCGACCGGGCAGGAGCCACTGAGCCTGGCGATGATGCTCGACGAGCGCGGACTGCCCGACACCGCCTATGACATCATCGCCACCGACGTGTCGGCCGATGCCGTCGCGCGCGCACGGCAGGGCAGCTTTACCCAGTTCGAGATTCAGCGCGGCCTGCCGATGATGCGGATGATCACCTGGTTCGACGGCGACGACCGGAGTTGGACCGCGAAGCGCGAGCTGGTCGGCCGTATCCAGTTCCGCACCCACAATCTGGTGTTCGACGCGCCGCCTCCCGGTCACTTCGACGTGATCCTTTGCCGCAACGTGCTCCTGTATTTCGCGCAGGACGTTCGCCGTCAGGTCTTTTCGATGTTCGCCGACGCGCTGCGGCCATCCGGGCTGCTGGTGCTCGGCGCGGGGGAGACGGTGATCGGCCAGACCGACCGGTTCGATCCGTCGACGCAGTGGCGCGGCGCCTATACGCGGGTCGACTGAGCGGCATTGCCGTCAGCGGCTATCGACCGTAGGTTGACCGCCGCGCATGGACTTCATCGACTCGCCTTCGCCCAATTTCGACGAACGCCTGCTGCCGGTGTCGGCGATCGTGCTGCATTATACCGGCATGCTTGACGGCCCATCGGCGCTGCAACGCCTGTGCGACCCGGCCGCGAAGGTCTCCTCGCACTATCTGGTGTATGAGGATGGGACGGTCCATCGCCTGGTCGCGGAGGACAAGCGCGCCTGGCATGCGGGCAACTCGCATTGGCGCGGCATGACCGACCTGAACAGCGCATCGGTCGGGATCGAGATCGTCAATCCGGGCCATGAGTATAAATACGTTCCCTACCCCGACGTGCAGATCGACGCGGTCATCCGGCTTGTGTCCGAGATCAAGGATAGGTGGCAGATCTCGCGGGGCAACGTTGTCGGCCATTCGGACATCGCACCGGCGCGCAAGCGCGACCCGGGCGAGCTGTTCCCGTGGCATCGCCTCGCCCGCCTGCGCCTCGCGCTACCGCGACCCACGAAGAACCTGATCGATCCGCAGTGGACCGAAGCCGGCTTCCTGCTGGCGCTCGAGCGTTTCGGCTATGACGTGACCAATCCGATGGCGGCGATCGTCGCGTTTCAGCGGCGGTTCCGACCCGAACTTGTCGATGGCGAGATCGATGCCGAATGCCGGATGATCCTGCTGGCGCTGTTGTTGCCAAAACCCCAAGGGGACGACTAAGGCCGACCGCGCCAGAGGGTCGGGCGGCCGCGGGTGTCTTCACGACACGCGAGGAAAGTCCGGGCTCCACGAAACGACGGTGGCGGGTAACGCCCGCCGGGGGTGACCCCAGGGACAGTGCAACAGAGAGCAGACGTCCGGGTCTCGACCCGGTCACGGTGAAAGGGTGCGGTAAGAGCGCACCGCGCGACTGGTAACGGAAGCGGCACGGTAAACCCCACCGGGAGCAAGACCGAATAGGGATGGCATATGGGCCTCGTTTCGGCCCGTCGTCCGGGTTGGTTGCTGGAGGCGGCGCGCGAGCGTCGTCCTAGAGGAATGGTCGCCTATCCTTGCCGCGAGGCGAGGTGGACAGAACCCGGCTTACAGACCCTCTGGCGCTTCGCCGAGGCGATTAGCAGTAGCTAATCGCCGGTGCGGCGAGCCGCACGGCGAAGCGCGGCCGGCCTCGTGCAACGAGGACCGACGGGCACGCGATTAACTCGCGTGCCCAAGCCAGCCGGCAATCCTGATGCGCCCGATCCCCAAGCTGATATACCTCGAACCCACACCGATTCGGCCCCGTCCGGCCGCGTCGACTGGGGGGAACAGGACAGATGTCGGCAATGATCGCCGCGGCCATGATCGCACAGGCCGCGCAGCCCACGGTGCAACAGGCCTTCGAAGCCGCGACGGCGTTGCAACGCGACAAGAAATTCGCCGAGGCACTGGCGGCGTGGGAAGCGCTGGAGAAGCGCGTCGCCGGCAATCGCCGCACGCTGGCGATCATCGCCGCGCGCAAGGCCATGCCGCTCTATAAGCTCAACCGGCGGGACGAATCGATCGCCGCGGCGCGAACCGCGCTGGCCGGCCTGCCGGAAAGCGACACGACGCTCAGAGCCGACCGCTATGATACGCTGCTGCTGCTGGCTGCGGTCGCGAAGGCCTCGCTCGACTATGCCGGCGCCGTGTCGCTCTATGCCGAGGCCGGTCGGTTCGCGGATCAACCCGGCGACCAGCTGGGCGCGTTGCTCGGCGAAGCGGAGACCGGCATCTTCGTCGCGCCCGATCGCGCCCGCGCCGCGCTCGACCGCGCCGATGCGATCATGGCCGGCAAGACCGTCGCGCCCGCCGTCATCGCGGATTTCCAGCGCCAGCGCACCTTGCTGCTGCTCAATACCGGCGATGTCGCGGGTGCCCGCAAAATGGGGTTGAAGACCGTAACCACGCTCGGCGGCCTGACGTCGCGGGTCGACCTGCGCGATGTCGCGGCGCGATCGGACGTAGCGATAGCGGCCCTTTTGGCGGGCGACGAGGAGGAGGCGCGGCGGTACATGGCCTATACCGGGGCGGGGCGGCTCGGTGACGACAAGGCGCTGTCGCCCGGCACCGGCATCACGCCCCCCGATTGCGGCGGCGACGCCGGTCTGAAGCCGAGCGATGTCGCCATCGTCCAATTCTCGATCGGCGAGGACGGATCGGTGACCGCGAGCGAGCCGGTCTACGCCGCCGGCGGCGGGCGCGTCGCGCTGGAATTCGCGCGGGCGGCGCGTCGCTGGTCGTGGGAAGCGGAGGAGGTGAAGGCCCTGCCGCCCTTCTACCGATACAACGTGCGGGTCGAGCTGCGATGCTCGGTGGCGTTCGAGCGGCCGTCCTTGCAAGCGGCGCTCGCCGGTGATCTTGCCGAGTGGTTGCAGACGAAGCGTGTGACGCTGGCGACGGGTACGGAGCGGCTGACGCCGGCCGAACTCGTGACGCTCACGTCGTCCCTGCCGGCCGCGGGGAGCGAGACGATCGCCGCCGTCCCTGTGCTCTATCGCCTGATGACGAATTCAGCCGTGGGCCGGGAGGAGACGTTGACTTACGGTCAGCGAGCGATGGCGATCATCGACAGGAGCGATGCACCGCCGCTGGCCCGGCTGGCGGTGGCGCTGCCGACGTTGAAGGCCAGCAGTGCGGAAGCGTGGCGGACTTCCCCGTTGCGCCAGCGACTGGAGGTGTTGCTGACCGACCCGCGCTACGCCAACGACCCCCGTGCCCGCGCGGTGCTGCGTCTGGAACTGGCTGACAGCAACAAGCCCGGATCGGCACGTTCGGTCGAAATGCTGCGTGCGGTCGCCGACGATGCTGCACTGCCGGACAAGGACCCGTTCAAGGTCGGCGCGCTCGTCCGGCTGGCTTCGGCGGAAAAGATCGCCGGGCGGCCCGATATGGCGCGGGCGATGTTCGAACGGTCCGGACTGGCCGCCAGCCAATGCGCGCTGGTCGACAAGCAGCCGCAGCTGCTGCGCTTCAATGGCGAATTTCCACAGGAAGCGCGCCGCTGGGGGTTCGAGGGATGGGTGCAGGTCGAAAGCGATATCGATGCAGAGGGGCGGGCGCTGAACACGCGGGTCGTTGCCGCCTATCCACCCTTTGTCTTCAGCGACGGTGGGCGCGATCTGGTCGCGACGGCCCGGTTCGCCAAGACCTTCCGTCCCGACGGCGGTCTGGGGTGTGGGGGGACGTCGACCAAGATCAGGTTCAAGCTGGCGAACTAGGCTTCGGCCGATCGACGCGCACAGTGGCCAAGCGTCCTGACTTGCGTCGCCCGGCATCGGCCCTATGTCGGGGCCGATGGCGCGGCCGACACGTTCCGATAACTGGGGTTTCCCTCGCTGGGGCGGCTATGGCTCGTCGCGCGAGGCGACGACCGTGCGCCTGTGCGACCGCCATGGATGCGAGGAACCGGGCAAATGCCCCGCGCCCAAGGCACCCAACAGCCCCGAACGCTGGTATTTCTGTCAGACCCACGCGGCGGAATACAACAAGGGCTGGGATTATTTCGCCGGCCTCTCGGCGGAGGAAGCCGCCGCGCGCGAGGCAGATGAGCGGCGCGATGCCGGCGGTTTCTCGCAATCGAAGCATAACAGCTGGGCGGGGCCGGGCGACGGCACGCGGTCGCGCGACGAAATGCGTGCGCTCGATGTGCTGGAGCTGGAACCGGACGCCGATTTCGAGGCGGTGCGTGTCGCATGGCGGCGGCTGGCGAAGGCGAGCCATCCCGATGTGAAGCCGGGCGACGCGGAGGCAGCGACGCGGTTCCAGGCGATCCAGGCGGCCTATGAAGTGCTGCGGACCGCCGAGGAACGCCGGCAGTGGAAGCCCGCGTGATCCGCCACCTGCCGTCGGGGTGGGAAGACGCGGTCGTCATTTGCGGGAAATGTTCGAAGAAGCTGAGTGGAGGCTTTGGCGATCGTGGCCGGTTGTCGCTGGCGAAGGCGCTGCGCAAACGGCTGGGACTCGCGAAGGGACGCAAGGCTGCGATCGGGATCGTCGAGACGAAGTGCCTCGGGGTCTGCCCCAAACGCGCGGTCGTCGTCGGACGGGCTGGCGGGTGGCTGGTCGTGCCGGAAGGGACCGAGGTCGATCGGGTCGCGGCCGAGCTGGGGTTGGGCGAGGCCCAATGACTGCCTCTCACGTCCGTTCGCCCTGAGCTTGTCGAAGGGCTGTCCTTCTTCGTGCCTCAAGGCCCGTCGCACGACGAAAAGGGCAGTGCTTCGACAGGCTCAGCACGAACGGGGGGCGACGGGCGGGCGGGCGCTACGCGTACCGCAGCGCCGTCTCGCGGATCAGCGCGATCATGTTAGGGATGCCCTGGGTCCGGTTCGAACTGAGCTGGTTCCGCAAGTCGAACGGCGCCAGCGCGCCTTCGATATCCGTCGCGAGGATCGCTGCCGGTGTCTGGTCCTGGACCGTCAGCAACACCAGCGCGATGATCCCCTTGGTGATCGCGGCGTTGCTGTCGGCCAGGAAGTGCAGCCGCCCGTCGTCCCGGACGGTGGGATAGACCCATACCGAGGCCGAACAGCCGCGCACAAGCGTCGCGTCTGTCTTCAAGGCCTCGGGCATCGGCTCCAGGTCGCGGCCGAGGTCGATCAGCAGGCGGTAACGATCGTCGGCGTCGAGGAAGCCATATTCGTCGGTCAGGTCGGCAAGGGTGGTCATCCCTCGCCCCTACGCCGGGGGTGGCTCAGAGGTCCACCCCGGCGGCGATCGCTTCCAGCTTGCGGATGCGTTCCTTGAGGTCCGCGATCTCGATGCGGGCGCCGGCGCTGGGGACGCTGGGCGCCTCGTCCAGCTCGCGACGGGCGTTCAGCTCCTGTGCCTTCAGCGCCAGCCAGCCGCGCCAGCCGGTCAGGGTCGCCATCGTCACCATGCCCAGGCCGGCGAGGCCGGCGGTGGCGATCGTCAGGTAGGAATTGGGGTCGGTCATCATGCCATACTTCCTGTCAGGCTTGAATGTCAGTTGCGGGGGCCGCGCAGCTTCTCGATCTCACGATCGAGCCGCAGGCTGCCTTCGTTGTCGGTGACCACGCGTTCCAGCACCTGGATGCGGTCGCGCAGGTCGGCGATCTCGCTCTTCAGGCGGTGGTTCTCCGCCGCGGTCGAAGCATCGCCCATCATGTCGAACTCGCCGCGGACGTCGCGACGACGGATGCCCATCTTCGCCTTGACGATGTTGGCGAACATCACGATCGCGACGATCATCACCACCATGAATTGACCACCGGACATGCTTGTAACTCCCTCTTTTATCGTTGTTTTGCTGTAGTGGGCTTATTCGGCCGGGTGGAGCGCCGCTTCGCGGGCCTCGCGGCGGCGGGGGCGGTCGACCCGCTCGGTCAGATAGCAGCCGACTCCGGCCACCGCCGCCATGACGATGCAAAATACCAACATTGTCGTGTGTCCCTGGTTGAGTTTGGCCGGGCGGAAAATCCCGCCCGCACCCCTCGAAAGTCAGTTCAGCGGCGGGTTCGTCCGCTCATCGCGCAGCCGCTCGATCTCTTCCGAGACGCCCATGCCGCTGTCGGTCACGATCCGCTCCAGCACCCGCACTCGCTGTTCCAGCCGTTCGGTGTGGGCGGCATATTGCGCCGCCTTCTCCGCGGTCTGGGCATTGAGCGCTTCGGCCATCTTTTCCTTGTGGGTCAGCCAGCGCTTGAACATTTCGCTGCCGATCCCGAGGATGACCGGCAGGCCGATCACCACGAAGCAGATCATGAAGATGGTGAAGCCGTTCATCGTCGTAGGTCCTTCGTTCAGCGCAGGGCGTCGATTTCGCGGGCTGTCCGCTCGGCGGGGTCGGTGGCGATGCGTTCTAGCACCGCGATCCGCTCCTCCAGCCGGCTGACCTTGCCCTGAAGCGTGGCGTTCTCGTTCGTCAGCAGCTCGATCTTCCGTGTGTCGGCGAGCGCCTTCTTGCCTTCCCCGGTAGCGCCCCACTCATCGGTCGGCTCATAACCGTGTCGGGCGCGGATCCAGTTGTTGATCAGCCAGCTGCCCATGCAGATCGCCACGATCATGATGACGAAGAGAGGTTTACCCCATTCCATCATATGTCTCCCGCTCGAGGCCTGCGCTTAGCGCAGTGCCTCGATCTCTTCGGCCAGGCGCGTGTTGCGGCTGGTGTAGTGGGTCTCGATGTCGGCCAGGCGACGGTCGAGCTCGCGGAACTTGCTGCGGACCTCGGCGGTCGAGCGCTTGGGGTTCGACCGGACGCCCTGCCAGAACTTCTCCTGATCCGGCGTCTCGTAGAGGTCGTAGGGCTTCTTCGGCGCCAGCACGCCGGCGGCGATGTAGCCGACGATGACGATCCCGTTGCTGACGACGGTCAGCAGGACCATCCCGACCCGAACCAGGGTCACGTCGATCCCGGTATAGTCCGAGATGCCGGCGCAGACGCCCATCCACTTGCCGTTGGGCTTGTCGGTGTAGAATTTCGTGCGGGCAGCCATGTCTCAGTTCCTCCGCGAAAAATCATAGTCTTTGATCGGGCTCGGGCTGGTCGTCGCATCGGACGTCGGGGCCGAGAGGTGGCGGAAATCGGGATTGTCGGCAGCGACGATGCGTTCGACCGTCTGCACTCGGTCCTCAAGACGGCGGGCGAAGTGATAGAGCTCATCGAGCAACTGTTCGTCTTCGTCGGTAATCCGCGGCGCCTGCTTCCACTTCGTCACGTAATGGAAGATCAGCCAGGGCAGGCCGATGAAGATGCAGGTGATCGCGATCAGCGGTACGAAAATCTCCTCCATCGCCTCAGCCCTCCTTGTTCAGGCGCGCCTTGAGCGCGGCGAGCTCGGCGTCCACCTTGTCGCTGGAGCGCAGGTCGGCGAATTCGTCCTCCAGCGTGCGGACCGCGCCCAGGCCGGCGGCATCCGCGCGCCCTTCGGCTTCGTCCACGCGACGCTCCAGTATGTCGAAGCGCGAGAAGGCTTCCGCAGTCTTCGGACCCGCATACATGTCGCGCAGGCGGAAGCGGTTGTTGGCGCTTTCCAGCCGCGTCTCGACCGAGTTCTGGCGGGCGCGGGCCTCGCTCAACTTCTTCTGGAGCTTCGCGATATCGACTTCGTAGGCGCGCAGCGCGTCGTCGAGCACCGAAATCTCGGCGTTCAGCTGATCGCACATGTCGGCAGCCTTCTGGCGCTCCAGCAGAGCCGCCTTGGCAAGATCCTCGCGGTCCTTCGACAGCGCCAGCTCGGCCTTTTCGGTCCAGCTCGCCTGAAGCCCTTCGAGCTTCATGATGTGGCGGCGCATTTCCTTCTGGTCGGCGATCGTGCGGGCGGCCGAGGCGCGGACCTCGACCAGCGTGTCCTCCATCTCGGAGATGATCATGCGGACCATCTTCGCGGGGTCTTCCGCCTTGTCGAGCAGGTCGGTCACGTTGGCGGCGATGATGTCGCGGGTCCGGGAGAAGATACCCATCGAAAACTCCTACACTCACTCACATATGTCTTGCCGGGGTGGGGCGAGGGATCCCACCCCGGCTCGCCCGGCCCAGGGGCCTGAACCGGACGGTTGCTCATAGCATTGCAGGGGGCGTGCCAAATCCAAAAACCCCGGATTTGCGTCGTTTTTCGACCCTGCCGGTATCGATCCGATTTAGCTGCTTGCTAACAGTTGGCGATTTACGCCATGCAGAGGCAATGGCTATCCAGCGCACAACCCAGGTCGTAGGACAATCGAGCGCATTTCTCGACTCGCTGGAGCGCGCCAGCCGCGCCGCGGCGCTCGATCGGCCGGTGCTGGTGATCGGCGAGCGCGGGACCGGCAAGGAACTGGTTGCCGAGCGTCTTCATCGCCTGAGCCCGCGCTGGGACCAGCCACTGGTCGTCATGAACTGTGCCGCGCTGCCCGAGACGCTGATCGAGGCCGAACTGTTCGGGCATGAGGCGGGCGCCTTCACCGGCGCGACCAAGGCCCGCGCGGGGCGGTTCGAGGAAGCGGACGGCGGCACATTGTTCCTCGACGAGCTGGGCACGCTGAGCATGGCGGCGCAGGAGCGGCTGCTGCGCGCGGTCGAATATGGCGAGGTCACGCGGATCGGTGCGTCACGGCCGATGCGTGTCGACGTACGGATCGTGGCGGCGACCAACGAGCATCTGCCCGAGCGGGTCGAGAAGGGGACGTTCCGCGCCGACTTGCTCGACCGGCTGAGCTTCGAGGTCATAACCCTGCCGCCGCTGCGCGCGCGGTCGGGCGACATATTGGTGCTCGCCGACTTCTTCGGGCGGCGCATGTCTTCGGAGATCGGCCGCGATCGCTTTCCCGGCTTCGGCGTCCACGCAACCGATGCGCTGACCGATTACAGTTGGCCGGGGAATGTCCGCGAGTTGCGCAACGTCGTCGAACGGGCGGTCTATCGCTGGGACCGGCCGGGGCCGATCGACGAGATCGAGATCGATCCCTTTGCCTCACCGCATCGTCCCGGAGCGGCGCGAGGCAAGCCGTCGGAGCCGCCGCGTTCCGGCTCGAACGTGCCGATCGAAGAACCCGTGGTGGCATGCGAGGAAGGTCCGTCCGACTTCAAGGCGCGCGTCGCCCGGTTCGAGCGCGAGTTGCTGACGAAGTGCCTGGCCGAGCATCGCTACAACCAGCGCCAGGCCGCCGCCGCACTCGGCCTGAGCTATGACCAGTTGCGGCATGCTTTGCGTCGACACGGGTTGCTCGGGGCCGGCTAACCTCCCATATCGCCGCCGTAACGACCGCGGACCCTCAACGGCGCCCGCGCGTTGCTGCGACGACATTCCAAACTGGAGACGATCATGGCCTTCGAACTTCCGCCGCTCCCTTACGCCTATGACGCGCTGGAGCCGACGATCGACAAGGAGACGATGACGCTCCACCACGACAAGCACCACAAGGCCTATACCGATAAACTGAACGAGTTCGTCGACGGTGATGCATCGCTGCAGGGCCAGTCGATCGAGCAGATCATGTCGAGCCTGAGCGGCAAGCCCGCGGGCCTGCGCAACAACGGTGGCGGCTATTGGAACCACGACTTCTTCTGGAAGTCGATGAAGGGCGGCGGATCGCAGCCGACCGGCGCGCTCAAGGACGCGATCGAGGCCAAATGGGGTTCGGTCGACGCGATGAAGGAAAAGTTCAACGCGGCCGGCGTCGGGCAGTTCGGATCGGGCTGGGTGTGGCTGATCGTCGGCGAGGACGGCGAGCTGGCGATCACCTCGACGCCGAACCAGGACAATCCGCTAATGGACGTCGCGGAGACGAAGGGCACGCCGATCCTGGGCAACGACGTGTGGGAGCACGCCTATTACATCTCGTACCGCAACGTGCGGCCGGATTATCTGAAGGCGTGGTGGAACGTGGTCGACTGGGACGTCGCCAACGAGCGGTATGACGCGGCGAAGAAGTAAGTGAGTCTCACGCCCTCTCCCCGTCAGGGGAGAGGGATGGGGAGAGGGGAAGGTGTCTCACCGAGACCGGTTCTCGCGGACAGGCCCCTCTCCCAACCCTCTCCCCGGAAGGGGAGAGGGCTTGTTTTGTCATCCCTCAGGCGGCACCGGCGTATCGCCGTCGACCGTCAGCCCGTTCTTCAGCAGCATCGGAATGTTCGCCAACGCGAACACAAACGTCGCGGGCATCACCACCCATAGCTTGAACGCGGCCCAGCGGGTCAGGTCGTCGCCGGGTGCCAGCATCCGCCATGCGATCTCGTTCGCCACTGCCATGACCGCGAAGAATACCGCCCAGCTGATCGTCAGCTTGCGCCACCCCGCCTCGGTCAGGCCCGGATAAGCGCTCTCCAGCATCAGCTTCAACATCGGTCGCCCGGTCGCGACGCCGAACGCCAGGATGCCGGCGAGCATCGCATAGACGATCGTCGGCTTGACCTTGATGAAGGTCGTGTCGTGAAAATAGAGCGTCAGCGCCCCGAACACGAGCACCAGCCCGCCCGAGAACCACAGCATCGGCGAGATGCGCCCGAGCTTTAGCCGCGACACGATCATCGCCGCGGCGATCGCGACCATGAAGGCGACGGTCGCGGTCAGTGCCTTGGCGATCTGCGGGCCGGGCGCGAGTTGATTGACCGCGAAGAACACGACCAATGGACCCGCGTCGATGCCTAGGCGTAGGAGGGGGGAGGGGGCTTTGTCGGCAGCCATTCGCAAATTTCCGTTCGTGCTGAGCTTGTCGAAGCACCGTACTTCGTGCCGCGAGCGACTGGCGTGTGTATCGCAGAACGGTGCTTCGACAAGCTCAGCACGAACGGAAATAACGGCCTGTCAGGCCCGCAACGGGTACCGATCAGAGCAATTCGTCCACCCCGGCGATCATTCGCCCGACCTCGGTCGGGTCGAACGGCCGCAGGTCGTCGATCTTTTCGCCGACCCCGATGGCGTGGATCGGCAGGCCGTATTTCTCCGCCGCCGCGACCAGCACGCCGCCGCGCGCGGTGCCGTCGAGCTTGGTCATGACCAGGCCGGTGACGCCGGCCACTTCCTTGAAGACCTCGATCTGGCTCAGCGCATTCTGACCCGTCGTCGCGTCGAGCACGAGGACCACGTCGTGCGGGGATTCCACGTTCAGTCGGCCGAGGACGCGGCGAATCTTCGCGAGTTCGTCCATCAACTCGCGTTTGTTCTGCAACCGGCCGGCGGTGTCGACGATCAGCACGTCGATGCCGGTCGCGGTCGCCTGCTTGACCGCTTCGTAAACGATGCCGGCCGCGTCGCCGCCCTCGGCGCCGCTGACGATGGGTACGCCGATCCGCTCCGCCCAGGTGCGAAGCTGGCCGATCGCGGCGGCGCGGAACGTATCGCCGGCCGCCAGCATCACGCCGTAATCCTGCTCCAGGAACAGGTTGGCGAGCTTGGCGATCGTCGTCGTCTTGCCGCTGCCGTTGACGCCGATGACCAGAATGACCTGCGGGCGCGGAAAGGCCTCGATCTCCAGCGGCTTGGCAACGGGGGCGAGCGCCTTGGCGATCTCCTCGGCGACGACGACGCGGATGCCGAGCTCCTCCATGTTGCGCTCATACTGCCCGTCGGAGAGCCGCTGGCGGACGCGTGCGGAGGTCGCCGGGCCGAGGTCGGAGGCGATCAGCGCCTCCTCGATATCGTCGAGCGTCGCATCGTCGAGCCGCGCCGCGCCGAGCCCGGCGAGGTTGCCCGTCAGCCGGTCAGAGGTCCGCTTGAAGCCGCCGAGCAGGCGCTGCGACCAGGATGGGGTGGTGCTCATGAAATCTGTCCGATCAATTGGCCGTCGGCGATGTGAGTAATGCTGGCGATAACCAAATCACCCGTTCGGGCTGAGCTTGTCGAAGGGCTGTCCTGCTCTTCATCCTGCGGGATCGAAGAAGGACAGGGCTTCGACAGGCTCAGCCCGAACGGCAGGGAAAGGGTGATGCTTGCGAAATTCTCGGCATGGCCCCGATCGCCGGGAGCTTCGACCAGCACGCGCTGCTCCGTCCCCACGAGCGACGCGAGCCACCTCGCCCGGTGCGCCTCTGCCTCGGCCCGCAGCCGCGCCGCGCGGTCCTTCACCACAACCGGCGCGACCTGCGGCATCCGGGCGGCCGGCGTGCCGGATCGCGGAGAGTAGGGAAACACGTGCGCGTGGACGATGTCGCAATCTGCGATCAGCGCGACGCTATTGGCGAACATCGTCTCATCCTCGGTCGGAAAGCCGGCGATGATGTCGGCGCCGATCGCGATCTCCGGCCGCTTCGCCTTCAGCCCCTCGACCAGCGCGACGCTTTGCGCACGGCTGTGACGCCGCTTCATGCGTTTGAGGATCAGGTCGTCACCGGCCTGAAACGACAGGTGCACATGCGGCATCACGCGCGGCTCGCCTGTCAGCAGGTCGAACAGGCGATCGTCGATCTCGATCCCGTCCAGCGACGACAGGCGGAGCCGGGGCAGGGTCGGCACAAGCTTCAGGATGCGCTCGACGAGGTGACCGAGCGTCGGCGCGCCGGGCAGGTCGTGACCGTAGCTGGTCAGGTCGACGCCGGTCAGAACGACCTCGTTATGCCCCGCCGCGACCAGGCCCGCGATCCGCTCGACCACGGCGCCGGCCGGGACAGATCGGCTCGGCCCGCGGCCGAAGGGGATCGCGCAGAAAGTGCAGCGGTGGTCGCAGCCGTTCTGGACTTCGACGAGGGCGCGGGCGTGACCCTCGAACCGGACAGGTGCGGGAAGGGCCGGAGCGCCCCAGTGCGATGGCGCCAGCTTGTCGAGATTGCCGACCACCCGGTCGACCTCCGCCATGCCCGCGAACCCGGCGGGGTCGATCGTCGCCGCGCAGCCGGTCACGACGATCTCCGCGCCCGGCCGCCGGCGGCGGGCGCGACGGATCGCAGCGCGGGTGGCCTTCACCGCGTCGTTCGTCACCGCACAGCTGTTCACCACCACGACGTCACGGTCACCGAGATACCCCCGGATCGTTTCGCTTTCGGCGATGTTGAGCCTGCAGCCGAGCGTAATCACCTCGGGCGCCAAGGGAGCGAGCATGACGGGTCATCTAGGGCCATCATCGGCCTATCACAACGGCCATGACGGAGCGTATTTTCGCGCAGGGCTAGAAGCGAGGAGAGAGCGATGCAATTGCATCGTGACCGACGAGCGACGCCGCCCTGCGCGAAAATACGCCCGCCGCCCCGCGGTTGGCTCCACTTGCCCGCCGGCGGCGTCGCGCGTCTTGCACGTAGCAGCGCTACGTGCTGCAACACGCTTCTCGCCGGACGAACAGGTGGAGCCAATCATGGCCATTGTGATAGACCGATGATGGCCCTCGGGCCGGGCACCGGCGAAATCTATGACGCGGCGCAGAAGGTCAATGACTTCTGGTTTTCGCTGACCGAGGAACAGCAGTTCGCCAAGGACCCGGTGCTCGACCGCGCCATAGCCGACAATTTCGCTCAGATGCGTCAGGATGTGCTCGACAGCGACGCGCTCGGCTGGCGCGCGGAGCCGGAGACGATATTGGCCGCGATCATCCTGCTCGACCAGTTCAGTCGCAACCTCTACCGCGGCCAGGCCAAGGCGTTCGAGGCCGATCCGCTGGCGCTGTCGCTCACGCATGACGCGCTCGACAAGGGATGGGACGCGGTGTTGCCGCCCGAGCGCGCGGTGTTCCTGCTCATGCCGCTGATGCATGCCGAACAATCGCAAGCCCAGGCTCTGAGCGTCGCGAAGTTTGAAGCATTGGGATTGGAAAAAAACGCGAAGTTCGCGCGCGACCATGCGGAGGTGTTCGAACGTTTCGGCCGCTTCCCCGGTCGCAACGAGGCGCTGGGGCGCGGTTCGACCGAAGAAGAGCTAGATTACCTCAGCCAGCCAGGCGCCGGCTGGTAACCTCGGCCAACGGATCGGGCGTGCGGCCGACCAGCATGCCGCGCTCGGCGAGCAGGCGGCGGGCGCCGGCGATCGACAGCGGCTTGCCGTAATGCCAGCCCTGCCCCTTGGCGATGCCGAGCGCGATCAGCCGTTCCTCGATCTCCCCATCCTCGACGCCCTCGGCGGTGACCGGCAGGTTCAGGCTGTCGCCCAGCCGCGCGATCGCACCTACGATCGCGGCAGAGTCGGCGCTTTCGGTGAGCGAGGTGACGAAGCTCTTGTCGATCTTGATCCGGTCGAAGGGCAGCGCGCGCAGATGGGCGAGCGAGGAATAGCCGGTCCCGAAGTCGTCGAGCGCCAACCGGACGCCCTGGTTCTTGAGACTCGCGACGGTGGACTGCGCGAGCGCAAGATTGTCGAACAGCGCGGTTTCGGTGATCTCGATCTCGCAGCGCCGGGCGGGGAAGCCCGTTTCGGTCAGCACCTTGATGATCTTCTGTGCGAGCCACGCGTCGCGCAACTGCCACGGCGAGATGTTGACCGAGATGATCAGGTCCGGGTCCCAGTCCCGCGCGGCGGCGAAGGCCTGGCGCAGGATCGACAGCGACAGGTCGGCGATCATGCCGGTTTCCTCGGCGATTCCGATGAACGCGTCCGGGCTGATCAGGCCCCGCGTCGGATGGTCCCAACGCGCCAGCACTTCGAACCCGGTCAGGCGGCGGGTGCCCAGATCGACCTGCTGTTCGAAATAGGGCACGATCTCCTGCCGGGGAATGGCGAGGCGCAGCCCGCTTTCCAGTTCGTTGCGGGTCTGAAGCTCCCGCTCCATCTCCGCATCGAACCAGGCGAACCGGTTCTTGCCGGACTTCTTGGCGGCGTACATCGCGATGTCCGCGGCGCGGAGCAGCGGCTCGATGGTCGCGCCGTCGGTATCCGATCGCGCGATGCCCAGCGAGGCGGAGATATGGCAACGGATGCCGTCCGCGTCGAACGGCTGCGCCATGCGGCTGACCAGCTTTTCGGCGATGCGGACGACGACGTCGGGATGGCCGGCGTCGAACAGGAAGCCGCAGGCGAATTCGTCGCCGCCCAGCCGCGCGACGAGGGCGCCGGACGGCAGCAACCGCTCCATCTCGGCCGCGACGACGCGTAACAGCGCGTCGCCGACCGAGTGACCGTGCATGTCGTTGACCGACTTGAAATGGTCGAGGTCGACCATGAGGACAGCCATCGCCTTGCCACGCTGGACGGCCCGGGTGAGCGCGATGGCGCCTTCCTCCGCGACGCTGCGGCGGTTGAGGAAGCCGGTCAGCGGATCGCGCGCCGCGAGCATCTGCGCGCGTTCCTCTGCCGCGGCCCGATCGACGACCTCCTGTCGCAGCGAGCGGTGACGCCGCCAGCCGAGCAGGATGAGCGCGACGTTCAGGATCAGCGCGACGACCAGTGGTTGATCGACCGGATCGGGCGCGTTGTTGACGTAGCGATCCAGCGTCGTCGACAATACCGAGCTGCCGATCCCGACGAACATCAGGATCGCCGCAACGCTGATGGCGCCGGTCACCAGTTCGGCGCGAGAGGCGCTCAGGCGCTGATCGCTGATATCCGTACGCACGCTGTCCATTCGCCTTCCCCGGATTGGTCGGCGGAGGGGTAGCGATGCAGGGTGTAGATGCGGTTAAGGCGCACCGGCCTTGCGTTTGATGGCCAGCCTCGCTAGAGGGCGCGTCGATCGTTCCCTTTTTCCAGGGGTGCGTGACGCATCTGCCGCCGATCCTGCATGACGGGACGGCGACGCCGGCCGACGAGGTTTCGTCCGCCGGCGTTTTTCGCGTTACGTGGCTTCGGGCGCAAGGGCAATTTTGGAGTGCGCGCGATGTTCGACAGCCTGAGCGACCGCCTTGGCGGAGTGTTCGACCGCCTGCGCGGCCGCGGTGCGCTGACCGAGGCCGACGTGCGCGGTGCGATGCGCGAAGTCCGCGTCGCGCTGCTCGAAGCCGACGTCGCGCTGCCCGTCGCGCGCGAATTTGTCGACAAGGTGACCGAACAGGCGGTCGGCCAGAACGTCCTGCGCTCGGTCACGCCGGGGCAGCAGGTCGTCAAGATCGTCAACGACGCGCTGGTCGAGATGCTGGGCAGCGACAATGTCGGGCTCGACATCGACGTGACCCCGCCGGCGGTCATCATGCTCGTGGGCCTCCAGGGCTCGGGCAAGACGACGACGACCGCGAAGCTCGCCAAGCTGCTGAAGGGCCGCGAGCGCAAGAAGGTCATGATGGCGTCGCTCGACGTCAACCGCCCGGCCGCGCAGGAACAGCTCGCGGTGCTCGGCACCCAGACCGAAGTCGCGACGCTGCCGATCGTTGCGGGCCAGCAGCCGGTCGACATCGCGCGTCGCGCACTCCAGGCCGCGAAGCTCCAGGGCTTCGACGTGCTGATGCTCGACACCGCAGGCCGCCTGCACGTCGACCAGGCGTTGATGGACGAGATGAAGGCGGTCGCCGACATCGCGACGCCGAACGAAATCTTGCTCGTCGTCGACGCGCTCACCGGCCAGGACGCGGTCAACGTCGCCAAGAACTTCAGCGAGCAGGTGCCGCTGACCGGCGTCATCCTGACCCGCATGGACGGCGATGCCCGCGGCGGTGCGGCGCTCTCGATGCGCGCCGTCACCGGCAAGCCGATCAAGTTCGCCGGCATGGGCGAGAAGCTCGACGCGATCGAGCCGTTCCACCCCGGCCGCGTCGCCGGCCGCATCCTGGGCATGGGCGACGTCGTGTCGCTCGTCGAAAAGGCCGCGCAGTCGATCGAGGCCGAAGATGCCGAGCGGATGGCCGCAAAGCTCGCCAAGGGTCAGTTCGACATGAACGACCTGCGTGCGCAGCTTGCCCAGATGCGCCGCATGGGTGGTCTGGGTGCATTGGCTGGCATGATCCCGGGCATGAAGAAGGCGCAGGCCGCAATGGCCTCCGGCGCGGTCGACGAGAAGATCCTGCTGCGCATGGACGCGATGATCGGGTCGATGACGCCCAAGGAGCGCGCCAAGCCCGAACTGATCAACGCCAAGCGCAAGATCCGCGTCGCCAAGGGCAGCGGGACGACCGTTCAGGACGTCAACAAGCTGCTGAAGATGCACCTCGAAATGTCGACGGCCATGAAGCGCATCAAGAAGATGGGCGGGCTGAAGGGCATGATGGCGATGCTGGGCAAGGGCGGCCTTGGCGGCATCGGCAACGCCATCGGCGGCGCCCAGATGGGCGACATGATGGGCAAGCTCGACCAGCAGGGCGGCGGGATGCCGGGCCTGCCGGGACTTGGCGGACCCGATGGCATGAAGCTGCCGCCGGGCTTCGAAAATCTGATCAAGAAAAAGTAATTTAATTGAGCGTTTAGAGAAGGAAGAAGATAATGGCAGTTAGCATTCGCCTGTCGCGTGGCGGCAGCAAGAAGCGTCCCTATTACCGCATCGTCGTTGCCGATTCGCGCGCGTCGCGTGACGGCAAGTTCATCGAGAAGATCGGCACCTACAACCCGCTGCTCGCCAAGGACGACGAGAAGCGCATCGTGCTCGACGGCGATCGCGCCAAGCACTGGCTGAGCGTCGGTGCGCAGCCGACCGACCGCGTCGCCCGCTTCCTCGACGCCGCCGGCGTTCGTGAGCGCGCCGCGCGCAACAACCCGAACAAGGCGAAGCCGGGCGAGAAGGCCACCGAGCGCGCCGAAGAGCGTGCTGAGAAGCAGAAGGCCGCCGAAGAAGCCGCTGCCGCCGCCGCTGCTGCTCCGGCCGCGGAAGAGTCCGCTGCCGAGTCGGCCGCCGAGGAAGCACAGTCGGACGCGTAATGCCGTCGTCCCCGCGCAGGCGGGAACCCATCTCCCGCACCGTCTTCATGGCGGCCGCGGGAGATGGATTCCCGCCAGCGCGGGAATGACTGCTTTCTCGTGACCCGATGGCGGTCGTTATGCGTTGTTCCTGCTGCAACAGCCGGAGCAACTACCATGACCGCCACGCCTCCTCCGACCGAACCGGACACCGATGACCAGGACGACGCCACCGAAGAAGGGCGCTCAGCAACCGACCCAGCCGAAGGCGCCGACGACGCGCCCCCCGGCGACGACGGCAGCGCCGACCGCGCCAGGTGAGCGTACTGTCACGCTGGCGGCCGTGATCGGTGCGCATGGCATTTCCGGCGAGGTCCGGCTGAAGGTCTTCGCGGAAGACCTTGGTGCGCACAAAAGCTTCAATGGCGGCACGCTGACGGTCAAGTCACTCAAGATGACCCCGCAAGGCGCCATCGCGCGCTTCGCGGAAGTGACCGATCGGACCGCGGCGGAAAAGATGCGCGGCACCGAACTCACCGTGCCGCGCGACAGCCTGCCGCCGCTGGGCGAAGACGAATATTATCATGCCGACCTGCTTGGCCTGGCCGCCGTCGCGGAGGATGGAGCCGCGATCGGCACCGTCGTCGCGATCGACAATTTCGGTGCCGGCGACGTGATCGAAATCGAGCGCCCGGACGGCAAGCGCTTCATGATCCCGATGACCGAAGCCGCGGTACCCCGCTGGGACGCGACCACGTTGACCGTCGCCGATGGCTGGGCGGATTGATCCGCACCGCGGTCCTGTCCGACATCCACGGCAATCTGCCGGCACTCGAAGCCGTCATCGCCGACGCGACCGCGCAAGGCTGCGACGCATTCTTCAATCTCGGTGACAGCCTCTCCGGTCCGCTCTGGCCGGCCGAGACCGCCGACCGCCTGATCTCCCTCGATTGGCCGACGATCGCGGGCAATCACGAGCGGCAGTTGTTCGGCACGCGACTGGGGGCAAGCGATGCCTTCGCCGCCGCGCGCCTGTCCGGTCGGCACCGGCGCTGGGTCGAAAGTCTGCCCGCGACGCTGGCGATCAATGACGCCTGGCTGTGTCACGGCAGCGCGAGAAGCGACATCGAGCATCTGCTGTTCTCGGTCGATACGGTGGGCTTTCGCGCCGCGACCGATGCAGAAATCCCCGAGAGGCTGGATGGCGCCGCGACGCTGACCCTCTGTGGCCATTCGCATGTCGCGGCCGAGCGTAGGCTGCGGGACGGACGGCGTATCGCGAATCCGGGCAGCGTGGGATTGCCGGCCTATACTGACGATCGACTTTACCCCTACGCCGTCTCGAACGGTGATCCGTGGGCGCGCTACGCGATCCTCGATGACGGGAGACTGACGTTCCACGCGGTCGACTATGACCATCGCGCCGCTGCACGGCGCGCGCGGGACGGTGGGTTCGATCAGTGGGCAAGCTGGCTGGAGACGGGCAAAATCCCGAACACCTGACGAAGCATACCTCCCAGCCCAGAGCGTATCCAGCCAGGCTGAACCGGCTTGTGATCCGGTGAAAGCGGCGCGGCGTGCAGGCCGATTGGATCGCACTCGGGAACGCCAACCGTTCGCCCTGAGCGAAGTCGAAGGGCATGGCACTCCTGTGCTTCGACTTCGCTCAGCACGAACGGTAACGGGTGAGCCGGATTACGGGCGCTAGCTGGTGACTGCGATCTCGATGCGCGTCGGTTCGTCGCTGGGGGCGAACCGCGTCTGACGCAGGAGGCGGCGGACCTCCGCGATCTCGCGTGCCGGTCTGCCGCCCGACTGGAGCAGCTTCAGGGCGGAAACCGTCCCGTCCGTCGTCACCGAGGCGCAGAAGGCGATCGACGCCGCCGTGCGCAAATGCTGCGGGATGTCGGGGCGCGACACCAGGATCGGGGCGCGATCGGGTGGCGAGCTACAGGCCGTCCGGTTGGAATAGACGGGCTCGACGATGCCCGTTGGCGGATCGACGTTCGTGAACAATTGCACGTGGCGGACCTTCGGAAACTCGTAGATTTCCACGACGTCGATTGACGGTGTCCAGCACAGGCACATCGTTGTTGGCGAGATATCAAGTGCGGGCCAGCCGACGATCACGGCGCCGTGGATCAGGGACGTTCCGACGAGACCGCGCCAGTCGAGCATGATGTGATGGTATCACATCAATGGCCACCCGCAACCGTCAGCGGCGCAGCGGCATACGCTCCGAAAGCTCGTTGCGAATCGTCGTCGCGGCCACACCGGCCTGACCCATCGCGTTGCTAATCTGGTCCAGGCCCTTCACCACGTCCCCGGCAGCGAACAGGCCGGGGAGGGAGGTGCGCTGGTGGTCGTCGACCTCCAGACAGCCGTCGTCGCTGGCTTGCGCGCCCGCCTCGACCGCCAGTTTCGATCGGATGACCGAGCCGAGCGCCGGGTAGACGCTGTCGAACCGGCGTTCGCCCTCGGCCGTCTGCACGACCATCTCGGCGCCGTCCGCGTGCAGCGGCGTGCAGGGGCCATCGACCCACTCGACACCGGCGTCGGCCAGTTCGCGACGGCACACGTCGGGCAAGTCGTGTGCACCGTCATGCGCGATCAGTGTAACTTCCCTGGTATAGCCGCGTAGAAACAGCGCCTCGCGCATGCCGTGGTCGCCGGTGCCGATGACGCCGACGCGCTTGTCGGTCACTTCATAGCCGTCGCAGATCGGGCAATAGCGGATCAGCCCCGCCGCGAGCGCCGCGTCGTGCGCGTCGCGCGGCATGTCCGGGCGGTTGTTGACGACGCCGGTCGCGAGCAGGATCGTGCGGGCGTCGAAGGTATGGTCGCCGGCATGGACGCGGAAGTCGCGTCCGATCGGCTCGATCCGCGTCACCTCCACACCCTCGCGCACCGCGCCGTAGCGTTCGGCCTGGCGGAGCATGCGAAGAAGCAGGTCGGGGCCTTCGATCCCGTCCGGATAGCCGGCGTGGTTGTGCGTCCGCGGGATGAGCGCGGCGCGGCTCGACCCGCAGTCGAACAGCCGGATCGAAAGGTGAAAGCGCGCGAGATAGATCGCCGCCGTCAGGCCGGCCGGACCGGCGCCGATGATGATGCAGTCGTCCACGCGAGCCCAAGCGACGAAGCGGTCGTCGGTTCCGCTTGGCGATTACATGATTGCTTCGTATCCCTCCGCACAAACGGGGGAGACGACAGATGAAGCATATGGCGATCGCATTGGCGTTGGCGGGTGTCTCAAGTCCCGTCCTTGCCCAAACCACACCGGCGACCGTGCCCGCGGCAGACGTCGCCGGCATCGCGCCGAAGATCGACGCGATCTTTGCCGACTGGGCGCGTGAGGCGCATGTTCCCGGTGCGGCGTACGGCATCGTCAAGGACGGTCGTCTCGTCCATGTCGGCACGATCGGCACGCAGGATCAGGAAAGCAACCGCCCCGTCACCGCCGACAGCCGCTTCCGGATCGCGTCGATGTCGAAGGCCTTCACTGCGCTCGCCATCCTGAAGCTGCGCGATGCCGGCAAGCTGTCGCTCGACGCGCCGGCCGAGCAGTACGTGCCGGAGATGCGCGGGTGGACCTATCCGACCAGCGACAGTCCCAAGATCACCGTCCGCGACCTGCTCCACCACATTGCCGGCTATGTCGAGGACAATCCCTGGGGCGACCGCCAGCAGGTGCTGACCGAGCCGCAATTCACCAGGATGTTGAAGGACGGCGTACCCTTCGCGACCGCGCCGGGATCGGCGTTCGAATATTCGAACCTGGGCTATGCCACGCTGGGGCGCATCGTCTCCAACGTGTCGGGCGTGCGGTATCAGGACTATATCCGCCGGGAGATTATGGCGCCGCTGGGCATGACCTCGACCGGCTATGACATCTTCGCCTCGCCGAAGGATGCCCGCGCGATCGGCTATCGCTGGCAGGACGGCGGCTATGTCCGCGAACCCGACATGGCCGATGGCGCTTTCGGGGCGATGGGCGGGGTCGAGACGACCGCCAACGACTATTGGCGCTGGGTGGCGTTTCTTCTGTCGGGCTGGCCCGCGCGTGACGGCGCCGACACGGGGCCGGTGAAGCGGTCGACGGTGCGTGAGATCGTCGAGGGCGCGAACTTCGTCAGCGGCCAGATGCGAAATGCTGCGCTCGGCGCGCCATGCCGGCAGGCGAGCGCCTATGGGATGGGCTGGCGCGTGATCGACGACTGCGACATGGGACGCGTGGTGACGCACAGCGGGGGCTATCCGGGCTATGGCTCGAATGTCGCACTGCTGCCGGACGCAGGTGTGGGCGTGTTCGTCTTCTCCGCCCGAACCTACACCGGCGGTGCGTTGCCGATGTGGAAGACGCTGATGGCCCTGCGCGACGCCGGATTGGCCACGCCGCGGACGGTGCCGGTGTCGGAAGGATTGGCGGCGGCCTATGCCGCGGCGAAGACGGCGTGGACCGCAGGAGATGCGACCGTCGCGCCGCTGGCGAACAACGTCCTGCTCGACCGCGACGCCGCCCGCCGCGCCCGCGAGATCGCTGACGCCAAGGCGCAGGTCGGCACGTGCACGATGGCAGAGGCGATCCGACCGATCTCCGCGATGGAGGGCACCTTCACCTGGCATTGCGAGCGCGGCCACATCGCCGGCCGCGTCCAGCGCGCCCCGACGCCGGCGTTGAGCCTACAGGTCATCGACTTCCGGGTGGTGCGGGATTGACGTATATACATCGCGTATATACATTTCGTGCATGACGAAGGAATATCTCGCGAAAACGTTCAAGTCGGGCAATTCGGTGGCGCTGCGGCTGCCGAAGGCGCTTGGTGTGAGTGAGGGGGCGCAGATGCGTGTGCGCGAGGAAGCGGGGAAATTCATCCTCGAGCCGACCGATGCGCCGAAGCGGAAGTTCAACGTCGATAAGGTGTGGGGCGCCGGGATCGGGCTCGGGTTTGAACTGATCCCGGACGAGGACCGCGTGTTCGAACCGCGTCGCCTGATTGGTGACGAGGCCGCAGGTGCATGAAGTATCTGCTCGACTCCAATATCGTTATCGGAGCGACGCTGGCGATCGGTGATGGACTGCGTCGGCGCATGGCCGACTGCGACGCGGGTGACATGGTCATGTCGTCGATCGTCTATGCGGAAGTCGCGTTCGGCTGCATGCAGGGAAAGCCACCGGCGATCTCCGTCCTGCGCGCCTTTGTCGAAGAGGTGCCGATCGTCGATTTCGATGCCGGCGCCGCGATTGCTTATGCGGGATTGCCCTTTCGCAGGGCAAGCTACGACAGGCTGATCGCCGCGCACGCGCTCGCGCTTGGCCTGACATTGGTAACCGACAACACAGCGCATTTCGCCGACATTCCCGGCCTGCGCGTCGAGAATTGGGCGCAATGACCTTCGCCGCCACCGTCCTGACCCTATACCCGGAGATGTTCCCCGGCCCGCTCGGCACGTCGCTTGCCGGGCGGGCGCTGCGAGAGGGCAAGTGGTCGCTCCAGACCACGCAGATTCGCGACTTCGCAACGGACAAGCACCGGACGGTCGACGACACGCCGGCCGGGGGCGGGGCGGGGATGGTGTTGCGCGCCGACATCCTCGCCGCAGCGATCGACAGCGTGACCGACCCCGTGCCCATCCTGGCGATGAGCCCGCGCGGGGCGCCATTGACCCAGGCTCGCGTGCGCGAGCTGGCGGCTGGGCCAGGCGTTGCCATCCTGTGCGGCCGGTTCGAGGGGTTCGACGAGCGCATCTTCGCCGGCCGCGCGGTCGAGCCGGTGTCGATCGGCGACTATATTCTGTCGGGTGGCGAGATGGGCGCGCTGGTCCTGCTCGACGCTTGCATTCGGCTGCTTCCCGGCGTAATGGGCGCGGCCCTCAGTGGGGATGAGGAAAGCTTCGAAAGCGGCCTCCTCGAATATCCGCACTATACCCGACCCGTCGAGTGGGAGGGCCGCACGATCCCCGAAGTGCTGCGATCGGGGGATCATGCGCGGATCGCGGCCTGGCGTAAAGCGCAGGCCGAGACCGACACACGGCTACGGAGGCCGGACCTGTGGGAGCGTTACACCGGCGCTCGGGTCCAACCTCCCTCTGGTGCGCGGCATCCGTCAGAGGACGACAAGACATGAACGTCATTCAGCAGCTCGAAGCCGAGCAGATCGCCAAGTTCACCGACAGCAAGTCGATCCCCGAGTTCCGTCCGGGCGACACGCTGCGCGTCGGTGTGCGCGTCGTCGAAGGCGAGCGTACCCGCGTCCAGGCCTATGAAGGTGTGTGCATCGCGCGCGCCAACAAGGGCATGGGGTCGAGCTTCACCGTCCGCAAGATCAGCTTCGGCGAAGGCGTGGAGCGTGTGTTCCCGCTGTATTCGCCGAACATCGACAGCATCACCGTCGTCCGCCGCGGCGTCGTGCGTCGTGCCAAGCTGTACTATCTGCGCGGTCGTACCGGCAAGTCGGCGCGTATCGCCGAGCGCCGCGACAACCGTCCGACCGAGGCTGCGGCGGCCGAATAAGCCGCCAGCCTGTCTGGTTACGGGCGGGGCGTCGCGACTTTGGTCGCGGCGCCCCGTTTCGTTTTGGTGGCGGGCGCGCGGAGACTTGAAGTTCAAAGCGATCGGCGTTGCTGGACATGGCTCGCCCTAAGCAAGGTCGAAGGTTAGCCCTTCATCAAGTGCTTCAATTTCGCTCAGCACGAACGGTTTTATAAATTTGGTGGGGCTATCGATCGCGAAACCCCATCGACGTTGCCGTGAAGTGAAGGCTGCCGCGAAGGTATCGCCTATGCCGCATTGGCCAGAGCCTCAGGCCACATCCCGCAACATGAAATATAGCAGTGCGAACCAGGCGAAGAGGCCGAGCACGCCGATCACATAGGGCAGCCGCTCGCGCCAGCCGCGCTCGACAGGGTCTTCGCCGTCCATCACCCAACATCCTAGCCTGTGAAGCCAAGACGGCAAGCGTGCGTCGCTTCGCAGTGCGATCCACGCTTGGGGGGTGAGGATATCGCCGACGCCGTCGCGCGTCCGGTGCTGCCGACCCGCAAGCCTCCGCCGCTCGTTGCAGCGGGCGTGCCGGTCGCAGCCTGAGGGGCTTGCACGGGACGGGGCGTCCGGTACGCTCCGCCGCATGCTCCGATCTTCCCTCGCGGCACTTGCCGCCTCCGTCGCGTGTCTCACTATGCCTGCCAAAGCCGAAGACCTGACGCTGCAACGCGTCTTCGCTAGTCCCGATCTCGCCGGCGAACAGCCGCGCGCGTTGAAGCTGTCGCCTGATGGGCGCCTGCTGACCTCGCTGCGCCCGCGCGCCGAGGAAAAGGACCGCTTCGACCTGTGGGCGATGGATACGGCGACGGGTCAGTGGCGGATGCTGGTCGACAGCAAGAAAGTCGGGACCGGCGCCGAACTGTCCGAGGCGGAGAAGATGCAGCGCGAGCGCGCCCGCATCGGCGGCCAGCGTGGGATCGTCGCCTATCAATGGTCGTCGGATGGCAAGTCGATCCTCGTGCCGCTCGACGGTGACCTGTATCTCGCGACGCTCGACGGCAATGTGAAGCGCCTGACCAATACGCCGGGTGGCGAACTCAACCCGTTGGTCAGCCCGCCCGGCAACCTGCTGAGCTTCGTGCGAGATCAGAATCTCTACGTCTCCGACCTAAGCGGCGGCGAGGCGCGCAAGATTACCCCCGACGGCGCCGGCACGGTGCATTGGGGCGAGGCGGAGTTCGTCGCTCAGGAGGAGATGGACCGGACCACCGGCTACTGGTGGTCGCCCGACGAACGGTATGTCGCGGTCGAGCGTTTCGACGAAGCCCCGGTCGGCACGGTCGTCCGCGCGGCGATCGGTGCGGATGGGACACGGGTGTTCGAACAGCGCTATCCGGCCGCCGGCACGCCCAATGTGCTGGTCGACCTCTATGTGATTCGCCCGGACGGCAGCGGGTCGGTGAAGGTCGATCTCGGCAAGGACCGCGATATCTATCTCGCGCGCGTGAAGTGGGCGCCCGATGGCAAGACGCTCTACGTCCAGCGCCAGAACCGCGAGCAGACCGTGCTCGACGTGCTGAAAGTCGACCCGGCGACCGGCGCCGCCAGCGTGCTGTTCACCGAGAAGTCCGGACCGAAGAGCTGGGTCAACCTGTCGAACGTCTTCGTGCCGATGAAGGACGGCAGCATCGTCTGGTGGTCCGAACGCGACGGCCACGGCCACCTCTATCGCTTCAAGGCGGGCAAGTGGACGCAACTGACCAAGGGGGCCTGGGACGTGGCCGGGGTGAACGGCGTCGATGAGGCGGGCGGCAAGCTCTATTTCAACGGCAACAAGGATGGGGTGTTGGAGCGCCATGTCTATGCGCTCGACCTCCGGACGCTTGCGACGACGCGCCTGACCGAACCAGGCTGGTGGAACACTGCCACCGCCGACGATGCGGCCACGCGCTTCATCGTCCAGCGCTCCAACCCGACCCAACCGACTCAGGTCTATCTCGCCGACCAGACCGGCCGACGGCTGTCGTGGATCAGCGAGAACACTGTGAAGCCGGGGCACCCCTATCACCCCTATCTCGCCAGCCATGTCGAGACAAAGTTCGGAACGCTGAAGGCGTCGGACGGCGAGACGCTGTATTGGGAAATGCTGACGCCCAGGCTGGAGCCCGGCAAGCGCTACCCCGTATTCTTTGAACATTACGGCGGCCCGCACAGCCAGACCGTGTCGCGTAACTGGGGGCCGCCGCTGCACCAGTATCTGGTCGACAAGGGCTATATCGTCTTCATGATCGACAATCGCGGCTCGGCCAACCGCGGCAAGGCATTCGAGGATGCGATCTGGCACGCGATGGGCGGGATCGAGGTGCGCGACCAGCTCGACGGCGCCAATTATCTGAAGACGCTCGATTTCGTCGATCCCAAGCGGATCGCGACCTATGGCTGGTCCTACGGCGGCTATATGACGCTGAAGATGCTGGAGGCGAACCCCGGCGTGTATGCCGCGGGCATCTCCGGCGCGCCGGTTACGAAGTGGGAACTTTACGACACCCACTATACCGAACGCTACATGGGCGCCGATCCGAAGGGGCGGGACAAGGCGGCCTATGCGAAGGCCGCGGCGATCGAGGACGGGCCGAAGATCCGTGATCCGCTGATGCTGATCCACGGCATGGCCGACGACAATGTCGTGCTCGACAATTCGACCGCCTTCGCCGCCCGGATGCAGGCGACGAATACGCCGTTCGAAATGATGTTCTATCCCGGAAAGACCCATTCGGCGGGCCGCGACATCCACGTCTGGACGACGATCCTCGACTTCCTCGATAGGACGGTTGGCCCCGGCCCCAAGTAGAGCTTGGCTTGCTCGTGGGGGGTCGTGCCGCTACGGCGCCGCGCGAGCAAGTGGAGGGTTATATGGGGTATCGGATCGTTGTCGCGGGTGCGACAGGCAATGTCGGGCGCGAGGTTCTCGCCATCCTGGCCGACCGCGAGTTCCCGATCGACGAAATCACGGTGCTCGCCTCCGCACGCAGCCAGGGCGACGAAGTCGACTTCGGCGAGACGGGCCGCAAGCTCAAGATCCAGAATATCGACAATTTCGATCCCGCCGGCTGGGACATGGCGATCTTCGCCATCGGGTCGGACGCGACCAAGGTGCATGCCCCGCGCTTTGCTGCGGCCGGATGTATCGTCATCGACAATTCGTCGCTGTACCGGATGGACCCGGACGTGCCGCTGATCGTGCCAGAAGTGAACCCGGACGCGATCGACGGCTACACGGCCCGGAACATCATCGCGAACCCCAACTGCTCGACCGCGCAGATGGTCGTCGCGCTGAAGCCGATCCATGATGCGGCGAAGATCACCCGCGTCGTCGTCGCGACCTATCAGTCGGTGTCCGGCGCGGGCAAGGCCGGCATGGATGAGCTGTTCGAGCAGAGCCGCAACATCTTCGTCGGCGACTCGGCCGAGCCCAAGAAGTTCACCAAGCAGATCGCGTTCAACGTGATTCCGCACATCGACAGCTTCCTGGACGACGGGTCGACCAAGGAAGAGTGGAAGATGGTGGTCGAGACCAAGAAGATCCTCGATTCCAAGATCAAGGTGACCGCGACCTGCGTGCGCGTGCCGGTCTTCGTCGGCCATTCCGAAGCGCTCAACGTCGAAATGGAGAACGAACTGTCGGCCGAGGACGCGCAGAAGATCCTGCGCGAGGCGCCCGGCGTCATGCTGGTCGATAAGCGCGAGGACGGCGGGTATGTGACCCCGGTCGAATGCGTCGGCGACTATGCGACCTTCGTGAGCCGCGTGCGCGAGGACCCGACCGTTGAGAACGGTTTGGCGCTGTGGTGCGTCAGCGACAATCTGCGCAAAGGCGCGGCGCTGAATGCGGTGCAGATCGCGGAACTGCTCGGGCGGCGGCACCTGAAGAAGGGGTGAGCGCTTCTCGCGTCCATTAGCCCTTCGATAGGCTCGGTGCGAACGGTGGTGGGGTTCGGTGGCCCCACCAACCTTCATCAATAAGATTTCCTTGCCGGAAATCCGCGGTCGACGCGTTGGGCGGGGATGGATGAGACACCCCTGATCACCGGCCTGAAATGGTTCGCCACGCTGACCGGTATCACCGCCGCATTCATGGTGTCGCTCGACAGCGGGCGGCGCGTGACGGGGTGGGGGTTCGTGATCTTCGTCGCCTCCGCCATCGCGTGGATCGCCGGGGCCGTGTTGACGCAGGATTGGGCGCTGACGTCGCAGAACAGCGTCCTGCTGGGCATCAACCTGTTGGGCGTGTATCGCTACCTGATCCGCAAGAAGGACGTGTAGAGCGATTTACTGGGCGATCGGCCTCGGGGGGCTGGGAGCGATCTTCGGCAGCTTCATCGCGACCGTCGCGGTGCGCTGGCCTGCGCCCGCGCTGACCGGCCGCTCGCGGTGTGATGGCTGTGGGCGCACGCTGGCGGCGTACGAGCTTGTCCCGATCCTGAGTTGGTTGGCCTTGCGCGGAGGGTGCCGGACCTGCGGCGGTCGGATCGGGCTGCTGCATCCTGTCATCGAGATGATCGCAGCTGCTATCGGCATTGCGGCGGGCGTCGCCGCCAGCGGCGCGCCGGCGGTGGCGGGTGCGGTGTTCGGCTGGCTGTTGCTGCTCGCCGGCGCGATCGATTTCGTCGCCTTCCGCCTACCCAACCCGGTGACGATGACCATTGCCCTGCTCGGTCTGGCGACGGGACTGGCCGGGCTGGAGCCTGATCTTACGGATCGGGCGATCGGTGGCGTCGCGGGGTTCGGTGTCCTGTGGCTGATCTCAGCCGCCTATGTTCGCGCTCGCGGTCGGATAGGGCTGGGAGGCGGGGATGCGAAGCTGCTCGGCGCGATCGGGCTTTGGCTTGGCTGGCGCGCGCTGCCATGGGTCGTGCTGGTCGCTTGCATGCTCGGGCTTGGCTGGGCGGCGGCGCGGCGAATGCGGCGAGACGATCGCTTGCCGTTCGGGACAGTGTTGGGGGCAGCGGCGTTTGCGCTATGGCTGATCACCACCTCGAACGCGGGACCGATCGGATGACCGAGTTGAACCAGTTCCTCGATCGCCAGCGGGCGGCGTTCATGGCCGAACTGCCGGTGACCGCCGCCGTCCGCAAGGATCGGTTGAAGCGCGCCATCGCCATGGTCGCCGACAGTGCGGCCGCCTGGTGCGATGCGCTGAGCGAGGATTTCGGCCACCGCAGCCGCGAGCAATCGATGATCACCGACATCGGCGGCTCGATCGGCCCGCTGAAGCATGCGCTGAAGCATGTCGACCGTTGGATGGCGCGGGAGAAGCGGGCGGTTCGCTTTCCGCTTGGCCTGCTCGGCGCGCGGGCGTGGGTCGACTATCAGCCAAAGGGTGTCGTCGGCGTCATCGCGCCGTGGAATTTCCCGGTGAACCTGGTGATGGCGCCGCTCGCCGGCATCCTCGCTGCGGGCAACCGGGCGATGGTCAAGACGTCCGAATTCACGCCCCGCACCGCCGCGCTGTTTGAGGAGATGTCGCCGCGATACTTCGCCGCCGACGAACTGGTGTTCGTGTCCGGCGGGCCGGATGTGGGGCAGGCGTTCGCCGGGCTGCCGTTCGACCATTTGCTGTTCACCGGAGCGACCGGTATCGGCCGCCACATCCTGCGCGCCGCCGCCGATAATCTGGTGCCGGTGACGTTGGAGCTTGGCGGCAAGTCGCCGGTGATCCTTGGACGCTCCGCCGACATCGCGCGCGCCACCGAGCGGATCGCGCTGGGCAAGATGCTCAATGCCGGCCAGATCTGCCTCGCACCCGACTATGTGCTCGCGCCGGCCGACCGCGAGGCTGCGGTGGTCGAGGGGCTGAAGGCGGCGGCGTCGGCGATGTACCCGACCTTGCTCGCCAATCCGGACTATACCGCGATCATCAACGACCGGCATCATGCCCGGCTGACCGACTGGATCGAGGACGCGCGGGCGAAGGGCGCGACGGTCGACGTGGTCGATCCTGCGGGCGAGGACTTCGCCGGCACCAACAGCCGCAAGATGCCGCTCCACATCATCCGCGATGCGACCGACGAGATGACCGTGATGCAGGAAGAGATCTTCGGCCCCGTCCTGCCCATCCGCCGCTATGAACGCATCGACGATGCCATTGCGGAGGTAAACCGCCGCGACCGCCCGCTCGGCCTCTATTATTTCGGTGAGGATGCCGCCGAGCAGGCGCGGGTGCTCGATCGGACGATTTCGGGCGGTGTGACCGTCAACGACGTCGTGCTGCACGTATCGATGGAGGACCTGCCCTTCGGTGGCATCGGGCCGTCGGGCATGGGCGCCTATCATGGCCGCGACGGGTTCCGGACGTTCAGCCACGCCAAGGCGGTGTTCAAGCAATCGCGGCTGGACGTGGCGAAGCTCGCCGGGCTCAAGCCGCCCTATGGCAAGGCGACGCGGCGGACGATCGCGCAGGAGGTGAAGGGCTAGGTTTCGTGCTCCGGCCGAGGGCGGAGGACGATTCCTACGGCAGCTGCGCCTTCGGAAAGTCGGCCCAGACGTCGTCATAGTCCTCGTCCAGCGCGCTCGTTTCCAACGCGTAGTCGGTTGCGGCGAAGACCCAGCGGCTTTCGATCATGAACGCCATCGTGCCGTCGATCTTGTGCGGCTTGAGCTCCGCCTCGCTCGCCCCCCGCCAGCTTGCGACATCGGGGCCGTGGCCGCTCATCTGGTTGTGAAGCGACAGCGCGCCGGGTCGGAAGCCGTCTGCCTTGGCGTCATAGGCACCCGCGATCAGGCCCATGCATTCGCTCATCACGTTGCGGTGGAACCAGGGCGGGCGGAACGTGTCCTCCGCCACCATCCAGCGCGGGGGGAAGATCACGAAGTCGACGTTGGCGGTGCCGGGGACATCGCTGGGCGAGGTCAGGACGGTGAAGATCGATGGATCGGGGTGGTCGAAGCTAACCGTGCCGATCGTGTTGAAGCGCGACAGGTCGTAGCGACACGGCGCGAGGTTGCCGTGCCAGGCGACGACGTCGAGCGGCGAGCGGCCCAGTTCGGTCGTCCACAGGCTGCCGAGGAATTTCTGGACGAGCTCATAGTCGCCCTCCACATCTTCGAACCAGGCGACCGGCGTCTCGAAATCGCGCGGGTTGGCGAGGCCGTTAGCGCCGATCGGACCGAGATCGGGCAGGCGGAAGGGCTGGCCGTGGTTCTCCGCCACATAGCCACGGGCGGTGCCGTCGGGCAGCTCCACGCGGAAACGGACGCCGCGCGGAATGATCGCGACCTGGCCGGGCGCGACGTCGATCCGCCCCATTTCGGTCAGCAGGCGAAGCGCGCCCATCTCGGGAAGGATCAGCATTTCACCGTCCGCGGACACGAACGCACGACGGACCATGTCTTTCGATGCGTGATAGAGGTGCATCGCGACGCCGGTCTGAGTCTTGGGACCGTCGCCTGCGACCAGCATCGTCGTCAGGCTGTCGAGCCAATCGCTTTGGTGCGCCGTATCCAGCGGGCGCCAGCGGAGGCGATTGGGGGCGAGGGGGGCATCGCTGACGCCGGGCGCGAACCGCTCGGCGCCGGCGTAGCGGGTGAAGGCGGGGTGGCTGGCCGACGGGCGCAGGCGATAGAGCCAGGAACGCCGGTTCTCGTGCCGGGGCGCGGTGAAGGCGGTGCCGGACAGTTGCTCGGCGTAGAGGCCGAAAGCCGGCTTCTGCGGGGAGTTGCGGCCCTGGGGCAGGGCGCCGGGGACGGCTTCGGTGGCGAAGTGGTTGCCGAAGCCGGTCATGTACTGCGGGTTTGTCATCTCGCCTCTCCCTCCCTCGCCCCTTCGCAGAAGGGGAGAGGGTTGCGCAGACTTGGGCTCGTCAGAGCGCTAGTCGTAGCTGGGTGAGGGGTTGGCGGTCGCCTGGGCGACCGCGCGAGCCTGCGGCTCGCTCGACCCTCTCCCAACCTCCGCTAGGCAGCACGCTGCCAAGCTACGGTATCCCTCCCCCTGTCCAGGGGGAGGGCAGTTTAGATCAGGCCTCGGCCTTCGCCGGAACGACGCCGCGACGGATCTGGTCGAGTTCGATGCTCTCGAACAGCGCCTTGAAGTTGCCTTCGCCGAAGCCGTCGTTGCCCTTGCGCTGGATGATCTCGAAGAAGATCGGGCCGATCATGTTGGCGGTGAAGATCTGGAGCAGGAGCCCGCCGCCCGTCTCCGGTGCGCCGTCGATCAGGATGCGGCGCTTGCGCATTTCAGCCACGTCGTGACCGTGGCCGGGCAGGCGCTGGTCGATCATGTCGAAATAGGTATCGGGCGAATCCTGGAAGATGATGCCGCGCTCGCGCAACTTGTCGACGGTCGCGAAAATGTCATCGGTCGTCAGGGCGATGTGCTGGATGCCTTCGCCCTTATAGTCCTTGATGAACTCCTCGATCTGCGAATGCTCGTCCTGGCTTTCGTTCAGCGGGATGCGGATCTTGTCATCCGGCGCGGTCATCGCCTTGCTGAACAGGCCCGTCGCCTGGCCCTCGATGTCGAAATAGCGGATCTGGCGGAAGTTGAAGATGCGCTCGTAATAGTCCGCCCAGTAATCCATCCGCCCGCGCTTCAGATTGTGGGTCAGGTGGTCGAGCACGTTCAGGCCGACGCTGTTGTCGTTGCGCGCCTTGCCCGTCGGCAAGAAGTCGGTGCCCCACACGTCGTCCTTGGCATCGACGAGGTAGAGGTTCGCGCCGCCGATACCCTCGATCGCCGGGATGTCGAGTTCACCGGGGCCGTTGCTGCCCTTGACCGCGACCGCACCGCGCTCGACCGCCAGCTTCAGTGCGGCTTCGTCGTCCGCAACGCGGAACGCCATCGCATTCGCGCTCGCGCCGTGCGCATCGCGGAAGCCGGCGACCTGGCCTGCCTCGTCCATGTTCAGCAGGAAATTGATCTCGCCCTGCGCATAATGCCGTACGTTCTTCGACTTGTGCGTGCCGACATGGGTGAAGCCGAGTTTTTCGAACCAGTCCGCCATCGCGTCCGGATCGGGCGAGGTGAATTCGACGAAGGCAAAGCCGTCGAGGCCCATCGGATTGTCGTGCTGATCGGTCATGGCATCCTCATGAACTGGTTTCAGTTGTTACTATATCAGCGGGACGGTGCCGTAAAGGCCGGCCTTGCCGCGCGCCGCCGACGCGCGCACAGTTGCGCGCGTGACGGAACAGCTGAAACTCGACGATTTCCTCCCCTATCGCTTGTCGATCGCGTCGAACCGGGTGTCGGACGCGGTGGCGGGCACGTACCGCGCGCTGTTCGGACTGCGGATTTCCGAATGGCGGCTGGTCGCGGTGCTCGCCGAAAGCGAGGGGTTGAGCCAGCAGGCGCTGGGCGCTCGGACGCAGATGGACAAGGTGACGGTCAGCCGCGCCGCTATCGCCCTGGTCGATCGCGGGCTGGTGGCGCGGGCGGCGAACCCGAGCGATCAGCGGTCGCACAATCTGGCGCTGACCGAGGCGGGGCGCGCACTTTACGCGGAGGTCGCGCCCAAGGCGCTGGAGATTGAACGGCGGCTGTTCGGTGGGTTCGACGCCAGCGATCTCGAACGGTTCCGGGCGATGCTGGCGCGGATCGAGGATGCCGTCGACCGACTTTGACCTACGCATATGTTATTGGCTGCAAACATAATTTCGTGACGCCGGAGCCAATCGGGACATCGATCGTTACGCCCCTCTAACGGGGCGCGCGACCCCTAAGAGTTAAGGGCGGGAGTTCGCGGGACGTGCATCGGGGCATGATGAGTTTGTGGCTGTTGGCTGGCGCGGTGTCGTTGCCGGCGCTCGCGCATGGGCAGATCAACCAGCCCAAGCCCAACCAGGGGGCGCCGTCGAAGCTTCCCGATGCGTCCCAGCGACAGCCGCAGCAGCAAGGCGCCGTTGTCGCGGACCCGCAGGGCGACGCGCCGATCGTCCCCGACGCGACCTTTGAGAAAGAAGTGCCTCAGCTGAGCAGCGATCCGAATGCGCCGCTGGAGCCGATCGAGGATTTCGCCGCGCCCGCCACCGTCGCGCCGGCTTCGGCAGCCCAGCCATCGGTGGCCGGTGATACCGTCGCTGCCCAGGTCGCGCAGGACGGGGAACTCGCTAAACCACTCGCGCCCCTGTCGAGTTTCAACGTCGAGCCGGTGGAGATCGCCGGCGTAGAGGACGCACCGGCCAGCGAAATCCGCTACGAGACGCGGATCGAGGGGCTCGACGCGATCGGCTTGACCGACCGGTTCAACGCCTTGTCCGCGCTGAAGGATGACAAGGACGCGCCCAACGCCGTTATCGTCGCGGCCCGCGCTCGCGAGGATGAGGAACTCGCTAAACGGCTCATGCGCGCCATCGGCTATTACGACGGGACCGCGACGTCGACGATCGAGCCGCTGAAGGATCAGCAGGGTCGGGTCCGCGCGATCGTTACCGCCATTCCGGGCGCGCAGTACAAGTTGGGGTCGATCACCGTCCGCGCCGAACCCACGGTGCCGCAGGGCCTGATCGAACGCGAACTGCCGTTGAAGGTCGGCGAGCCGATCGATGCAGAGCGTATCCAGGGCGCGGAGGCGAACGTGTCGCTGAAGCTGCCGCAGCAGGGCTATGCCTTTGCTGAGGTCGGGCAGCGCGACATTCTGCTCGACGATGCGACACATCTCGGCGACTATACCCTGCCGGTTACGACCGGCCCGCGCGGCAGCTTCGGGCGGATCGTGACTAAGGGCGATCCGGTGTTCGAGACCGATCATATCGAGGTCCTGCGCCGCTATCGGCCCGGCGAATTGTACGATGCGCGCAAGGTCGACGACCTGCGTCAGGCGCTGGTCGCGACCAGCCTGTTCCAGTCGGTCGCGGTCGAGCCGCAGCGGACCGGCCGGGCGGGGCCGGACGGCACGGAAGATGTCGACCTGCTGATCACGCAGAACAAGGGGCCTGCGCGGACGCTTGCCGGGCAGATCGGCTATGGCACCGGCGAAGGCTTTACGCTCCAGGGCAGTTGGACGCATCGCAACCTGTTCCCGCCCGAAGGCGCGCTGATCGCCAGCGGGATCGCCGGTACGCAGCAGCAGGGGCTGGGCGTCACCTTCCGCCGTTCCAACGCCGGCAAGCGCGACCGCACCGTGTCCGCCACCGTCTCGGCCAACCGCCAGAACTACGACGCCTACGAGGCCTTCACCGGCACGCTCGCCGGCCGGATCAGCTATGATTCGACACCGATCTGGCAGAAGAAATGGACCTATTTCTACGGCTTCGAACTCGTCGGGACCAATGAGGATGTCTATGACTTCTCGCTGTCGGACCGGGTCCGACGGACCTACTTCATCGGCGCGTTGCCGGCCTATCTTGGCTATGATTCGTCCGACGACCTGCTGAACCCGACGAAGGGCTTCCGCGTGAAGCTGAACCTCAGCCCCGAAGCGTCGATGAACCGCGGCACCCGACCCTATGTCCGCGGCATGCTGGAGGGGACGGCCTATTATCCGGTAACGAGCAGCATCGTCATCGCCGGCCGCGCGCGGGTCGGCGCCATCGGCGGCATCGCACGCGACGACCTGGCCCCGTCGCGGCGCTACTATGCCGGCGGCGGCGGCTCGGTACGCGGGTTCGGTTTCCAGGAACTGGGGCCGAAGACCGAGGAGCCGAATCCGAAATTCGATCCCGACGATCCCGAGACGAAGGAGCCGCGCACGATCTTCCGCCCGGTTGGCGGACGCAGCTTCAACGAGTTCGCGATCGAGGCGCGGTACCGGTTCGGCAATTTCGGGATCGTGCCGTTCCTGGATGCCGGGCAGGTCTATGACAGCACGCTGCCCAAGGGCTCCGACCTCCGGTTCGGGGCGGGTATCGGCGGGCGGTTCTACACCAATTTCGGGCCGATGCGGATCGACGTCGCGACGCCGATCGCGCGCAAGCCGGGGGAATCGAAGATCGCCCTGTACCTCTCGATCGGGCAGGCCTTCTGATGGTCGAGACGCCCGCAACCGCCGAACCGACGACCGTCGTCGTCCGGGAACGTCGCCCGCTGTGGCAGACGATCGCGAAATGGGTCGGAATCGTCATCGCCGGGCTGGCATTGCTGCTGGTGCTGGTGATGTTGGGCATCAACACGCAACCGGGCCGCCGCTTCGTTGCCGATCGCATCGCCGGCTATACGATGGCGAACGGCATCAACATCCGCGTCGGGCGGATCGACGGGTCGATCTATGGCGACATGCGCCTGCGCGACGTGCGGGTGCGCGACCAGAAGGGCGTGTTCCTGACCTCGCCCGAGCTGCGGGTCGACTGGCGGCCGTTCGCCTTCGCGCGCAACCATGTCGACATCCGCCAGCTGACCAGCCCGTTGGTGAGCATGAGCCGGATGCCGGTGCTGAAGCCCGTGCCCAGCGATCCCAATGCGCCGTTGCTGCCCGACATCGACATCGACGTGAACCGGTTGGCGATCGATCGGATCGACCTGGCCCCGGCGGTCAGCGGCACGCGGCGGCTCGCGCAGGTGGCGGGCAGCGTCCACATCGCCGACCGCCGTGCGCAGGTACAGCTGGACGGGCGGACGCTGACCGGGCCGGGTATCGCCGGCGGCGACCGCGTCGCGCTGCGGCTGGATGCGGTGCCGGAGAACAACCGCTTCGATCTCAAGCTGAACGTGCAGGCGCCGGCCAATGGGCTGGTCGCGAGCATGGCGTCGCTGGACGCTCCGTTGACGCTGGCGGTCGATGGCCGCGGTGACTGGCAGCGGTGGACGGGCCGGGCTGTGTCAACGCTCGGCGGCGGCAGCCTTGCCGATCTCAAGGTCGAGGGGCGTGACGGCAAGTTCGTCGTGCGCGGGACGACGCAACCGGGGCTGTATCTGAAGGGGCCGGTCGAGCGGCTGACGTCGCCGCGGCTCGACGTCGCGATCGATGCGGCCTTCGCCGATCGCGTTGCGGATACCAAGCTGCTGCTGCGCTCCAGCGCGTTGCAGGTGACCGGCGACGGCAAGCTGAACCTCGCCGACAGCCGCTTTTCGAACTTCAAGGCGACGGCGATGCTGCTGACGCCGGGCGCGATCGCGCCGAACCTGAACGGGCGCGAAGTCCAGCTGGCGGTGGCACTCGACGGGCCGTTCGCGACGCCGGTCGTCGATTACAAGCTGCGTGCCGCAGCGCTCGGCTTCGGCGAGACGGTGGTGCAAGGTCTGTATGCCGAGGGTCGCGCGCGGGTTGATGCCGATCGGATCATGATCCCCGTCGCGGCGAAGGCCGCGCGGGTGTCGGGTCTGAACGCCGCGGCCGGCGGGTTGCTGACCAATGTCGCGATCAACGGCGACCTGGCGATCAACAACGGCACCGAAATCCTGTCCGACAATCTGCGCATTCGCTCCGACCGGATCGACGCGACCGCCGTCGTCGCCGCGAATCTGGCGTCCGGACGCTATGCGGGCGCGCTCAAGGGGCGGGTCAACGACTACCGCGTCGAGGGCTTCGGCATCGTCAATCTGACAACCGACGCGCAACTCTATACACCGGCCGCAGGCGGCTTCGGCATCCGCGGGCGGGTGGTCGCGCGGACGTCGCGGATTTTCAACGACGGCGCGCGCGACTTCCTGGGCGGCAACGCCATCGCGCGGGTCGACCTGGACTATACCCCACAGGGGATCATCGTCTTCAACAACCTGCGGGTGAACGCGCCGCAATTCCGTGTGACGCGCGGGTCGGGGCGTTACGATCCGGCGGGGCCGTTGCTGGTCGATGCGGATGCCTATTCGACCGTTTATGGTCCGGTGAGTGCGCGCGTGACGGGGACGCTCTATGCGCCCGTCGCCACCATCCGTGCCGCGCGGCCGGGGCTGGGCGTCGGGCTGAACGGCGTCACCGCGACGATCCGTGGACAGGGCAGCCGATACGCCATCGTCGCGCGTGGCGGGTCGGAATATGGGCCGTTCTCCGCTGACCTGCTGCTGTCGACCGGACCGCGGCTGACCGCGGATATCCGCAAGGCGACCTTCGCCGGGATCGATTTTCGGGGGCGCGTCGAACAGACGCCGGCCGGGCCGTTCGCCGGGCAGCTGGCGTTCAACGGGTCGGGCGTAAACGGATCGCTGCGGCTGGCGGCGCAGGGCAACGTCCAGCGCGCCGACGTGAATGCGCGCGCGCTGAACGCGGTCATTCCGGGCAGCGCTGGTCTGACGATCGGTCGTGCGATCATCGTCGGGACGGCCGTCCTCTATCCGAATCAGCCGGCGATCACCGGCGACGCGCAGATCGCGAGCCTGAAGATGGGTGAGTTCCTGCTCCGCACCTCACGCGTGAAGCTCGACTATCGCGGCGGCAGCGGAACGGCGCAGGCATTTGCCGACGGATCGTCGGGCGTGCCGTTCCGCGTCGGGCTGAACGCGCGCTTCTCGCCGCGGCTCTGGCTGGCGGCGATGCAGGGGCAGGCGAACGGAATCAATTTCAAGACCGCCCAGCCGGCGCGGATCATTCCGGAACGCGGCACCTATCGCCTGCAACCGTCCCGGATCGACTTCGACCAGGGCTCCCTGCGGCTGGCCGGGCGTTACGGCAACGGCATCGAAGTGCAGTCGCGGCTCGACCGGCTCGACCTGTCGATCGCCAACGCCTTCGTGCCGGGCATCGGTCTCGGCGGGCAGGCGAGCGGCAGCCTCGATTTCCGCCAGCCGACCGGTGCCAGCTTCCCGCAGGCGGATGCGAAGCTCAGGATCGCCAACTTCACCCGCTCCGGCCTCGCGTCGGTGTCGACGCCGGTGAACATCGTCTTTGCCGGGCGGCTGGTGCCCGACGGTGGCGACGCGCGCGCGATCATCCAGCGGGGCACGACGACGGTCGGGCGCTTGGTCGCGACGCTGCGGCCGCTGCCCCCAGGCGCGGGCAGCTGGACGACGCGGTTGATGGCGGCGCCCCTGTCGGGCGGGATCCGCTACAACGGGCCGGCGGGCGTGCTGTTCTCCTTCGCCGGATTCGCCGGTCAGCAACTGAGCGGGCCGATCGGTGTGGCGGCGGACTTCGGCGGGCGAGTGTCGTCGCCACAACTGTCGGGCGTCGTGCGTGCGAGCAACCTGACATACGACAATGAAACCTATGGCACGCGCCTGACCAACATGCGGCTGAACGGGCGCTTCACCAATGACCGGTTCGAATTGACCGACATGGCGGCGCAGGCGGGCGAGGGGGCCATCGCAGCGCAGGGCAGTGTCGGCCTGGCGTCGGATGCCGGCTTCCCGATCGATGTGAGAGCGACGCTCAACAATGCGCGTCTCGCTCGCAGCAATGCGCTGGGCGCGACCGCGACCGGCACGATCCGCGTGACCAATTCGGCTGCGAACGGCGGCCTGATCCAGGGCGAGCTGACCATTCCCGAGGCGCGCTACGAAGTCGTCCGCCAGGGTGCGGCCGAAGTCCCCGAACTTACCGGGGTGCGCCGCAAGAGCGATATCGCCCGCGCTGCGGCGGCCCGGCGCGACCAGCCCGCAGCCTCGCCACCGGGGTTGTTCAAGCTCGCGCTGCGCGTGCGTGCCGACAATCGGCTCTACGTGTCGGGCATGGGTCTGGAGTCCGAGTGGGAGGCCGACATCCGCGTAGGAGGCACGTCGGCGGCGCCAAACGTCACGGGCGAGGCGCGGGTTGTTCGCGGCACCTACAGCTTCGCCGGCAAGCGCTTCGACCTGACTCGCGGCATCGTCCGCTTCCGCGGCGGGCCGGTCGGAGATCCGGAGCTCGACATCGCCGCGACCACGACGACGCAGGGCATCACCGCGACGATCGCGATCGGCGGGTCGGCGCAGCAGCCGCGGCTGACCTTCACCTCGACGCCCAACCTGCCGCAGGACGAAGTGCTGTCGCGCCTGCTGTTCGGCAGCTCGGTCACCAACCTGTCGGCGACGGAGGCGATCCAGCTGGCCGCGGCACTCAATTCGCTGCGCGGGTCGGGCGGCGGCGGGCTCAATCCGCTGGGCAAGCTGCGCAGTGTCACGGGTATCGATCGCCTGCGCATCCTCGGCGCCGACCAGGCGACCGGGCGCGGGACGGCGCTGGCGGCCGGCCAGTATCTGACCGACGACATCTATATCGAGATCATCACCGACGCCCGCGGCTTCACCGCGACCCAGCTGGAAATCGCGCTCAGCCGCGCGCTCAGCCTGCTGTCGTCGACGGGGTCGTTCGGGGGATCGAACGTGAACCTGCGCTATTCGAAGGACTATTAACGCGGGGCCAGTGCGCTTACACCTTTGTCAGTAATGATGGAGGGCGCGGTGGAGCAGTTCGACGTGATCGTGATCGGTGCCGGCCTGTCCGGCATCGGCGCGAGCTGGCACCTGGCGACCGAGTGTCCTGACCTGACCCATCTCATCCTGGAGGCGCGCGACGATCTGGGCGGGACGTGGGACTTGTTCCGCTATCCCGGCATCCGGTCGGATTCGGACATGCACACGCTGGGCTTCCGCTTCAAACCGTGGCGGCAGGCGGAGGCGATCGCGGATGGCGGGTCGATTCTCGACTATCTGCGCGAGACGGCGGCGGAGAAGTGCATCGTCGGGCGCATCCGCTATCGCCATCGCGTCGTCGCGGCCGAATGGTCGAGTGCGGAGGCGGCGTGGACGCTGACCGTCGATCGCGATGGCGAACGGGCGCTGTTCCGGGCCAACTTCCTCTACGTCTGCGCCGGATACTATGATTATGAGGAAGGGCACGCGCCCGTCTTTCCGGGGGGCGAGCGGTTCGGCGGGCGGATCGTCCATCCGCAATTCTGGCCCGACGACCTCGATTGCACGGACAAGCGCGTCGTCGTGATCGGCAGCGGCGCGACCGCGGTGACGCTGGTGCCGGAGCTCGCCAAGACCGCCGCGCATGTGACGATGCTCCAGCGCTCCCCCACCTACATCGTCGCGCGGCCGGGCAAGGACGGCGTCGCCAACGCACTGCGTCGGGTATTGCCGGAGCGGACCGCCTACCGGCTGACGCGGTGGAAGAATGTGTTGCTCGGCCAGTTCTTCTATCGCCAGATGCGCAAGCATCCGGATGCCGCGAAGACCCGGCTGATCGGCTGGGTGCGCGATCGTCTGGGCGAGGGCATCGATGTCGATCGACATTTCACCCCGCGCTATGACCCGTGGGACCAGCGGCTCTGCCTGGTGCCGGACGGCGATCTTTTCGATGCGATCAAGGCGGGACGGGCGAGCGTCGTTACCGATACGATCGAGACGTTCACCCTGGACGGCATCCGCCTGGCGTCGGGCGACACGCTGCCGGCCGACATCGTCGTCACCGCGACGGGGCTCAAGCTCAAGATGCTCGGCGGCATCACGCTGAGCGTCGACGGGCAGGTCGCTGACCCGGCGAAGGCGCTGACGTACAAGGGCATGATGTTCTCGGACATCCCCAACCTCGCCATCGCGTTCGGCTATACCAACGCCTCGTGGACGCTGAAGGCCGACCTGACGAGCGCCTATGTCTGCCGCCTGCTCAAGCACATGCGGGCGACCGGCGTCCGCCAGGCAACCCCGCGGGTCGGGGCGCCGGTCGAGCGGGAGGCGTTCCTCGACTTCACCTCGGGCTATGTTCAGCGCGCCAAGGACATCCTGCCGCAGCAGGGCACGCGCGCGCCGTGGAAGCTCGACCAGAATTACCTGAAGGACGTCCGCACGCTGCGTTACGGACCCGTCGACGACGAGATGGAGTTCCGCTGAGCCAGCACCGCGTCGGCCGCCGCGATGCCGGTGGCGAGCGCGCCGTGCGCGGTCGAGAAGTCGGTCGGCGAGCAGGCCTCGCCCGCGAAGAACAGCCGGTCCTGCCACGGTGTCGCCAGCGTCGCACGGGAGCCGCGGTGGCCGGGCAGGGCGTGACTGTACGAGCCGCCGAAGCCATCGGTCCTTGCCCAGGCAGAGCCGGCGATGAGGCGCAGCTTGCTGCGTACGCCGTTGCCAAGGAGTGCAGCGAGTTCGTCGATCGCGAAGGCCGCGGCGCCATCAAGACCGACGTCCTCCAGCGCGATCGCGCCAGCGCCGCCGAGGAAGACTTCGACTACCGGCCGGCCGAACGGGCGGAGGTAATAGCTGCCGGTGCAGGCGCTCTTCGGGTTGCCGAGCAGGTGGCTGTCGGGAGGCACGTCGGCGTCGTCGAAGGCGAGGAACAGCTTATCGGCGAGCCCCAGCGGCAGGCAGGCAGCGGCATGGGCGCGGTCATCGAGCGCCGGGGGCAGGCGGAGGCCGCCCTTCGCCAGCACGTTGGTCGCAACGGTCACGATCACCGACCGCGCGCGGATATCGCCGCGAGGTGTGACCAGCCGCAGCGCCGTGCCGTCTTCCCCGATCCGTTCGACCGGCGTCGATAGGTGGAGCGGGACGGGCGGCAGGCTTGCGGAGACGAGCGTGCCGTAGCCGTCCGGCACCCGCCAGTTCACCTCGCTCGCAGCGTCGTCATAGGCGAGATAGTCCTCGACCGAGAGCGTGCCGAGCCCCGCGCCGTTGATGTAGCCCGACAGCGCCTCGATAAAGCCGTTCCACGGCCCTTCGGCGGGCAGGGCGTCGGCTGCGCGGTCGCTCGGCTGCGGGCTGTCGCGCAGGGCGCGGTCGAAGGCGTCATAGGCCTCGCCCGCCGCCTTCTGGTCGGCTTCGGAGAAGCCCAGGTCGCGATACTGCTCGCCCCAGCTGGTCGGGCTGCGGTCGATTGCGAAGCCCGCGCTCTCCGCGATGCCGACCCACGGATTGCGCTCGGCCGAATGGAGCCAGCCGCAACCCAGGTCGATCAACATGCCCGCCACGCCGAGCGTCCAAGCGCGACCACCGACGCGGGCGCTCGCCTCGACGATCGCGACCGACAGCCCGCTCCCGGCCAAACGCCGCGCGGCGCCGACCCCTGCCGCGCCCGCGCCGACGATGACGACGTCGTACTCAGCCACGCGACGTCAGCAACGCGCTCCGCAGGCACTCGCACACCACCTCGTCGCGCTGGTTGAGCATGCGGTGGCGGAAGGTGACGATGCCCTGGCCGGGGCGCGACTTGGACGGACGCAGCTCGACGACTTCGGTTTCGCCACGCAGCGTGTCGCCGATGAACACCGGGTTCGGCATCACGACCTTGTCATAGCCCAGGTTCGCGACGAGCGTTCCCAACGTCGTGTCGCCGACCGAGACGCCGACCATCAGCGCGAAGGTGAAGGTGCCGTTGACGAGGATGCGGCCGAACTCCGACGCCTTTGCCGCCTCCGCATCCAGGTGCAGCGGCTGTGGATTGTGCGTCATGGTCGAGAACAGCAGATTGTCCGTCTCGGTCACCGTGCGGCGCAGGTCGTGGACGATGCGGTCGCCGACCTGCCATTCGTCGAAGTGGCGTCCGGCCATCAATGCTGTCCTTCGAAATGCAGTTTGAAGCCCAGATGGCTCTGCTCCCAGCCGAGCCGTTCGTAGAAGCGATGCGCGTCGGGTCGGTTCAGCTGCGACGTCAGTTGGACGAAGCGGCAGCCCGCGGCGCGGCAATGCTCGACCGCCCAGTCGATCAGTTGCTTGCCGAGCCCTTGGCCGCGCAGGTCGGAGGCTACGCGGACGGCTTCGATCTGTCCGCGGAGCGCGCCCTTGAAGCTGAGGCCGGGGATCAGCGTGACTTGGAGCGTACCGACGATGCGGCCGTTCTGTTCGGCGACGACCAATGTCTGGTTAGGGTCGGCGGCGATCTGGTGGAAGGCAGTCTCGTAGGCGGGGTCGATCGGGAGCGACGGGTCTTCGCGGGTGGCGCCGTTGAAGTCGTCGGCCATCAGCGCGACGATCGCGGGGACGTCGGCGAGGGTGGCGGGGCGGATGGCGAGGGTCACGATCCTACACTCCCATTCGTGCTGAGCTTGTCGAAGCACCGTTCTTCGAGCCGCGAGCGATCCGCGTGCGTATCGCAGAACGGTGCTTCGACAGGCTCAGCACGAACGGGTTTGGGGCGGGGGTAAGGTTCACGCCGCCTCCGCCCGTTCGATCCGCACCAGCATCCGGCCCTCCGCAACCTGCTGGCCCGCTTCGGCATCCAACTCCGCGACCATTCCGTCGAACGGCGCGACCAGGCCATGTTCCATCTTCATGGCTTCCAACGTGACGAGCTTCTGCCCCTTGGCGACCGATTGGCCCGCTGCCACCTCGACCGCCGTGATGCGGCCGGGCATGGGCGACAGGATCGCGCCGTCCGCCGCGCCACCGGCAGCGACACCGCCCGCACGGAACGGCGTGACCGACCAGGTCTGGCCGGCTTCGGTCAGCAGCAGGCCGTCGTCCTCGATCTCTTCGCCGGGCTCCCTTGCTTCGATCTCGACCGCCTCACCGTCGACCAGCAGGCGGACGGTGCGGTTCGGGGCCGCGTTCAGCCGGAAGCCCGACAGGGCAGCGTCGCCGACGATGCGGCCGGCCGCTTCGGCCAGGGCGTCTTCGCTCGGCAGCGCGTCGGGCGTCAGCGCGTCGCCGTCGCGGGCGATCAGGCCGGTGTCGAGATCGGCGGCGACGAAGGCGGGATGCTCCAGCGCCTTGACCAGAAAGCCGGCGTTCGAGCGGATCGGCCAGACGACCGCGGTGTCGAGCGCGTCGATCAACTGCTCGCGCGCGTCGTCGCGCGTCTCGCCCCAGGTGATGACCTTGGCGATCATCGGGTCGTAGAAGGGCGACACGTCGGCGCCTTCCTCGACACCCGTTTCGATCCGAGCGGCGTCGCCCAGGTCGAACGCCTCCAGTCGCCCGACGCTCGGCAGGAAGCCCTTGGCCGGATCCTCGGCATACAGCCGCGCCTCGATCGCCCAGCCGTCGATGGCGAGCTCGTCCTGCCGCTTGGGGATCGGCTCCCCGCTCGCCACGCGCAGCTGCCATTCGACCAGGTCCACGCCGGTGATCTCCTCGGTCACCGGATGTTCGACCTGCAGGCGCGTGTTCATTTCCATGAACCAGATGCGATCGGCGCGCAGGCCTTCGGACGCGTCGGCGATGAATTCGATCGTGCCGGCGCCGACATAGTCGACCGCGCGCGCGGCGTTGACCGCGGCCTGGCAGACGGCGGCGCGCGTCTCGTCGCTCATGCCCGGCGCCGGAGCTTCCTCGATCACCTTCTGGTGGCGGCGCTGGAGCGAGCAGTCGCGTTCGAACAGGTGGACGACATTTCCATACGAGTCGCCGAAGACTTGCACCTCGATATGGCGCGGGGAGAGGATGTATTTCTCTAAAAGCACGCGGTCGTCGCCGAAGGACGAGGCGGCTTCGCGCTGGCAGCTGGCGAGCATGTCGGCGAACTCGGCCGCGTTTTCGACCCGGCGCATACCCTTGCCGCCGCCACCGGCGACCGCCTTGATCAGCACCGGATAGCCGATCGCGTCGGCTTCCGCCTGCAACCGTGCCGGGCTCTGGTCGTCGCCCAGATAGCCCGGTGTCACCGGCACGCCGGCCGCGATCATACGCGCCTTGGCGGCATCCTTCAGGCCCATCGCGCGGATGCTGTCGGGCTTGGGGCCGACCCAGATCAGGCCGGCGTCGAGGACGGCCTGCGCGAAGTCGGCGTTTTCGCTCAGGAAGCCATAGCCGGGGTGGATCGCCTCCGCGCCGGTCTGCTTCGCCGCGGCGATGATCTTGTCGCCGACCAGATAGCTTTCGCGTGCCGGGGAGGGGCCGATATGGACCGCCTCATCCGCCTGGCGGACGTGAAGCGCATCGGCGTCCGCGTCCGAATAGACCGCGACGGTCCGCACCCCCATGGCGCGGGCGGTGCGGATGATGCGGCAGGCGATCTCGCCGCGGTTGGCGATCAGCAGCGAGCCGATCATCGCCCGGCTCCAAACTTCACGATCATTGCCCGTATGGCGCGAAAATTTTTGGAAACTTCGTGTGAGCTTTGCATGGCCGACGACTAGCGCGTCGCCGGCGTGTAGGAAAATGGAATCAGCCCGCCGGGCAGTCGGTCTGGCGCTGGGTGTAGGTCAGATGCTGCACCTTCCAGCCCGCAGCATCGCGGACCATCGTGAACTGGTCGGTACCGCAGTGGGTGACGCGGCCGTCGGCGCGGAAGATGTAGCTGGACCAGACCATCGCGAGGTTGCCGTCGATGTCGACGACCGGATTGACCAGCCGTTCCTGGAGCAGGCTGGGCCCGTCGGTCAGCCCACCGGCGAAATCGGCCCAGCTGCGCGTGCGAACTTCGCTGGAGCCGTCCGGCATCGCGACGATCGCGCTGTTGCGGCCGTCGGTGCGGACCTGGGCGAGGATGGCGGCGCGGTCCTTCGCGGTGACCGCGGCGAACAGGCGGTCGATGGGGGCGAGGACGGCGGCGGTGTCGGCGTCGGGCGGGGGCAGGGGGACGGCCTTGGGGAGGGGCTGGACCGGCGTGACCTGGAGGGCGAGGGCGAGGAGAAGCATGGCGGTTCCTTACCATTCCTCCCCGAGCTTGTCTCGGGGAGGGGGACCGCCCGGCGCAGCCGGGTGGTGGAGGGGCAAGCGGTCGCGTGCGGCGGACACGATCCCGCGAACGACGGCGTCCGTGTCTTTCAGAACATCAGTTGCTGGAACGCGCAAAGTCTGAAGGCCGAAGCCTGCAAGCCAAACATCGCGCGCTTCGTCATACTGCGGGCGGTTGCCGCGCGAATGGGCTTCGCCATCGACTTCGACGACCAGCTTCGCGTCGATGCAGTAGAAGTCGACGGTGAACGGGCCGCTGGGGTGCTGCTTGCGGAACTTCAGGCCGGCTGGGCGGCGGCGGAGGGCCTGCCAGAGGAGGATTTCGGGCAGCGTCAATTCACGGCGGAGGCGGCGGGCTTTGGCGACCCCGCCTTTTCGCGGTTTCGGTGCTTCATCCTTGAGCATCTCGATTGCCCCTCCACCATGCTGCGCATGGTCCCCCTCCCCGAGACGAGCTCGGGGAGGAATTTTTACATCCGGAACACGCCGAAGCTTGGCCGCTCCGGAATCGGTGCATTCAACGTTGCCGCGAACGCCAGGCCCAGCACATCTCGCGTCTGCGCCGGGTCGATGATGCCATCGTCCCACAGGCGGGCCGTGGCGTACCAGGGATTGCCTTCGTCCTCGTACTTCTGGCGGATTGGGGCCTTGAAGGCTTCGGCCTGATCGGCGTCCCAGCTCTCCGCATCGCGGTGGACCGTCGCCAGTACGCTCGCCGCCTGTTCGCCGCCCATCACCGAGATGCGGCTGTTCGGCCATGTGAACAGGAACCGCGGGCTATAGGCCCGGCCGCACATACCGTAATTGCCGGCGCCGAAGCTGCCGCCGATGAGGACGGTGACCTTCGGTACGCTGGCGGTGGCGACGGCGGTCACCAGCTTGGCGCCATGCTTGGCGATGCCCTCCGCCTCGTACTTGCCGCCGACCATGAAGCCCGAGATGTTCTGGAGAAACAGCAGCGGGATTTTCCGCTGGCAGGCGAGTTCGATGAAATGGGCGCCCTTCTGTGCACTCTCCGAGAACAGCACGCCGTTGTTGGCGAGGATCGCGACGGGCATGCCCCAGATGTGGGCGAAGCCGCAGACCAGCGAACTGCCGTAGAGCGCCTTGAACTCGTGGAATTCGGACCCGTCGACGATGCGGGCGATGATTTCGTGCACGTCGTAGGGCGCGCGAACGTCCTGGGGGATGATGCCGTAGAGTTCTTCCGGCGCATATTTCGGCGCCCGCGGGTCGCGCAGGTTGACGCCGGCGCCGGTCTGGGGCGCCAGGGTCGAAACGATGTCGCGGACGATCGTCAGCGCGTGGTCGTCGTTTTCCGCGACGTGATCGACCACGCCGGACTTGCGACCGTGCGTGTCGGCGCCGCCCAGTTCTTCCGACGAGATGACTTCGCCGGTCGCCGCCTTCACCAGCGGCGGGCCGGCGAGGAAGATGGTGCCCTGGTTGCGGACGATCACCGTCTCATCCGACATGGCGGGGACATAGGCGCCGCCCGCGGTGCAGCTGCCCATGACGCAGGCGATCTGGGGGATGCCCTTCGCGCTCATCTGCGCCTGGTTGAAGAATATGCGCCCGAAATGCTCGCGGTCGGGGAAGACTTCCGCCTGGTGCGGCAGGTTGGCGCCGCCGCTGTCGACCAGATAGACGCAGGGCAGGTTGTTCTCGAGCGCGATTTCCTGGGCGCGCAGGTGCTTCTTGACGGTCAGCGGGTAATAGGTGCCGCCTTTCACCGTCGCGTCGTTGCAGGCGATTATGACCTGTCGGCCGGAGACGCGGCCGATCCCGGCGATGATGCCCGCGCCCGGCACCTCGTCGCCGTACAGGCCGTTGGCCGCGAGCTGACCGACCTCCAGGAAGGGCGAGCCGGGGTCGAGCAGGCGTTCGACGCGGTCGCGGGGCAACAGCTTGCCGCGCGCGGTGTGGCGGTCGCGCGACGCATCGCTGCCACCGCGGGCGGCGGCGGCCACATCGGCGCGCAGGCGGTCGACCAGCGCGCGGTTGTGCGCGGCATTGGTGCGGAAGATTTCGCTGTCGGGCGAGGCTTTTGTGTCGAGGACCGGTGCACTCATGGGCTGTGGGTAGCCGTCCGTTGCAACGATGGGAAGCGGGTCTGGCGGACGGACCACGACGCGCCTAGCGTGCGCGCAACTGTCCACGGAGTCGCCTGATGCTGCGTCGTTCCCTGCTCATCCTCGCCCTGCTCACCACCACCGCCGCCACCGGCCCCCAGTCTGCGCCCCAGGCCGGCGTCGAGCGATCGTCGATGGACCCGGCCGTCAAGCCGGGCGACGATTTCTACCTCTACGCCAACGGTGGCTGGCAGAAGGCGACGCAGATTCCGGCTGACCGGTCGAGCACCGGGTCATTCTACGAAGCCTTCGCGACGACCGAGCAACGGACGACCGGCATGGTCGACCAGATCGTCCGTGGGACGCCGAAGCCCGGCACGCCCGAGGCGCGGATCGCGAATTACTACAAGGCCTATACGAACACCCGCGCGATCGATGCGGCGGGCATGAAGCCGGTCGCCGCCGACCTGGCGCGGTTCGCTGCGATCCGCGACAAGGCCGGGCTGTCGCGCGTAATCGGCACGACGATTCGCGCCGACGTCGATCCGCTCAACGCGACGAATTTCCAGACCGAGAATCTGTTCGGCATCTTCGTCACGCAGGGCCTGGCAACGCCCGGCAAGGTCATCCCCTATATCCTGCAAGGCGGGCTGGGGTTGCCGGAGCGCGAATATTATCTGTCGGCCGACCCGAAGATGGCGGAGATTCGGACACAATATCGCGCCTATATCGCCAAGCTGCTGAAGACCGCGGGCATTGCGGATGCGGATGCGAAGGCGCAGCGCATCTTCGATCTGGAGATGAAGATCGCCAAGGCGCATGTAACGCGCGAGGAGAGCGAGGACTTCACCAAATCGGCGACGGTCTGGTCGCGCGCGGACCTGTCGGCGAAGGCGCCGGGGATCGACTGGGCGGCGTTCCTGACCGGCGCGGATCTGGCGCGGCAGACCATGTTCGGCGCCTATCACGCCCGCGCGATCACCAACCTGTCGGCGCTGGTGGCATCCGAGCCGCTGGAGGCGTGGAAGGACTGGCTGGCGTTCCACCAGATCAACAGCCATTCGGACGTGTTGCCGAGTGCGATCGATGCCGCCCATTTCGCCTTCTACGGCACAACGCTGAGCGGTACGCCGCAGCAGCAGACGCGTGCCAAGCGGGCGCTGGCCGCGCTGAACCGTGAACTCGGCGACGACGTCGGGCAGCTCTATGCCGCGCAATATTTCCCCGCCAGCGCCAAGGCCGAAGTCCAGGCGATGGTCGAGAATATCAAGACCGCCTTCGCCAATCGCGTGCAGAACCTCGACTGGATGGCCCCGGCGACCAAGGCGGAGGCGCTGAAGAAGGTTCGCGGGATCGTCGTCGGTGTGGGCTATCCCGAGACATGGCGCAGCTATGCCGGCTACACCGTCAGCCCCACCGACGCCTATGCGAACGCGGTTAACGGCGAGCGGGCGGAATATCGGCATCAGTTGGCGAAGATCGGCAAGCCGCTCGATCGCAACGAATGGTGGATGACGCCGCAGACGATCAATGCGGTCAATCTGCCGGTGCAGAACGCGCTGAACTTCCCGGCCGCGATCTTGCAACCGCCGTTCTTCGATCCTGCGGCTGACCCGGCGTATAATTACGGCGCGATCGGCGCGGTGATTGGCCACGAGATCAGCCACAGCTTCGACAACAACGGTGCGGCGTTCGATGCGTCGGGTACGCTCCGCAACTGGTGGACGCCGGCCGACCTCCAGCGGTTCAATGCCGCGGGCAAGGCGCTGGCGGATCAGTACGACGCCTATCGTCCTTTCCCGGACCTGGCGGTTAACGGTAAGCTCACGTTGGGCGAGAACATTGCCGACGTCGCGGGGCTACAGGCGGCTTATGACGCGTACCATGCCTCGCTGGGCGGCAAGCCCGCGCCGGTGATCGACGGGATGACCGGTGATCAGCGCTTCTTCCTCGCCTTTGCCCAGACCTGGGCGACCAAGATGCGCGACGCGACGCTGCGCGCACGGATCGCGACCGACGGCCATGCGCCGGGGCAGTATCGTGCGCAGACCGTGCGCAACCTGGACTCGTGGTACGACGCGTTCGGCGTGAAGCCGGGTGATGCGCTCTACCTGCCGCCGGACAAGCGCGTACGCGTCTGGTAAGCCTGCTGCGCTCCCGGTTAGAAGAAAGACCCGTCAGTGCTCCCGCGAAGGCGGGAGCCCAGGGCCACAAACTACACAGTCCGTTGTAGTGCTTGGCCCTGGGTTCCCGCCTGCGCGAGAACACCGGTCGGTTTTGGTTTGGCGCGGGTCCCCGTCAGCGCGCGTAGAGCGTGTCGATCCACGCGGGCAGGTCGCCCAGCCGGTCGAGCTGGCGGAACCGCGGGTGGTCGGACGGCACGGTGGCGCTCTCGTGGCTCCATGCGCCGGGCTGCGGGACATAGGCCGCCCAGGCCCCGGCATCGAGCGCGGGGTGGATGTCGGATCGTAGCGAGTCTCCGGCCATCACCGCTTCCGCCGCATCCACGCCTTCGCGCGCGAACAGGCGGCGGAAGGTGTCGGCGGTCTTGTCGCTGACGATCTCGATGCCGTGGAACCGGTCGCCCAGGCCCGAGGCGGCAAGTTTCGCCTCCTGGTGCAGCAGGTCGCCCTTGGTCACCAGCACGACCCGACCGCGCTCGGCCAGCGCATCGAGCGTGTCCGCGATGCCGTCGAACAGCTCGACCGGATGTGACAGCAGCGCCCGGCCGGCGGCGAGAATGTCGGCGATGAGCCCGGCGGACAGGGGATCGCCGACCAGTTCGACCGCGGTCTCGATCATCGACAGGGTGAAGCCCTTGGCGCCATAGCCATAGAGCTTCAGGTTTCGCGCCTCGCACGCCGTCAGCCGTTCGTGCGTGATCGCACGGTCGGCGAACGGCGCGATCAGGTCGAGGAGCGCGTCCTCGGTCGCGTTGAAGTGGCGCATATTGTGCCACAAAGTGTCGTCGGCATCGAGGCAGATGAGGCGGATCGGCATAGCGGGCGCGTCTTTACGCCCCGATCAGTTCCCGGCCAATCAGGTAGCGGCGAATTTCGTTGGTCCCCGCGCCGATGTCGTACAGCTTGGCGTCGCGCAGGAAGCGCTCGACCGGCCATTCCTTGGTGTAGCCCGCGCCGCCCAACGCCTGGATCGCCTCGAGCGAAGTCTTCACCGCATTCTCGCTGGCGAGCAGGATCGCACCGGCGGCGTCGAACCGCGTGGTCTTGCCCGCATCACAGGCGCGGGCGACGGCGTAGACATAGGCGCGGGCCGAATTGAGCGCGACGTACATGTCGGCGATCTTCGCCTGCATCAGCTGGAACTGCCCGATCGGCGTCCCGAACTGCTTGCGATCGCGGACATAGGGCAGGACGACGTCGAGACAGGCCTGCATGATGCCGATGGGACCGGCTGCCAGCACCGCGCGCTCATAGTCGAGGCCCGACATCAGTACCTTCGCGCCTTCGCCGACCTTGCCCATGACGTTCTCGACCGGAACCTCGCAATCCTCGAACACCAGCTCCGCCGTGTCGGAGCCACGCATGCCCATCTTGTCGAGCTTCTTGCTGACCGAGAAGCCGGGCATGTCGCGTTCGATCAGGAAGGCGGTGATGCCCTTCGGCCCCGCCGCCGGATCGGTCTTGGCATAGACGACCAGGGTGGAGGCGGTCGGCGCGTTGGTGATCCAGAACTTGGTGCCGTTCAGGACATAGCGGTCGTTGCCCCTCGCCTCCGCCTTCAGCTTCATCGAGACGACGTCGCTGCCCGACCCGGCTTCCGACATGGCGAGGCTGCCGACATGTTCGCCGGAGATGAGCTTGGGCAGGAAGCGCGCCTTCTGCTCCGCATTGCCCCAGCGGCGGATCTGATTGATGCACAGGTTGGAGTGGGCGCCATAGCTGAGGCCCACCGAGGCGGACGCGCGGCTGACCTCCTCCATTGCCACGCAATGTTCGAGATAGCCGAGACCCAGGCCGCCGAATTCTTCCTCGACCGTAATGCCGTGCAGGCCGAGCTCCCCCATTTCGGGCCAGAGTTCCTTGGGGAAGCGGTTGCTCTCGTCGACCTCCGCCGCGATCGGGGCGATGCGGTCGCTGGCGAAGCGCTGGGTCGCGTCGCGGATCATGTCCGCGTTTTCGCCGAGCCCGAAATCGAGCGTCGCGTCCATCCAAACTCTCCTGAAATCCTGATATCGTTGCAACTCGCTTGCGGTAGGATCGTTCGCGCGGCAAGCCCACAGCATGATTGATCCTCATCAAGCATGGTTTTCGAGACGAGTGACGAACCACACGGACCTGACCGGATGACCGTTGCCGTACCCGCGGCGTCGGACGAGTTGTCGCGCCTGAGCGCGCTGCAGCGGACCGGTATCCTCGACACCGCGCCCGAGCCACGGTTCGATGCGATCGTCGCGGCGGTGAAGGCATTGCTGGACGTGCCGATCGCGCTGATCAGCCTGATCGATCGCGACCGGCAATGGTTCAAGGCGCGCGACGGGGTCGAGTTGAGCGAGACGCCGATCGATACGTCGGTCTGTGCGCTGGCGATCCGCCAATCGCGGCTGTTCGTCATTCACGACCTGTCGAACGATCCGCGCACCCGCGACATGTCGCTGGTCACCGGCGATGCGCATCTGCGCTATTATGCGGGGTTCCCGATCGTCACCAACGACGGTGTCGCGGTCGGCAGCGTCTGTGCGATCGATACCAAGCCGCGGCTCGACGAACTCCTGCCGGCGCAGGTGATCGCGCTGGAGGCTCTGGCGCGCCAGGCGGCGATCGAGATCGAGCGTAACGCCGCGGGGATAGCCGACAGCGACGCGGCGATGCCGTTCAGTGTCGGCAGCTGGGGCTGGGACCTGGAAAGCGGGCGGCTGACGCTGGACGCGCGGCTGGCGCGGATGCTGGGGATCGACGTCGGCGAGGCGGCACTGGGCCTTACCGGCGATCGGGCGGTCGATTATATCCATCCCGACGACCGCGCAGCGATGCGACGGGCGATCGAGGATACGGTCGCTGCGCGGGCGCCCTATTCCTGCGAATATCGCATGCGGCTGGCCGACGGGCGCTATATCTGGGTGCTGGCGCAGGGGCGGGTGATCCGGAGGCCGGATGGTCGGCCACGCTATTTTCCGGGCGCCATCTTCGACATCGACGCACGGCGGCGGCAGGAGATGCGGCTGTCGGCGCTGATCGAACTGAACGACCGGCTACGCGAGCCGGGCGATGCGGCGGATCTGGCGCAGGCGGCATCCGAAATCCTCGGGCAGACGCTGGAGGTGGCGCGCGCCGGCTATGGCCAGATCGACCCGGTCGCCGAGACCATCGACATGGGGCCGCACTGGTGTTCGAAGGGTGCCGCGCCGCTGCCGCCGCTGCTGCATTTCCGCGATTATGGCAGCTTCATCGACGATCTGAAGCAGGGCGACGTCGTCGAGATCGCCGATGTCGCACGCGATCCGCGCACCGCCGATCACGCCGATGCGATCAAGGCGTTGGATGTCCATGCCCTCGTCAACCTGCCGATCCTGGAGGACGGCCGGTTCGTGGCGCTACTGGTCGTCAACGATAATATGGCCCGTGACTGGAGCGAGGCGGAGATCGCTTTCATCAAGGAGGTCGCCGATCGCACCCGCAACGCGGTCGAGCGGCGCCGGACCGAAACCGCATTGGCACAGCTCAACGCCTCGCTGGAGGCGGAGGTGGAGGCGCGGACCCGGGACCTGATGATCGCGGAGGAAAACCTGCGCCAGTCGGCCAAGATGGAAGCGGTCGGCCAGTTGACCGGCGGGCTGGCGCACGACCTGAACAATCTGCTCACCGGCGTGTCGGGCGCGGTGGAGATGATGGGTCTGCGGATTGCGCAGGGGCGGACCGACGCGCTGGACCGGTATCTGGGGATTGCGAGCGAGAGCGTGACGCGGGCCGCGGCGCTGACGCATCGCTTGCTGGCCTTCTCCCGTCGCCAGACGCTCGATCCGAAGCCGACCGACGGCAACCGGCTGATCGAGGGGCTGTCCGACCTGCTGACGCGCACGGTCGGGCCGGGGCATCCGATCGAGCTGCAATTGCTTGAGGGCGGATGGCCGATCCTGGTCGATCCGAACCAGCTCGAAAACGCGCTGCTCAACCTGTGTATCAATGCCCGGGACGCGATGCCCGATGGCGGTGCGATCCGCATCGAATGCCGCAACCGGACGATCGACGCGGCGACCGCAAGCGCACGGCATATGCAGGTCGGCGATTATCTGGCGATCAGCGTCAGCGATACCGGTATCGGCATGTCGGAAGAAGTCCGCCGGCGCGCCTTCGACCCGTTCTACACGACGAAGCCGCTGGGGGTGGGAACCGGCCTCGGGCTATCGATGGTCTATGGCTTCGTCCGCCAATCGGGCGGACAGGTGTGGATCGACAGCGAAGCGGGAAAGGGGACCTGTGTGTCGCTGTACCTGCCCCGCACGACCGCCACGCCGGTCGCGGACATCTCCAGCGAGCGCGAGCGGCCGGTGCCGACATCGGCCCATACGATCCTGGTCGTCGATGACGAGGCGTCGGTGCGGACATTGATGGCGGAAGCGATGACCGATCAGGGCCACCGCGTGCTGACGGCATCCGATGGCGCTTCGGCGTTGCGGCTGCTCGACGGGGAGGATGCGATCGACCTGGTGCTGACCGATGTCGGGCTGACCGGCGGGATGAACGGGCGGCAGGTGGCCGAGGCGGCGCTGCGGCAGCGGCCGGCGCTGAAGGTGGTGTTCGTGACCGGCTATGCCGAGCAGGCGGTCCTGGGATCGGAGCAGCTGCCGGGCAATATGACGCTCGTCACCAAGCCGTTCGCACTCGATACGCTGACGTCGCGGGTATCGGCGCTGCTCAGCGCATGAGGCTGACGCGGGTCGCTGCGGACGGCACCCGCTCGCCTGTCGAGCGGACACTGGCCGATGAAGTGCCGATCGCGATCGAGGTGAACGGTATCGGCTATGCCGTGCTGATGGCGACGCCGGCCGATCTGGACGAACTGGCGATCGGTTTTGCGATCTCCGAACGCCTGCTGACCGCGGATGCGCCGGTCGAGGTCGACGCGCATGAGGCCGGGGCGCTGGGTGGCTGGATCGTCCGGCTGACGCTCGATGCCGCGGGCGCGGCGGCGGTGGCGGCGCGGGTGCGGCACCGGACGTCGGAGTCATCCTGCGGGCTGTGCGGCGTGGAAAATCTCGAACAGGCGATGCGGACATTGCCGCGGGTCACGGCGGTATCGGCCGCTGAGGATACCGCGGTGTTCCGAGCGCTGGGCGATTTGCGGGCTTTCCAGCCGCTCAACGCCGAAACCGGAGCGGTCCATGCGGCAGCATTGTGCGCGGCAGACGGGGCGATCCGGCTGGCGCGCGAGGATGTCGGACGGCATAATGCGTTCGACAAGCTGATCGGTGCGATGCGGCTGCACGGACGGGAGTGGGACGGCGGCTTTGCGTTGCTGACCTCGCGCTGTTCCTACGAACTGGTCGAGAAAGCGGTGCTGTCGGGATGTCCGATGCTGGCGACCATCTCCGCCCCGACTGCGCTGGCGGTCGCCCGTGCGGCCGAGGCCGGGCTGCCGCTGCGGGTGCTGGCGCGCGCCGACGCGATACTCGCGCCGTGATCCTGGGTGCGATCCTGGCCGGCGGGCAGGCGCGGCGGTTCGGCAGCGACAAGGCGCTGGTCGAGCTCGATGGCGTGCGGATGATCGACCGGATCGCTGCGGCTCTGGCGGGACAGTGCGGCGACGTCATTCTGTGCGGGCGGGTCATGGAGGGCTTTCGTTCGGTTCCTGATCGGCCGGCGGCGAATCTCGGCCCGTTGGGCGGGCTGTCGGCAGCGCTGCGGGTGGCGGCGGATCAGGGGTTCGCGCAGGTGCTGACGGTGCCGTGCGATGTGCCGGACGTGCCGGGCGACCTGCTGGCGCGGTTGGGCGCGGGGCCGGTCTATGCGGTGGATTGCCCGGTAATCGGGCTGTGGCCGGCCGGGCTGGCGGATCGGATCGACGCGTTCCTGGCTGAAAGCTACGACCGGTCGCTGCACGCGTGGGCGCGGGCGTGTGGGGCGCGGCCGGCGCCGGCGCTGAGGCTGGCGAACATCAACCGGCCGGAGGATCTGACGGCGTTTCTCGCCCCATAAGTCTGCGTCGTTCCCGCGAAGGCGGGGTGTTGCATCGGTGCGATCGCTCTGGTCAGATGGCGGGCATGGATGCGATCGATCGACGTTCCGCGCTTGGGCTGCTCGCGGCCAGTGGGGCGGCCATAGGCTCACCCGCACTGGCTCAGGCACTGTTCGACCTGAAACTGCCCGGCGGCAACGGTGCCCGCCCGATGACCAGCGCCTTCCCGGAAAAGGGCGCGATGATCCTCCAGCGCACGCGGGCGCCGCTGCTGGAAACGCCGATGGCGGTATTCGATGACGGCGTCTTCACGCCCAACGACCGCTTCTTCGTCCGTTGGCATTATGCCGACATCCCGACCGCGATCGATGGTGCCGCACACCGCGTGACGGTGGGCGGCGCGGTGCGGCGGCGGTTGAGTCTGTCGCTCGCCGATTTGATGGCGATGCCGCGGTTCGAGATCGCGGCAGTCAATCAATGCTCTGGCAATTCGCGCGGGCATTTCGCGCCGCGCGTGCCCGGTGCACAATGGGGGCATGGCGCGATGGGCAACGCGCTGTGGGGCGGGGTTCGCCTGCGCGATGTGCTGGATCGTGCCGGGGTCGCGCCCGGTGCGGTAGCGGTGCGGTTCGGCGGGCTTGACCGACCGCCGCCCGGCGCGCCGCCGTTTCTGAAATCGCTCAGCCTCGACCATGCTCGCGACGGCGAGGTGATGCTGGCGTTCCTCATGAACGGCGAGCGGCTGCCGATGCTCAACGGCTATCCGCTGCGCCTGGTCGTGCCGGGCTGGTACTCGACCTATTGGATCAAGGCGCTGAGCAGCATCGAAGTGCTGGACGCACCCGACACCAGCTATTGGATGGAGAAGGCCTACCGCATCCCGACGGCCCCGCGCGCCAGCGTCGTTCCGGGCGCGAAGGATTTTCCGACCGAGCCGATCAACCGCATGAACCCGCGCGCCTTTATCACCAATCTGGCCGATGGCGACGCGATCGTCGCGCGGTCGCCGTTCGCTGTGCGCGGCATCGCCTTCGGTGGGGCGGCAGGGGTGCGGTCGGTCGAGCTGTCGATGAATGGCGGACGCAGCTGGCACCCGGCGCAACTCGGCCCGGACATGGGCAGATACGGCTTCCGGCGCTGGGACCTGACCGGGGCGGCGGTCGCGCCGGGGCAGTATCGCCTGGCGGTGCGCTGCACGAATACGGACGGCGTCGTGCAGACGGGCGAGCCGATCTGGAATCCGGGCGGATATATGGACAATCGAATCGAGACGATCGGGGTGCGGGCGGCATGAGGCGGCTTATCGTGCTCCTGTCGCTCGCTCTCGCAGCCTGCAGTGGTCAGCCGGACGAGGCGGATGCGCCGAAGGCGGCGGAGACGGTCCGGATTTCGCTGCCCGACGATCCGGCGACGAAACTGGGCGGGAGCGATCCGGCGTTGATCGAACGCACCTGCCTCGCCTGTCATTCGGTCGAGACGATCACGACCCAGCCCAGGATGCCGGCCGAGAAATGGGCGGCGACGATCGAGAAGATGCGGGCGGTCTATGGTGCGCAGATCGCCAAGGGTGATGAGCCTGCACTGGTGGCGGCGTTGCAGTCGGCCCAGCAGTAAGTCCCGTTAGGGCCGCTGTCCGAGCAACCCGGTCCCGACATGAATATCGGCCGCCGAACCCGGCATGCGGGCTGGTTCGATGCTGTTATCGCCCTTAGCAACGGGCCGATGTCGGCGCATCAGCAGCGCGGAGCCGCCGATCGTCGCGGCAATGGTGCCGGCGAGCACTAGCAGGGCAGGGCGGGAGGGACGCTTCACGGCCATGCTGCCATCGATACCGCGCATTTTGCCACTGTCCACTCGCGGAACGGGACGGAGCGGTGGCCTGCGGGAGAACGGCGATGGCTTGCGCCTGCAACAATCATCCCGTCGACAAACGCACACGATCGGTCTTGAAGTGGACACTGTGTCCGCTTAATTGCCGCGGCGACACGACTCCGTTCAGACGAAAGCCAATTACATGACCGATACGCCCGCCGGCGGAAACCGGCCCGAAGCGACTGCCGACGACGAGGCGCAGCCGGGCAAGAAGCGTCTGAGCGGTCGGGCGAAGCTGATCCTGTCGGTGATTGTCGTCGGCCTGTTGGTCGCGGGCGGTATCTGGTTCCTGAACTATCAGAATCACGGCAAGTATCTGGAAGAGACGAACGACGCGACGATCCAGGCCGACATGGTGACGGTCGCGCCGCGCGTCGCCGGCTATGTCTCGGCGGTTCTGGTGAACGAGAACCAGGACGTTCGCGCCGGTCAGCCGCTGGTCCGGATCGACCCGCGCACCGCTCGCGCGCAGGCGGCGCAGGCCGAAGCGCAGATCGCGCTGGCGGGCGCCCAGATCGATGCGACACGCGCGCAGGTCCGCGAGCAATTCGCCGCGATCGATCAGGCGCGAGCGCAACTGTCCGCCGCGCGGGTGAAGGCGGCGTTCGATGCGCAGGAAGTCGCCCGCTATCGTCCGCTCGCCGCCTCCGGCGCGGAAACGCGCGAGCAGCTTGCCAAGCTGGAAGTCGCCGCGCGGCAGTCGGCGGAGAACGCCCGCGCCGCGGCGGCGACGCTGGCGGCGCAGGAACGACGCGTGGGTACCATCCAGAGCCAGATCCGTCAGGGTGAGGCACAGGGCCAGGCGGCGCGTGCGCAGCTGGCGTCGGCGAATGTCGATGTCGGTGCGACGACGCTGACGGCAGCGATCGGCGGGCGGGTCGGCGACAAGACGGTGACCCTGGGCCAGTTCGTCCAGGCGGGCACACGGCTGATGTCGATCGTGCCGCTCGATAAGATCTATGTCACCGCCAATTTCAAGGAAACGCAGCTCGCGCTGATGCGGCCGGGCCAGCCGGTGACGATCAAGGTCGACGCGCTCGACGGGATGGAACTCGCCGGCCGGGTCGAGAGCCTTGCGCCGGGCACGGGCGCGCAATTCTCGCTGCTGCCGCCGCAGAATGCGACGGGCAACTTCACCAAGATCACGCAGCGCGTCCCCGTGCGCGTGTCGATCGAGGCGACGCCCGCCGCGCGCCGTTTGCTGGTACCGGGGCTGTCGGTGACGGTCACCGTCGACACGATTTCCGCGAAGGACGATATCAAGCGGGTGCGCGACCAGCAGGAAAAGGCGCGCTGAGGTGGCGACCGCTGCCGCCGCTCCCGTCCGCGCCGCGCCGGGCGAACGCGCCGACCTGACCGCATGGCTGGCGGTCGCGGCGGGGACGCTGGGCGCGCTGATGGCGACGCTCGACATCTCGATCGTCAATTCCGCGCTGCCGACGATCCAGGGCGAGATCGGCGCGAGCGGAACGGAGGGGACGTGGATCGCGACCGCCTATCTGGTCGCCGAGATCGTCATCATCCCGATGGCGGCATGGCTCCAGCGGTTACTTGGCTTGCGCACCTTCCTGCTGATCGCGGCGGGGCTGTTCACGGCCTTCTCGGTGCTCTGCGGCATATCTACCAACCTGACGATGATGATCATCGGCCGTATCGGGCAGGGGTTCACCGGCGGCGCCATGATTCCGACCGCGCAGACGATCATCGCCCAGCGCCTGCCCCCGGCCCAGCAGCCGGTCGGCATCGCCGCGTTCGGCGTCACCGCGATCATGGGGCCGGTGCTGGGGCCGCTGGTCGGCGGCTGGCTGACCGAGAATGTCAGCTGGCATTATGCGTTCTTCATCAACGTGCCGATCTGCGCGATCCTGATCACCCTGCTGCTCGTCGGCCTGCCGCATGAGAAAGCGAAGCCGGAGTTGCTCGGCGAGGCGGACTGGATCGGCATCGCCGGCCTTGCACTCGGTCTTGGCGGCCTCACCGTGTTTCTGGAGGACGGTCAGCGCGAACAATGGTTCTCCTCCGACCTGATCCGCTGGATGTTTGCGACCATGATCGTCGGCTTCGGAATGATCGCGTGGGGGCAATTCTTTGCGAAAAGCCCCATCGTGAAGCTGAAACTGTTGCGCGATCGGCAGTTCGGGGCGGTGATCCTGATGGGCATCGTGCTGGGCGTCGTGCTGTACGGCACCAGCTATGCGATCCCGCAGTTTCTGGCCGCCGTTGCCGGCTACAACGCGTTGCAGGCGGGCAAGGTGGTGCTGCTGTCGGGCCTGCCGAGCCTGGTCATGATGGCGATCGTGCCGATCCTGCTGAAGCGGGTCGACATTCGCATCGCGGTCGCGGCGGGGATGTTCATCATGGGCTTCAGCGCGCTGCTGGACACTCACCTAACCGCGGGATCGTCGGGACCGGACTTCACCGTGTCGCAACTGATGCGGGGTGTCGGGCAGATCTTGGGAATGTTGTTCCTCAGCCAGGCGGTGGTCCGGTCGGTCCCGCCGGCGGAGGCCGGTGACGCATCGGGCCTGTTCAACGCCGCGCGCAACCTGGGCGGCAGCTTTGCGCTCGCCGGCATCTCGGTCCTCCAGGACCAGCGGATGTACTTCCATTCGCGCCGGCTGGAGGAGACGCTGAACACCAACGCCGTCGACGTGCAGGGCTATGTCGGTGCACTGGGCGCGGCGGTCGGCGATCCGGCGACGGGGCTGCGCCTGCTCAGCGGGCAGATCCAGCTGCAGGCGCTGACGATGACCTACAACGATATCTTCTGGATCATGGGTGTCGGCACGCTGGCCGTGCTGCCGCTCGTCCTGTTCCTCCGGCCGCTGCCCAGGGGCGCCGGCCCGGCGATGGTGCACTGATGCGAAAGTCTCTCTTCCTCGTCCTCCCCGTCATACTGGCCGGTTGCACGGTCGGCCCGAACTACGCCGGCCCACCGACGACGGCTTCCGTCGCGGTGGCGCGCGGCAGCTTCGTTCGTGCGTCGTCGCAGACGACCGCGGAAGCGCCGAAGCTGTCGAACTGGTGGGAGAGCCTGGACGATCCGCTGCTCGATACGTTGGTCGCCGATGCGCTGGCCCACAGCCCGACGATCGATCAGGTGACGGCGCGCGTTCGGGAGGCGCAGGCCCAGGCCCGCCAGCAGAAGACCGGTCAGTTGCCCAGCGTCAGTGCCAACGGCACCGTCATCCGCGCAGACCTGCCGCCGATCGGCGGGGAGGGCGGGAGCACCGATCTGACCTTCTACAACCTCGGCCTCAACGCCGCATGGGAAGTCGACTTGTTCGGCGGCGGGCGGCGCGGGACCGAACAGGCCAACGCCGCTGTCGGCGCGCGGATCGCCGATCTGGCCGATGCGCAGGTGTCGCTGACGGCGGGTGTCGCACAGGCCTATGTCGCACTGCGTGACGTGCAGGAGCGGATGCGCCTGAATGCCGAGGCGACGGCATTGCAGCGCCGGCAGCTCGCGCTCCAGCGGCAGCGGTTCGAGCAGGGGACGGCGTCGAAGCTCGACCTCGAACGCTTGCAGGGGCAACTCGACCAGACAGTGGCGGAGGCGATCCCGCTCGCCGCCCAGCGCGACGAATATCTCGGGCAGCTTGCGGTGTTGACCGGCCGTGCGCCGGGTGCGCTCGACGCGACGCTGGCCGCGCCGAAGCCGGTGCCGCTTCCGCCCGCACAAGTGGCCGTCGGCGATCCCGCGCAGCTCATCGCCCGTCGACCCGATGTCCGGGAGGCAGAGCGGCAGCTGGCGGCCGCGACCGCGGGTGTCGGTGTCAGCAAGGCGAAGGAACTGCCGACCGTGCGCTTCCTCGGACTGCTCGGGCTGGGCGGGACGACGCCGCGCGCGGTGTTCGATCTCGGCAATCTGACGACCCTTGCCGCGCCGTCGCTCAGCTGGTCGTTCCTCGATTTCGGTCGCGCCAAGGCTGCCACCCGCGCGTCGGAGGCACAGCGCGATCAGGCCGACGCCACCTATCGCCGGACGGTGCTGGAGGCGTTGCAGGACGCGGAGACCGAGTTGTCTCGCTTTGCCAACCGCCGGCTTCAGCTCGGGCAACTCGCCCAGGCCGAGGCGACGGCGGGGCGTGCGGCCGTGCTCAATCGCCAGCGGGTTGCGGCAGGTACCAGTCGGCTTATCGATCAGCTCGACATCGAACGCCAGCAGATCGCCGCGCGCATCGCCGTCGCGCAGGCACGCGCGGGGCTGACGACCAGCTATATCGCGGTGAACAAGGCGCTGGGGCTCGGCTGGAGCGCGGGCGACCTTAGAGCGGTTTCCGACCGATCTGCACCATCGTGACGGAGCCGATTTTGGTTCGTGGCGAGGAGCGAGGAAGGAACGGGGCTTTGCCCCCGTGACTGACGAGGGACGCGGCCACGGGGCAAAATCGGCCCGCCCCGAAGGGGTTGCGTCAGGAAGGTCGCTGGACGTCGTCGCGACGCTTGCAGGGGCAGATCAGCCCCTGCTTCAAGGCGCTCCTCGCCAGCAACCTTCCTGACGCAATCACGATGGCGCAGATCGGTCGGAAACCGCTCTAGCGCGGACGCAGCCCCGAGAACATCAGGTCCAGCGCTTCGGTAAGGCAGGCGCTCAGTTCGTCCGCCGTCATACGCGGCAACAGCAGCCCGCCGACCATCCGCACCGTCAGCACGATGTGGTGGGTGGTGACCCCGGCGGCCAGTTCGCCGCGCGCCGCCGCGGCCATGACGGCGGGCGCCAGCATCGCCTCCAGCCGGTCGCCGAGCGCGCGGAAGGCGGTGACGTTCGCCTCGTCCTCGCCCAGATCGGCGGCAATGCGAGCGAAGAGAGTGAGGGCGGAGGCGCCCTGCCGGATCATCGCGGCGACCGTTTCGCGGATCGGCCGGGCGGGGTCGATCGTCCCTTCGAGCGCCGAGACTTCGGCGGCGAAGATGGCGATGGCGAGGGCGCCGCGATCCTTGAAGTTGCGATAGAGGGTCGCCCGTCCGACACCGGCACGTTCCGCGATCGATTCGAGCGAAACGCCATAGCCCTCGGCGCGAAAACCTTCCGCCGCAGCAGCAAGCACGGCCTCGCGTCGACGCCGGGCATCCTGCCGCGGTGCGCGTGGTGATCGAGGCTGGTCGGGATCGGTCACCGGTTACAAAAAACCCGATGGCGAGACATGGTGACCCCTGCGGGAATCGAACCCGCGTTTCAGCCGTGAGAGGGCCGCGTCCTAACCGCTAGACGAAGGGGCCGCTTGGGCGGAGGTGCGCCCTAGAAGACGGCGGGCAGGGCGTCAAGCCGAAGTTGGGATTGGGCAGGGTGCGGGGTTCGACTAGGTTCCGGACCGCCGTGCTCACTGATGAGTCGGCGTTCAGACCGGAGATCCCGTGAGCGCGATGAAGCGTCGTTGTCACTTCGCCCTGCTGCCGCTCGTCGCGATCGTCGCGCAGCCGCTCGTCGCTCAGACCGTACCGTCCGCACCGCCGCGGACCTCGCCGGCGCCGCTCGATGTCTGGCTGCATCAGGGCAGCGACATCCCGGCCGATCCGGCCTGGATGATGGGCACGCTGCCGAACGGCCTGCGCTACGCTGTACGCCGCAACGCGACGCCGCCGGGTACGGTCGCGATCCGCGTGCGGATCGACGCTGGTGCGCTGATGGAGCCGGACGACGAACAGGGCTGGGCGCACCTGCTGGAGCATATGGCGTTTCGCGGCACCCCGACGCGGCCGGATGGGGAGGCGGTGAAGCTGTGGCAACGGCTTGGCGCCAGCTTCGGGTCGGACAGCAATGCCGCGACCAGCTATCGCGCGACGACCTATATGCTCGACCTGCCGCGCAACGACGCGCCGTCACTCGACGAGGCGATGGGGACGCTGGCGGACATGATGCAGAATGCGGCGATCGATCCCAAGCTGCTGGACATCGAGCGCAAGGTCGTGCTCGCCGAACGCGCGGCACGGATGACGCCGTTGGTGACGAAGGTGCGCGCCGCGACCCGCGAGGTGATGCAGGCCGGGATGCTTGCAGGCCGTCGCGAGCTTGCCGGGACCGAGGCGACGCTGGCCGGCGCGACGGCGGAGCGGCTGCGCGCGTTCCACAAGCGCTGGTATCGCCCCGAGCGCGCGGTGGTCGTCGTCGCCGGCGATGCCGACCCGGCGGAGATGGTCGCGCGGATCAAGCGGCAGTTCGGCGGCTGGAAGGGCGCAGGCAAGCCGCCGAGCGAGCCGGCCTATGGCAGTCCGATCGAACCCCCATCCCGCATCGCGCTGGTCACGGACGGCAACGTCTCGGCGGGTTTGCAGGTCGTCTGGGTGACGCCGCATGTCCCCGGCAAGATGACCGCCGAGCGCCAGCGCGCGCAGTATCTCGACACCATCGCTTTGGGGGTGCTCAACCAGCGGCTGGGTAATCAGGCGCGCAGCGGTGGGCCGATGCTGTCGGCGGGGGCATCGCTCTCGCGTCAGCGCAACATGTCGGACACCGTGTCGCTGAACGTCAATGTGCGCGGGACGCAGTGGAAGGAGGCGCTGGCCGAGGCCTATGGGGTGCTCAACCGCGCGCTGGCGGGACCGATCGAGCAAGCCGAGATCGATCAGCAGGCGACCAGCGCCATCGATGGCCTGCGTCGCAGCGTCGAGACGAGCAAGACCTGGCCATCGGCGGCCTGGGCGAACAGTCTGGTGTCCGACGTCGACACCGACGACGTGAGTGCGCCCCGACCCTATTATGCCGACCTGTTCGCCGCCCAGAAGCCGTCGCTGACGCCCGCTGCCGTGGGCGCGGCGCTGAAGACGTTGTTCGCACCCGAGCCGCGCGTGCTGCGGGTGTCGGCGACTCCGATCGAGGGCGGCAAAGCGACCGTTGCGGCGGCGCTGGAGGCGGCGCGCAAGACGGAGGGCGGTGCCGTCGCCGCGGTGCGGACGGTCACGCTCGACATGGTCAGCCCGCCGCTCCCGCCCGGCAAGGTCGTGGGCGAGCGGCCGATCGCCGAATTCGGCATCGACCGGGTCGAGTTCGCGAACGGCGTCGAGCTGGTGATGAAGAAGACCGACTATGCGCGCGAATCGGTGTCGGTCGATGTGCGCATCGGCACCGGCCTGTCCGGTCGGCCAGCGAATACGCGCGCGCCCGACTGGAGCAATGCGGTGCTGGCGGCGACCGGCATCGGTGACGTGACACCGCCCGAACTCGCGCGACTGGCCGCCGGGCGACAGCTGGGCTTCGCGATGACCACGCGCAGCGACGCGACCGTGCTGACGGGCACGACCAACCCGCGCGACGTCGGCGATCTGCTGCGGATGATGCTGGGCGGGGCGACGCGGCCGGTGGCGGACGACGTTGCCCTCGGGCGGTTCCGCGCCGCCTATGGCGCGACGCTGCGGTCGGCCCTCGGCCAGCCGCAATCGGTCCTGAGCCTGATGGGCTCGGCCGCGATCCATGGTGGCGACACGCGCTTCCTGGCGTTGCCGCAGCCTCGGGAAGTCCAGTCGACCGACGTCGCCGCGATCCGCGCGCATTGGAGCAAACTGCTGGCCGAAGGACCGGTCCGCGTGTCGGTGGTCGGCGACTTCGACAAGGCGGCCGTCATTCGCGCGGTGGCGGCAACGTTCGGCGCCTTGCCGGCACGCGCGGCGGCAGTGACCAAGGTCGATCCAATCCCCCCGCTGTCGACCGCTCGCCCGCTGGTGCTGACGCATCGCGGCGACCTCAACCAGGCGGTCGTCGCGGTCGTGTGGCGGACGGTCGGTGGGCTCGACAATCTGAAGGCCGGGCGCGCGCTGCAGATCGCGACAGCAGTGCTGCGCGACCGGTTGACCGACGATTTCCGCGAGACCCAGGGCGGGACCTATTCTCCCTTCGTCAATCAGGAGGAGCAGCGCGGGTTCGACGGATTCGGATCGGTGATGGCGGGCGCGCAGCTGACGCCCGATCGTATCCGGGCCTTCCGCGAGACGCTCGACCGCATCGTCGCCGATCTGGCCGCCAACGGGCCGAGCGCGGACAGCCTGCTTCGCGCGAAGGAAACCGCGGTCGGCAATGCGCAGCGGGCGATGGCGAGCAATGCCTATTGGTCGGTCCAGCTATCGGGCGACCTGAACGACCCGCGGCGGCTCGAATCGATCCGCACCTATGTCAGCGGGCATCGCGCAGTCGATGCCGCCGCGGTGCGCGATGTGGTCAAGCGGTATCTGGCGGATGCGAAGCCGCTCGTGATCGAGGTCCGTCCGGCGCCGGCCAGGCCGGTGATCGAGGTGCGACCGGTTCCAGCCGAGCCGGCGATCGACAAACCGGCACCCGCGACACCGAAGTGAGGGAGATTCCTTTCCGTTCGTGCTGAGCGAAGTCGAAGCACTGCCTTTTCTTCTTCCGTACCAAGAAAGGGCAGCCCTTCGACAAGCTCAGAGCGAACGGTGAAGATGCCTAAGCCGCTTGCGCCGTTTCCGCCGGGCGGCGGTGCTTCATCTCGTTGTTGAGCATTTCCGCCAGCAGGAAGGCGAGTTCGAGGCTCTGGCCGGCGTTGAGGCGCGGGTCGCAGTGGGTGTGGTAGCGATCGGCCAGCGACTGTTCGGTCACGTCGACCGCGCCACCGGTGCATTCGGTCACATTCTGCCCGGTCATCTCGCAGTGGATGCCGCCGGCGAACGAGCCTTCGGCGCGATGCACGGCGAAGAAGCCGCGGACTTCGGCCAGGATGCGCTCGAAGGGGCGCGTCTTGTAGCCGTTGGCAGCCTTCACGACGTTGCCGTGCATGGGGTCGCAGCTCCACACCACCGGATGCCCCTCACGCTGCACCGCGCGGACCAGCTTGGGCAGTCCGGCCTCGATCTTGTCGTGGCCATAGCGGGTGATGAGCGTCATCCGCCCCGCGACGCGGCCGGGGTTGAGCGTGTCGAGCAGGCGCAGCAGCGCGTCGGGTTCCAGGCTCGGCCCGCATTTCATCCCGATCGGGTTGCCGATACCGCGGAGGTATTCGACATGCGCCGAGCCCTCGAAGCGCGTGCGGTCGCCGATCCACAGGAAATGGGCGGAGGTGTCGTACCAGTCGCCGGTCAGCGAATCCTGCCGGGTCAGCGCCTGTTCGTAGCGCAGCAGCAATGCCTCGTGGCTGGTGTAGAAATTGGTCGCCTTCAGCTGCGGCACGCGCTCGGCGTCGATTCCGCACGCAGCCATGAAGTCCAACGCCTCACCGATGCGGTCGGCCATTTCGGTATATTTCTTCGCCCACGGGCTGCGGCCCATGAAATCGTGGGTCCAGCGATGGACCTGGTGCAGGTTGGCATAACCGCCGCTTGCGAAGGCGCGCAGCAGGTTGAGCGTCGCCGCCGACTGCGAATAGGCGCGGATCAGGCGCTGCGGATCGGGCGCGCGGCCTTCCGGCGTGAAGGCGATGTCGTTGACGATGTCGCCGCGATAGCTGGGCAGCTCGACGCCGCCGATCTCCTCCATGTCGGCCGAGCGCGGCTTGGCGAACTGGCCGGCCATGCGACCGAGCTTCACCACCGGCAACTTGGAGGCGAAGGTCAGGACGACGGCCATCTGCAGGATGACGCGGAAGGTGTCGCGGATGTTGTTGGGGTGGAACTCGGCGAAGCTCTCCGCGCAGTCGCCGCCCTGGAGCAGGAACGCCTTGCCCGCCGCGACCTCGGCCAGGTCGGCGGTCAGGTTGCGCGCCTCACCGGCGAAGACGAGCGGCGGGAAGCTGGCCAGCTGATCCGTCGCGGCGTCGAGCGCGGCCGCGTCGGGGTAGGTCGGCATCTGTCGCGCCTCGGCTCGCGTCCAGCTGTCGGGGGTCCAGGTCGCGGCCATGTCGGTCTCCGAGATACGGTGGGGGATCGCCCAGTCGGCGTGATGGGCTATGCCGTTGGCGGCGATCTGGTTGGCGATCTTGGCGCCGGCGCGCTTGCCGTCCTCTTCCCAACCCTGCACGGTCGACCCGGCAGCGCCGAACCACACGCCAAAGGCTGCGCGGCTGAGGCCACGTTCTTCGCGAAATGCACGGATCTTGGTTCCAGCAAGCGTCGTCATGACGAGGCGCTTACGCCAACAGCGTAAATCGACGCAAGTTCATTTACGCCATCAGCGTAAATTAATAGTCGCGATTGTAGCGCGCGTCGAATTCGCCTTCGTCCATGATGAGATATCGGATGAAGTCGATGAACGCCCAAAGGCCGGTGATCAGCAGGCCGACCAGCGTGCAGGTCAGGATGAGCATGATCACGCCGCTGCCGGTGCGGCCCAGATAGAAGCGGTGGACGCCGAAGATGCCGAGAAAGAAGGCCAGCAGGGCGGCGGCGATCTTATTGCGCTGGGTGCGGCGGCGCGGGCGGTCGCCGGTGTGTGCCGCCTGCGCGACATGCGCGGGGACGCTGCCGGGGACGTGGTAGATGCTGAGCGCGCGTGTCTCGTTCGCATCGAAATCGACCGCCGCGCCGACCGATGGGCCGATCTTGTCGCTCCAGTCCTCGGGCCGAAAGCGATAGCGCCGGCCGTCGTCGCCTGCGATCTGTCCGTCGCCCGTCGTGCGATCGACGCCAAGTACCTGTCCGCGCATGCTGCTCCCCCCAATCCCCCGGCAACTGGCGGGGAAGGGGGGCGGTTCGTCAATATCCGGCGTCCAGATCGACCTGATTTTGCAGTGGATTGCCCGCGAGAAATGCCGACAGGTTGGCGAGGAACAGCTCCGCCCCGCGCCAGAACATCCGTGTCTGGCTGCGGCCCGACAGATGCATCGACTGGATCGCGTTCGGCGTGGTCCACAGCGGATGACCGGCGGGCAGCGGCTCGGGCGTGACGGTGTCGAGGAAGGCGCCGGCGATTCGGCGGGCGGTCAGGGCGGCGATCAGCGCATCCTGGTCGACCATATCGCCGCGCGCCATGTTGATCAGCCAGGCCGTCGACTTCATCGCCGCGATCTCGTCCGCGCCGATCAGCGCATGTGTATCGCGCGTTGCTGGCGCGGCGAGGACGACCCAATCGAAATCGCCGATCCTGGCTCGCCACTGGTCGGGTGTCAGTGTGCCGTCACGCCCGGATCGCGTAACGCCGGTCACCGAAACCCCGAACGCCGCCAGCCGCTCGCCGATCAGCCGGCCGATCGTGCCATAGCCGACGATGAGCGCCGACGTGTCCTCCAGTTCGACCACGCCGGGCGGTGCGATCGTCCATTCCTGCCGGTCGGCCTGGCGGACGACCTGATCGAACCGCTTGGCCGCCACGAGCATGCCCATCACCGCATATTCGGCCACAGCGACCGCGTTGATGCCGACGCCGTTGGTGAGCGTGGTTCCCATCGTCTTCAGCCACGGCAGGTCGAACGCATCGATGCCGGCGTAGATCGTCGACACCCATTTCAGCCGGCGCCCAGCGGCGATGGCGGCAGCGGTTTCGCTCGGCGGCTGCATGTCGACCCAGGCGATGTCGGCGTCGGCGATCATCTCGCGCGCCTGTTCGGGTGACGCGAACCAGGAGACGTCCAGCCCGGCCGGCAGATGCGGTTCGAGCAGCGGACGGGCGAGGGCGGGGAGGACGGCTTTCATTGGGCAAGGCTATCAAATCCTCCCCGGCACGGGGAGGGGGACCGGCGAAGTCGGTGGAGGGGGAGCGGCCTACAGGTCATCGCTGGTGGAGAGCCCCCTCCACCAAGCTGCGCTTGGCCCCCTCCCCGCGATTGCGCAGGATTTTAGGGGAGCACGACCTTCCAGTCCCAACCCAGCGGATCGCCGTCCATCACCTCCACACCGGCCGCCGCCAACTCATCGCGAATCGCGTCGCTTCTCGCGAAGTCCTTCGCCGCCCGCGCCTCACGGCGCTCGACCAGCCGCGTTTCGATCGCCTGTTCATCCAGCGTCGCATGCGCGGGGCGGACGCGCAGTTCGTCACGGGTGATCATGGCCAGTCGCAGGCCGAGCACGCGGTCGATCTTGCGCACCGCGATGTAGCGGTCGCCGGCGTGGCCCTTGCCGCCCGCGACCGATTCGAGGAGCACCAGCGCGCGCGCGGTGTTCAGATCGTCGCTGACCGCAGCCTTGGCCTCCTCGACCTCGGGCGTCTCCAGTGTGCCGCGCGGCTCCGCGTCGAACCGCTCGCGCAGTTTCTCGACCGTCTGCACCAGCCGCTTCAGGCGCGTCGACGCAGCGGCCAGGTTGTCCCAGGAGAATTCCAGCTCGCTGCGATAATGCGCCTGAAGGCAGAGCATGCGGTAGGCGAGCGGATGGAAGCCCGCGTCGACCAGTACCTGCAACGTCAGGAACTGCCCGGTCGACTTCGACATCTTGCCGCCGCGGTCGATCAGGAAGTTGTTGTGCATCCAGATTCGCGCGCCCGGATCGGCGCATCCGCAATAGGCCTGATTCTGCGCGATCTCGTTGGGGTGGTGGATCTCGCGATGGTCGATGCCGCCGGTGTGGATGTCGAACGGGTGGCCAAGCTTCGCGTGGCTCATGACCGAGCATTCGAGGTGCCAGCCCGGCGCGCCCTTGCCCCAGGGTGAATCCCATTCCATCTGCCGCTGCTCGCCCGGCGGCGAGGCGCGCCAGATCGCAAAGTCCTGCGGGTTGCGCTTGCCCGACACCGGGTCGATCCGGCTTTCGCCATCCTCGGTCGTCGCGCGGGCCAGGCTGCCGTAGTTCGGCACCTTCGACACATCGAAATAGAGGCCGCCGTCGATTTGGTAGCAGTCCTTTTCGATTCGCTTGGCGAACTCGATCATCTGCGGGACATAGTCGGTCGCAACGGTCCATTCGGCGGGATCGGTGATGTTGAGCCGCCGAACGTCGCGCTTGAACGCATGGGTGTAATGCGCCGCGATGTCCCAGATCGACGCGCCCTGCGCGATCGCCGCCTTCTCCATTTTGTCCTCACCTGCATCGGCGTCCGACGTCAGGTGCCCGACGTCGGTGATGTTGATGATATGGGTGAGGTCATAGCCGTTCCACTTCAGCACGCGCCCGAGCGTGTCAGCGAACAGGAACGCCCGCATGTTGCCGATATGCTGATAGTTATAAACGGTCGGCCCGCAGGTGTAGACGCGCGCCTCGCCGGGATGGATAGGCGTGAAGACTTCGGTCTGCCGGGTGAGGCTGTTGTAGAGCTTGAGCGTCATGGCCGCGCGTCTAGCCCGGCGGCCGCATCGCGCCAAGCCGGTTGACAAGCCCGCGCTCCCGCCGCATCTGCCCGCCTCCACCGCATCGAGGCGCGATGGCGGAGTGGTGACGCAGAGGACTGCAAATCCTTGCACCCGGGTTCGATTCCCGGTCGCGCCTCCAGCGGTTCGGGCGGGCGAGTGTCCCGCCTGGACCCGCCCGGCCGAAACGGAGCGATGACGGAAGGGGTGGCCGCTCGCGGTTTCGACAGCGTTTCAAAAATTCACCTATTCATAGATAATTATCCTGCGACATTCATGTAGATCACATGAAGGTGAAATCGCGCCCTAAACGATCCCCCATCGCGACCGTCGTCAGAGGTTTGCGTGACGACCGTCGCGGCAGCGTCCTTCCGATGATCGGTGCGGGCATATTGGTGCTGGTCGGCGTCTGTGGGTTGGGCGCGGAGGGAGGCTCGCTCTACCTCACGAAGCAGCGGATGCAGAGTGCATCGGATACGGCCGCCTTGGGCGCCGCGACGGCGCTCAGCCAGGGCGGAAGCTATGCGATTGAGGCCAAGGGGCTCGCGGCCAGCTATGGTTTCCAGGATACGGTGGCGGGAACGACGGTCGTAATCAACAAACCGCCGAGCAGCGGCAGCTATGCCGGCATACAGCAGGCCGTCGAGGTCATCATCGAACAACCCCAGTCGCGGCTGTTTTCCGGCATCTGGGGCGGTGACGCCATCGCGGTGTCGACACGATCGGTCGCCGTGGCGGTCCAGCAGGCCTGCGTCCTGGCACTGAACAGAACCGCGAGCGGCGCCGTCAGCCTGAAGGGCAACAGCTCGATGACGCTGCGCAATTGTTCGGTGTTTGCCAACTCGACGGACGCGTCATCGATTTCGGTCGGCGGCACTGCGTCCATATCGGCCTATTCCGCATCGACCTCGGGCGGCATTTCCGGCGTGAACAAGATCGTCACGACCCGGCCGCCGACGACCTATCAGCCGCAGATCGCGGACCCCTATGCCACGCGGAATTTCGCCCCGCCGACAAGCTGCTCCTACAACGGCGCGAACATCGGCGGCAGCATGACCCTGTCGGCCGGGGTGATTTGCGGCGACGTCAAACTCAATGCCGGCTCGGACATCACGCTCAATCCGGGCGTCTATTACATGGTCGGCGGCACGCTATCGGTGAACGGCGGCGCCAAATTGTCGGGGTCGGGCGTGACGATCGTCTACACCACGCTCAACGGCTCGTCCTATGGCCGCGCCTCGTTCAATGGTGGGGCAGCGATCGACATCTCGCCCCCGACGAGCGGGCCGACGGCGGGAATCGTCTTCTTCGGCGATCGCACGATGCCGGCCGGCACGCAGTTTTTCCTGAGCGGCGGCGCGTCGCAAAGCCTCAAGGGGGCGATCTATCTGTCCAAGGGCGACCTGACCTATGCGGGCGGCGCCGGCACGTCCGTCAGTTGTACGCAGATCGTCGCCGATACCATCTCGTTCGTCGGCAATTCCGATCTCGAAGTGACCTGCCCCGGCTTCGGCACAAACGCCATCGGCGGCAACCTCGCCCGGCTGGTCGAATAGGATGCGTCCGATTGTCCGCGCCTTGCGTGACGCGCGGGGCGCGTCGATCGTCGAGTTTGCGATCGTTCTGCCGTTCCTGATCCTGTGCATCGCGATGCTTGTCGATGTCGGGACCGGCATATCGGAACAGATGCGGCTGAAGCAGGCCGCACAGGCGGGCGTGAACTATGCGATCGACAAGGGTTTCGACGCGGACAAAATCATCGAAGTCGTTCGATCCAGTACCGATCAGCCGGATATCGTCGTTTCGCCGGCGCCATCGAAATTCTGCGCATGCGCCCTGGAGAGCGGACTGACCGAACAGATTTGCAGCGCGAAATGCTCGTCCGGAAACGCGCCGGCCGAATATGTCCGCGTGTCGACCACTTTCACTCACAGGCGATTGATCGCCCTTCCGGGCCTCGATGCCAGCTACACACTCGTTTCGGAGTCGCGGGGGCGATTGAAATGAAGAACGACGCCTTTCTCACCGATACAAAGGGCGCGGCAGCGCTGGAATTCGCCATTCTGGCGCCGGTGTTTCTGTTTCTGATTTTCTGTCTGATCCAGTTCGGCCTGGTCGTCTGGACGCAGGCGGCGATCCAGCATGGCGCGAGCGCCGCCGCGCGCTGCGGTGCGGTCAACAGTTCGCTGTGCGGGACCGATGAGGGCGTGCGCAACTTTGCCGCGCAAAGCAGCTTCGGGCTCAACCCGTCTGCCCAGATCTTTCACGTGTCGCAAGAGACATGCGGCACGATGGTGAAGGCGTCCTTGCCCTATGCCGGCGGGGCCACGCCGATTTCGCTGCCGCAATTCCGCCTGACCGCGAAGGCCTGTTTCGGCCGCGGCGCGGCGTCGTAGGTCGAACACAGGTCCGGCAGCTATCCAACCGGCCCGGTCGGGACGGTCGTCAGATCAAGCGAAGGCGCGTCGCATGGCGGGCCGACGGCGGCGCATCGTCGTGCCGAGTACGCCGAAGCCGATCAGCATCATCGCCCAGGTCGCCGGTTCCGGTACGGCGGAGGTTTGCGCCGGGGTGTTCGACATTATCATCGTCCTGGCGCTGCCCAGAACGTAGACACCATCGTTGCTGCTGCCGAGCACGGTATAGTCGCCATTCAACGACGACGCGTCCGCTTTCACGCTGTAGATGGCGGACGTGCTGAACATGCCCCGGGCGATCGCACGATCCATGCCGGCCGCGCCGGTCTTTTGCTGGCCGCCGCCGATGATCATCGCCGCCTGAGCCTGCGTCGGCACGATGCCGAGCGATGCGAATGCCGAGACGGCAAGCAACAGCTTCTTCATGGATCAACCCTTTCCCCGCGGCCAGTTGCCGCTCCCCGTCGCCGGGTTAGGTCAGGTCAGGGGAACAGGTAAACAGGGTATCAGGGTTAACAGAATGACCGTCCTGAAATGGTTCGTTAAGGATATTTGCGCAAGTCCGATGTCCTTTGGTGCATAGCGGTACCGCAAATCCCGAAATAATCGGGGCGGCGTCGCGCGAATACTTGCGACACCGCCCCAATCTGTTGTCCGGAAAGTCGTGTCAGACCGGTTTGGCGCCCGGCGTGCCGCACTTGGCGAATTTCCCGGTGGCGGTCTTGCAGCGGGTCGGGGCGGCGGGTTTGGGCGGGCATTTGACGAAGCGTTTTTGGGCGTCGCGGCATGGCGCGGCGGCGGTGGCTGGGCCGGCGGCGGCCGCGAACAGCGCGCTGGCGGCGAGGCAGAGGGCAATCTTGCGCATGGCATCTCTCCGGTGCTGTGATCAGCGGAGGCGATGTTGATGCTCAATTAGCCCGCTAAACAAGTGAAATTGCCGTAATAATTATCGGCTGCGTGCGCGGTTAAGGAAAATGCTGACCGATGTTGCGTGCGGGGCGCTTGGCGCGGGGAGGCGCGGGCGATAGAGCGACGATGACTGCAACAACTGTATTGCATGACTAAAACAGTTATGCGATGTCGGGGATATGACGATGATGGGGAACGGCACGGAAGCCGCGGCGCGCGCCGCGATGGTGGTGAGCCAGCTGCGGACCAGCGCGGTCAGCGATCCGCGCGTGATCGCGGCGATGGCGGAAGTGCCGCGGGAAGCCTTTGTCGCGACGGACGCCGCTGAGCTGGCCTATCGCGATCGCCCGGTGCCGCTGGGCAGCGGGCGCGAGCAGAATGCGCCGCTGGCGACCGGCCGGCTGCTGACGGCGGCGGAATTGTCGCCGGCCGACCGCGTGCTGCTGATCGGAGCTGGGCGGGGCTATACGGCGGCAGTGCTCGCCGAACTGGTCGGTTCGGTTGTCGCGGTCGAGAGCGAGGCCGAGCTGGCAGACGCCGCACGTGCTGCCCTGGCCGGCCGGGGTAATGTGACCGTCGTCCAGGCGCCTTTGACAGAAGGCGCGCCCGATCAGGCGCCCTATGACGTGCTGATCGTCGACGGCGCGGTCGAGCAGCTGCCGGAGGCGCTGCTTGCGCAGGTCCGGACCGGCGGACGCGTACTGTCCGGCCTGATCGACGGTGGCGTCGCGCGCCTGGCGAGCGGCGTCAAGTCGGACGGCTTCGTGCTGGTGCCCTTCGCCGATATCGATTGCGTGACGCTGCCGGGCTTCGAGCGCCCGCGGGCCTTTCATTTTCCGGGATGACGATGCGACGTATTTTTCTGACCACCGCCGGCGCCGCTTTGGCGCTGACCGGCGCAGGGGCGGTTTCGGCCGAAACGCTGCGCGAGGCGCTGATCCGTGCCTATCGCACGAACCCGACGATCACGGGCGCGCGGGCGGACCTGCGCGCGCAAGACGAAACGGTGCCGATCGCACGCGCGTCGGGTCGCCCCTCGGCCAACCTTCAGGGCACCTATACCGAGACGCTGCGCCAGACGGGTAACAACATCTTCGCGCCCGATCGACAGGTGAACGGCCAGGCCGTCGTCTCCTATCCGATCGTGTCGTTCGGCGCGGTCAGGAATTCGGTGCGGGCGGCGGAAACGCGTCTGGAGGCGGGCCGCGCGAATCTGCGAGGCACGGAGGCGAATCTCTTCACCGACGTGGTGTCAGCGTACATGGACGTCATCCGTGACGAAGCCGTGGTGGCGCTGAACCAGCAGAACGTCCGCGCGCTGAGCGTCAACATGCAGGCCTCGCGCGATCGGTTCGAGGTCGGCGACCTGACGCGCACCGACGTTGCCCAGTCCGAAGCGCGGCGCGCGCTGGCGGAGGGGCAGTTGCGGCAAGCGGAAGCGCGCCTGATCGCCAGCCGCGAGAATTACATCCGGATCGTCGGTGCGCCGGCGGGCACGCTTGAGACGCCGCCGCCGTTGCCGAACCTGCCCGGTGACACGGCGACCGCGGTGACGACGGCGCTCAACAACAACCCGCTGCTCGAAGCGGCAGCGAAGGCGCGTGACGCGACGCGGCTCGATACGCGCGTGGCGCGGGCGTCGCGGCTGCCGCGGATCAGCGTGCAGGCCGGTGGCACCTACTATAACTTCCTCAACACGCTCGGATCGTCGTCACCGATCACGGCGGCGCCGCAGAGCGACTATGGCCTGACGGCGGGCATCGGCCTGACGCTGCCGCTTTATCAGGGCGGGCGTCCAGCCGCGCAGGTCCGCCAGTCGCAGGCGCGCGAGAGCCAGGCGATCGAGCAGGTGACGCTGACGGAGCGCGGCGTGATTGCGCAGGTCCGCTCGGCCTATGCCAGCTGGCTGTCGGCGCAGCAGGTGATCGCGAGCAGCGAGGTAGCGGTCGCCGCCAACCGGCTGAGCCTGGAAGGCGTGCGGGCGGAGAACAGCGTCGGCACCCGAACGATCCTCGACATCCTGAACGCGGAACAGGAGCTGCTGAACTCGCAGGTGACGCTCGTGTCGGCGCGTCGCGACGCCTATGTCGCGGGCTTTGCGCTGCTGGCGGCGATGGGGCGCGCGGAGGCTGACGATCTGAATCTGGGCGATACGGGGCCGCTGTACGATCCCGTCGTCAACTACGACCGGGTGCGGAACAGGCTGTCCGACTGGGGCTCCGATCCCGAGCCGACGCCGGTCGCGACGCGCACTGTGGATATCGCGCCGCAGACGCCGGCGGTCGGGCGCAATCCCGAACTGGACGACCCGGCTTTGTCGCGTCCGCCAGGAGCCGATCCCGCCGCACTCAACCCCGGCACCCCGCCGCAGGGTGCGCCGGCGGGCCGTGTCGGTCGACAGGCAGTTGACACCACCCCCGCCAATCCCGCAGGAACACCGCGTTAACCGCTTATTGTGTCGGGGGCCTGTCGACATGGGTGATGTCAGTAGCGAACCGACGATGGAAGAGATCCTTTCGTCGATCAAACGCGTGATCGAGGAAAGCGAGACTCCTGCCGGCAACAGTCGTGCCCGGCGTGGCGCGCCGCGCCCGATCGCGGCGCCGGATGCGTCGATCGACGATCGTCATGACGATGACGATAACGACACGGTGCTCGAACTATCGCAGCGCGTGCCGTTCCCGGCGGCCGAGCCGGTGTCTCGTCGCGAGCCGATCCGCACCGCACCGCCTACGCGCGCAACGGAGCCTGCTGAGTCCGCCTATCACGACCGCGTTCCGCCGCGTGCAGAATCGATCGTGTCGCCCGACACCGCACAGGCGAGCCGCGGCCCGCTGGAGGCGCTGTCGCGGATGATCGTGAAGCCGGAAAACCCCGGCAGCGACACGCTGGAGGGCATGGTCCGCGAGATGTTGCGACCGATGCTGCGCGACTGGCTCGACGCCAATCTGCCGTCGATGGTGGAAGCGATGGTTGCCAAGGAAATCGCCCGTATTTCCGGCCGGGGCGTGTAGGGGGCAACCCGAACCTCTATCGCGAGTTAAGTGCCGCATGAACGGCGATCCGTCATCCCTCGACACCGATATGACGGACACGCAGTCGCGCATGCCGCCGGCGCCGCGCCTCAGCGACCCGAGCACGCCGACCAAGTCTTCGTCGCACGACATCTTCTTCGCCGCGGTCGAAACGACGCGGATGCCGATGATCGTCACCGATCCGAACCAGCCGGACAATCCGATCGTCTTCTGCAACAACGCCTTCTCGCGAATGACGGGTTATGCGCTGGACGAGATCATCGGCCGGAACTGCCGGTTCCTCCAGGGTGCCGAGACGAATTGCGACGCGATCGATCAGGTTCGCGAGGCCATCAAACGACGCGAGGAAGTCGCGGTCGAGGTGCTGAATTACCGCAAGAACGGTTCGACCTTCTGGAACGCGCTGTTCGTGTCTCCGGTCTTCGGCGACGACGGCAAATTACTGTATTTCTTTGGCAGCCAGCTCGACATTTCGCGCCGCAAGGAGGCCGAGGACGCGCTGCACCAGGCGCAGAAGATGGAGGCGGTTGGAAAGCTGACCGGCGGCATCGCGCATGATTTCAACAATCTGCTCCAGGTCGTGCTCGGCTATGTCGACATGCTGGAGGCGCGGATCGACGACAGCGACCGTGCGTCGCGCCGTGCGATCGAAGCGATTGGCATGGCCGCCAACCGGGGTGCGACGCTGACGCAGCAACTGTTGGCCTTTGCCCGCAAGCAGGAACTGCGCGACCGCTTGCTCAACCTGAACACGCTGATCAGCGATTTCGCGACGATCATCGATCGCAACCTGGGCGACGGCATTACGGTGCGCCGGCGGTTTCAGGACGAGCTTTGGAATTGCCGTGTCGATCCCGTGCAGGCCGAAATGGCGCTGCTCAACATCCTGTCGAATGCGAAGGATGCGATCGACGGCAAGGGCGAAGTGGTGATCGAGACGGAGAACGTCGTCTCCACCACCGAGCAGCCGTTGGCCGAAGGCGTCGAACCGGGCGAATATGTGCGCGTCGCGGTGACCGACAGCGGCAAGGGGTTCGACGACAATCAGATCAACCGGGTGTTCGATCCGTTCTTCTCGACCAAGGAAGTGGGCAAGGGCACCGGCCTTGGCCTGTCGATGGTCTATGGCTTCATGCGCCAGACCGGCGGCGGTGTGCTGGCCGAGAATGTCGAGGGGCGGGGCGCCCGCGTCACGATGTTCTTCCCCCGCGCGCGCGGCATATTGGAGCCGGCCAAAGTCCAGGCCAGCCAGACCCGCGGTCACGGCGAGCGCATTCTGATGGTCGAGGATCAGGAGGAAATCGCCCAGCTCGGCCGCGCAATCCTGGAAGATCTGGGGTATGAGGTCGTCCACAGCCCGAGCGCCAGCCAGGCGATCGACCTGCTGGACACGGACAGCAACTTCCGGCTGATCTTCACCGACATCGTCATGCCCGGCGGGATCAACGGCGTGGAACTGGCGAAGGAAGTGCGCCGCCGTTTCCCGGCGATGCCGATCCTGTTGACCACCGGCTATTCCGACCGCGCGCTGGATGCGGAGAGCCAGGCGTTCGACCTGGTGCGCAAGCCCTATCGCCGCGCCGAACTCGCCCAGCGGATCAGTACGTTGCTGGAGGGTCCGAACGGGGTTGTCTGACGGCGCGGCTGGGGTACACCTGCCGCCCATGAAGCACATCCTGCTCGCAGCCACCGTGCTGCTCTCCGTCTCCGCCCCGGCGAGTGCCCGCCAACTGACCATCGACGATGTAACGATGCTGTCGCGCATATCGTCGCCCGCGGTGTCGAAGGACGGCCGCTGGCTCGTCTGGCAACAGCGCGAAACTGACCTCGCCGCCAATCGCGGCCGGTTCGACCTGTGGCGGTTCGACCTGACCCGCAAGGGCGCGACGCCGGAGAAGCTGGCGGCCGAGGCCGACGTCAACGAGACGAGCCCGCAGATCGTCGGCGACACCGTCTACTTCCAGTCGGACAAGGGCGGCGACGATGCCGTGTGGGCGATCCCGCTCGCCGGTGGTGCCCCGCGCAAGCTGACCGGTTTCCAGGGCGGGTTCGGCGGCTTCAAGGTCGCGCCGACCGGGGACAAGATCCTGATCTGGGCCGACCGCAAGCCCGGCGCGCCGAGCCTCGCCCCGGCGATGGAGAAGAAGGACCCGAACGCGGGCTCGGGCCGCACCTATGATCAGTTGTTCGTGCGGCATTGGGATAGCTGGGCGAACGGCAACCGCTCGCAGCTGTTCGTCCTTCCGCTGGGCGCGGACGGCGCGCCGGGCGACGGTGTCGCGATTACCGGCACGCTGATCGGCGACACCCCGTCCAAGCCCTTTGGCGGTGGCGAGGAAGTCGCGTGGAGCCCGGACGGCCGCACCGTCTATTTCGCGCTACGCGAGGCGGGGCGGATCGAGGCGACGTCGACCAACCTCGACATCTTCTCGGTGCCCGCAGATGGCTCGGTCGCGCCGACGAACCTGACCGACGCCAATGACGCGACGGATAATTTCCCGACCGTCTCACCCGATGGCCGGTGGCTCGCCTGGGCGGCGATGGCGCGCCCGACGTATGAGGCGGACAAGCTGACATTGATGGTCCGCGACCTCCAGACGGGGCAGGTCCGCGCGCTGACAAGCGGCTGGGATCGCTCGGTCGAATCGATCGCCTGGACGCCCGACAGCAAGCGCATTCTGGTGACCGCGCAGGACAGGCAGGAGAACCCGGTGTGGTCGGTCGACGCCGCCAGCGGCAAGGTGGCGCGTCTGACGCAGCAGGGCAACGTCACCGCCGTGGTGCCGACCGCGAAGGGCTTCGTCTATGCGATGAACAGCCTGGTCGCGCCGGACGATTTCTACGTCTTGGACGGCAAGCGCAACGTCCGGCTGACCAGCGTCAATGCGGCCAAGCTCAAGGACATCGACTGGCCGACCATCACCCGTTTCAACTTCACGGGCGCGAACAACGACACCGTCTGGGGCTATGCGGTCAAGCCCGCGGGCAGCACTGGCAAGGTGCCGATCGCGTACATGGTCCACGGCGGCCCGCAGGGGTCGAGCAATAACGGTTGGTCGTACCGCTGGAACCCGGCGGTGTTCGCTGGCGCCGGCTACGGCCTCGTCGCGGTCGATTTCCACGGGTCGACCGGATACGGTCAGGCTTTCACCGATGCGATCCGCAATAACTGGGGCGGCTGGCCGCTCGAGGATCTGCAAAAGGGGCTCGCCGCGGCGACGACCAAGTTCGGCTGGCTCGACGCCGACAACGCCTGCGCGCTCGGCGCTTCTTATGGCGGGTATATGATGAACTGGTTTGCCGGGCAGTGGCCCGACCGGTTCAAGTGTCTGGTCCAGCACGACGGCGTCTTCGATGCGCGCGCGATGGCGTATGAGACCGAGGAACTCTGGTTCGACGAATGGGAGCATGGCGGCAAGGCCTATTACGAGGACCCGCAAGCGTTCGAGCGCTGGAACCCGGTGAACCATGTCGCCAAGTGGCAGACGCCGATGCTGGTCATCACCGGCGAGAAGGACTTTCGCATCCCGTACACGCAGGGGCTCGCGAGCTTCACTGCGCTCCAGCGGCGCAACATCCCGTCGCGGCTGGTGGTGTTCCCGGACGAGAACCACTGGGTGCTGAAGGCCAAGAACTCGCGGCAGTGGTATGGCGAGGTGCTGGGCTGGCTGAACCGGTGGACGGGGAAGGGGGCGAAGTAAGGCGCGTCATCCCGGGCTCGACCCAGGATCCAGGGTCGCAGGCGGGACGGCCTGTGGCCCTGGATGCCGGATCACGTCCGGCATGACGAAGGGGGTGGTGTGAAATGACACACATCGCTTAAAGCCGCCCCCATGACCGAACTCGCAAAGACCTTCGATCCCGCCGCCATCGAGGCGAAATGGTACGCGCATTGGGAGGGGACCGGCCAGTTCCGCCCCGACCGCCCGAATGCGGAGCCGTGGACGATCGTCAACCCGCCGCCCAACGTCACGGGCAGCCTTCACATCGGCCACGCGCTCGACAACACGTTGCAGGACATTCTGGTCCGCCACGCGCGGCTGAAGGGCAAGGATGCGCTGTGGGTAGTCGGCACCGACCACGCCGGCATCGCGACACAGATGGTGGTCGAGCGCCAGATGAACGCAGCGGGCGAGAAGCGCACCGACTTCACCCGGGAGGCGTTCATCGACCGGGTGTGGCAGTGGAAGGCGGAGAGCGGCGGCGAGATCACGTCGCAGCTTCGGCGTCTCGGCTGCTCGATGGACTGGGAGAACGAGCGGTTCACGATGGACCCCGGCTTCTCGAAGGCCGTGCTCAAGGTCTTCGTCGAGCTTCACCGCCAGGGGCTGCTCTACCGCGACAAGCGCTTGGTGAACTGGGATCCGGGCCTGGGGACCGCGATCAGCGACCTTGAGGTCGAGACGCGCGAAGTGAAGGGCAGCTTCTGGCGGCTGCGCTATCCGCTGGCGGACGGATCGGGTCATATCGAGGTCGCGACGACCCGGCCGGAAACGATGCTGGCCGACATGGCGGTCGCGGTGCACCCGGACGACGCGCGCTATACCGCGCTGATCGGCAAGCAGGTGCGCCTGCCGATCACCGGCCGCCTGATCCCGATCGTCGCCGACGAACATGCCGATCCGGAGCTTGGATCGGGCGCGGTGAAGATCACGCCGGGCCACGACTTCAACGACTTCGAGGTCGGCAAGCGCGCCGGCATCGCCGCGCGTGACATGCTCAACATGCTCGATGCCAAGGCGCGCATCGTCCAGACCGCGGACGGGCTGATCCCCGACGCGTTCCTGGGCCTGTCAACGGCGGAGGCACGCAAGGCGGTCGTTGCGCGCCTGAAGGACGAAGGCATCCTGATCCCGCACGTCGACAAGGATGGCGAAGAGCACGACGCCGAGCCGCGCACGATCCAGACGCCCTATGGCGACCGCTCGGGTGTGGTGATCGAGCCGTGGCTGACCGACCAATGGTATGTCGACGCCGCGACGCTGGCCAAGGGTCCGGTCGAGGCGGTGCGCGACGGGCGCATCCAGATCGTGCCCAAGACGTGGGAAAAGACGTTTTTCAATTGGATGGAGAACATCCAGCCGTGGTGCGTGTCGCGTCAGCTGTGGTGGGGGCACCAGATTCCGGCGTGGTTCGACGCCGAGGGTAACGCCTATGTCGCGGAAACCGAGGAAGAGGCGCAGGCGCAGGCGGGGGCGGGTGTCGCGTTGACCCGCGATCCTGACGTGCTGGATACGTGGTTTTCGTCTGCACTGTGGCCGTTCGCGACGATGGGGTGGCCTGACGAAGCCGATCACCCTCACCCTTCCGCGGCTTCGCCGCTCCCTCCCTCTCCCGATGGGAGAGGGAAGGGGCCCGCCGCCGCAGGCGGTGGGAAGGGTGAGGGTGACGCCCAAGCCGAATGGCAGCGCCGTTACCCCAACGACGTCCTCATCTCCGGCTTCGACATCCTGTTCTTCTGGGATGCGCGGATGATGATGCAGGGGATGCACTTCCTGAAGGACGTGCCGTTCCGCACGCTGTATCTCCACGGCCTGGTACGCGCCGCCGATGGCGCGAAGATGTCGAAGTCGAAGGGCAATGTCGTCAACCCGCAGGGGCTGATCGACCAATATGGCGCTGACGCGCTGCGCTTCTTCATGGCGGCGATGGAAAGCCAGGGCCGCGACATCAAGATGGATGAGAAGCGGGTCGAGGGGTATCGCAACTTCGCGACGAAGCTGTGGAACGCCAGCCGCTTCTGCCAGTCGAACGGCATCGGCGCGTCGTCGACGCCGGAGCCGCCGGCCGCGACCTTGGCCGTCAACAAGTGGATCGTCGCAGAGACGGTGCAGACGATCCAGGCGGTCGACCTGGCGCTGGCCGACTATCGCTTCGACGGCGCGGCGGATGCGATCTACCAGTTCGTCTGGAGCCGCTTCTGCGACTGGTATCTCGAACTCATCAAGCCGGTGTTGCAAGGCGAGGGCGTCGAGGGCGCCGACGAGACGCGCGCGGTCGCGGGCTGGGTGCTCGACCAGATCCTGGTCCTGCTCCACCCGTTCATGCCCTTCATCACCGAAGAGCTGTGGCACGCGATGGGGGCACGCGAATACGACCTGATCGTCGCGAAGTGGCCGATGGCCGATGCACGCGCGCTCGATCCGGCAGCGGCGGGGGAGATCGAGTGGCTGATCCGATTGGTCAGTGAAGTCCGTGCCGCGCGGACCGAACTTAATGTGCCGCCGGGCGCGCGTTTGCCTGTCCATGTCCGTGATGCTTCGGCCGCCACCGAGGCTCGTCTGTCCGCGCAGGCGGCGGTCATCGCGCGTCTCGCCCGGATCGACCGGGCGGAGGGCGCGGCGCCGGAGGGCGGCGCGCTCCAGATCGTCGTGGACGAGGCGACGTTCGTCCTGCCCCTAGGCGACGTCATCGACCTCGCCGCTGAACGCGCGCGTCTGACCAAGGCGATCGCCGCGGCGGAGAAGGAGCGCGATGCGCTGGCCGGGCGGCTCGGCAACCCGAGCTTCGTCGAGCGCGCCAAGCCGGAAGCGGTCGAGAAGGCGAAGGCCGATCACGCCGACAAGGCGGCGGAGGCCGAGCGGCTGGCGGCGGCGTTGGGGCGGCTGGGCTGAGGGTGACGGCTACCCTATCCACTTTCGTCATCCCGGGCTCGACGCGGGATCCAGAGTCGCGGGCCATATCGCCTGTGGCTCTGGATGCCGGATCAAGTCCGGCATGACGAAGGAGGAGAAAGGCGGCAAGAGCCGCGACCTCACCACCGGCCCGATCGCGGGCACGCTGCTCGCCTTTGCGCTCCCCACGCTCGGCAGCAACATCCTCCAGTCGCTGAACGGATCGATCAACACGATCTGGGTCGGGCACTTCCTGGGTGAGGCGGCGCTGGCGGCGACATCGAACGCGAACATCATCATGTTCCTGATGTTCGGTGCCGTGTTCGGCTTCGGCATGGCGGCGACGATCCTGGTCGGTCAGGCGATGGGGCGCGGCGACATCGACGCGGCGCGACGGGCGTTTGGTACCGCGGTCGGGATGGTGCTGTTCGGAGCCGTGGTGATCGCGGCAATCGGCTGGATGCTCGCGCCGCAAATCCTGACGATATTGGCGACGCCCGGCGACGCGTTTCCGCTCGCGCTGGCCTATCTGCGCGTCATCTTCCTCAGCCTGCCGGCGTCGATGATGGTCGTGCTGGTCATGATGGGGCTGCGCGGGACCGGCGATTCGACGACGCCTTTCTGGTTCATGGTTTTGAGCGTCGTGATCGATGCCGGCCTCAACCCGTTCCTCATCGCCGGGATCGGGCCGTTTCCGCGGCTGGGGATCGCCGGGTCGGCGACCGCGACGCTGGTGGCCAATCATGTCTCGCTCGCCTGCCTTGTCGTCTATGTCTACGCCCGCGACCTGCCGCTGCGGCTGCGCGGCGGCGAGCTTGCCTATCTGAAGCCGCACGGGCCTTTGGTGCGGACGATCAAGGCGAAGGGCCTGCCGATGGGTGCGCAGATGCTGGTCATGTCGTCGGCGGGGCTGGCGATGGCGGGGCTGGTCAACCGGCAGGGCGTCGACACCGTCGCGGCGTACGGCGTCGCTCAACAGCTGTGGACCTATATCCAGATGCCGGCGCTGGCGATCGGGGCGGCGGTCAGCGCGATGACGGCGCAGAATATCGGGGCGGGCCGATGGGACCGGGTCGGCCGGATCACGCGGGCCGGGCTGATCACCAATCTGGCGCTGACCGGGGTGATGGTGGTGGTGACGACCCTGTTCGACCGCGCCGTGCTTGGCCTGTTCCTCGGGCAGGACAGTCCGGCGATGCCGATTGCTGCGCATATCCAGCTGGTCGCGGCGTGGGGCTTCGTCCTGTTCGGCGCGACGATGGTGCTGTTCTCGACCGTGCGCGCGAACGGGGCGGTCATCGCGCCGCTCGTGATGCTGTTCGTGTCGATGTACCCGGTGCGGCTCGGCTTCGCGGCGGCGCTGTTGCCGGCGTGGGGGGCGGATGCCCTTTGGTGGAGCTTTCCCGCCGGGTCGGCGGCGAACCTGGTGATGGCGGTGGCTTATTATCGCTACGGCAACTGGCGGAAGGGAGCTTTGTTGACGCCCGAACCGGCGGATTGCGAGGAGCAGGCGCACGCCGATGCGGAGCCGGCCGGGCGGGTGCATCCTACAGGGTGAGGCATCAACCCGTTCGCGCTGAGCTTGTCCAAGCACTGCCCTTCTCCTTCAAGCCGTAATGCGTGAGGCACGAAGAAAAGCAGCCCTTCGACAAGCTCAGGGCGAACGGTTGGCAGTTGTGGCCTACGCCGGCACCATCACCTCGATGATCCCCGGAGCGACCTTCGCCGTGACCGGGGTCGTTGCCAGCACTTCGCCGTCGATCGAGATCGGTCGTGGCTTGTCGCTGTCGATGCGGATCGATCGCCCGCGGAACACGGTGACCTTTTCGCGCCGCTGCGGCAGGCGCAGCACGTTGGCCGCCCAGTTGTAGAGCAGCCGGCTGCGCAGGTGGCCGCGGACGACCTCGACCAGGATCTCGCCGTTGTCGATGGCCGCGTCCTCCATCATCTCCTGGCCGCCGTGGTAGCGGCCGTTGGCGATACGGACCTCGACCGCGCGCATTACGCGGGGCTGACCGCTGCCGTCGTCGATCGAGACGGGGAAGGGACGGAACTTGGCATATTGGATCGCCGCCCAGCTGAGATACCCCGCGCGGCCAAGCCATTTCTTCAGGTCGTGCGGTACCGTCTCCGCGATCTTCGGGGCGATGCCCATCGTTGCGGCGTTGGCGAAGTAATCGTCATCGATCATGCCGAGGTCGATCCGCTTCGGCCGCCCCTCGCTCAACACCTGCACGGCGCCCGCCACGTCGAGCGGGATGCCAAGTGTGCGACAGAAGCTGTTGGCGGTACCGAGCGGCAGGACGCCCAGCACCACGTCCTTGCCGACCAGCAGGTCGACCAGGCCCGACACGGTCCCGTCGCCGCCGCCGAAGACGACCAGTTGCGGCTTCTTGGCTAACGCGCGCTCGACCGTAGCTTCCAGGTCGTTCGGGTCCTCGACCGCATGGGCATCGACGGGGAAGTCGACTCCGTCGAGCGCCTTGCAGGCCTGTTCGAACAGGGCCTGGCCGCGGCGCGACTTGGCGTTGACGATCAGGGCGGCGGAGGTGAAACGGCTCATGATCGGCTGCAACGCGCCAGCTCCGGTTTCGGATGCGTAACGCTTGAAGCAGGGCAGGCGATGGCGCAAGGCTGGCGGCCATGTCCCACTATCCCGCGCTTCGCCTGCGTCGCACCCGCGCCTCCGCCTGGAGCCGGCGGCTTCATGCCGAAAATGTGCTGACCCCGGCCGACCTGATCTGGCCGCTGTTCGTGACCGAAGGTGCTGACGAGGAACCGATCGCCAGTCTGCCCGGCGTGTCACGCTGGTCGCTGGCGAAGGTCGCGGAGCGGGCGAAGGAAGCGGCGGCGCTCGGCATCCCGTGCATCGCGCTCTTTCCCAATACGCCGCCGCATCTGCGCAGCGACGACGGGGCGGAGGCGTTTAATCCCGACAATCTGATGTGCCGCGCGATCCGGGCAATCAAGGATGCCGCGCCGGAGGTCGGCGTGCTGACCGACGTGGCGCTGGACCCCTATACCAGCCACGGCCACGACGGGCTGGTCGATGGTGCGGGCTATGTTTTGAACGATGAGACGGCCGAGGTGCTCGTCCGTCAGGCGCTGGTCCAGGCCGAGGCGGGGGCGGACATCGTCGCGCCGTCGGACATGATGGACGGTCGCGTCGGGTTGATCCGCGAAGGGCTGGAAAGCGCGGGCCATCGCAACGTCCAGATCATGGCCTATGCCGCCAAATATGCGAGCGGCTTCTATGGCCCGTTCCGCGACGCGGTTAGCACGCGCGGGCTGCTGAAGGGCGACAAGAAGACCTATCAGATGGACCCGGCCAACGCCGAAGAGGCGATCCGCGAAGTCGCGCTCGACCTGGTCGAGGGCGCGGACAGCGTGATGGTCAAGCCGGGCCTACCCTATCTCGACATCATCGTGCGGGTGAAGAGCGAGTTCGGCGTGCCCGTCTTCGCCTATCAGGTGTCGGGCGAATATGCGATGATCGAGGCCGCGGTGGCGGTCGGCGCGGCGGAGCGTGAGGCCGTCGTGCTGGAGACGCTGATGGCGTTCAAGCGTGCGGGTTGTTCGGGCGTGCTGACCTATCACGCCCCGCTGGCCGCACGATTGCTCGGCGCATGATCGAGACTGAGCGGCTGGTCCTGCGGCCGTGGCGCGACGCCGATATCGAACCGTTCGCGGCGATGGGGCAGGACGCCGATGTCATGCGCCACCTGAACGGCGTGATCGATCGGGATGCGGCCATAGCGGTCATCGATCGCCACCGCGTGGGTCAAGCGCGGGACGGCCATTGTTTCTGGGCGATCGAGCGGCGGGCGGACGGCGCCTTCCTCGGCTTTTGCGGATTGCGGCTCGGCGGGCACCCCGGAACCGGGGTGACAGACGAGCTGGAGATCGGCTGGCGGCTGGCGCGACATGCCTGGGGCCAAGGCTATGCCCGCGAGGCGGCGGAGGCGAGTCTCGCCTGGGGATGGGCGAATACCGATCGCGCGCGGATCGCGGCATGGACCGTTCCGGCGAATGAAGCGTCTTGGGGTCTTATGCGACGCCTTGGCATGTCCGAACGGCCGGACCTTCACTTCGACCATCCCGATTTCGCGGAGGGGCATCCGCTGCGCCGGCATCTGGTCTACACGATCGATCGGCCGACTGCGTGATCGAGACCGCCGCGCCGCCTGCATCTCGCGCCGGTCGCGCGCTGTTCGTCGCGACGATCCTTACGGGATCGTTCCTGCTGTTCCTGGTCCAGCCGATGGTCGCGCGGATGGCATTGCCGCGTCTGGGTGGCGCGCCGGCGGTGTGGAATTCGGCGATGCTGGTCTATCAGGCGTTGCTGCTCGGCGGCTATGCCTATGCGCACGCCCTGAGCAAGTTGCGTCCGCGGCAGAGTGCGGCGGTGCATCTGGGCGTGCTGGCGATCGCGGCGCTGTGGTTGCCGATCGGGCTGTACGATTTCGAGATGCCCGCCGACGCCGAGCCAGCGGTGTGGGTGCCGTGGCTGCTCGGCGCATCGATCGGGCCGCTGTTCTTCGCCGTATCTGCGCAAGCACCGCTGATGCAGCGCTGGTATGCGGTCGCGGCGCCGGGGCGTGACCCATATGCGCTGTACGCCGCGTCGAATATTGGCAGTTTCGGCGGGCTGATCGCCTATCCGTTGATTGTCGAGCCGACGATGGCGCTGGGCAGGCAGAGCCTGGTCTGGAGCGCTGGCTATGTCGCGCTGTTCCTGCTGGTCGCGGGGTGCGCTTGGCGGCTGCCGCGACGGGCGGAGGCGGCGGAGATCGTCGGCGAGGCGTCGCCACCGGCGCCGGTCCGGCGGGTGCTGCTGTGGATCGCGCTGGCGTTCGTGCCCTCGGGGCTGATGCTCGCGACGTCGACGTTCCTCACCACCGACATCGTCGCCGTGCCGCTGCTGTGGGTGCTGCCGCTCGGCCTCTATCTGCTCAGCTTCTCGGTCGCCTTCGCGGTGCGGCGCGGGATCGCCGACACGATCACGCGGTTTGCCCCCGTCACCATATTGTTGTTCGGCGGCGTGATGATCGCCGGGCACAACGCGATGCCCTATCTCAACGCCGGCATCGCGCTGCTTCTATTGTTTGTCGTAGCGGTCGCGCTGCACACGCGCATGTACGACCTGCGGCCGGCACCCGATCGGTTGACGGGATTCTACCTCGCGATGTCGGTCGGCGGGGCGTTGGGCGGCGTCTTCTCCGGCCTCGTCGCGCCGGTCGTATTCGACTGGACCTATGAATATCCGCTGCTGGTGCTCGCAGCGGGGCTGCTGGTGCCGCAGACCTATCTGCTGCCCATGGTCGCGAGACTGTGGGCGAGCGACCGGCGCGGCATGTGGCTGCGCATCGCGATCGTCGCGATCGTCGTCGCCGGGCTCGCCGCTGTCGCAATCCGTCAGGACGTTCAGCCGGGCGGAGGGACGGGGGCGGAAAATGTCATCTACCTCGTCCTGTGCGTGCTCGGCATCCTGCTGGTCGGTCAGCGCACCGCCTATATGATCGCGCTGTTCGGGGCGCTGATGCTGTTCGGCGGCTGGCGTGCGCTGGAAGTGACCATCGAAGGGCAGCACCGCACGCGCAGCTATTTCGGCGTCTATACGATCCGCAACTATGCCTATGAGCGGACCCTGGCCCACGGCACCACGCTGCACGGTATCCAGCTGACCGGCACGCCCGAGCGCGAGCGGTTTCCGACCAGCTATTATGTCTGGAACTCAGGCGTCGGCATCGCGCTGCGCATGGCACCGGAGCTGTACGGGCCCAATGCGCGCGTGGGCGCGGTCGGGCTCGGGACCGGGACGCTCGCTTGTTACGCCAAGGCGGGCCAGCGCTGGAGCTTCTACGAGATCGATCCCGCCGTCGTCGCTCTGGCGCGGAACCCGGCCAAGTTCACGTTCCTGTCGCGCTGCCTGCCCCAGGCGCGGATCGTGGTCGGCGACGCGCGGATGCGACTGGCGCAGGAACCCGCAGCATCGCTTGACGTGTTGGTCCTCGACGCTTTCTCGTCCGACGCGATCCCGATGCACCTGATGACGCGCGAGGCGTTCGAGACCTATGCGCGCGTCCTGCCCCGCAACGGCGTGTTGCTCGTCCATACCTCCAACCGCTTCCTGAACCTGGAGCCGGTCGTCGCGGCATCGGCACGCGGATGGATGGGGGCGATGCTGCAATATCAGCCGCATGAGAACGAAGGGCCGCATGCGACGATGAGCGACTGGATCGTGCTGACGCGCGATCCGTCGACCTTTGCCCGCGTGATCAGCGACGGGAGCAACTGGCGGCCGCTTTACCCCCGGCGTGACCTGACGCCGTGGACGGACGATTATGCGACGATCCTGCCGGTGCTGCGCGCGTTCCAGTAGGCGATCAGGCGAGCAGAGCGCGCAACCGGTTTTCCTCCGTCATCTGACGATCGATCACCGCCTGTGCGCGCGCGATCGCGGCGTCCAGCGTCGGATAGGGAAGCTGGCCCGCGCTTGCCCGTCCGATCGCCAGCGCCTCGATATCGGTCATCGCGGCGTCGGCAGCGGTGCGAAGCTGTTGCAGTTCGCCCAGCGCCTGCTGCCCGTCCAGCCAGCGCTCCGACCCTTCCGCCGCGCCCTTGGCCGCGCCGATCCGTTTCGCCAGCGCCGGACGGCTCGCGTCGAACGCAGCGGCCGCCTTGTCGAAGGCCGCCACCTGCTCGGCAATCCGCGCGTCGAGTGTCGGGTCGGGTCGAACACTTTCATCTTGCTGTGCCGCAGGCGCGTCGCCGCGGGTTTCGATCGCACGGGGCAGGAGCGAGGGCGCGTCGACCGGCTGGCTGGCGCATGCGGAGAGGGTCAGCGGCAGCAGAAAAAGACGATATTTCATGCCGAAAGCCTAAGCGCGCATTTTTCTGCAAGCAATGGCTTGCGCTCCCCCGATTCGCCTCGTATCAGCGCCACTCCCAAGCGCCCGTAGCTCAGCTGGATAGAGCATCAGACTACGAATCTGAGGGTCGGACGTTCGAATCGTTCCGGGCGCGCCACACCCCCGCAAGACCAACCGGTCCTGCGGGGGTTTGTGTTTCAAGCGACCCCCGGCATGACAATCATCCCGCTGTCCGACATTCCCCCTTCCCAGGTGGAAGCATTGCTCGACCGTGCGTTCGGGACCGATCGACGGGCGCGTACCGCCTATCGCCTGCGGGCCGGGACGACGGCGATCGGAGCGCTCAGCCTTGCCGCCTTGGATGATGACGGCGGTCTGGCCGGGACGATCCAGTGCTGGCCGGTGCAGCTCTCCGGCGACGACGGCACGACCGCACCAATGATTCTGGTCGGGCCGGTCGCGGTCGAACCGGCGAACCAACGCGGGGGAGTCGGGCGGGAGTTGATGGCCCGCATGCTGGCGGTGGCGGATGCATCCGACCTGCCCGGCACGTCCGCGCTGATGCTGATTGGCGATCCCGAATATTATGGGCGCTTCTTCGACTTCACCGCGGCGGCGACCGGTGGCTGGCGTTTGCCGGGGCCGTTCGAGCGGCATCGCCTGCTGGCCCGGGGCGGGAGGGTCCCGAGCGGCGCCGGCGCTGTCGAGCCGCGCCCCTGAACGCTTTCGCGCCGCGATGCTTCTGATATCGCAGGTGACGCTCTCTTTGGAAGGACGACGGTGCAGGACAGTCTGACACTGCAGGTACACGACCTCGAAGTCATGGTGCTGACCGGCATCTATTCGGAGGAAACGCACCTTCCCCAGCCGCTGCGCATCTCTCTCGACGTCGAGCTTGACTGTCCGGCACGATTCACCCCCGACACGCCGCTCGACGCATCGAAAAGCTATATGGATCTGCGCCATGCAGCGACCGATGGTCTGCCGCAGGGGGTGCATTTCACGCTGATTGAGGGCGTCGCGGACTATATCGCCGAGACGTTGTTTCTTCAGGACCCCCGTATCCGCCGCGTACAGATCCGGATCGTGAAGCTGGCGATCGCGGAAGGCCTCGAATCGATCGGCGTCACGCTCATCCGGCATCGGCGCTGACATGCCGTTGGCGCTGGTCACCGGCGGTGCGCGACGGCTTGGGGCGCATATCGCCGCGCGGCTGGCGCAGGCGGGCTACGACCTGGCGCTGCAATCGGGAAGCGGTGCGCCACCTGAGGATTGGTTGCTGGACGCGATCGGCGACCGGCGATGCGAGACCTTCCTCACCGATCTCGACGATCCGGGCGCGGTGGCTGCCTTGCCCGATGCGGTCGCGCGCCGCTTCGGCCGACCGATCGACGTCCTGATCAACGGCGCCTCCCGATTCGGGGCGATGGATGGCGCGGACGGCGCCTATGATGCGGTCGCTGCGCATCTGCGGGTGAACCTCGCCGCGCCGGTGGCATTGGCGACTGCCGTTGCGCGCGCTGGCCATGGTGTGGCGATCGTCAACATTCTCGACCAGCGTATCGCCAATCCGCCGGTCGACCAGCTCGCCTATACCCTGTCGAAGCAGGCGCTGGCGGAGGCGACGCGGACCCTCGCGCTGGCGCTTGCTCCGAAGGCGCGGGTCAATGGCGTCGCGCCCGGACTGGTGCTCCCGACCGAGGATTATGCCACCGGTCAGTTCGACCGCGTCGGCGCGCTGATGCCGCTCGGGCGTAATGCGCGGGCGGATGAGATCGCCGATGCGGTCCTGTGGCTCGCGCGGGCCGAAGCGGTGACGGGGCAGGTGATCTTCGTCGACGGCGGCGCGCATCTGAAGAGTTTCGAGCGCGACTTCGTGCATCTCGCGCGGGATTGACGAGACTTAGAGCGTCGCTTCGATCGCGCGTGCGGCCAGATCGGGATCTTCCGCTTGGGTGATCGGTCGTCCCACCACCAGGATAGACGCGCCGGCATCCAGTGCGGCGCGCGGTGTGACGACGCGCTTCTGGTCGCCGGCAGCCCCGTTTGCGGGACGCACGCCGGGGACGACGAAGAAACCGGTCGGCCATTTCTTGTGCGCGGCGGCGACTTCCTCGCCCGAACAGACGACGCCGTCGATACCGGCCTCGCGCGCGAGTTCGGTCAGGCGGACGACCTGTTCGTGCGGATCGCTCGCGACGCCGACCGACCGCAGGTCGCTGCCGTCGAGACTGGTGAGCACGGTAACCGCGACAACCTTCGTGCCGGTCGGGGCCGCGGCCTTGGCATCTTCCAGCATCGCGCGACCGCCGCTGGCGTGAACGGTCAGGATGGCGGGCTCCAGCGGGCGTAGCGCCTGGATCGCCTTGGCGACGGTGTTGGGGATATCGTGGAACTTGAGGTCGAGGAAGATCGGCAGGCCGATGTCCGCCATCTCGCGCACGCCGGCCCGGCCGTTGGCCATGAAGAATTCGAGGCCGAGCTTCAGCCCGCCGACATGGTTCCGCACACGCGCTGCAATCGCCTTCGCTCGCGCCAGATCGGGCGTATCGAGCGCGACATACAGCGGCGAACTCACAGGCGGCGTTCCTCGGCTGGGATGGGGGGCAAGGGGTCGCCATCGGCGGCAGGGACGATCGCAACCGGAGCCGCAACCGGAGCCGGCGTGGCGACTGCGAGGCGCAGGTCGGCGACGGTGCGCTCACTCGCTGTCAGGCGCTGCGCCAGCCGCCAGCGGATCGCGCGCTGCCACAACCAGGTCGGGACCAGCCCGAGCAGGAAGCACAGCAGCATCAGCAACGGGATATTGATACCGACGATCAGCCCGCCCCACAGCCGGATGTCGACGTTCGTCCAGTTGTTGAAGGCGAAGGCCACCGCCAGGCCGACGGTGAAAACGATCAGCAACGTCTTCAGGAACTGCATGCCGCCATCCTATGCGCGGAAATGCCGATTGACCAGCCTTACCCAATTTCCTTGCGCAAGGCTTCGAACAGCCCGGGTATCGCAGTTAGTCGTTCTTCTTCCGCCGCAAGGATCGCGAGGAAGGCGTCGCGCTTGATGGCGGCGACGCGGCCGGGCCTCAGGCGGCTGCTGGCGGGCAGTGTCGATACGACGATGTCGATCAGCCGGTCGGCGCCGTGGAGGCGGCCCCAGAGATAGTCGTTCTCACGGTATGCCCGGCTGAAGAAGGCGCCGAAATTGTGGAATTGCGTACCCTTCAGGGTCGCCGCCGCGCCACCCTCCCGGATCGCCTTGGCATCGTCGGGCGAGATACGGTCGACCTTGACGGGATCGAACTCGTCCAGTCCTTCGCCTTGCAGCAGCGGAAGGGTTGCGATGTCATAGAAGGGGAAGCCGAGATAGCCGAGCAGCAGGGGGCGCCGGACGTCCTTTGGTAGGGAGACGAGTCCGGCCGACAGCCGACGGTCGGTTCGGGCATCGATCGCGGGCAGATTCATTGCCGCGTCCAGCGCGGTGAGCGCCGCATCGGGGTCGGTCGCGATGCGGCGCACGTCGGCTCTCAGCGCAAGGAAGGCGTCGCTTCGTTCGAGATCGAGATATTCGGCAAGCGATGCGTAGACTGCCTCGCGCACGGGGGCGAGCAGATCGTCGTCGCCATGTTCGTCCATTTCGGCCAACCGGCGTGCCATCAGGCGCAGGCGCCGGACGCGGAAGCCCAGGTCGAAGCGTCGCAGGAAGTCGACGATCGGGGCGGTCGCGGCCAGCGCGGCAGCGGTGTCGGACGTAACGCCGCGCGCCGCCAGTGCCTCCTCCACGCAGCGACCGATCCGCCGCAGGCTGTCGGGACCGGTGTCGCCGCCGGCGCGCTGGAGCGTGGCGACGGTCAGCGCGGTCACATCGGCGAGCTTCAGCCGGGCATAGGCCGAATAGGACAGGCCGGCGTCCTTCGCCGCTGCCACCTGTGCGCGCCGTCGCCACCCCGCCAGCCGCGCCGGCGTCGGATAGTCGAGCAGCAGGGTGTAGCCGAACAGCCGGACCACCGCCGCCTCGACGTCGTCGCGCAGGCCCGCCAAAATGCCGCGCAGCCGCTCGACGCGCGCGGTGCGCGCGTCGATGGCCTCCAGATTGTCGCGGATCGGCTGTTGCCGCGGCAGTTCGCTGACCGCGCCGATGATCGTCTGGAAGAAGCCCGGCGCCTCGACCTTCGAAATCCCGAGGTTGAAGTTATAGCCCGGCACCGGGTCGACATAGACGAAGCGGCGGTCGATTTGGCGTTTGGCGGGGCGATCGCGCAGCGCGTCGATCGCGGGGCGGAAGGGGGCGTTGGCCAGGACCGAGCCGTCGATCAGAACCGCATCCTCGGCAGCGTTGACCGCGGCATGGCGCGGCAGGACACGGCGAAGGAACGCCTTGCGCCCCGGCCAACGCTGTTTGCGTTCCTTCAGCACGGCATCGACCTCACCGACCTTCAGGGGCGGGAAGGCGCCGGGAAAGCTCGACGTCGCCCGCGCCGCCAGCGCGAGTTCGGCGGCGTCCGCCAACTGCCCGTCGCCGCTGTCGGAGAAGGGGAAGACAAGCCGGTGCTCGGTTTCCACTACTTCGGCCGGAGAATTCAACCGCAGGCGTTCGGGATGGCCGCGGAAATCGGTGACGGTGACGAACAGATCGAGCGGCTGACCCGGCGGCAGCAGTCGCGCGCCCTTCGGACCCGCCGCCATGGCGTCGAGCGCATCGAGCAGCATATGCGTCAGCCGGGTGCCGCCGAAGGGCGGCTCGAACCAGCGCGATCGCACGAATTGCCGCAGCTTGCGGGCGACATCCTCGCGCGATCCTGGCTCGACCGTGCCGTCGATCTGGTTGCGGTCGGAAACCATCCAGGCAAGCGGTGTCGCCCAGAGCTTGGAGAAACGGTCGGGCGCGGCATCGGGATCGAGCAGCGCCTCGATATCCGCATTCTCCAGCCACATGTGCGTGAGCGGTTCCAGCGACTGTCCGGTCGCGAGCGCCTGCGCCAGGAAAATGCCGTTGATCCCGCCCGCGCTGGCGCCCGCGATGATGTCGGGCAGGATGCGCAGGCGCAGGTCGGCGTGGTCGGCGATCTCGGCCAGCAGCGCCTGATAGACACCCTCCGATCCGTCGCCCGGAGCGGCGGCATCCTGGAACGCCCGGCTTGCGCAGGCCAGTCGCCAGATCTCGCCGGTGATGCCGTGCATATAGACCGCCAGGCTGATCCCGCCGTAGCAGACCAGCGCCAGCCGCAGTTCCTTGTCGCGCATCCGCCCCTTTCGATCAGGCGAGGTCGAGCCGCGCCCAGATCGGAAGATGATCCGAAGCGGTGCGCGCGGCAAGGCTGGCGTGGACCCCGCATTCGACGACCCGCCAATCACGCGAGACGAGGATGCGGTCGAGCCGCGCGACAGGCCGGCGGGCGTGGAAGCTCGGGCCTGTCTCCGCACTGGTGAAATCGCGACAGAAGTCCTTCAGGCACCCGGCGGCACGGGTCCATTCGTTGAGGTCGCCCATCATCACCGTCGGATATTGCACCGACGATGCCGCGATATGCGCCAGGATCGCATGCGCCTGCCGCCGCCGCCACAAGCCCGACAGGTCGAGGTGCATGCCGACGACGCGCAAGGGCGTGCCGTTCACCCGCACGTCGGCCATCACCGCACCGCGCGGCTCCAGCGTCGGCAGATGGATGGCCTCGCAGTCGGTCACAACCGCATCCTTACGCACGAGCAGGGCGTTCCCGTGCCAGCCCATCGATTGGGTGCGGATGCCGACTGGCAACGCCTTCCAGGGCGTGTGCTCCTCCAGCAAATGCGGCGCGATGACGCCCGCGCGCGCGCCGAAACGGCGATCGGCCTCCTGCAGCGCAATTACGTCGGCGTCGATCTCGCGCAGGACGTCGATCACCCGCATCGGATCGCGTCGGCGATCGGTGCCGATCGCCTTGCGCATATTATAGGAAGCGACGGTAATCATGCAGGCCGAAACCTAATCGTCACCGTCATTCGGCCTCGGCGGCTTGGCGTCGCGCCTCCCGAGCGGCATCGGACAGGCTTTCCGCAGTCCCTTCCGCGGCATGCGGGGTCATGCTGACCGCGACGCTGCCCGGTCCGTCCAGGACCACGATCCCTTCCTCGGCAACGGCCTGGCCCGCTTGTTCTTCCGGCTGGTGGCGGTGATCGATCATGACGCTTTACCACTCCTTCACGCGGCCGAACGGTTGATATTGCGGGTTAGTTTCGTGGCGGCGGCAGCGTGATCGTCGCGGCCAGTCCGCCGCCCTCGCGATTGGCCAGACTGAGCGTCCCGCCGACATCCTGAACGATCGCGCGAGCCAGCGCGAGGCCGAGGCCGATGCCCCCCGTGTCGCGGTTGCGGGACGTCTCGACCCGGATGAAGGGTTCGAAGACATGGGTCAGCTTGTCGTCGGGGATACCGGGGCCGCGATCGAGCACGGCAATGCAGGCGCCGCTCGCCGTCCGTTCGACAACGACTTCGGCCGCCCCGGCATATTTTACCGCATTCTCGACCAGGTTGCGCACCGCGCGGCGCATCGTTGCAGGACGGATACGCCATGGCAGCCGCTCCACCTCGCGTGTCGCGACATCATGGCCGAGATCGCGGAAATCCTCCGCCACCGCATCGACCAGCGCGGCCAGATCGACTTCGGTCACGGCCTCGCTCGACCGGCCGAGGCGCGCGAGCGAAAGAATGTCCTCCAACATCCGCGCCATCTCGTCGATCGTATCGGCCATGCGCTGGCGGTCGTCGTCATCCTCGACTGATTCGACGCGGACGCGCAGTGCGGCGAGCGGCGTGCGCAGATCATGGCCGATCGCGCCAAGCATCCGGTCCTTCTCGTCGAGCATGGCCGTCACCCGCGTGCCGAGCTTATTATAGGCGGCGATGACGGCGCGGACGTCGGCAGGGCCGCGTTCCTCCACAGCCTCGGCATCCTCACCGGGGCGGAACGCGCGAGCTGCGGTGGCGAGCGTACGCAGGGGGCGCGTGATCCGGCTGCCGATCCACAGCACAGACAGCAGGACGATGCCGTAGAGGATCAGGGTTTGGGTCAGCAGCGCGATCAGCAGTCGCGGCCCCGGTTGTGGCCAAGGCGCGCGCAACGCGAGCCAGCGCCCGTCGGGTTGCTGAACCGCAATTTCCATCTGGCCCGGCCGATTATAGTGCCGGGCGCCTTTCCAACCGGCACGGTCCGTCCCCTCGTCGCTTTCCCCAAGCCTGTTCGTATCGACTTGGCGGAACGGGATGCCGGCCGCCGTCAACTGCCTACGGAGCTCGGCTTCCAGCTTGGGTTCAGGCGTCTTCAAGAACGGCAAGATTGGGTTGGTCGGTTGCCGCCGAATTCGGCCGCGGTCTGCCAGCAAGGGGCGGCCGCCGTTGGCTTCCCGCTCCAACGCGTCGGCGACCCGAGTTACCGCCAGGCGCGCGGCCTGCATCAAACGAGCGTTCGCCCGCTCGTTCAGGATCAGGCCGAAATTGATCGCCTGAGCGACGAACAACGCAAGCGCGAGCAGAGCCGCCATCTGGCCGGCGAGGCTACGCGGCCAGATATGCCAGCGCTTCACAGCCGGATGACTTCGGCGGCCAGGGTGTATCCGCCGCCCCAGACCGTCTTGATGAGTTGCGGAGCCTTGGGATCGGGTTCGATCTTCTTGCGCAGGCGGCTGACCTGGTTGTCGATCGCCCGGTCGAAGGCGGCGGCCTCGCGACCCTGCGTCAGATCGAGCAGTTGATCGCGCGTCAGCACCTGACGCGGGCGCGTCACCAGCGCGTGGAGCAGGTTGTACTCACCAGTCGACAGAGGCACCGCGACGCCTTCGCGGTCGACGAGGTTGCGCTCACCGGTCTTCAATACCCAGCCGGCGAAGGCGAAGCTGCCAGTCTCCGGCGCATGCTGGCGCGCGCCACCCGCCGCCAGGCGACGCAGCACGACCTTGATCCGGGCGGCGAGTTCGCGCGGGGAAAAGGGCTTCACGACATAATCGTCGGCGCCCATCTCCAGCCCAACGATCCGGTCGGTCTCCTCGCTCTTGGCGGTCAGCAGGATAACCGGCGTCTCGCTCGTCGCGCGGATATGGCGGCACAGCGACAGCCCGTCCTCTCCCGGCATCATGATGTCCAAGATGACCAGATCGATCGCATAGGCGTTCAGCCGGGCGCGCGCCGCCTCCGCATCGCCGACTTGGGTCACACGGAAGCCCTGCTTGGTCAGGTACTGCGCCAGCGGTTCGCGGATCGACCGCTCATCGTCGACGAGCAGCAGGTGGGGCAGGTCGGAAGAGGCCATCGTCATAGGGGTAACCGCATCGGGGTTCGATCGCCAGCACCGGGCCACGCACCGACCGGGGGGAGGTGCGCGCGGCCCGGTGCCGGTTCCGGTCAGGCGCCGGTCGGCGCCGCCGGAGCGGGGGGCGCAGGGGGCATCGCACCGCGACGCTGGCCGCCGCCACGACCACCGCGCATGCCGCCGCCGGCCTGGAGTTCGGCGGCGTCGAGAACGCCGTCGCCGTTGACGTCCATCCGGTCGAATCGCTCCTTCGACATCGCGTCGGACTCGGCGCGGGTCAGCTTGCCGTCACCGTTGGTATCGGCGCGCATCCCACGTCCGCCGCCCGGAAGGGCCGCCATCTCGGTCGCGTCGATCGTGCCGTCGCGGTTGGTGTCCATCCGGTCGAAGCGGGCCTGCGATCCGGTATCGAATTCGGCGCGCGTGACGCGACCGTCGCCGTCGGTGTCGAGCCGGGCCAGACCATCACCGGGACCGCGCACCCCGCCGCCGCGGCGACCGGGCATCACACCTTCGGGACGTGGCGCGGTCATCTCCTGCGCGGGGGCGTAGGGTCCGCCCATCGCGGCGGCCGCGCGCTTGGGCGGCTTGCCGGCGCGGCGCTCATCATGTGTCAGAATGCCGTCGCGATTGGTGTCCTGGCGGGCGAAGCTCGCCTCCGCGCGGGCGAGGAACTCGGCGCGGGTGATCTGTCCGTCGCCGTTCGCGTCGGCCTTGGCCGGCTTCGGCGCGACGGGGGCGGTCTGAGCATAGGCGAAACCGCCGAGGGCGACCGTGCCGAACAGAGCGGCGGCGGTGAGGGTCTTGAACATCTGCGTCTCTCCGGCAGGGAAGGGCATGGGCAGGTCGTCTGCCACCTCGTCGGTATCGACCCGCGCCGTCGCATATCTGTGTCCGGCCCGCGGGAAACTGTCGCGAAATGTCGCAGGATCAGCCGAAGATCGCGACACCCTGCATCGCGTCGGCGACCGGGGTGCCGTCCGCCGCCCACATCGTCATCCGCTGGCTCGAATAGCCGCCGATCGCGCGGTCGGTGCGGCTGTGGATCAGCCACCAGCCATCGGTCGTGGTCGGACGGGGGACGAGCAGGTTGAGCTGCCAGGTCAGCGAGCTCATCGCCGCTACGTCGCGGTTCAGCTGATAGGCGGCGGGCGGCAGGCCGTCTGCGATCGCGATCAGCGCGACTTCAAGATCGAGCCGGTCATGTTCGACCAGGCGCGCCCAACGATGCCATTCGCCGCGATCGCCCGGCTGACCCTGATCGAAGAACTCGAAATTGCCGGTGAAGTGATCGGCTGGCCCGCGATAGAGCGTCGCGTCCGGGGGCGGCGCTGGATGCACGGCGGGCGTGCTGCGATCGAACGCGATCGAGGAGTCGACGTCACGCATGAAGACGAAGGTCGCGCGAAAGCCCAGGCCCGCATCGCTCTCGATCGTAGCCTCGACGAATGCGGCGTTGCGTCCGCGGCGCAGCGTGCGCGCGGTGATGGTGACCGTACCGGCGAGCGGGCCGACGAAGGCTATCTGCGCCGATCGCAGCGGCGGCAGGTCGGGGGCGGTTGACTGCGCGGCGTGGAGCGCGAGTGCCGACGACAAGCCGCCATAGGCGGTGCGCCCTTGCAGCCAGTCGGACGGAATCACGCCGCTAAACCCGCCTTCGATGGGGCTCAGTCCGGCGAGGATATCGGCGAGGGCGGTCATACGGGCGGCTCCGGATCAGTGCGCGGCAGGGCGGGGATGCGGCGGTCAAAATGACGGCGAACCCATCGGGGAGCAATGGCGCCGCGATCATCGGACAGTGGCTGCCATGGCCCGTCATCCCGGACTGGATCCGGGATCCAGGGTAACGGGCGACACCGCCTTTGGCTCTGGATCCCGGATCAAGTCCGGGATGACGAAGGAAAGAAGAAGAGGTGTACGACCGTATCGATCCGGGACAGGCCGTTCATCGCCGGGAAACCTTTTGCCGATGCGGCGCATTGAACGATCAAACAACAATTGGTCGCTCAAATGAAACAGATTGTCCCGGTCATCCTCGCTCTCATCCCGCTTGCCGCGGTCATCGGAGCGTGCGTCACCTGTCCCTGATCAGCGTTCGCCGTCTGGCTTCGATCGGGATCGATTTGGCGTCCTGAAGCCGCGAAATACCAGCCAATACGAAAGAAGCCGCCCGTATCGCTACGGGCGGCTTCTTTCGTTTGTCGCGTATGACGCGGATCAGCCCTGCTGGGCTTCACCCTCGTCCGACTGCACTTCGGCGGTCGCGCCCGGCTCGGCGTTCGGATCGTAATCCTCGGTGAAGCCAGCCTCGTCCTTTTCGAACATCGCCGACATCACGTCGACGCCCGAAGCCTGCATCTCTGCCTCTTCCGGCGAACGGGCGACGTTGACCTTGACGGTCACCGACACTTCCGGGTGCAGGGCGACGCGGACTTCCGACAGGCCGATCGCCTTGATCGGACGGTCGAGAACGACCTGCGACTTGTTGACCTTGTGGCCCTCGGCTTCCAGCGCCTCGACGATGTCGCGCACCGCGACCGAGCCGTACAGCTGGCCGGTGTTCGATGCCTGACGGATCAGGGTGACGGTGGTGTCCTTGAAGCTCGCCGCTTCCTTCTCGGCTTCGCCGCGACGGTTGGCGTTCTCCGATTCGATCCGCGCACGGTTCGCTTCGAAGACTTTCTTGTTGGCTTCGTTGGCGCGCAGCGCCTTCTTGCGCGGCAGCAGGAAGTTACGAGCGAACCCGTCCTTGACCTTCACCACGTCGCCGATGGCGCCGAGCTTCTCGACGCGCTCAAGCAGAATGACGTCCATGACTGCTACTTCCTCACTTCACGATGTAGGGCAGCAGGCCCAGGTGACGGGCGCGCTTGATCGCCGTGGCGAGTTCACGCTGCTTCTTCGCGCTCACCGAGGTGATACGCGACGGGACGATTTTGCCACGCTCGGACACGAAGCCCTGAAGCAGACGGACGTCCTTGTAATCGATCCGGGGAGCGTCCTTCGCGGAAAACGGGCAGCTCTTGCGGCGGCGGAAAAATGCGCGGGCCATTATGCGGCTTCCTCTTCACGGTCACGACGGGGCGCACGATCGGGGCGGTCACCGCCACGCTCGCCGCGGTCGGCACGACGCTCACGATCGCGCTCCTGCTTGCGCATCATCACGGTCGGACCCGCTTCGTGCTCGTCGACCTTCACGGTCATGTAGCGGATGATGTCTTCGTTGATGCCGGCCTGACGCTCCAGCTCGGCGACGGTGTCACCGGGGGCATCGATTTCGAGCATCACATAGTGCGCCTTGCGGTTCTTCGCGATGCGATAGGCGAGGCTGCGAAGACCCCAGGTTTCGGTCTTGACGACCTTGCCACCCTTGTCTTCGACGATCTTGGTCGCGGCTTCCGCCAGCGCGTCCACTTGCGCCTGTGCCAGATCCTGGCGCGCAAGGAACGTGTGCTCGTAAAGAGCCATGCGTCTTCTCACTGTTGGCCGATCGCTGACGCCGCCCCATGCGACGCCCCTCCGGCTGTCTTTCCATCCCGACGATGTGTGGGGAGCGCGGGCCTATGGTCGAAACGCGGGCAAAACGCAACCCGTTCGCAGCCGAGCCTTGTCGAGGGACCGCACTTTCTTCTACCGGCGCGCATCGAACGGAGGTTTTGACATCATGCGCGCTTTCATCTTCCCCGGGCAGGGCAGCCAGTCGGTCGGCATGGGCAGTACACTCGCCGCCGCCAGCCCCTTCGCTCGCGAAGTATTCCAGGAAGTGGACGAGGCGCTGGGGCAGCATCTGTCCAAGCTGATGGCGGAGGGTCCCGAGGGCGACCTGATGCTGACCGAGAACGCCCAGCCCGCGATCATGGCGAATGCGATCGCGACGCTGCGGGTGCTGGAGCGCGAAGGCGGCGTCCGCTTGGCGGAGAAGGCGGATTATGTCGCGGGCCATTCGCTCGGCGAATATACCGCGCTGTGTGCGGCAGGAGCGCTCGATCTGGCGACGACGGCACGGCTGCTGAAGCTGCGCGGCCGGGCCATGCAGGCCGCGGTGCCGGTGGGCGAGGGCGCGATGGCCGCGATCCTGGGCGCCGATCGCGACAAGGCGCAGGCGATCGCCGACGCGGCGGCCGAGGGACAGGTCTGCACTGTCGCGAACGACAATGATCCGTCGCAGGTCGTGATCTCCGGTCACCGCGAGGCGGTCGAGCGGGCGGTCCCGCTGGCCAAGGAGATGGGCGCCAAGCGTGCGATCCTGCTACCTGTATCCGCGCCGTTTCACTGCCCGCTGATGCAGCCCGCCGCCGATGCGATGGCGGAGGCGCTGGCCGGCGTGACCCTGCAGGCGCCGCTGGTGCCGGTCTATGCCAACGTCACCGCCGCACCGGTGGCCGATCCGGCGACCATCACGGCGCTGCTGGTCGAACAGGTGACCGGCATGGTGCGCTGGCGCGAATCGGTGCTGGCGATGGTCGCGGGCGGAGTGCACGACTTCATCGAACTCGGCGGCAAGGTCCTCGCGCCGATGGTCAAGCGGACGGCGCCGGATGCTGTTGCGACGAGCGTGGTGACGATGGACGATATCGAGGCTTTGGTTAAGAGGCTTTAGTAATAAGAAGCGGTTTCAGAGAAGGCGCGAAGGCGCGAAGATGATTGATCTAGAGGCGACCGCGACGGACGTTATCGACGCCGCCCTCCTGTTGCATCGTCAGATCGGGCCAGGCCTTCTCGAGAGCGTTTATGAAACTCTGCTGGCAGCTGAGTTGAACAGGCGCGAGCATCGGGTGCTTCGGCAGCAGCCGATCGACTTCACGTTCAATGGGATGCGGTTTGATGCAGCGTTCCGCGTCGATTTGATCGTCGGCCCGGGGCTGGTCGTCGAAATCAAATCAGTCGAACGGCTGACCGCGGTCCACACCAAGCAACTTCTGACCTATCTGCGATTGATGGAGCAGCCCCTAGGGCTGCTCATAAATTTCGGTGGTGAAACTCTGAGAGAAGGGCTCAAACGCGTGGTGAACACTCACAATTCCTTTGCGCCTTAGCGCCTTCTCTGAACCAATTTCCTTCTTTCTTCGAGGTAGTAAGATGTTCGACCTGACAGGCATGACCGCGCTGGTGACTGGCGCTTCGGGGGGGATCGGGTCTTCGATCGCCAAGGCGCTCGCAGCGCAGGGGGCTAGGCTGGCGGTTTCGGGATCGAATACCGACAAGCTGGAGGCGTTTCGTGCCGGGCTCGGTGGCGATCATGTGGCCGTGCCGTGCAACCTGTCCGACGCCGCTGCGGTCGACGCGTTGGTGCCGCAGGCCGTCGAGGCGCTCGGGGGGAAACTCGATATCCTCGTCAACAATGCCGGCGTGACGCGCGATAATCTGGCGATGCGGATGAAGGATGACGAATGGGATCAGGTGATCCGCGTCAATCTGGAGGCTGCCTTCCGCCTCTGCCGCGCTGCCGCCCGGCCGATGATGAAGGCGCGGTTCGGCCGGATCGTGTCGATCACCTCGGTCGTCGGCGCGACCGGCAATCCCGGGCAGGCGAACTATGCCGCGTCGAAGGCGGGGCTGGTCGGGATGTCGAAGGCGCTGGCGCAGGAACTCGCCAGCCGCGGCATTACCGTCAACTGCGTGGCGCCCGGCTTCATCCGGTCGGCAATGACCGACGTGCTGCCTGAGGCGCAGAAAACCGCGCTGCTGACCAAGATTCCCGCGGGCGACTTGGGCGCGGGAGAGGATATCGGCGCGGCGGTCGTCTATCTCGCCTCGAAGGAGGCGGGCTACGTCACCGGGCAGACGCTGCACGTCAACGGCGGGATGGCGATGCTGTGAGCGCGCTGTTGATGCTGGCCGCGCTCGCCGCGGCGGATGATGGTGCCGTCGCGCGCTGTGCCATCACCAAGACCCCCGTCGCCGAGCGCGAGGCGATGCAGGCCGCGACGATCGTCAGCGTGACGCGCGGCACGCCGCCGTCGGCCAAGGCGGACGCGTTGCTGATCAAGCTGCGGGCGCGTGCGGCCGAATGCCAGCCGGGCAGCGGTGCGGTCGATGCGCGCGCTGGCGAGATCGCGGTCGCGACCGTCGTCGTCGAGACGCTGTCGAACGCGCTCCAGAGCGGCGGGGTCGATGTGCCGGCGATCACCCGACAGTTAACCCGCACGCCACCCGCGACCCTCGACGCCTTGCTCGCGAAGAAACGGACCGCCGATGTCGACGCGCTGATGACTCGCTTGCAGGCGGCAGCAGGACCGAAGGGCACGACGCCGACCGTGTCGCGCCTGCTGGCCGGCTATGCCTTCAACGTCGCTCGGCTGGGCAAACTGTTCAAATCGACCGCAAGCTGACACCTGCCGCCCCTTGCGCGGGTGAACCCCGCGTTCTAGGTGCGTTCAGGAATTCGGATTTTCACAAGAAGGAACTGGGTATGAGCGAAACCGCCGACCGCGTGAAGAAGATCGTCGTAGAGCACCTGGGCGTCGAAGCCGACAAGGTGACCGAGGATGCGAGCTTCATCGACGATCTGGGCGCGGACAGCCTCGACATCGTCGAGCTAGTGATGGCGTTCGAGGAAGAGTTCGGGGTCGAGATCCCGGACGACGCCGCCGAGAAGATCGCCACCGTCAAGGACGCGATCACCTACATCGACGAGCACAAGGGCTGATCGCCCCTTGGCCCCGCCCGGCTTGCCCGGCGGTGCCACTCGATTTTCAGCGGCTCCCCGTCCCGGGTCCGGGGCCGGGAGCCGTTGTACGTTTGAGCTGATACGGAGAGCTGTATGCGCCGCGTAGTCGTGACCGGGCTGGGCCTGGTGACCCCGCTGGGAGCGGATGTCGAAACCGCCTGGGCCAACATCATCGCGTCGAAATCGGGCGCGGGCACGATCACGCGGTTCGATGCGACCGAATTCCAGTCGAACTATGCCTGTGAAGTGAAGCCCGCCGACCATGAATATGGTTTCGACGCGGGCAAGCGGGTGGATCACAAGATCCAGCGCCAGGTCGATCCGTTCATCGTCTATGGCATCGACGCCGCCGGCCAGGCGCTGGAAGACGCGGGCCTGACCGACATGTCCGAAGCCGAGCGCTTCCGTGCCGGCTGTTCGATCGGATCGGGCATCGGCGGCCTGCCGGGCATCGAGAGCGAATCGCTGGTTCTGGCGGCGAAGGGCCCGAAGCGCGTCTCTCCGCACTTCGTCCATGGCCGGCTGATCAACCTGATTTCCGGTCAGGTCAGCATCAAATATGGCTTGATGGGCCCGAACCATGCGGTCGTCACGGCGTGCTCGACCGGTGCGCACTCGATCGGTGACGCCGCGCGGATGATCGCGATGGACGACGCTGACGTGATGCTGGCGGGCGGCGCGGAAAGCACGATCTGCCCGATCGGGATCGCCGGTTTCGGCCAGGCGCGCGCGCTGTCGACCGGCTTCCGCGACGAACCGTGGCGGGCCAGCCGGCCCTGGGACCAGGGCCGCGACGGCTTCGTCATGGGCGAGGGCGCGGGCGTTATCGTGCTCGAGGAATATGAGCGCGCGAAGGCACGTGGCGCGAAAATCTATGCCGAAGTCATCGGTTACGGCCTGTCGGGCGACGCGTATCACGTCACCGCGCCGCATCCGGAGGGATCGGGTGCGTTCCGATCGATGGAAATGGCGATGCGCAAGTCCGGGCTCGCGCTTGAGGACATCGATTACATCAACGCGCACGGCACCTCGACCCCACTCGGTGACGAGCTCGAGCTGGGCGCGGTGCGCAAGCTGTTCGGCTCCGCGCTCGACGGGCTCAGCATGTCGTCGACCAAGTCGGCGATCGGCCACCTGCTCGGCGGCGCCGGCGCGGTCGAGAGCATCTTCTGCATCCTGGCGATGCGCGACGGGATCGTCCCACCGACGCTGAATCTCGACAACCCCAGCGAGAATTGCGTCGGCGTCGATCTGGTCCCGCACACCGCCAAGAAGCGTCCGGTGAAGGCGGTGCTGAACAATTCGTTCGGCTTCGGCGGCACCAATGCCTCGCTGGTCATGCGGGCTTTGTGATATTTTGTGCCCCGGCGCAGGCCGGGGCCGAGTTGCAAGCCGGTGGCGACTAGACCCCGGCCTTCGCCGGGGTGCGGATATGCGTAAGCTTGGTTGCCTTGGCCTGATCCTCGCCCTCGCGGCGATTGCCGGCGTGTTCCTGGTCTTCCAGAGTTGGAGCGGCGCAGGGCCGTTGCCGCACAGTACATCGGTCGAGATCGCGCAAGGTTCAACGCTCACCAGCGCCGCCGCCGATCTGGAGAAGGCCGGCGTGGTGCGGTCGGCCAGCCGTTTCCTGCTGTTCGCCAAGATTTTCGGCGGCGGCGAGCCGATCCGCGCGGGTGAGTACCGCTTTCCCGCCAAGGTCAGCCCGTCCGACGCCTTGAAGCTGATGCAGGCCGGCCGCGCGCTCCAGCGGCTCGTCACGATACCCGAAGGCTGGCCATCGGTGCTGGTGCATGAAGCTGTCATGGCCGCGCCGCAACTCGAGGGGGCGGTCGCCGTTCCCGCCGAAGGGTCGGTCCTGCCCGACAGCTACAGCTACGAACGCGGCGATACGCGGGCGTCGGTCGTCGAGCGGATGCAGGCGGCGATGACGCGCTATCTCGATGCCGCCTGGGCGAAGCGCAAGCCGACGACGGTCGCCAAGACCAAGCAGGAGGCGCTGGTCCTCGCCTCGATCGTCGAGAAGGAAACCGGCAAGCCTGAAGAGCGCCGCACTGTCGCCGCGGTCTATTCGAACCGATTGCGGATCGGCATGCCGCTTCAGGCGGACCCGACGACGATCTATCCGATCACCAAGGGTCGGCCGCTTGGACGGCGTATTCGGCGTTCGGAATTGCAGGCGAAGAACGGTTACAACACCTATGCCATGCCCGGCCTGCCGGTCGGGCCAATCGCCAATCCCGGGCGGGCGTCGATCGATGCAGTGCTTGATCCGGCACCATCGAAGGCGTTGTATTTCGTCGCTGATGGGACCGGCGGCCATGTTTTCGCCGACACGCTGGAACAGCATAACGCGAACGTGAAGAAGTGGTACGCCATCCGCCGGGCGCGGGGCGAGATGTGATGCTACGACGGCTGATCGTCGCGCTGGCGTTCGCGTCGGTGACGACGCCAGCCGCAGCCTGTACGATCGCCCTGCCCTATGCCCCGCTCTCGGCTTTACCGAAGGGGACGGAGCGTGCGTTGCTTGTCGATGTGATCGCCACGTCGTTCGGTCGAGATGGCGCTTCCGCCAAGGTGAGGGTCATCCGAAGCTCGGATCGACTCAGGCGATTGGCACGATCATCCTGGTCCCTTACGTGGTCTCGCTTTGTGCCGACCGGAGAGTGCCGGTCCGTGGCGAAAGACTGGCGGTCTATCTGGGCAAGGGAAGGGCGCTTGGCTGGGCCACGCCCGAGGAAGCGGCGACGTTCGACCGCAGTTTCAGGCCAGCAGCCAGGCTCGCGCGGTCGCCTCGTCGGTAAAGAGCCCGAAGTCGTCGTTGCTCGCCAGTCGCGTGATCTGAAGCTTCGACAGGAAGCTCGCGAAGACGAAGGCATTGCGGTCGCCGGGGCGCTTCAGCGCGAGTGCGCGGTCGCGAACATGGAGGGCAACCGATGGGGACTGAACCGATTCGATGCGGATCTGTGCGCAAACCCGCCGGAAGCGCTCCCGGCAGTCGTGATGCATCGGCAGGATCGCGACGAAGAAACGATCGACCTGCTCGGTCGTCCAGAAGCCTCGAATGGTGATATCGAACACGCCGTCGTCGGCCAGCACGGCGGTGAAGTCCCCGTCGCCGGCCGATCGATCGCCGTGGATTTCGGTCAAGGCCTGAGCGCCGAAGCCTCGCGCGCCAACCGCTCGACCTCCGCCATCGAGGCGCCCTTCGGCGTCACCCAGCTGCCGCCGACGCATCGTACCGGGCCGAAACCGAGATAGGTCGGCGCGGTTTCGGCGGTGATCCCGCCGGTCGGGCAGAACTGCGCTTCGTAGAAGGGCGCGGCGAGCGCCTTCAAAGCAGGGAGGCCGCCATTGGCTTCGGCCGGGAAGAATTTGAAATGACGCAGGCCCAGTTCGTAGCCACGCATGATGTCGCCGGCATTGGCGACGCCGGGCAGGAAGGGCACGCCGCTGCGGACGATCGCCTCGCCCAGATCAGTGGTCAGGCCCGGCGAGACGATGAATTCGCCGCCGGCGTCCATCACGCGAGCGAACTGTTCCTTCGACACGACCGTACCGGCGCCGACGATCGCGCCGGGCACCTGCTTCATCTCGCGGATGGCGTCGAGCGCGGCGGGGGTGCGCAGCGTGACTTCGAGCACCTTCAGACCGCCGGCCACCAGGGCCTCTGCGAGCGGACGGGCGGTCGCGACGTCGTCGATCACCAGCACCGGGATCACCGCGCCGGTGCGCATGATGGTTTCGATATCAGGCATGGGGTCTAAACTCCGGCAGGACGGGGATCGTGATCGCCCCCGGGAAGGCGCTGACGAGGAGCACAGCGCAGCGTGTAGCGGCGCTACACGCAAGCAAGCGACGACGTCCAGCGTCTTCCCGGGGGTGACGGCTCCGCCGCAGGCCGATTTTGCTCCAGTGCTGCGGCCTTCGTCGGTCACGATGCTGCAGCATCGCTCCACTCCTCACGTCTTGCCCTGAACCAAAATCGACTCTGTCACGACCCCGTCCTGCCGGGTTTAGACCCCGGGATGCTCCTGCGCAAAAGCGGCCGCGGCGCCGAACAGGCCGGGCTGGGGATGGGTGATCAGCTTGACGGGAATGCCCGCCATCAGGTTGCGGAAGCGGCCCTTGGCGACGAAGCGGTCGACGAAGCCCGAGCGCAGGAGATGGTCCTTCAGGCGCAGGCCCAGGCCGCCGGCGATGACGACGCCCTTCGGCCCGTGGGTCAGAGCCAGATCGCCCGCAACCGCGCCCAGCGACAGGCAGAAACGGTCGAGCGCGGCCATCGCCAGGCTGTCGCTGCCCTCCAGCGCCATCGTCCAGATCGCCTTGTCGTCGAGCCGCTGCACCGCGCGCCCCTCGATCGCTGCCAGCGTTTCGTAGATGAGGACGATGCCTGGTCCGGCGACGATCCGCTCGACGGAGACGCGGTTGAAGATGCTGCGGGCGTGGGCGAGGATCGCGTCCTCGATCCGGTCGAGCGGAGCGAAGTCGGTGTGCCCCCCCTCGGTCTCGATCACGCGATAGCCATTGCCGGGGACGCGCATGACGCCTGCGACGCCCAGGCCGGTGCCGGGACCGCAGACCGTGATCATGCCCCGCTCGGGCAACGGGCCTTCGGGGCCGCACAGATGGAGGAAGTCGCTTTCCGGTACCTGGGCGACGGCGTGGCCGACCGCGCCGAAATCATTGACCAGCGTCCAGGTGTCGACGAGCAACCGTTCGTTGATGAGCGCAGGGCGGATGATCCACGGATTGTTGCTCAGCCGGATCATGTCGCCCCCGACGGGTGCGGCGACCGCGATCGCGGCGGCCCGGGGCAGGGTGCCACCCTGCATCTCGGCATAGGCCTCCCAAGCGAGTTGGAGGCTGCCGTGCTCGGCGGTCTTCATCGTCGTCGGTTCGCCCAGCGATACGACGCGGCCGCCCTCGACCTCCGCGATGGCGAAGCGGGCGTGGGTTCCTCCGATATCGACCGATACGACTTGCACTCTGCTCTCCTCCGTCATCCCGGGCTCGACCCGGGATCCAGGGCCAAGGGCTATAATCTTGTTTGGCTCTGGATGCCGGATCAAGTCCGGCATGACGAGGGTATCAGAACCCGCCGGCCGCCAGCATGGCCGATCCGCCCTCTTCGGCGGTCGAGCAGCCCTGGCGCATCAGCGCGAACAGCTCGCGACCCGTACCCATCGCGGGTGGCGGCGCCTCGGCGGGCGTGCGCGCGGCCCATTCGGCGGCGTCGACCAACGCTTCGAGCACACCGGCATCGGCATCCAGTCGCACCACGTCGCCGTCGCGCAGCTTCGCGATCGGACCGTCGGCCAAAGCTTCCGGCGAGAGGTGGATCGCCGCCGGCACCTTGCCGCTGGCGCCCGACATGCGGCCGTCGGTGACCAAGGCAACGCGGTGGCCGCGGTTCTGGAGCACGCCGAGCGGCGGGGTCAGCTTGTGCAATTCCGGCATGCCGTTGGCGCGCGGTCCCTGAAAGCGGACGACGACGATGACGTCGCGGTCGAGCTCGCCGGCTTTGAAGGCGTCCTGAACCTGTTGCTGATCGGAAAAGACGCGGCAGGGTGCTTCGATGATCCAGCGGTCGCGCTCGACCGCCGACACCTTGATGCAAGCGCGGCCGAGATTGCCCGACAGGATGCGGAAGCCGCCTTCGGCCGAGAAGGGCGTATCGACCGGCCGCAGGATCGTGTCGTCACCCGAAGCCTCCGGAAGGTCGCGCCAGACGAGCGTGTCACCGTCCATGTCGGGCTTGCGGCCATAATCCGCCATCTCGCCCGCGACGGTCAGGATGTCGCCGTGAAGCAGGCCGCCCTTCAGCAGCTCGCGGATGGTGTAGGCCGTGCCGCCGGCATCCTCGAACCCGTTCACGTCCGCCGCACCGTTGGGATAGACGCGGGCGAGCAGGGGCACGACGCTGGAGAGGCGGTCGAAATCTTCCCAGTCGATGACGATTCCGGCACACCGCGCGATCGCGGGCAGGTGGATCAGGTGATTGGTCGAACCGCCCGTCGCCAGCAGTGCGATTGCGGCGTTGACGATCGCCTTTTCATCGACGCATCGGCCGATCGGGCGGTAATCGCCGCCGTCCCAGCCGATCTTCGCCAGCCGGTGGACCGCCGCGCGGGTCAGTTCCTGGCGCAGCTTCGTGCCTGGATTGGCGAAGGCCGCGGCGGGCACGTGCAGGCCCATCGCCTCGACCATCATCTGGTTCGAGTTCGCCGTGCCGTAGAAGGTGCAGGTGCCCTTGCCGTGATAGGCCGCGATTTCGGAATCGAGCAGTTCCTCGCGATCCGCCTTGCCCTCGGCAAACCGCTCCCGGACGGCGGCTTTTTCCTTGTTCGAGATGCCCGAACGCATCGGCCCGCCGGGGATGAGGACCATCGGCAAGTGGCCGAAGCGCAGCGCCCCCATCAGCAGGCCCGGCACGATCTTGTCGCAGATGCCGAGCAGTGCGGCGCCCTCGAACATTCCGTGGCTCAGCGCGATCGCAGTCGACAGCGCGATCGTGTCGCGGCTGAACAGCGATAGTTCCATGCCCGCGAAGCCCTGCGTCACCCCGTCGCACATTGCGGGCACGCCACCCGCGACCTGCGCGGTCACGCCCGCCTCGCGCGCCCAGACCTTCATCTGCTCCGGGTAGCGGTAATAGGGCGCATGGGCCGACAGCATGTCGTTGTAGGCGGTGACGATGCCGATGTTCATCGATTGACCGCGGCGCATGTCGTCGCGCTGTTCCTCGGTCCCGGCATAGCCGTGGGCGAGATTGGCGCAGCCGAGGCGCGGCCGGTCGACCCCACCCTCACGCTCGCTGGCGATCAGCGCGAGATAGGCGGCGCGCTTCTCGCGCGAGCGGTTGATAATGCGGTCGGTGACGGCAGCGACTTGGGGGTGGAGGTTCGGCATAAGCAAATTCCGGTTGTCACCCTCACCCTTCCGGCGCTTTGCGCCTCCCTCCCTCTCCCGTCGGGAGAGGGAAGGGGCCCGCTCGCGCCAGCGAGTGGGAAGGGTGAGGGTGACTTAGTTCACGGCGCCCAGTGGATATCGACGGGCAATTCTACATCCGCGAGAATACGTCCGATTGGATAGGGCGACGACTGCCCCTCCTTCACCGCATCCTCGATAACCTGACGCTTCGCGTCACCCGTCACCGCGATCATCATCGCGCGGGCCGAGGTCAGCGCCGCCTTGCTGAGCGTCACGCGGGCCACCGGCGCCTCGGGCGGCAGCGGATCGGGCATGACGCCCAGCGCGCGGCGCTCCTTGGGGCCATTCAGCGCTTCGTCGAAATCGGGGCCGGGGAAGATCGATGCGGCATGGCCATCGCCGCCGACACCCAGCAGAACGAGATCGAGCGGCCAGTGCAGGTCCTGAAGCAACGCATCAGCCGCGCGGCCGGCCGCCTTGTAGTCGGGAGCGGTCGCGGACACGAGCGGGATCACCCGCGCCCCCTTGGGCAGGAACGCCTTGCCGATCGCGGTGACGTTCGACAGCGCATCGCCCAGCGGCACGATGCGTTCGTCGCCGGGAATGATCGTGACACGCTTCCAGTCGATCTTGGCCTTGGCGAGCTTCTCGTAGATCGGCAGCGGGGTCTTACCGCCGGCCAGCGCGATCACCGCCGCGCCGCGGGCATCGATCGCGCTTTCGATGATGAAGCCGATATCGCCCGCCACCGCGTCGGCCATCTCGGCCGCGTCGTCATAATCCCACCATTCGATTTCGGTCGTCATGTCAGTCCTAACTCAATTTCGTCATGCCGGACTTGATCCGGCATCCAGGGTCACGAACCGATCGCTTGCGGCCCTGGATCCCGGGTCGAGCCCGGGATGACGGCAGAAATTCCTATTCCGTCCACGTCACCCCGTCCCGCTCGGTCAGCGCGATCCCGGCCGACGGCCCCCAGCTACCGCTCGGATAGGGCTTGGGCTTCACGTCGTTCGTCTCCCAGCCGGCGCGGATCGTGTCGATCCAGCGCCACTGGGCCTCCACTTCGTCGCGGCGGACGAACAGCGTCGGATCGCCCTCGATCAGGTCGAGCAGCAGGCGTTCGTACGCGATGCGGCGGCGGGTGCCGGCGAATTCGGTGTCGAGGCTGAGGTTCAGTGGAACCTCGCGCAGGCGGATGCCCTCGCGGTCGAGGCCGGGCTGCTTCGCCATCACCAGCAGGCGGACATATTCCTCCGGCTGGAGGCGGATGACCAGGGTATTGGGCTGCAACTGTCCGCCGCGGTCGGCGAAGATCGAGTGCGGCACCGGCTTGAACTGGATCGCGATCTCGCTCTGCCGCGCGGGCAGTCGCTTGCCGGTGCGCAGGTAGAAGGGCACGCCCTGCCAGCGCCAGTTGTCGACATGCGCCTTGATCGCGACGAAGGTTTCGGTCGAGGACGGCTTGCCGAGCTCGTCGGCATAGGACTTCACGACCTTCTCGCCGACCGCACCCGCACCGTACTGACCGGTGACGGTCAGGTGCCCGGCGTTCTTCGGCTCGATCGGTCGGAGCGAGCGGAGCACCTTCACCTTCTCGTCGCGGATCGAGGTGCCGTCGAACCGGGCAGGGGGCTCCATCGCGATCAGCGCGACGAGTTGCAGGATATGGTTCTGGACCATGTCGCGCAGCGCACCCGCGCCCTCGTAATAGCCGGCGCGATCCTCCAGCCCGACCGTTTCGGCGATGGTGATCTGGACGTGGTCGATCCCGCGCGCGTTCCACACCGGCTCGAACAGCGAATTGCCGAAGCGCAGCGCCAGGATGTTCTGGACGGTTTCCTTGCCCAGATAATGGTCGATGCGGAACGTGCGCTCTTCCGGGAAGGCGGCGGCGACGGCGTCGTTGATTTCGCAGGACGAGGCGAGGTCGTGGCCAAGCGGCTTTTCCAGGCTGATCCGCACCGTCTCGCCGGCGAGACCCGCCGATTCAAGACCCTTGATCGTGGGCTCGAACAGCGACGGCGCGGTCGAAAGGAAGATGGCGAGGCCGCCCGAAATATCACCGATCTTATCGGCCAGCGCCGGAAAACCATCGGTCTTCGACGCGTCGAGCGGCTGATATTGGATGCGGTCGAGGAAGGACGCGATCTGGCTGGCGTCCTTGCGGTCGGCGGGCAGGAACTCGTCGAGCGCAGCCGCAGCGAATTCGCGGAAGCCGGCATCGTCATAGTCCGACCGGGAAGTGCCGGTGATCGTCAGCGCGGGCGGGAGCAGCTTGTCCGCGTGCAGGCCGAACAGCGACGGGATCAACATCCGCCGCGACAGATCCCCCGTCGCTCCGAACAGCAGCAGCTTGCCAACGGCTCCGGTCACTCGTGCGCCCCCCCAAAGAATGCGGCCCCTCCCTAGCGGCAACGGGGCAGGGGGCAAGGCTCCGGCGGCCAAGAAATCGTATGTGGGGGTGAAACGACCGTCTGCAGCGGTGTGGGCAAGGCGGGACGCCCTCCCCTGTTCGCCCCGAGCTTGTCGAAGGGCCGCCTTTCTTCGCGCCTCAGGCGATCGAGCCCGAAGAAAAGACCAGCCCTTCGTCACGTTCGATACGAACGGCTTGCTGTCTCTAAAGCACCAATCCCGCAGCCGGTTCGAATCCGGCCATGACGTTCAGGTTCTGCACCGCCGCACCCGCCGCCCCCTTGCCGAGGTTGTCGAGCGTCGCGATCAGCCGGGCGTGGCCGCGGTCGGCATTGCCGGTGACGCGCAGGGTCAGGCGATCGGTGCCGGCGTCGTCCTCGATCCGTACGAGAGAGGCGCCGTCGTCGACCACGCGGACGATGCGGCTGCCCTCATAAGCCGCCGACAGCGTATCGCGCAGCGCGTCGGGGCTGGGCCGGCGGGGCAGGGTGTGGAGCGCGATCGGCACCTCGACCACCATGCCGCGATAGGTTCGCGCGACCGAGGGCGCGAAGATCGGTGGATGCTCGAGTCGCGCGTGCCGCTGCATTTCGGGCACGTGCTTGTGTTCGAGCGACAGAGCATAGCCGCGCCACGCCGTCGTATCGACGCCGCCCTCGAAGTCCTCGATCATCTGGCGACCGCCGCCTGAATAGCCGGAGACGGCGTTGACCGTAAGCGCACCATCGGCGGGGATCAGGCCGGCCCGGACCAACGGGCGGACGAGCGCGAGAAAGCCGGTCGGGTAGCAGCCGGGATTGGTGACCCGCGGCGCCTCCGCAATCAGCGCGGCCTGGCTCGGCTCCAGTTCGGGGAAGCCATATGTCCAGCCGTCGGCGGTCCGATGCGCGGTGGAGGCGTCGATCACGCGGGTGCGCGGATTGTCGATCAGCGCGACGCTCTCACGTGCGGCGTCGTCGGGCAGGCACAGGATGACGAAGTCGGCGTCGTTCAGCGCCGCCCGCTTGGCGGCGGCGTCCTTGCGCAGGTCGCCGTCGAGCGTCAGCAGCTCGATCTCGGGCCGACCGCTCAGCCGTTCACGGATTTCGAGGCCGGTGGTGCCGACCGCCCCGTCGATGAAGACCGAGCGCCTCACGGCAGCCGCCGCCGCGTTACGATATCACCCAGATCAGCGATCCCAACCCGCGAGACGCCGGCTTCGCCGACATGGATCGCGTGACCTTCGTCGACCGCGATCGCGACGTCACTCTCCGTAAACAGAAGATCGCCGCGGAGGATCGGCGCGCTGTCGGCGACCGCGTGGCCTAGGTCGCGCTGCTGGATGTCGACGAAGCGCGCGACCTTCAGGCCGGTTAGCGACAGTACGAGCGAGACTAGCCCGCCGCCATCGACCCCGGCGCTCGACCGGCCGGCGGCGACCGCCGGGGTTCCGACCAGCGACTCGGCAAGCGCGACGAAATCCTTGGCCGGTGCATCGAGTGGGCGGATCGTCGATGCGTCGAAGGTCGCGGCCTCCTCGGCGGTCAGCCGCGAGCCGACCGGCAATGCCGCTCCGGCGCCGCACACGACATGGGTGACCGCGACCGGTACGTCGAGCGCATCGGCTGCGACGAAGCCCACCGTCCCGTCGACCCCGCCGACGCCCCAGGCCAGCCCGTGCGACATCTCGAGGACGTCGAACGATTCGCCACGCAGGATTTCGGAGATTGCCGGGCCGCCATGCGCGGCGAGGATCGGCGCCTGCCGCGTCGCGCTACGCTGGACCGCGGCGGCATAATGTGGGGCGAACACGCGATCCGCGAGCCGCACGTCGGCGAGGTCGCCGCGCGCTGCCTCCACCCGGCCATCGACCTTGTGGCTGCGCCCGGTGAGCGCGAACCGCTTACGCGTGCGCGGGCTGGCGCTGGGCGGCGCCGAAGCTGGCCGGTGTTCCGTCACCGGAGAGGAAATGCCCGAATTCTGCAAGAAAGTCTGCCCCCTTAGGCGTGCGCGCGACGAAGATGTTACGCTTGTCGGTGTCGTCACGCTGGCGGCGCAGATAGCCGAGAGCACCCAGGCGATTCAAGGCACGCGTAACGACCGGTTTCGAGACATTGAGCGCACGCGCCAGTCCACGCACCGTATGGGGGCCTTTTTCCAGATAGACGAGCATCAACAGCGCCATCTGGCGGTTGGTCAGATCCGGTTCGCCCGAACGCACGTAATCGACCAGCGTGTGCATCCAGGTGAACAGCGACTTTTCGGAGATTGCGTTCACGATTTCGGGTCCGCTTCTTACCGTTGCGAGCCCGTCACGGCGGGCGGTCTTGCAGCATTAACGCGAGGATAAGCCTAGGGTTTCAGTGCGTTCGCGAAATGTTTGCGGGTGCGTAGGCCGGGGTGCGGTTGATCGCGGCGGCGCCGTCGCCTATGTGCGCGGCCAGTCCACCCCAAATGATCGGTTTCGCAGTCTCATGTTCACCTTCCTGCTTGTCGTCCAGGCGATCATCGCCGCGCTGCTCGTGACGGTGATCCTGATGCAGAAGTCGGAAGGCGGCGGGCTGACCACCGGCGGCAGCCCGTCGGGCCTGATGTCGGCGCGCGGCGCAGCCGATTTCCTGACGCGGATGACGGCGATTCTCGCGGGCCTGTTCATCGTCATGTCGATCGGCCTGGCGTTCCTGGCGGCGGCCAACCGGACCTCGACGGTCGACACCAGCCTGGCGCGCACCGCCCCGGCGCCGCAGCAGGCACCGGCCACGACCGGCGACCAGGACGCGCTGAAGGCGGCGGCCGACGCGGCTGCACAGAATGCCGTGGCGCCGGCCAACGGCAGCGGCGTTCCGCTCCAGCAGTAATCGCACACGCATTACCGCTTTCACGCCAAGCGCGGCACTTCCGCGCTTGCCCAACACGCATGTTCAAGGTTAGGCGCATCCTCCCATGGCGCGGTATATCTTCATCACCGGCGGCGTGGTTTCGTCGCTCGGCAAAGGCCTCATGGCGGCCTCTCTTGCAGCTCTGTTGCAGGCACGCGGCTACCGCGTCCGCATCCGCAAGTTCGATCCCTATCTGAACGTCGATCCGGGCACGATGAGCCCGTATCAGCACGGCGAGGTGTACGTGACCGACGACGGGGCGGAAACCGACCTCGACCTCGGCCACTATGAGCGCTTCACCGGCGTACCGAGTCGCCAGAGCGACAACATCACGTCCGGGCGCATCTATCAGACGATCATCGCCAAGGAGCGCCGCGGCGATTATCTTGGCGCGACGGTGCAGGTGATCCCGCACGTCACCGACGCGATCAAGGAATTTGCCCGCGCCGAAACCGAGGATCTTGATTTCGTCCTGTGCGAGATCGGCGGGACGGTCGGCGACATCGAATCGCTGCCGTTCATGGAGGCGATTCGTCAGCTCAGGAACGACATCGGCCGGCAGAACACCTGCTTCGTCCACCTGACGCTCGTGCCCTACATTGCCGCTGCGGGCGAATTGAAGACCAAGCCGACCCAGCACAGCGTCCGCGACATGACCGCGCTGGGCATTCAGCCCGACGTGCTGGTGTGCCGCTGCGAACGCCCCCTGCCCGCCAGCGAGCGCGCCAAGATCGCCCTGTTCTGCAACGTGCCGCCCAGCCACGTCATCCCCGCGCTCGACGCCAAGTCGATCTACGGCGTGCCGCTGCAATATCATGCCGAGGGTCTCGATCACGCCGTGCTCGACAGCTTCGGCCTCCCTTCTGATGGCTCGCCGGACCTCACCCGCTGGGACGACATCATCGACCGGCTGACCAACGTCGAAGGCGAAGTGTCGATCGGCGTGGTCGGCAAATATGTCGGCCTGCAGGACGCGTACAAGTCGCTGCACGAGGCGCTGGTCCATGGCGGCATCGCCAACCGGGTGAAGGTCAACATCCGTTGGCTAGACGCCGAACTGTTCGAGCAGGCCCCCGACGACATCGCTGCGACGCTGGAGCCGCTCCACGCGATCCTCGTCCCCGGCGGCTTCGGCGAACGCGGGTCGGAGGGCAAGATCGCCGCCGTCCGCTTCGCCCGCGAGCGCAAGGTGCCCTATTTCGGCATCTGCCTCGGCATGCAGATGGCCTGTATCGAAGGCGCGCGGAACACCGCCGGCATTGCGGAAGCATCCACCACCGAATTCGGCCCGACGTCGGAGCCGGTCGTCGGCCTCATCACCGAATGGATGACCGCCGAAGGCCTCCAGCAGCGCCAGGAAGGCGGCGACTTGGGCGGAACGATGCGACTCGGCGCCTATGACGCATCACTGGCCGGCAACAGTCATGTCGCGAGCATCTACGGCGATCAGGCGATCAGCGAGCGCCACCGCCACCGCTATGAAGTGAACGTCCATTACAAGGACGCGCTGGAGGCCGGCGGCCTGCGCTTCTCCGGCATGTCACCCGACGGCGCGCTGCCCGAGATCGTCGAACGGCCCGACCATCCGTGGTTCGTCGGCGTGCAGTTCCACCCGGAGCTCAAGTCGAAGCCGTTCGAACCGCATCCGCTGTTCGCGAGCTTTATTGCAGCGGCGGTGCGGCAGAGCCGGTTGGTCTGAGGTTGCATCAAAGCCGTCCAGCTTAGGACGGCGCGACCTTTAGAATGGGATCCAGCTAAGCTGACCCGCCCTGTGCTCCGGCGGAGGCCGGGGCGTTGGCGATCGCTAGGGCTTTGGTGGCCAAGGCTCCGGCCTTCGCCGGAGCACGAAACGGGTTTCGGCTAACCGAATCGCAGTATAGCGCTTAGTGATCTAGCAAGCTCAACGCGAACGTTGGTGACTCAACCTCGCAGCATCCGATCAACGCGCCCGGCGAGATCGTCGACGGAGAAGGGCTTGGTCAGGATTTCCATGCCCGGCTCGACATGGCCGTGGTTCAGCGCCGCATTCTCGGCATAGCCGGTGATGAACATCACCTTGAGATCCGGCCGCTGCGCCCGGGCGGCGTCCGCGACCTGGCGACCGTTGAGGCCACCCGGCAGGCCGACATCGGTAATGAGCAGGTCGACGTGCGGCGTTGTCTCCAGCAGTCTCAGCCCCGCAGCACCGTCGGCCGCTTCCAGCACGCTGTAGCCGAGGTCGGTCAGGGCATCGACGACGATCATCCGCACCATCTGTTCGTCGTCGACCACCAGTACCGTCGTCACGCCGGTCGCGCGGGCCGGGGCGGGGCGCCCCACCGTCACGTCCAGCGGCGCGTCGCCCCCATGTTGCGGGAGGTACAGCGACACCGACGTGCCATTTCCGACCTGCGAATGGATACGGACGTGGCCGTGACTCTGCTTGGCGAAGCCGTAGACCATCGACAGGCCGAGACCGGTGCCTTCGCCCATCGGCTTGGTGGTGAAGAAGGGGTCGAAGACGCGTTCCAGCGTCTCCTTGTCGATGCCGGTTCCCGTGTCGCTGACGCTGACCTTCACATAGTCGCCCGGCAGCATGCCCAAAGTCGCGGCGACCTGACTGTCGACGGTGACGTTGGTCGTCTCGATCGTCAGCCTGCCACCATCGGGCATCGCATCGCGCGCGTTGATGCACAGATTGAGCAACGCATTTTCCAGCTGGTTCGCATCGACCATCGTCGCTGACAAATCGTCCGCGCCGACGGTTTCGACCGCGATGCCGGGACCTACCGTGCGCCGGACCAGTTCGACGAGATCGGGGAGCAGGCGGTTGATCAGGATCGGCTTTGGACTGAGCGTCTGACGGCGGGAAAAGGCCAGCAGGCGATGGGTCAGGGCGGCGGCGCGCCGTGTCGCACCCAGGCCGGCGGTCAGATATTTTTCGACATCGGCCTGACGTCCTTGCGACAGGCGGAGCGCGATCATCTCGAACGCACCCGATATTCCGGCCAACAGGTTGTTGAAGTCATGGGCGAGACCACCGGTCAGCTGGCCGACCGCTTCCATCTTCTGCGCCTGGCGCAGCGCCTCTTCCGCGTCGCGAAGGCGCTCCTGCTCGGACAGGCGTTCGGTGACGTCATAAACGAACTGATAGGCACCGCTGATCTCGCCGCCTTCATCGCGCAGCACGCCAAAGCGCATCTCGTACCATCGTCGCGCCAGCGTCGGATCACCGAATTCGGCGACTTCGGTGAAGGCTTCACCCGCCAGCGCGCGGCTCCAGACGGCCTCGACGGCGGCGCGATGGTCGGGCTTGTCGGCCAGCAGATCGAGCATCGAAAGGCCGATCCGCGGGCGGGTACCGAAGATCCGTTCGAATTCGTCCGCCGCGGCGTGATTGATGGCGAGCCAGCGAAGGTCGCGGTCGGCGACCTGCACGAAGGCAGCCGTGCCTTCAACGACGTCCGCCAGCACGCGCCGTTCCGAGAGCGCAGATGCCACGCGTGCTTCGAGCTCACGTTCGGATGCGCGACGATTGGTGATGTTCTTGAACAGCACCGCGACCTGGCGATTCTGCGCCGGTTCGACGCGAAAGGCCGACAATTCGAACAGATTGCCGGTTGCGGCGAATTCCTGCTCGAACCGGATTTGCCGGCCGGTTTCGAGGACAGGGCGGAAGCGCGCGATCCAGCTATCGGCTTCCTCCGGCACCATCTCTCGCACGCGCAAACCCACCGCATTGGGTATTCCGGCCTGTTGCGTATAAGCGGCGTTGGCCGCGATATGGACATAGTCGCTCAACGGCCCGCATGGGCCGTCGATGAACTCGATCACGCAGAACCCTTCGTCCATCTGGTCGAAAAGCGCGCGGAATCGATTGTCGCTCAGTATCCCCGCTGGCATCGCCGCCAGCGTAGCAGCGGTGTGTTCGCAGAACTATTTGAATTTTTGATTGGTACGCAAGCGTTTCGACCGGAATGGTGCGAAACGAAAGGCAAAGCGCCCGGATCGAAAATCGGTCCGGGCGCCCTCTTCGCGGCGCTGAAAGGGAGCACAGCGCCACTAGCTTGTCGGCCGGCGTTATGCGGCCTTGGCCTCGATCGCAGGAACGTCTTCCACGGTCGATCCGCTGCCGATCGCGACCTTCTTGGGTTTCATCGCCTCGGGCACTTCACGAACCAGCGAGATGACTAGCAGGCCGTCCTTCAGGTCGGCATCCACCACGCGGATGAAGTCGGCGAGCTCGAACCGACGCTCGAAGCTGCGGTTGGCGATGCCCAAGTGAAGCATCTGTGCCGCATTGTCCTGCGCCTCGCTCTTCTTGCCCGCGACGACCAGCAGGTTCTGCTGCGCGGTGATGTCGAGTTCATCCGGACGAAAGCCCGCGACCGCCAGCGTGATGCGGTAGCGATCCTCAGCCACGCGCTCGAGATTGAACGGCGGATAATTCTCGGCCGGCGCGCTCCGGGTGCCCTGTTCGAGCATGTCGAACAGCCGGTCGAAGCCGATGGTGGAGCGGCGGTAAGGGGTAAAATCGATCTGACGCATGGGTTCAAAGCCTCCAAATATGAGCGTTCTGAAACGTCGCATCCGAGTGCCCGCTTGTGCGCGACATCGGAGTCGCCGCGGCCCGTTTCGCGGCGCCGCGTGGCGCATATTTGGAATGAGAAATCGGGGTTTCAAGAGGGGCTAAGTCACTGAGAACGTGCAAGGCGTAGTGCAGCTTTCGCAGCCGATATTCCTTCTTTGTATAAAGTCCCATCCGATAGGTGGGAATAAGGGGGAAACCATCAAAAAGGGGCCTGCCACATGCCGACCATCCTGCCACTTGCACTGATCCTCCAGACGACCACTGCCGTCCCGCCGCCATCGGTCGTCGTCCAGGGCACGCCCGCGACTCAGGTCATGCCGGGCGATCCGCAGCGGACCGAGGAGGACGTCCAGCGTAGTTCGGTCGCTTCAGATATCGTCGTCACCGCGCGGCGCCGCGAAGAGCGCGCGCAGAATGTGCCGATCGCACTGTCGGTCGTCGGCGTGAAGGAGATAGACGACACTGGCAGCTTCAACGTGGCACGGCTCCAGCAGCTTCAGCCGACGCTGCAATTCTACTCGACCAACCCGCGCAACTCGTCGGTCAACATTCGCGGCCTCGGTGCGCCGCTCGGCCTGACCAACGACGGGATCGACCAGGGCGTCGGCGTCTATATCGACCAAGTCTATTTGAGCCGCGTGGCGGCGGCGACGCTCGACTTCCTCGACGTGCAGCAGGTGGAGACGCTGCGCGGGCCGCAGGGGACGCTGTACGGCAAGAACACCGTCGCCGGCGCGATCAACATTACCAGCCGCGCGCCGAGCTTCGACTTCGAGGGGCGGGCGGAGGTGTCCGCCGGCAATCTGGACTTCAAGCAGGCGAAGGCGTCGATCTCCGGCCCGCTGGGCGACCGCGTCGCGGCGCGACTGGGACTGGCGACGACCAGCCGGCGCGGAACCGTCTTCAACGTTCGCAGTGGCACCTATGTCAACGAGCAGGACAATCTGGGCGTCCGCGGCGCACTGCTGTTCCGCGCGAGCGACAGCCTCGATTTCACGCTGAGCGGCGACTACTCGCGCCAGAACCCCGAATGCTGCGCGCAGATCTTCGTGCGGGTCGGGAACACGCAGCGCCCGCTCAATCGCCAGTTCGACGCGCTGGCGCGGGCGCAGGGCTATGAGCCGGTCAGCCGCAATCCGTTCGATCGGCTGACTGATCTGGATGCTGAACTCAACGCGAAGAACGTGCTGGGCGGCGCGTCGCTACGCGGCGAATTGGAAACGGGGGCGGGGCGGCTGACGTCGATCACCGCCTGGCGATTCTGGGACTGGCTGCCGGCCAACGACCGCGACTTCACCGGCCTGCCGATCACGACGCTGTCGCAGAACCCGACGCATCAGGACCAATATACGCAGGAATTCCGCTTCGCCGGCGACGGCAAGGGCTTCGACTATGTCGTCGGCCTGTTCGGCTTCTACCAGGACATCCACACGACCGGCGTCCAGCGCCAGGGGTCGGCGGCGAGCCGCTGGCTGATTAACCCGTCGACCCGCGATACGTCGGTAGCGGGATCGCCGTTCTTGGCGAACGATCCGAGCGTGCTGGACGGGCTGACCGCGAACAACGACATCCGCCTGAAGAATTTCAGCGGCGCGCTGTTCGGCAAGTTCAACTGGCGCATCGACGACCGCTTCACCCTGTCGCCGGGCTTCCGGGTGAACTACGACGACAAGGTCGGCAGCTACGTCAGCATCGTGCGCGACGCGCAGGGCAATCTGGTCCCTTATTCCGGCGGCACCGCACGGCAGGCGGCGCAGCGCGACGCGATCCAGCCGCAGGCGTTCACCGACGAGGCCTATCGCGCCTGGAACGTCTCATACGACCTGACCGGGTCGTACAAGCCGGCGCAGGACGTGTTGCTCTATGCGACCTATGCGCACAGCTTCAAATCGGGCGGGCTGAACCTGAACGGCGTGCCGGTGGTCAACGGTGTGGTTCAGACCCAACTCGCGCAGATCGCGCCGGAGAAGGTCGACCATTTCGAAGCCGGCGTGAAGTCGCAGTTCTGGGATCGCCGCGCGACGCTGAACGTCACCGGCTTCTGGACGACGATCCGCGATTATCAGGCGATCGTGAACAACCAGTCTACCTCGACGCTGCGCGGCTATCTCGCCAACGCCGGCAAGGTCCGGGTGCGCGGGATCGAGGCGGACTTCTCGATCCGTCCCTCCGATCGCCTGACCGCCTACCTCAACGGCGCGTTCAACGATGCACGCTACCTCGATTTCAAGAATGCGCCGTGCCCGCCCGAACTGTCGGGCGGCGGCAGCGGCACGCCGATCGGCGCGCCGGGTGCGCCGGGAACGAACAGCCCGATCGTGTGCGATATCTCGGGCCAGCGCCTGCCGGGCGTGTCGAAATGGGCGTTCTCGTACGGCGGCGAGTATAATCTGCCGGCGCGGTTGTTCGGGCTCGACGGGCAGACCTATGTCGGGGTGGACGCGAGTACGCGGACGACATTCTCGTCGAATGCCTCGCGGTCGATCTACACCGACATCGACGGCTATACGCTGACCAATCTGCGCGCCGGGTTCCGGAGTACGAACGGATTCAATGTGTTCGGCTGGGTGCGGAATGTGTTCGATACGCGTTATTATGAGGTGTTGGCGACGACGCCGGGGAATACCGGGCTGATCGCGGGGAATGTGGGCGATCCACAAACTTATGGAATCACCTTAGGCAAGAGCTTTTAACGTCTGCCCCATTCCGTTCGCCCTGAGCCTGTCGAAGGGCCGTACTGCGATACGCCCGGATTGACCTGGCGGCACGAAGTGCGGTGCTTCGACAAGCTCAGCACGAACGGCCTTGTGTGGCTTGAGTTGGGGTCGGTTCCGATCGACGCTATTCCACCGTTCGTGCTGAGCGCAGTCGAAGCACATGGTCGAGGGCCGCCCTTCGACTTCGCTCAGGGCGAACGGGAGGGGGCAAACGGATCGCTCCGGGCGCCAGCGCCGGCGGCGAAGCCGCCGTCGTCGGTCGGGCGCTGACCCAGCGCCCGCCGGCCGGTTTGGGCGTTGCGCGTCGAGCGCGCACCGGCGTGGCATTGCGCCGCCTTCGCCCAAACGCAAACGCCCGGGCCGTTTCCAGCCCGGGCGTCCTGCGTGACGAAAATGAATTCGTCAGCCCCCTTGATGTCCAACCTGCGGCCCACACGTCGATCCTCCCAGAACGACGGGGCCGCAAGGCCTCCCTGAACCACGGCCGTTGCTGCCTGTGTTTCAGTGAGTGTTGGACTATGCCTGCCGGCCGGCCTTGTCATCCCTGAACAGAAGCTGTCGCGACGATTGCGCGACAGTTGTGGGAATCGTGCAACAGCATGCTTGCCGCCGTCCGGCCGCCCCCCTAGGGCGGCACCCATGTTATTGTCGTCCTACGAGCGGATGATCGCCCGCCGTTACCTGCTTCCCGGTCGGGGGGAGGCGTTCATCGCGCTGGTCGCGGGCATCAGCCTGGTCGCTGTCATGCTCGGCGTCGCCGCGCTTGTGGTCGTGATGAGCGTCATGAACGGTTTCCGCGCGGAGCTGTTCGACAAGATCGTCGGGCTGAACGGTCACGCTGTCGTCCAGGGCTATGGCAACCAGTTGCGCGACTGGCGCGAGATACTGGCGGAGACGCGCAAGATCCCCGGTGTCGTGTCCGCCACGCCGCTGATCGAAAACCCGCTGATGGCCAGCGCGGAGGGCCGGGTCGCCGGCGTCATCGTCCGCGGCATGCGGGTCGAGGATATTCGCACCAACCCGACGCTGAATGGCAAGGTCGTCGCCGGGTCGCTCAGTAACTTACGCCCCGACAGCGGGATGATCGGCATCGGCTCGCGGCTCGCTGAATCGCTCGGCGTATCCGAAGGGTCGGAGGTCCAGCTGATCAGCCCCGAAGGTCCCGCCTCGCCGATGGGCACGGTTCCGCGCATCGTCAGCTACCGTGTCGGCGCGATCTTCGAAGTCGGGGTGTTCGATTACGACAAGGCGTTCGTCATCATGCCGATGCAGGACGCGCAGACGTTGCTGCTGATGGGCGATTCGGTCGGCATGATCGAACTGGACGTGACCGATCCCGACCGCGTCGCCGACATTGCGACGCCACTCGCGCGCGTCGTCGGGCGCCGCGGCGTGGTGCAGGACTGGCGCCAGATGAATTCGCAGCTGTTCGAGGCGCTGTCGGTTGACCGGCTGGTGACGTTTACCGTGCTGTCGATCCTGATCATGGTGTCGGTGTTCAACATCCTGTCGTCGCTGATCATGCTGGTCCGTGCAAAGACGCGCGACATCGCGATCCTGCGGACGATGGGCGCGACGCGCGGCGGGCTGATCCGCATCTTCATGACGGTCGGAACCTCGATCGGGGCAGTCGGGATCATTCTTGGCCTGATCCTGGGCTTCATCCTGCTGACTTACCGGCAGAGCGTGGTCAGCTTCCTCGGCTTCGTGAGCGGTCAGCAGATTTGGGACCCGTCGATGCGGTTCCTGACCGAATTGCCGGCGAAGACCGATCCGTTGGAAGTGATCGGCATCGCCGCGATGGCGTTCGGCTTCAGCTTGCTCGCCACGCTGTATCCGGCGTTCAAGGCGGCCAATACCGATCCCGTGCAGGTGCTGCGCTATGACTAATTTCGCTGGCCCGGCCGTTCTCGAAACCACGGATCTGCGCCGCAGTTTCACGCAGGGGGACGTCACGATCGAGGTGCTGCGCGGCGTCAACCTGCGTGTCGGGTCGGGCGAGATCGTCGCGCTGCTCGGGCCGTCGGGTTCGGGCAAGTCGACGTTGCTTCAGGCGGTCGGCCTGCTCGAAGGCGGCTTCGACGGGTCGATCCGCATCCTCGGCACCGAAGCGGCAAAGCTCGACAGCGCCGGGCGGACCGAAACGCGGCGCGACCGCATGGGCTTCGTCTATCAGTTCCACCATCTGCTGCCCGACTTTTCCGCGCAGGAAAATGTCGTGTTGCCGCAGCTGATCCACGGCACCCCGCGCGCCGAGGCGGAAGCGCGGGCCGATACGCTGCTCAGAGCGCTCGGCCTTGCCAAGCGTCTGGGGCATCGGCCGAGCCAATTGTCGGGTGGCGAGCAGCAACGCGTCGCGGTGGCGCGCGCGCTGTCGAACAAGCCCGCATTGGTGCTGGCCGACGAACCCACCGGCAACCTGGACGAAGCGACCGCCGACATCGTCTTCGCCGAGTTCCTGCGGCTGGTGCGCGACCAAGGCTCCTCGGCACTGGTCGCGACGCACAACGAAAGGCTGGCGGCACGGATGGACCGCGTTGTCCGGCTGCATGAGGGGGTACTCGAATGAGCGACCTGACGAGCATTCCCGTCACGACAGCAGACGGTGCGCAAACCGATCTTTCGCCCTATGCTGGCAAGGTTCTCCTGATCGTCAACACGGCGTCGAAATGCGGGTTCACGCCGCAATATGCCGGGCTGGAGGCGCTGCATCGCCGCTATGCCGACCGCGGGTTCGCGGTGCTGGGGTTTCCGTGCAACCAGTTCGGCAAGCAGGAGCCGGGCGATGCGGCGGAGATCGCGAATTTCTGTTCGCTGACCTATGACGTGACCTTCCCCGTCTTCGCCAAGGTCGATGTGAACGGGGAGGGCGCGGCGCCGTTGTTCCAGCATCTCAAGCATGCGGCGCCGGGGCTGTTGGGGTCGGAAGCGATCAAGTGGAATTTTACCAAGTTTCTGGTCGGTCGCGATGGCAAGGTCGTCGATCGATATGCGCCGACGACGAAGCCCGAGGATATCGCGAAGGATATCGAGGCGTTGCTGTAACCACTCTGTCACCGATCAGGCGACACCCTCACTCCGTTCGTGCTGAGCCTGTCGAAGCACCGTTCTTTGAGCCGCGAGCGATCAGCGGGCGTATCGAAGAACGGCCCTTCGACAGGCTCAGGGCGAACGGGTGGGTTCGGCGATCACGCCGATAGGTGTGGATAACCGGCCATGCCGCCTTCCAAACCCTGGCCCGGCGGCTTACTCTCCTACCCGTGACACATTCCGGTTTCGTCCCCCTCCGCGTCTTCTCATCCTACACGATGCTCGAAGGGGCGATCGAGCCCAAGGCGATCGCAAAACGAGCCAAAGCGCTTGGCTTTCCTGCCGTGGCGCTTGCCGATCGCAATGGGCTCTACGCCGCGATGGCGTTCGGGGACGCGTGCAAGAGCGAAGGCGTGCAGCCGGTCATCGGCACGTTGCTCGCGGTCAAACGGCCGGTGCCGGAGGGTGTCGAGGCACCGATCGACTGGTTGGCCCTCTATGCGCAGGACACGACCGGATACGACAACCTCTGTGCGCTGGTCAGCGAAGCACATCTCGGCCGTCCGGTCGAGGAGGATGCCCATGTCTTGCTCGACGCGTTGGAGGGGCGCACCGACGGCCTGATCGCGCTGACCGCGAGCGGGGAGGGCGCGCTCGCGCGACTCTACGCCGAGGATCAGCCGGACGCCGCGGCGGCCTATGCCGATCGGTTGCAGGCTTTGTTCCCGAACCGGCTGTATATCGAGATCAGCCGACGCGGCGACGCGGTCGAGGCACGCGCGGAAGAGGCGCTGATCGACCTCGCCTACGCCCGCGACCTGCCGCTGGTCGCCACCAACCCGTGCTGTTTTGCGGAGGACAGTTTCCACGAAGCCCATGACGCGATGCTGTGCATCGCCTCCTCGAGCTACGTCACCAGCGACGACCGCAAACGCTCCTCGCCCGACGCGTGGATGAAGCCCGCGGACATGATACGCGAGATGTTCGCCGATCTGCCCGAGGCGATCGACAACACCTTGGTCGTCGCTCAGCGATGCGCGGTCGCGGCGCCCAAGCGGAAGCCCATCCTGCCCAGCCTCGCCGGCGACATCGAAGGCGAGGCCGCGATGTTGCGCGATCAGGCGCGTGCAGGCCTGGCGATGCGGCTGGAGAAGGCGGGCATCGCTGACGACGCCGCGGTCGAGACGTACCGGAAACGCCTGGAATTCGAGCTCGACGTCATCATCCAGATGGGGTTCCCGGGCTATTTCCTGATCGTCGCCGACTTCATCAAATGGGCGAAGGAGCGCGACATTCCGGTGGGGCCGGGGCGTGGTTCGGGCGCGGGCTCGGTCGTCGCCTGGGTGCTGACGATCACCGATCTCGATCCGATCAAGCTAGGCCTGCTGTTCGAACGCTTCCTTAATCCGGAACGCGTGTCGATGCCCGACTTCGACATCGACTTTTGCGAAACCCGGCGTGGCGAGGTCATCCGCTACGTTCAGGAACGCTATGGCCACGACAAGGTCGCGCAGATCATCACCTTCGGAAAGCTGAAGGCACGCGCGGTCGTGAAGGACACCGGCCGCGTGCTCCAGATGAGCTATGGCCAGGTCAACCGCCTCGCCGGGCTGATTCCCAACCACCCGACCGATCCCTGGACGCTGGAGCGGGCGCTGAACGGCGTCGCGGAACTGGCGGCCGAATACAAGAACCACAGCGACGTCCGCCACCTGCTCGACCTCGCGCAGAAGCTGGAAGGGCTGCCGCGGCACTCGTCGACCCACGCCGCGGGCGTGGTGATCGGCGACCGGCCACTCAGCCAGCTGGTGCCGCTCTACCGCGATCCACGGTCGGATATGCCGGTCACCCAGTTCGACATGAAATATGTCGAAGGCGCGGGGCTGGTGAAGTTCGACTTTCTCGGCCTGAAGACGCTGTCCGTGCTGAAGAAGGCGGTCGAACTGCTCGGCAATCGCGGTATCGACGTCGATCTCGACACGCTCGCCTGGGACGATCCCGAGGTCTACGCGCTCCTGCAACGCGGCGATACGGTCGGGGTGTTCCAGCTGGAATCCGACGGTATGCGCCGCACGCTCAGTGCCGTACGGCCGTCCAATTTCGGCGACATCATCGCGCTCGTGTCGCTCTACCGGCCGGGTCCGATGGACAACATCCCGACCTTCGGGGCCCGCAAGAACGGGCGGGAGACGGTGCAGTACCCGCATCCGCTGCTCGAGCCGATCCTGGCCGAAACCTACGGCATCTTCGTCTACCAGGAACAGGTGATGCAGGCCGCGCAGATCCTGGCGGGCTATTCGCTGGGCGGCGCGGACCTGTTGCGGCGCGCGATGGGCAAGAAGATCCAGGCGGAAATGGATGCCCAGCGCGCCACCTTCGTCGAGGGATGCGCCGCGCACAACCAGATCCCCGAAGCCTATGCCAACCAGCTGTTCGACTTGATCGACAAGTTCGCCGGCTACGGCTTCAACAAGAGCCACGCCGCGGCCTATGCGCTGCTGGCGTACCAGACCGCCTGGCTGAAGGCGCATTATCCGCACGAATTCTTCGCCGCGTCGATGTGCTTCGACATGCACCAGACCGACAAGCTCTGCATCTTCATCGACGATATGAAGCGGCTGGGCGTGCCGTGCCTGCCGCCCGACCTGAATGCGGCGGAGGCGAAGTTTTCTGTCGAGCCGTATGAGGACGGTCACGCCGTCCGCTATGGCCTGGGTGCGCTGAAGGGCGTCGGCGAGCGCGCGATGGAGCTACTGGTCGCCGAGCGGGAAGAGAACGGCAAGTTCGCCTCGCTCGACGATCTGGCGAAGCGGGTCGATCCGCGCCTTCTCAACAAGCGGCAGGTCGAGACGCTGGCGGCGGCGGGATCGTTCGATTCGATCGACCCGAACCGGGCCGGCGTATTCGCGGTGGCGGAGACTTTGCTGGCGGAGGCGTCGCGCCACAAGCAGAGCGAAATGTCCGGGCAGGGCGATTTCCTGTCCGCGGTCAATGAGCACCGCGTCCACATCGAACTGCCGCAGAGCGCGCATTGGACGCTCGCCAAAAGGATCGAGGCGGAGAAGGAGGCGTTTGGCTTCTTCTTCTCTTCCCACCCGCTCGATCGCTATGCCCATCTGGCGCGCGGGCAGGGCGCGCGGCCGATCGCGGCGCTGGGCGAGGTTCCGGTTGCGGAAGGCGCGCGCTCTGGGGCGACCATCGCCGCCTTGGTCGAAGACGCACGCTGGCGCACATCGGCGCGCGGCAACCGCTATCTGATGATGACGCTCAGCGATCAGTCAGGACAGATTCCGGCGACCTGCTTCGACGAGGCGGTGTCAAAGGATCTTGAAGAGGCGAGCCGCGAGGGTGGATGCGGGCTGATGACCGTCGAGCTCGACCGTCGTGCGGGGGAGGACAGCGCCCGCGTGACCGTCCGCCGCATCCGTCCGCTGGAGGATCTGGCGCAGGCCGCGCGGATGAGCCTCGCCTGCACCGTCGACACGGCGTCGGCCTGGGCCCATCTGGCGAAGCTCCTCGATCCGGCCCGGGGCGGACGGGGCGAAGTGCGCGCGCGCGTGTCCCTGCCGGACGGCGGCGAGGCGATGCTGGTGGTCGGCCGGGACTTTCGGATCGACCCGGAACTAGCGACCGCGGTCGGACGTGTCGTAGGTGTGCGCGATGTTGCGCTGACGACGGAACCCGGACTGTCGCTGGCCGGCTGAAAACTCCGCTTTTATCTAGGAAGGGCGCAGGGGTGGCTCCATACGCCAACCAAATTTAGGTTAGCCTTGCCAAGCCTGGATTGCTCCGGCACCTTCGTTCGAAAGATCGGTACGAAGGAGAGATGCGATGCTTGGCGCCATGCAGGACGTGGAACTGCGGGTACCGTTGCTGCTCGATCACGCCGCGCGCGAACATGGCGGTCGTGAGATCGTCACGCGCTGGGCCGATGGGCGCACCACCCGCACCGACTGGGCCGGCGTCCACCGCGATGCACGGCGACTGGCGCAGGCGCTGGAGCGATTGGGCGTTCGAAAAGGAGAGCGCGTCGCGACGCTGGCGATGAACCATGTCGGTCATTTGGTGGCGTGGTATGGTGCGATCGGGATGGGCGGGGTGATACACACGATCAACCCGCGGCTGTTCGAGGATCAACTCGCCTTCATCGCCAACCATGCCGAGGACCAAGTCCTTCTCTATGACGCGATGTTCGCGCCGATCGTCGAGCGCATGAAGCCGCAATGGACGACGATCCGCCACTACGTCTGTTTCGACAACGGCGAATATGATGAGTTGCTCGATGCGGAGGACGGCGATTATCGATGGGTGACCGGGCCGGAGCGCGAGCCGTGCCTGCTGTGCTACACCAGTGGGACGACGGGCGATCCGAAAGGCGTGCTCTACACCCATCGCTCGAACATGATCCATGCGCTGGCCGAGTTGCAGCCGGCGGTGTTCGATCTCGACAGTCGGGCGGTGGCCCTGCCGATCGTGCCGATGTTCCATGCCGTCGGCTGGGGCCTGCCGTTCGCGAGCGCGGCGGCGGGGATCAAGATCGTCTTTTCCGCAGTCAACGACCCCAAGGTGCTGTGTACCTTGATGAACGACGAGAAGGTGACGCACACCGCCGGCGTTCCGACCGTGTGGCTGGCGATGTTCCAGCACATGGACGCGACGGGCGAAGCGCCCAAGCATCTCAAGGTCGTCACCATCGGCGGGTCGGCGGCTCCGCGCGCGATGATCGAGCGGATCATGAAAATGGGCGTTCGGGTCAATCACGCATGGGGCATGACCGAGACCTCGCCGATCGGCACGATGGGCGCACCCAGTCCCAACTGGGACGACCTTAGCTTCGAGCAGAAGGTCGATCAGACCGTCCGCCAGGGCCGTGTGCCGTTCGGCGTCGAACTGCGCATCGTCGATGACGCGGACGCCGTCCTCCCGCGCGACGGCGAAGCAACGGGCCGGCTCCAGATCCGCGGTCCGTGGATCGTCCAGCGCTATTTCAAGGGCGACGCGGATTGCGTGACTGCGGACGGCTGGTTCGATACCGGCGACGTCGCCGCGCTCCACCCCGATGGCACGATGCGGATCACTGATCGCTCGAAGGATGTCATCAAGTCGGGCGGCGAGTGGATCAGTTCGGTCGAGCTGGAGAACGCCGCGATCGGGTGCGCGGGTGTGGGGGAAGCGGCGGCGATCGGCGTTCGGCATCCCAAATGGGACGAGCGCCCGATCCTGCTCGTCGTGCGCAAGCCGGGCAGTGACGTGACGCCCGCCGAGATCACCGCGCATCTGGCGAAGCACGTCGCCAAATGGTGGCTGCCGGACGAGATCGTTTTCGTTGACGACCTGCCGCATACGGCGACTGGAAAGCTGCTGAAGACGGCGATCCGCGAGAAGTATCGCGATTACCAGCTGGCAGCTGCGTAGGGGTCCTGATTCAACACCTTAGTGCTGAGCCTGTCGACACACCGAAGGTCGCTCCCAAGTCAGAAGCAGGCGGATCGATGTACGGCCCTTCAACAGGCTCAGGGCGAACGCGATACGGACACGGGGAGCTCTCCGCCGTCGTAACGTGCTCCCAAGCTCGCCATGCCTTTGCGAAGTTCCGTCAGTGCTCCCGCGCAGGCGGGAGCCCAGAGCCAAGAGTGACGCAAGTCACTGTATTGCTTGACGCTGGACTGCCGCTTGCGCGGAAGCGCCAGTCGCTTCCCTAGCGCTCCGGCGGCTTCGTCGCATCCTTGTCCTTCGGCGCCGGGGCGTTCTCCGCACCACCTGCCGCGCTGCCGGCGGTATCCGGCACGCTCGATTCGCCGCCCAGGATCGTCTCGTCGGGCTGGGGCTTTTCGTCGGTCATCATGCTCTCCTTCGCGACATCAACGAGCGACGGCGCGCGCATGATCCACGATCAGAACAACTCACCCTGCGCGCCGGCCGGGCGACGGAACAGGTCCGTCCTTAACCGATCCCGCTCCCCATCCAGCCCATGCTTACGGCAGGCGATATGAAACCGCGTCCGCAGCAGGTCCGCCCACGGCCCGCTGCCCTGCATCCGGGTGAAGAAGTTCGGGTCGTTGCGCTTGCCTCCGCGCAGGCTCGCGATCGTCGCCATCACCTTGCCCTTGCGGTCGGGGAAGTGAGTGTCGAGCCAGGCCTCGAACAATGGCGCGACTTCCCAGGGGAGGCGCACCGGGATGAACCCCGCCGCGCAGGCGCCTGCTTCGGCGCCGCGCGCGATCAGTGCCTCGATCTCGTGATCGGTGATCGCGGGGATGACCGGAGAAATCGAGATGCGTACCGGCACGCCCGCCGCGGACAGTTTCGCGATCGCCGCCAGCCGCCGCTCCGGATGGGGCGCGCGCGGCTCGACCGTCATCGCGATCTTCGGATCGAGCGACGTGACCGAAATCATCACCGCCGCCAGTCCCTTCGCCGCCATCGGCGCCAGCAAGTCGAGGTCGCGGCCGACGCGGTCCGACTTGGTCGTGATCGTCACGGGATGATCGCAGGCGGCCAAGACCTCCAGACAGGCGCGCGTGATTCGCCAGTCACCCTCAATGGGCTGGTACGGGTCGGTATTGGTCCCGAATGCGATCGGCCGACAGACATAGCCGGGCTTGGCGAGTTCGGCGCGGAGCAACTCCGGCGCGCTCGGCTTGGCGAACAGCTTTGTCTCAAAATCGAGCCCAGGCGACAGGTCGTGGAAGGCGTGGCTCGGCCGGGCGAAGCAATAGATGCACCCGTGCTCGCAGCCACGATAGGGATTTACCGAGCGGTCGAACGAAACGTCGGGCGACTGATTGCGGGAAATAATCGTCTTGGGGCGCTCGATGGTGACCGTGGTGCGCAGCGGTGACGGGGCGCCATCGATATCACCGCGCGCATCGAGCCAATCCCCGTCCGCCTCAGTTTGCGGAAGGCTGAAGCGCGTACTCTCGTGATTCTGCGTGGCGCCGCGGACGACTCGGGGCTTGGCGTTGGCCATGCCACAACGGTAACCTTGCATGAGAACAATTCAAGAACGAATTACCCTGCGCCCTACCGTTCCATCAGCCGCGGCATCAGCTCGACGAAATTGCACGGTCGATGGCGGATATCGAGCTGGCTCGCAAAGATCCCGTCCCACCCATCCTTCACCGCCCCCGTGGAGCCGGGCAGCGCAAAGATATAGGTGCCGCGCGTGACGCAGGCGCAGGCGCGGGACTGGATCGTGGACGTGCCGATCTTTTCATAGCTGAGCCAGCGGAACAGTTCGCCGAAGCCGGGGATCATCTTGTCGGCGACGCGCTCGATCGCTTCGGGCGTCACGTCGCGACCCGTGACGCCGGTGCCGCCGGTGGTAATGATGCAATCGACCGACGGGTCGTCGATCCAGCCGTGAAGGCGCGCGACGATGGTGTCGGTGTCGTCGCGGACGATGGCGCGGTCAGCGAGCTCGTGGCCGGCCGCGGCGATCCGCGCGACGAGCGTGTCGCCGGAGCGGTCGTCGGCCAAGCCGCGGGTGTCGGAGACCGTCAGCACCGCGATCCGCACGGGGCGGAACGCGATGCTCTCGTCAATTGGCACTGGCGATCGCGCCGGGAGCGGCACTCGCCGAGACGCGGACCGCGCCAGCGCCCGACATGCCGGGGAATTTCGGCCACAGCCCCTGCGCGAGCGCCGAGCGGCTGACGGACGGTTTGCCGGCCTTGCCCTCGTACATCCAATAGTTGCGCAGCACGGTCATGACGTATCCGCGCGTTTCCCAATAGGGGATGCTCTCAATGTAGAGCAGCGGATCGCCGCCGTCGCGCGCCTGGGCGTTCCACAGGCTGACCGGCAGGGGGCCAGCGTTGTAGGCGGCGATCACCTTGGGCAGCAGGCCGCCGGTGATCCCCATGTCGCGCAGCTTTTCGAGGTGGCGCTGACCGACCTCGATATTGGTCGACGGGCGGGTGAGGGCGGCGCGGTCGACGGTCGTTCCGCGCTCGCGCGAATAGTCGGTCGCGGCAGCCGGCATGATCTGCATGAGCCCGTAAGCGCCTGCCGGGCTGACGACCGCGGCGCGGAAGCGCGATTCCTGAAGGGCGTGGGCATAGACCAGCGCCTTGTCGACGCGCCAGCCGCCATCGGGCGTCCAGTTCGGCGTCGGGTAGCGCGCGGTCATCACCGGCTGCGCACCCTGCGGACAATTATGCGACAGCCAGAGCTGCGCGGCGGGCAGGTCGAGCCGACCGGCGAGTCGGGTGAGGGCGGCATATTCGGCTCTGTCGCCGATCTTTGCCTGCTGGCGGATGACCTCGTCAGCCAATTCGCTCTCGCCGATTTCGACCAGGGCAGCGGCGACGCGGACGTTGGGACGGCGCGAGAGGTCATGCCAGTCCTCGGCGGTCGTCTTCTCGCCCGGCGGCGTCAGCGGTGCGGAAATGCCGAGCGCCTGGCGCGCGAGCTGGCCGTAGAAGGTCTCCCCGAACTGCGCCGCACCCTGCAGGCGTCCCTGGACAAGATCGGGCCGTCCGCTCGCCATGTCGGCGCGCGATGCCCAATAGAGCCCGGCAGCGCGCAGGTCGGCATCCGCTGCGCGTCGTGCGACGTTGCCGAAGTTGGCGGCGGCCGCGGCGAAGTCCTTCGACCGCCACGAGGCGAGGCCCGCGACCCAGTCAGCCTGCGCCGCCCATTCGCCCGTCCCGGTCTGGGCAAGTGCCGCGACCCGACGAGCGGCGGCGTCATCGCCGTCGACATAGTAGATCCATGCGACCCGCTGGCGCCATTCGACCAGCGCCTCGGGCGTCAGCAGCGCGGCCTTGCTTTCGACCAGCGCCTCGGCGTCCGTCCCGCGGTCGTCCTTGATGAGCGGCTGCATCGCGATGGCGAGTTCGGCGGCGGCGGCATCGCTCTTGATCGTCGCCGCGCGCTGGCGGTTCGGGGCGCCGTCGAACCAGATAAGGCGTTGCTCGGTCGGAAGAACCGGCAGCGTCTCCGCTCCGCGGCTCTTGGCCAGGCGGGCGATCTGCGCCGCTTGTGGCAGTTCGGGGGCCTCGGCCAGCAGCGCGAGCAGCGGCTCGAGTGCGGCCTTCGGCGAGCCCTTCGCCGTCACGATCTCCGCGCGAGCGATGGCGTGGAGCGGACCCGGCTTCATGGCGTCGAGCTGGAGCTGGGCGTCGCTCCACTTGCCGTCGCGGATCGCAGCGAAGACAGCGCGGTAGCCGGCCCGCTGGTCGCCATCGAGCTGGTCGGGAATCCCGTCACCCTTGGGCGCCGCGGAACTGGTGGGAAAGCGGGCGTCGGCAACGCCGGGAGCGGCATCGGTTTCACCGGTCGGTACAGCCGGGTCTGCGGCGTGTGCAGCCATCGGCAGGGTAGCGGCGATCACCGCGAGCACGAACCTGGAACGCTTCACCGCGGTCCCCCCATCAGCAATTGCAGATCCTTCCATGCCTCCGCCTTCATCGCCGGCTGCTTCAGCAGGAAGCGCGGATGAAGGCTGGAAACCGCCGGAATTTCTACGGTGTTTAGGTTAACGGGTTGCAAAATTCCCGGACCGGAGCGTCCGTCCGTCCCGACGACCGCACGGCTCGCCGCTTGGCCGAGCAGGAGCACGCGCTGCGGCGTCGCAAGCGAGAGATGGTGCCGGGTCAGTTGGCCGAGCCGCGGCAGCATGTCGGGCGCAAGGCGATCATTCAGTGGTCGCGCCGTCGTCAGCGCGACAAGATACACCGATTCGCGGGACAGCCCGATCGCCGCGAGCATCCGGTCGAACAGAGCGCCGGCGACGCCGCCGATCAGGCCATGCTCGTCCGCGAAATCGACGACGATCGCAATCGCGGCGGCCGGGTCGCCTTCGGCTAGTACGGCACCCGGCTGGGCGCCTTCGGGGGCGTCGTCACCGACCCGCCAGGCGAGGAAGGCGTCGAGATTGTCCGGCAGGGCCGCCGCCGCAACGACAGGCGCTGCCGTAGCGTCGATCGCCGGCGCGGGTGGCGGCGGCGCGGCAAGCCAGTCGCGCGGCGCGTCGTCGACGAGCACGTCCACGCCGGCCTCGCGCCACCAGTCGAGCACGCTGCGGGCGCTCGCCGCCCAATCGAGATGCTGATCCGCCCCCATAACTCCGTACTAGGAAGTCACCTTGACGCCGCCGTCAATCTGCCCGAACCGGTCGAAAGGCAAGGCGCCCCGGCTTCGCGACGGGAGGCGGCGCGCACGATAGTGATGAGGATGGAGACGGGACATGGCCGATCGGGAGTCGATGCCCTATGACGTGGTCATCGTCGGCGCGGGACCTGCGGGCCTGTCCGCCGCGATCCGGCTGAAGCAGCTGGCGAACGAGGCCGGCAGTGAACTGGCCGTTTGCGTGCTGGAGAAGGGGTCGGAAGTCGGCGCGCATATCCTGTCGGGTGCGGTGATCGATCCCAAGGCACTCGACGAACTACTGCCCGACTGGCGCGAGGACGGATGTCCGCTGGCCGAAACGCCGGTGACCGACAACCAGCATTGGGTGCTAACCAAGACGGGCCGGCGCGGACTGCCGCATTTCCTGACCCCCGGCTTCATGCACAACAAGGGCACGTATACCGGCAGCCTCGGCAATCTGTGTCGCTGGCTGGCGGGCAAGGCCGAGGAACTGGGCGTCGAGATCTTCCCCGGCTTCGCCGCGGCTGAAGTGCTGTTCCACGAAGACGGCAGCGTGAAGGGCGTCGCGACCGGCGACATGGGCGTGGCGCGAGATGGTACGCACAAGCCTGATTACCAGCCGGGGCTGGAGCTGCATGCCAAATATACCTTCCTGGCGGAGGGTGTGCGCGGCCATCTGACGAAGGAACTGATCCGCAACTTCGACCTGGCGGCGGACAGCGACCCGCAGGTCTATGGCATAGGCGTCAAGGAACTGTGGGACATCGCGCCCGACAAGCATGTCCCGGGCCGCGTCATCCATACCCAGGGCTGGCCGCTGAGTGAGACGCAAGGATCGAACGGCGGCGGGTTCCTGTATCACCAGGCGAACGGTCAGGTCGCGCTCGGCTTCGTGACATGGCTGAGCTACACCAACCCCTATCTCTCGCCCTTCCAGGAAATGCAGCGATGGAAGACTCATCCCGCGATCGCCGAGATTTTGGAGGGAGGAAAGCGCGTCTCCTACGGCGCGCGGGCGATCAATGACGGCGGGTTGCAGTCGGTCCCGAAGCTGGTCTTCCCCGGCGGCGCGCTGATCGGCTGTTCGGCAGGCTTCCTGAACGTGCCGCGGATCAAGGGCACGCATACCGCGATGAAGTCGGCGATGATGGCGGCCGAGGCTGCTTTCGCCGCGATCCAGGCGGGCCGCACGGGGGACGAGCTGGAGGCCTATCCGCAGGCGTTCGAAGCGAGCTGGGTGAAGTCCGAGCTGTCGATGGTCCGCAACGTCGTCCCGCTGGTGAAGAGGTTCGGCGATTTCTTCGGCTCCGGCCTCGCCGGCGTCACCATGTGGCTGGAGAATTTCGGGTTGAAGGTGCCGTTCACGCTGCACCACAAGCCCGATAACGAGACTTTGTGGCGCAAGGATCTGGTCCCGCCGATCGATTATCCCAAGCCCGATGGCAAGCTGACGTTCGACCGCCTGTCGTCGGTGTTCCTGTCCAACACCAATCACGAGGAGGATCAACCGGTCCATCTCACGCTGCGTGACCCGGATATCCCGATCGCCTATGATCTGCCGATGTTCGACGAGCCGGCGCAGCGCTATTGCCCGGCCGGGGTGTACGAGGTGGTCGGTGCGGAGACGGGTGATCCGAAGTTCGTCATCAACGCGCAGAACTGCGTCCACTGCAAGACCTGCGACATCAAGGACCCGACTCAGAACATCAACTGGGTCGTGCCCGAAGGTGGCGGGGGACCGAATTATCCGAATATGTGAGCCCGGGAGTAGCGGAGCTGTGCCGGGCCAGCCGGCGCGAGCATGGCTCGCGTCCGACCCGCGTTTTCGCGAAACCTCTGCGAGACTTCGATCGGTGCTCCCGCGCAGGCGGGAGCCCAGAGTCGCGAGCACCGCAACCTGTTGTATGGCTTGGCCCTGGGTTCCCGCCTGCGCGGGAACACCGGTAAGTTTCGGCCATCTGGAGGCTCATTTGCAGATGTCTGGCCTTCGGGGAGCAGTCTCATGGCGTTGACTCCCATGACGGCCCGCGCGGCTATTGGCGCCGTCAGCCTGCTGCTGGCTCTGTCCGCGACTCCCGCCCACGCCGACGTCCCGCAAGCGCTCGGCGCCTATGTCCGGGCGCGGGCAGCGGATGCGGCGGGGCGGAGCGATGTGGCGGTCGAGGGCTATCGCGCGGCGCTGGCCGCCTCGCCCGGCAACGCGCTCATCGCCGTGCGGGCGTATCGCGAGGCGATGGTCGCAGGCGACCTGCCGCTCGTCCGCACCTCTGTCGCCGCGCTGAAACAGGCGGGCATCGCACCCGCCGATGTTGCCGTGATCGACGTTGCTGATGCGATCGCCGACCGCCGCTGGCAGGAGGCGAATGCCGCCGTCGACCGGATGGCGAAGGGGCCGCTTGATTTCCTGGTGCCGTCGATCAAGGCGTGGCTGGCATTCGAACGCGGCGACGCAGGCGGAGCGGCGACGCTCGATCCCGAGGCGAAGAGCGCGCTGGAGCGGCGCTTCAATCTGGAGAACCGCGCGCTGATCGATATCGCGGCCGGACGCGCTGACGCGGGCGTCACCGCCCTGCGGTCGCTGGTTGCGGGCGGGACCGACAGCGTAACCATCCGCGCGGCGGCGGCGCAGCTGCTGGTCGCGCAGGGACGGCGCGACGATGCGCGCGCGCTGCTTGCCGGCAACGACCCCGTGCTGGTCGCGCTGCGGGAAGGCCTGCGGGGTGCGAAGCCGATGGCGGCCTTCGGCGTCTCGCGCATGTTCGTGCGACTGGCCGGCGATCTGGTCGATGGCGACGCCCGGCCGTTGGCGATCGTGCTATGCCGCGCCGCGCTGGTACTTGACCCGCGCGATGATCGCGCCCGGCTGACGCTCGCCGGCGCACTGTCGAACGACGGCGCGCAGGGGCGGGCGATCGCGACCGTGGAGGCGGTGGATCGCCGCGGCCCGTACGCCGCCGCGGCGGACGCGATGGCGGTGACGATCCTATCACGCGCCGGCGACACCGATCGGGCGCTGGACGCAGCCGAGCGCGCCGCCAATGCCAAGGGTGCAGGCGCCGATGAGGCGCAGCGGCTGGGCGAGTTGCTCGACGGGGCAGGGCGGCACCGCGAGGCTGCCGCCGCCTATGCCACGGCGCTGGATCGCGCCGGGGCGGCGGCGGACTGGACGCTCTACCTCCAGCGCGGCGGTGCGCTGGAGCAGGCCGGGCAGTGGGCGGAGGCAAAGCCGTTCCTCGAACGCGCGGTCGCGCTGGCGCCGCAGGAGGCGCATGCGCTCAATTACCTCGGCTATGCGCAGGTCGAGCGGGGCGAAAATCTGGCTGTCGCCCGGGCGCTGCTCGAACGCGCGGCCAGGTTGCAGCCCGACGATGCCGCAATCGCCGATTCGCTCGGTTGGGCCTATGTCCGTACCGGCGACCTCGCCAGGGGCCTGCCGCTGCTCGAACGCGCCGCGCGGGCCGAGCCGGGCGATGTGACGATCAACGACCATCTGGGTGATGCCTATTGGGCGCTCGGTCGGCGGTACGAGGCGCGCTATGCCTGGCGAGCCGCAACGGTTTACGCCGATGTCGCAGAGCGCGACCGGATATCGGCGAAGCTCGCGAATGGACCGGCGAGCTGAGGCCATGATCGTCGAACCCGCACCCGCCAAGCTGAACCTCGCGCTCCACGTCCGCCGGCGGCGGGAGGATGGCTATCACGAACTGGAGACGCTGTTCGCCTTCGTCGCGGACGGCGACGTGTTGAGTTTAGCGGAGGCCGAGTGCGACCGGTTCGAGATCGTCGGGCCGTTTGCGGGCGGACTGACGCCGGACGGGGATAATCTGGTGACGCGGGCGCGCGACGCGTTTGCACGGGACGTCGCGGCGCTGCCGCCGCTGGCGATCACGCTCGACAAGCGGTTACCCGTCGCTTCGGGCATTGGCGGGGGGTCGGCCGATGCGGCGGCGATGCTGCGTGCGGCGGCCCGGCTTGCCGATGTGGTGACCGATGACCCGCGATTGATGGCCGTTGCGGCGGCGCTCGGCTCGGATGTTCCCGCCTGCCTGCTCGGGCGGACGGCGTTCGGTGCGGGGCGTGGCGAAGACCTGCGCGTGGTCGAGGGGCTGGCCGGGCGGCCGGTGGTGCTGGTCAATCCGAACGTTGCCGTCCCTACCGCTCCGGTGTTCGGGCGATGGGACGGCGTCGACCGTGGGCCGCTGCCTGGTGGCGATGCCTGGTCGGTTGCGACGCTCGGCCGCAACGATCTGTTCGTGCCGGCCAAGCTGATCGCGCCGGTGATCGGCGAAGTCGTCGATGCGCTCGACCGGTTGGACGGCGCAGTGCTCGTCCGCATGTCGGGATCGGGAGCGACCTGCTTCGCGGTCTTTAACGACCCTGACGCCTGCCGCGCCGGAGCCTATGCGATCCGCGCGGCCTATCCCGCGTGGTGGTGTCTCGAAACGGCACTTGTGTGACAGTCGATTGTGCCGATCCGGGACGGTTTGGGCGTTTGCGGGCGCGTGCCAAGAGAGCGGGGCGGGTTGGCACGGTCTGTGCTGAGAACATGCGCAGCGGATCGAACGCCGGGAGCGAACCGTCCGCCGGTGGCCCGTGGCTCAGCCACGCGCCACCGCCCCGCCCCTGGGGCCGCGAATGATCCGATCCCACCGCGACGGGCCGGTGCTGCGTATCGCCTTCGACCGTCCCGAAGCTCGCAACGCGATCGATGCCGCCGGCTGGGATGCCTTGGCGGAAGAGATCCAGCGAGCGGCGCAGAGCGATGCCGACGTCGTCATCCTCGCGTCCGGCGTCGATGGAGTTTTTTCCGCCGGTGCCGATCTGACGATGCTCAGTGCGCTGCACGACGATCCCGCTCAACGGCCGGTCTTTCGGAAGCGGATGGCGCGGGCGGTGGAAGGACTGTCGTCGCTGCCGATGCCGGTCGTCGCCGCGGTCGATGGTGGTTGTCATGGCGCAGCGGTCGCCCTGGTGCTTGCGGCCGACATCGTGATCGCCGGCGACCGCGCGAGCTTTGCGGTCACGCCGGCTAAGTTCGGCATCGGCTATCCTGAAGCGGACGTCGCACGGCTAGTGGGGCGGGTCGGCCGCGGACAGGCCAGCCGCATGCTTTTCACCGCTGCGCCGATCGCGACGGACGAGGCGGTGCGGATCGGGCTGGCCGACATGCGCGCGGCCGCGGCCGGGCAAGTCGCCATTCAAATCGCCGGGACGATCGCCGGCAATGCCGCCAGTGCGGTTCGGCTGCTCAAGCGCACGATCCATGGGCCGGCGGACGGTGACGCCGGTTTCGATGCTGCGTTCGGCGGAACCGACTTCGCCGATCGGCTCGCTGCATTCCGGGCGCGCGCGCGATGACGCCGCGGATCATCGCCGGCCATGCGCCGGTTCTGTTGCTGTGCGATCACGCCAGCAGTCATGTGCCCCGGGACATCGACCTGGGCATCGCGCCCGATCTGCTCGACCGGCATATCGGCGTCGATATCGGCGCAGGTGCGCTGACGCTCGCACTGGCGGACGCGCTAGACGCACCTGCCGTTCTGGGCGCCGTATCGCGGCTCGTCATTGACCTGCATCGCGAGCCGGATCATCACGGCCTGATCCCGCCCGAGAGCGATGGGCACCCGATCCCCGGCAATGTCGGTGCCGACCGTTTCGCCCGGATCGCGCGCTTCTACACGCCATATCACCGCGCGATCCGAGAGGCGGTAACGCGGTTCAGGCCGGCACTGATCGTCGCGATCCATAGCTTCACGCCTCGACTCGAAAGCAGCACCGCGCCACTTCGGCCCTGGCACGTCGGCATCCTGTCCAACCGCGATCGCCGGGCCGCGCAGCCCGCGATCGAATCGCTGGTGGCGCGCCCGTCGCTGATCGTCGGCGACAACGAGCCTTACAGCGGTCGCATGCTAAACCTGACACTCAACCGGCATGCGGAGGCGCGAGGGATCCCCTCGTTCAGCATTGAAGTGCGCAACGACCTGATCGCCGCCGCCGCCGGTGTTGAAGATTGGGCACGCATCGTCAGCGAAACGATCTTCCATGTACGCAACAGTCTTGCGCAAAGGGGCTCATCCGCGACATAGGCTTGCCGCATGACCCAGCGTTTCGACAAATCCCGCCTGCCCAGCCGTCACGTCTCCGTCGGCCCCGAGCGTGCCCCTCACCGTAGCTATTATTATGCGATGGGCCTGACCGAGGAGGAGATCGCGCGTCCGTTCGTTGCGCTCGCCTCGGCTGGCAACGACAGCGCGCCCTGCAATACGACGCTCGACGCTCAGGCCGACGCAGCGCGCAAGGGTGTGGAGGCGGGCGGCGGCATGCCGCGGCGCTTCAACACCATCACCGTGACCGATGGGATCGCGATGGGCCATCAGGGCATGAAGTCTTCGCTGGTCAGCCGTGAAGTCATCGCCGATTCGATCGAGCTCAGCGTGCGCGGCCACTGCTATGACGCGCTCGTCGGCTTTGCAGGGTGCGACAAGTCGCTGCCGGGCATGATGATGGCGATGCTGCGGCTGAACGTGCCGTCGATCTTCGTCTACGGCGGGTCGATCCTGCCCGGCCGGTTCGAGAACCGCGACGTGACGGTCGTCGACGTGTTCGAGGTCGTCGGGCGCTACGCCGCCAAGGCCTGTCCGATCGAGGAAGTCCACGCGCTGGAGAAGGTTGCCTGCCCGGGTCACGGCGCCTGCGGTGGCCAGTACACCGCCAATACGATGGCGTGCGTCGGCGAGGCGATCGGATTGTCCTTGCCGAACAGCAACATGGTGCCGGCACCTTACACGTCGCGCGAGCAGATCGCTGTCGCCGCGGGCGCGCAGGTGATGGAGTTGATCGCCGCCAATCTCCGCCCGCGCGACATCTGCACGCGCGAGGCGTTCGAGAACGCTGCGCGTATCGTCGCGGCAACCGGTGGGTCGACCAACGGCGGGCTCCACTTGCCTGCGATGGCGCATGAAGCGGGGATCGATTTCTCGCTTCACGACGTCGCTGCTATATTCAAATCAACGCCTTACCTGGCTGATCTGAAGCCCGGTGGGAAGTATGTCGCCAAGGATATGTACGAAGCCGGCGGCGTCTATATGCTCATGAAGACGATGCTCGGCGAAGGGTTGCTGCACGGCGACTGTCTGACCGTCACGGGCAAGACGCTGGCCGAGAACATCGATCAGGTGACGTGGAACCCGGACCAGAAGGTCATCTATGATGCGAAGTCGCCGATCACGCCCACCGGCGGCGTCGTCGGTTTGCGCGGTTCGTTGGCGCCGGACGGGGCAATCGTGAAGGTCGCCGGTATGCATCGGTTGCAGTTCGAAGGGCCGGCGCGCGTGTTCGATTGCGAGGAAGATACCTTTGCTGCGGTCGAGGCGCGCGACATCGCCGAAGGGTCGGTCGTGGTGATCCGCTATGAAGGGCCGAAGGGCGGTCCTGGCATGCGCGAGATGCTGTCGACCACCGCGGCGCTCTACGGCCAGGGGTTGGGCGAGAAGGTCGCGCTCATCACCGATGGCCGCTTCTCCGGCGCCACGCGCGGCTTCTGCATCGGCCATGTCGGCCCCGAAGCGGCGGAGGGCGGGCCGATCGCGCTGGTCCAAGACGGCGATACCATACGCATCGATGCCGAAGCCGGGACGATTGATCTGCTGGTCGATGAAGCGGTGCTTGCCGAACGTCGCGCGGCCTGGAAGCCGCGTACGAACGACTATCAATCCGGGGCCTTGTGGCGCTATGCCCAGAACGTCGGCCCGGCGTGGGCGGGCGCAGTGACCCACCCCGGAGCGAAGTCAGAAACCCATGTCTTTGCGGATATTTAGAACGGGTTTTGTCGCTGATCTTTCACGTCTTGTCCGATCAGCGGATGGTCCGCGTCAGTGGATCGCCGCTGATCGGCCGCACCCTGCATCTCGCGCTGTAGCAGCGCCCATCCTCCCATGATCCGGCGGGTTCCCGAGGGCGCCCCGATCGTCAACGCCGCACAGATGCGGGCGGCAGAAGAAGCGCTGTTCGCCACCGGCATGTCGCAGGATACGCTGATGGAGCGGGCCGGGGCGGCGGTTGCCGAACAGGTGTCGCGCCTGGCGGGCGGGCGGCCTGTCCTGGTTCTGGCCGGGCCGGGGAACAACGGCGGCGATGGCTATGTCGTCGCGCGACTGCTCGCAGCGCGAAGCGTGCCGGTGTCGGTCGCGCGATTCGGTCAGCCGAAGGCAGGCGCCGCCGCGCGGATGGCAGCGCAATGGGACGGGCCGGTCTGCGATCTGATCGCCGCGCAACCGCACCCTGTCGTGGTCGACGCCTTGCTGGGAATCGGGATCCCACGGCCCTTCGACGACGGCATTGCGGCGAAGCTCTCGGCAATCATGGCGGCCGCCGCCCTGCGGATCGCGATCGATCTTCCAAGCGGGCGCCACGCCGATACCGGCGATGGTTCGGGCCGTGCCGATGTGACGATCGCTCTCGGCGCGTTGAAGCCCGCGCATGTCCTGGGCGAGGGCGGGGCGGCGTGCGGGCATATCCTGCTGGCCGACATAGCGGTGCCGGTCCCGACCGACGTGCTGACGATCGCCGCTCCGGTTCTTCCGAAATGGCGGTATGACGTCAATAAGTTCAGCCGCGGCATGATCGCGGTGGTGTCGGGCGCCATGCCGGGGGCGGGTTGGCTCGCCGGGCGAGCGGCCCTGGCGGCAGGCGCGGGCTATGTTCAACTTGTCGGGACCGCGCCGGCCGAAGGCGCCCCCCATGCGCTCGTTCGCCGGACGATCACGCGAGCAACCGACCTTGAGGCGGTGCTTGACGACGATCGCATCGGTGCCGTCGTCATCGGCCCGGGGCTGGGGCGGGACGAGGACGCGCATACGCTGCTCGACATCGCGCTGGCGTCACCACATGATCTGGTCATCGACGGCGATGCGCTGACTCTGCTCGGTCGGAGCGTTGCCGAGAGGATCGGGGCCGACCGGCGGCGCGTCTGCCTGACCCCGCATGCCGGAGAGTTCGCGCGGATGTTCGATAGCGCTGGCGACAAGCTGACCGCCACGCGAGCCGCTGCACAGGCCAGCGGTGCGACGATCGTCCACAAGGGGCCGGATACGGTCATCGCCTATCCGGATGGCCGGCTGATCGTATCGACGGGGACCAATCCCGGCCTGTCCACCGCCGGGAGCGGTGACCTGTTGGCCGGAATCATTGGTGCGCGGATGGCAGCAGGCGATGGAGGAAGCGACCCGGTCGCCGCCGGCGTCTGGCTCCATGCGCGCGCCGCTAACCATATGGACGCCGTGTTTGCGGTCGATGCGCTGCCCGACCGAATCACGCAGGAAGTGAATGCATGCCCGACACGCTGAGCCCCATCGTCCGCATCGCCGCGCGTGGGGACGGCGTGACCGAGGATGGTCGCCATGTCCCGTTGGCGGCACCGGGCGATCTGTTGTCGGAGTCGGGCGTCCTGACCCGCGGGCCGCATCACCGCGACCCGCCGTGCCGTCACTTCCCATCCTGTGGCGGATGTCAGCTGCAACAGCTTGACGATGAAAGCTATTCTGCCTTCGTCCATGATCGCGTGGCGGGTGTGATCGCGGGCCAGGGGCTGTCTGCGCCGGTCCGTGCGCCGATCCTTTCCCCACCGCGCAGTCGCCGCCGGGCAACCCTTCATGCCGAACGTCGCGGACGTCAGGTCCTGCTTGGGTTCACGGAAGGCAGTAGCCATCGGCTGATCGACCTGGCGGAATGTCATGTCCTGTTGCCCGAATTGTTCGCAATGCTCGCGCCGCTTCGGGGGCTGCTCGCGGCGGTCTTGACCGAACGGGGCCGGGTCGATGTCCATCTCGCGCGTGTCGATCAGGGTGTCGACGTGCTGATCGGTGGCAAGCTGGCCGATGGCTTGCCGGCCGTCGAGGGCATCACGCGCTTTGCCGAGCGGCACGGTTTGGCGCGGCTTTCGGTCGACGACGGCTTCGGCGCGGAAGCGCGGTGGGAGCCGGAGCCGGTGACGATCACGCTCGGCGGTGTCGCGGTGCCCTTTCCGGCCGGCAGCTTCCTCCAGGCGACGGCGGACGGCGAGGCGGCGCTGGTAGCCGCAGTGCGCGAAGGCGTCGGCGACGCGCGCTTGATCGCCGACCTTTTTGCGGGCTTGGGCACCTTCGCGCTCGCGCTACCGGGCAAGATCTATGCGGGCGAGGCGGCCCGCGAGCCGATCCTCGCGCTGAAGGCGGCTGCGGCACGGGCGGGGCGGCCGGTCTTCGCCGAACACCGCGACCTGTTCCGCCGGCCGCTGACGGCGGCCGAACTCGACCGGTTCGACGCGATCGTGATCGATCCGCCGCGCGCGGGGGCGCGGGAGCAGGCGCAGCAATTGGCGAACGCGAAGACATCGCGGATCGTCTATGTTTCCTGCAATCCCAGCAGCTTTGCGCGGGATGCGAAGCTGCTGTGTGAGGGTGGCTATCGACTCGACTGGGTGCAGCCGGTCGGCCAGTTCACCTGGTCGACGCATGTCGAGCTGGCCGCAGCCTTCAGTCGCCCGGATAGTCTGCGCTAAGGAAGAAAAGCCCGTCGGGCGGCGCGTTGAGGCCGAGCGCGGCGCGGTCGCGCGCCTCCAACGCATCTGTCATGTCCTCGGGCGACCAGCGCCCCTCTCCGACCAGCGAAAGACACCCGACCATCGAGCGGACCTGATGGTGCAGAAACGATCGCGCCGACGCGCGGATCGTGACGATGTCTCCGATCCGATCGACATCGAGCCGGTCGAGTGTGCGAACGGGACTATCCGCCTGGCAATGGGCGGACCGAAAAGTGGTGAAATCATGCCGCCCAACCAACCGCGCGGCACCGGCGGCCATTGCGTCCGCGTCTAGTGGACGCGCGAACTGCCATGCGAGCCCCTTGTCCCAGGTCAGCGGCGCGCGGCGGTTGACGATGCGATATTCGTAATGCCGGCCAAGGCAGGAGAAGCGGGCGTGCCAGTCGTCCGGCACGACCCGCGCGCCGATGACCGCGACCGGCTGGGGGCGAAGATGGGCGTTGAGCGCCTCCATCAGGCGAAACGGGGTGATCTCGCGGGCGAGCTCGACATGGGCAGGCATCGCGCGGGCATGGACCCCGGCGTCGGTCCGGCCGGAGGCATAGACCAGCGCTGTCTCGCCGGTGATGCGCGTAACCGCTTCTTCGACTGCCTGCTGAACGCTCGGGCCGTGATCCTGCCGCTGCCAGCCCATGAACGGGCGGCCGTCATATTCGATGGTGAGGGCGAAGCGCGTCACAGCCGGGTGCCGGGCGAGATGGGAAAGCCGCGGAGGAGTTCGGCCGTCGTCATGACGCCCCGCCCGGCGCGCTGAACGCTGGTGGGGCGGATGGCGCCGTCCGCGCAGGCGATGGTCAGGTCATCGTCGAGCACCGTGCCCGGAGCTTGCTGCGGCTGCGTGTCGGTTCGGGGGCAAATGACGGCCTGGAGCACCCGAACCCGTTCCCCGCCATGTTCGAACCAGGCGCCGGGAGGATTGAACGCGCGGACCTGTCGCTCGACGTCGGCCGCGGTGCCGGTGAAGCTAAGCCGCGTTTCGGCCTTGTCGATCTTGGCGGCATAGGTCACGCCGTCGTCGGGTTGCGCTACCGCCGGATGGGCGTCGAGATTAGCGAGCACCTCCACCATCAGACGCGCGCCCATCACCGCGAGTTCGGCGGTGAGATCGCCCGCCGTCTTGCCGTCGATCGGAGTGCGACCCTCCGCGCGGACAGGGCCGGTATCGAGGCCCGCTTCCATCTGCATGATCCCGACCCCGGTTTCCGCATCGCCGGCCAGAATCGCGCGCTGGATGGGAGCAGCCCCACGCCAGCGGGGGAGGAGCGAGCCGTGGACGTTGAGGCAGCCATGACGTGGCGCGTCCAGCACGGCGCGCGGCAGGATCAGGCCGTAGGCCGCCACGACCGCGACATCGGCGGCATGGGCAGCAAAATCCGCCTGAGCCTGAACATCGCGCAGGCTGACGGGGGTGAGGACGGAAATGCCCAGTGCCTCCGCCCGTTGATGAACCGGCGAGGCCACCGCCGCCTTGCCGCGCCGCCCGCCCGGACGTGGGGGCTGGCTATAGGCCGCGACGACATCGTGTCCGGCGGCGACGAGCGCGTCGAGCGTCGGCACCGCGAAGTCGGGGGTTCCCATGAAGACGATCCGCATGGGCGATGCGCTTCCACGCTGGCGTGCGTCGGCGCAACCCCCTATCTGTTCCTGCGTCATGGCATCACCCGAGATCGAAGCTCTTACCAACGCGCTGGCGCGGCTCCCCGGCCTCGGGCCGCGATCGGCGCGGCGGGCGGTGCTGCACCTGTTGAAGCGGCGCGAGACGACGCTGGCGCCGCTGCTGTCCGCGCTGGCGGCCGTCAACGAACGGCTGGAAACGTGTGGCGTGTGTGGGAATGTCGACACGTCGAACCCGTGCGCAATCTGCGCCGATCCGCGCCGCGACCTGCGGTCGCTGTGCGTGGTGGAGGAGGTGGCGGACCTTTGGGCGCTCGACCGGTCACGGCTGTTTCCCGGCAAGTTCCATGTGCTCGGCGGGCGGCTGTCGGCGCTGGAGGGCGTGCGGCCCGAGGATCTCGCGATCGATGGTCTGGTCCGCCGGATCGAGGCGGGCGGGATCGACGAGGTCGTGCTGGCGATGAACGCGACGCTGGAGGGGCAGACCACCGCGCATTATGTCGCCGAGCGGATCGAACGCTTTCCGGTTCGCGTGACGCAGCTCGCCCATGGCCTGCCGGTGGGCGGTGAGCTCGACTATCTCGACGACGGCACCCTGGCGCAGGCGCTGCGGGCGCGGCGTCCCGTCGCTTGACGCACCGCCCCCGACCGGATTAGCCGCACGGCATGACCGTGATGACCATTCTCGAAATCCCCGACGCGAGACTTCGCGCCGTTGCCGAACCCGTCGCCCAGGTGGACGACGCCGTCCGTACGTTGATCGACGATATGTTCGACACGATGTACGACGCGCACGGCATCGGCCTCGCCGCGACGCAGGTGGGTGTCGAGAAGCGCGTCGTCGTGATCGACCTGCAGGAAGGCGAGGACGAGGAGGGCAAGCCCGTCCGCAATCCCAAGGCGTTCGTGAACCCGGAGATCCTCTCGGTCAGTGAGGAAATGTCCAAGTACAACGAGGGCTGCCTGTCGATCCCGGAGCAATATGCCGAGGTCGAGCGTCCCGCCCGCTGCCGCGTGAAGTGGCTGGACCGTGACGGAGCGCAGCAGGAGGCCGATATGGACGGCCTGCTCGCGACCTGCATGCAGCATGAGATCGACCATCTGAACGGCGTGCTGTTAATCGATCACATCTCGCGGCTGAAGCGGGACATGATCGTGAAGAAGCTGAACAAGGCGCGGCGGATCGGCTGAACCCTCGGCGGCGTCGCTCGCATCCTCTCAACCGTCATCCTCGCGAAGGCGGGGATCAATTGATGGAGAGGATGCGGTTGTTTCCGCGACGCCAGCCAGAATTGATCCCCGCCTGCGCGGGGATGACGGCCGGGAGGGGCTCGTAACGCCTCACCGCACACCGCTTGTCCCCCGTCCGCTCGCGGGATAGGTTCGATATCTGTTCCCGCCAGCGTCGAGCATTTTCATGGATTCCACCGCCTTCCTCCTGATCGTCCTGGCGCTCCTGATCGGCGTCGGCGTCGGCTCGCTGCTCGGCAGCCGCGGCGTGGCGACCGTCCGCGCCGAGCGCGACGCGCGCGAAGCAGAGTTCAAGCGGGCCATCTCCGAACTCGCGGTCGCCTCCGAACGGGTGCGCGACATGCCCGAGCTGCGCGAGGCGCTGGAAGTCACCACCGAGGAACGCGATCGCGCGCGGCTCGAATGCGTCGAGTTGCGGACCAAGGCCGCCGCGTTCGAATCGCGGTTCGCCGAGTTCAAGGCCGACCGCGAGGCGATGGCCGCTCAGTTCCGCGAGCTTGGGGCGAAGGTGCTCGACACCGCGCAGGAGAACTTCCTGAAGCGCGCCGATGCCCGCTTCGGGCAGGCTGGCGAGGCGAACGAGGCGAAGATCAAGGCCCTGCTGGCACCGGTCGAGACGACGCTCAAGCGCTACGAAGAGGGGCTGCACCGGGTCGAGAAGGAGCGGGTCGACAGCTATGCGGGGCTCCGTGAGGCGGTCGAGCAGGTCCGGGCCGGCCAGGGGCAGGTTCGGGACGAGACGGCCAAGCTGGTCAATGCGCTGCGCACCAGTCCCAAGGCACGCGGGCGCTGGGGCGAGCAGTCGCTGCGCAACGTGCTGGAGCAGGCCGGCCTTTCGCCATTTGCCGATTTCCAGCAGGAAGTGGTCGTCGGCACCGACGACGGCGTGCTGCGGCCCGATGTCATCGTCCGTCTGCCGGGTGGGCGGAAGCTGGTGATCGACGCGAAATGCTCGCTGAATGCCTTCCTCGATGCGAGCGATGCGATCGACGACGAGACGCGGACGCGGGCGATGAACGCGCATGCCGCCTCGGTTCGGAATCATGCGCAGCAGCTCGGCTCCAAAAGCTATTGGGACAAGTTCGGCGACGCGGCCGACTATGTCGTGATGTACATTCCCGGCGAGCATTTCCTGTTCGCCGCGCTGGAGCAGGATCCTCGGCTGTGGGAATGGGCGATCGAGCGCCGCGTTCTGCTGGCGACCCCGACCAACCTGGTCGCCATTGCCAAGACGATCGCCAACATCTGGCGTCAGGAAAAACTGATCGACGACGCCCGCGCCGTCGACGCGCTGGGCAAGGAGCTGCACGAGCGACTGGCGACCGCGGCGACGCATCTGAAACGGGTCGGCGGCGGGCTCAATTCAGCGGTCGACAATTACAACAAGTTCGTCGCGAGCTTCGAGGGCCGGGTCCTCGTCTCCGCCCGCCGCTTCCGCGACCTGAGCGTGGGGACGGGGGCGAAGGAGATTGAGGGTGTTGATACCGTCGATTCGCTCGCGCGGCAGACGGCGGTCGATGTCGCGATGCTGCCGATCGCCGATTTGCAGCCGACGGCGGAAGTCGGGGCGACTGAGAAGGAAGCGGCGGAATAGCCGCTTTCCGTTCGTGATGAGCTTGTCGAAGCACCGTACTTCGATACGCCCGCCCATCGCTCGCGGCTCAAAGAACGGTGCTTCGACAAGCTCAGCACGAACGGTGAAGTGTCAGGGCATCCGCCGGAGCGTCACGCTCGACCGACCGTCGGACAGAACCAATGCGCCCGCGTGGCCGCTCGAGACCTTCAGCGGCTTGCGCAACGTGGCGAACAGCGCCGTCTCGACCTGTGTTCGGCCATCCATGCACGCCATCTGCGTGCCGATGATGTCCCGCGTCGTCAGCGTGCCGCGCTGGAACCGGTATGCGCCGCCGAAGCCGTTGCAGATATTCCCCGACAGGCGGTCGGCCGCGAAGGTCAGGGTTGCTGGCCGTGCAAGGCGGACGGGGCGCCCGTTCAGCGCGTCGATCCACCATGTGCCGGTCAGCGCGTTCGCTTCGCCGTCGCTGATGATCTTGCCGCCACAGCCGCTCAATTCTTGCCGTCCGATCAGTACGCGGACGGTGTCGGCGTAGGTCCGGTCGCTCATCCCGTCCGAACAGCGGGTGTGGGTGATATCGACGGTCATCCGCGACGTGCGGTAGAGTTCGCCGTTGATGCTGACGATCGGCCGCGGCTTGGTCACGCCGATCGGTCGGCCGCTGGCGGGTTCGTAGCGGATCGAGCGGCCGTCGATCGTCAGCGACCAGAACGGCTCGGTGCCGAGCGCCCGATAGGGCGCACGATCCGATTGGGCAGCGGCCGGCAGGGTCAGTAGCAGGATGGGGGCATGCAACAGCCCTTTCATGGGTGATCTCCTTTCTCGGGAGGAGACTGCCACCCGTCCTCTGAACAACAGGTGGCGCTCATATTCATCCGCGCGTCTGGGCGAGCACCTCATACGCCATAACGGCGGTCGCGACGGCGGCGTTCAGGCTGTCGGCCTTGCCGAGCATCGGGATCTTGACCAGCAGGTCGCATTCCGCCGCCATGTGGTCGGGCATGCCCTGCGCTTCGTTACCGGTCAGCAGGAACGTCGGCGCGCTGTAGGTGGCAGCGCGATAGTCGCTGTCGGTATCGAGGCTGAGCCCGACGAGCTGGCCCGGACCCGAACGCAACCACGGGAGAAATTCTTCCCAGCGCGCCTTGACGACCGGCACGGTAAACAGCGCCCCCATGCTCGCGCGCACCGCTTCGACCGAAAATGGGTCGACACAATCGTCGATGAGGATCAGCCCGCCGGCGCCGACCGCGTCCGCCGTGCGGAGGATCGTGCCGAGATTGCCCGGATCGCGAAGTCGCTCGGCAACCAGCCAAATTTCTGCCGATGTGCGGTCCATCTTCGCAAGAGGCGTCAGGAACTCGGCGTAAACACCTATGACTGAACCGGGATTGTCCTTGCCGGAAAGTTTCGCGAGGATATCGGCGGTCGTCTCGATCGCGTCGCTGCCCGCAGCCTCGACCGCATCCACCAGCGCACCGACGAGATGGTGGTCGGCAGTGGTGCGGGTGAAGAACAGCGTCTCGGGCAAATGCCCCGCCTCGCGCGCTTCGGTCAGGATGCGCAGGCCCTCGGCCAGAAACAGGCCAGCGTCGCGACGGTGCTTCTTGTCGCGCAGGCGCTGGGTCGCCTTGACGATGGGGTTGGAGAAGGCGGTAACGTGCTTGATCATCGCGCTCTCTTATCCCTCTCCCAGCGGGAGAGGGAAGGGGCCCGCCGCCGTCAGGTGGTGGAAAGGGTGAGGGCGAGGCCGTGCACGATGCTGCCCTCACCCTTCCGCCGGCTGTGCCGGCTCCCTCCCTCTCCCGATGGGAGAGGGATTTAGTCCTCTCCGAACTTCGCCTCGACCAATTCACACATCGCACTGACCGCGGCTTCGGCATGTTCGCCCTCGGCGGAGATCACGATATGGTCGCCCATCGCCGCACCGAGCATCATGAGGCCCATGATCGACGTGCCGGTGACGCTCGACCCGTCCTTGCGCACGACCAGTTCGCATGGCTGCGACGAAGCCAAGGTAACGAACTTGGCGCTCGCCCGCGCGTGGAGCCCGCGGCGGTTGGCGATCAGGACGGTGCGTTCGGCCTTTTCGCTCATGCAGCGGCTTCTCCCAGGACTTCCGAAGCGACGGAGATATATTTGCGACCGGCGTCGCGCGCGGCGCTGACCGCATCTGCGACCTTCATCGCCTTGCGCGCGCCGCCCAGGCGGATCAGCATCGGCAGGTTGATGCCCGCGATCACCTCGACCTTGCCAGGCCGCATCAGCGAGATGGCGAGGTTGGAGGGCGTGCCGCCGAACAGGTCGGTCAGGACGATGACGCCGGCGCCCAGATCGACATCGGCGATCGCGGTGGCGATGTCGGCACGGCGGCCTTCCATATCGTCTTCGGGGCCGATGCAGATCGTCGCGATCCGCTCCTGCTTGCCGACGACATGCTCCATCGCGACGACGAATTCCTCCGCCAGGCGGCCATGCGTGACGAGTACCAGGCCGATCATGGCGTCAGGCTTCGATTGTGGGGTCATCAAGAGATCAACTTCGCCTTCGGCGCACCTTCAAGCGAGTCCTGCGGCGCCGTGCCGAGGTCGCGATGGGTCACCGTGGGCGAAAATCCGGCTGCTTGCAACCGCCGCGCGATGCGATCGGCTACGTGGACCGACCGGTGTCTCCCCCCGGTACAGCCGATGGCGACGGTAACGTACGACTTTCCCTCCGCCCGGTAGCGCGGGAGCAGCAGGAGCAGCAAGCGTTCGATCGCCTCGACCGACTCGGCATAGGCCGGGTCGCCCGCGACATAGGCGGCGACGTCCGGGTCGAGCCCGGTACCAGGCCGCAGCTCCGCTACCCAATGCGGGTTGCGCAGGAATCGCATGTCGAAGACCAGATCGGCGTTGCGCGGCAGGCCGCGGGCGAAACCGAACGACATGATCGACAGAGTTGGCCGTCCAAGCTCTTCGCCGGAAAAGGTCGCGCGAATCTGCTGGGCGAGGTCGTTGGATGTGAGATCCGTCGTGTCGATGACCCGGTTTGCCCAGTCGCGTAAGGGGGCCAGAATCTCCCGCTCGCGCGCGATGCCGTCGCTCGCCGGTCGGTCCAGCGCCAGCGGATGCCGCCGCCGGGTTTCCGAATAGCGTCGTTCGAGCTCCGCCCCGGCGCAATCGAGGAGCAGCGTCCCCGTCGGCACCGAATCGGCCAATGTCTGGAGGCGATCGATGACCTGCACCGCGTCGAACCCGCGGGTGCGCGTGCCGATACAGATGGCCAGCGGACGGCTGTCTTCGCGAATGCCCGCCGGAGCGTCGGTCCTCAACAATGGAGCGAGCAGCGACAGTGGAAGATTGTCGACCGTTTCCCAGCCGATATCCTCCAGCGTGCGCAGGACCGTGCTCTTGCCCGCGCCCGACATCCCGGTGACGAGCAGGATCTGGGTCGGCTTTGTCATCCGACGACCTCCAAATTGGCCAATGCCAGTTCGACCTTGATCGAGGCGGAGGGTTCGAGCGCGGCCAGCGCGACCGCAGGCAGGTCCACCCCTGCGACCCGGCGACGCTGCCCGCGCTCCGGCATGCGCGGGGGCTGGTCGGCGATCGCGACCAGCAGGGCGACGGGAATGTCGCTTACATGCGGCAGGTCGAGGATGCCGATCCCGCGGACCTCGATCTTCCCTGCCAGAGCGTCGGGGGCGCGCGCGATCAGGGCGCCGCTTTCCTGCCGCAACGTCGTATAATCATCGCTGACCAGCGCCGCGCCGCGATCGATCAGGCGAAGCGTCAGGTCCGATTTGCCGGCACCCGATCGGCCCTCGATCAGCACGCCCCGACCATCGATCGCGACGCAACTGGCGTGGATGGTCTCGCTCGACAGCCCGGTCGGCATCAGTCGCTGCCCGCCGCCGGCAGCGTGACGACGAAGGCGGCTCCGCTCATCCCATCCTCGCGCGATTCGACCATGATCGTTCCCCCATGCCCGTCGACGATCGTCCGGGCAATCGCGAGGCCCAGGCCCGAGTGCCGGCCGAACGCCTCGCCATCGGGCCGTACCGAATGAAAGCGGCGGAAGATCGATTCGCGCTCCGCGTCGGGCACGCCGGGGCCTCCATCCTCGACCCGAACTTCCAGCGCGTCGTCGATCCGCCGCGTCGATAGAGTCACCGCGTCGGCATCGGGCGAGAAGGAAATCGCGTTGTCGATCAGGTTTTCGAACACACGCACGAGGCGTGCGGCCTCGCCATAGACGTCCGGGCTGCCGGCAGGATCGGCCGTGAAGGCGAGACGGATTCCGCGCGGGAGGCCGCGAGTGTTGCGGCCGTCGACCAGCGCGCCGAGCATCGCATCGATATCGACCGTCTCGAACTTCGCCCGGCTGAGCTGCGCATCAAGGCGTGAGGCGTCTGAAATGTCAGTGATGAGCCGGTCGAGCCGGTGGACATCGTCGCGGACGATCGCGAGCAACTGTTCCTGCAGCGCCGGGTCCTTGACCCTCGCGAGCCCATCGACCGCCGAACGCATAGAGGCGAGCGGATTCTTCAACTCGTGCGTCACGTCCGCGGCAAAGGCTTCGGTCGCGTCGATCCGAGCCCTCAGCGCGCCGCTCATGTCCGACAGCGCGCGAGCGAGCAGGCCGATCTCGTCGCGGCGGTCGGGCAGGCGGGGGACGACGACTTCGCGTGCACGCCCCAGTCGGACGCGCACCGCGGCGCGGGCGAGGCGTCGCAGCGGACGGACGATCGTTCGGGCCAGGAACAGCGACAGCAGGATCGAGAGCAGCGATACGATCGCCAGCACGACGAACAGCCGGAATCGCTCGATGCGGACCGTCGTGGTGATATCGCGCGCGTTGGCGGTTGTGAAAACGATGCCGTCGCCGTAGCTCGCCGCCGCGGTGATGACGGGCGTGCGATCGGGGGCGCGCCAGACGCTGGCCCGGGCGACGCTGGGGTCAAGCGCGGCGACCACATCGGGCCAGTCGAGCCCCTGACGGCGTTCGCGGAACAGTGGCGCGCGGGTCGCGCCGACGACCGTGTCGATCGCGCCGTCGAGAAAGCGCGCGACGTCCTGGCGCCAACCATCCTTGTCGGGATCGCGCATCATCGCATTGCGCGATCCGCGGGCGCGCGTGTCGTCGATCAGTCGACCGGTCGGCGCATAGAGCCGCAGCCGAGCGCCCGTGTCGCGGGCATAGCCCATGATCAGCGCCCCCCGCTCCTCTGCCGGCACTGCCGCCATCGCATCGGCAATCAGCCGCGCCTCCCGGCTCGCCTGAGCGATGCGGCTGTCGAGGATGCGGCTGCGAAAGCTGTCGAGATAGAAGAACCCGCCGGCCAGCATGGCCAGCGCGATGATGTTCACCGCCAGGATGCGCGGCGTGAGCGACACGCGCGCCGACCACGTCAGCGACAGGTCGCGGGGCGAGGCGAGGTCGGTGGCCACCAGCTATCCTCCCCTGGAAGGGGAGGTGGCCGGCGAAGCCGGACGGAGGGGTGTCCGGTTATCGAGGGCGCGACACCCCTCCGTCAGCGCTTTGCGCTGCCACCTCCCCTTCCAGGGGAGGACGGGAGACTTGGCCATCACTCGTCCGAAAACCGATACCCGGCCCCGTACAGCGTCTCGATCGCATCGAATTCCGGATCGGCTTCGCGAAACTTGCGGCGGACGCGTTTGATGTGACTGTCGATGGTGCGGTCGTCGACGTAGATGTCGTCCTGATAGGCCGCATCCATCAGCTGGTTGCGAGTCTTCACGATGCCGGGACGCTGAGCGAGGGTCTCGAGGATCATGAATTCGGTAACGGTCAGCGTGACCGGCTTTCCCGCCCACGTGACGCGATGGCGCGCCGGGTCCATTACCAGCCGACCGCGCTCGATCGGCAGTTGCGCCTCCTGACCTTCCGCCTCGACGCCCATCGGGGCGCCTTCGGTCCGCCGCAGGATCGCGCGGATGCGGGCGATCAGCAGCCGCTGGCTGAACGGCTTGGCGATATAGTCGTCCGCGCCCATCGCCAGGCCCAAGGCCTCGTCCAGCTCGTCGTCCTTGCTGGTCAGGAAGATGACCGGGACCATCGACTTCTCGCGCAGCCGCCGCAGCAGCTCCAGTCCGTCCATCCGCGGCATCTTCACGTCCAGCACCGCCAGGTCCGGCGGATTGTCGAGCAGCGCCTTCAACGCTGTCTCGCCGTCCGAATAGACGCGGGTCAGGAAGCCTTCGGTCTGAAGAGCGATCGACACCGAAGTCAGGATGTTCCGGTCGTCGTCCACGAGCGCGATCGTTGCGGTCATGCACCATGCCTAGTCGAATGGGACGCAACGCTCAACATCGGGACAGTCCTGACACCGGTAGCACGTTTGACCCCCTGAAGATGCGCAGATAAGCGCCGGAGACTTCGAACACATACGTATGCACCCGGCGGCAGTCCGGGGCATGGAGGAGACGAGAATTGAGTGATCGCGTTCCCGACGCCGGCCTTGAGTCGCAGGGCATCGAAACCCGCGCCGACATCCACTGGAATCTGGTAACCGCCCGTCTGGTCGACGCCGCGCTCCGCCGTAACGAAGGCAAGCTGTCCGCCGACGGCCCGCTGGTGGTCGAAACCGGTCCGCACACTGGCCGCAGCGCGCAGGACAAGTTCATCGTCCGCGACGCCGAAACCGAAGACACCGTCTGGTGGGGCAAGACCAACAAGGGCATGCTGCCCGAGCATTTTGCCGCGCTGAAGGAAGATTTTCTGGCCACGCTGAAGCGTCGCGAGGACCTTTACGTGCAGGACCTGTTCGGCGGCTCGCAGCCCGAACACCGCGTCAAGGTGCGCGTGATCAACGAACTCGCCTGGCACAATCTGTTCATCCGTACGATGCTCGTTCGTCCGGAAGAGCATGAACTCCGCGGCTTCGTGCCCGACTATACCATCATCGACCTGCCGAGCTTCCGCGCCAACCCGGCACGTCACGGCACTCGCAGCGAGACGGTAATCGCCGTCAATCTGACCGAGAAGCTGATCCTGATCGGCGGCACGCGCTATGCTGGCGAAATGAAGAAGAGCGTCTTCGGCCTGCTCAACTATCTGCTGCCCACCACGGGCGTCATGCCGATGCACTGTTCGGCGAACATGGGCACGGACGGTTCGACCGCCGTCTTCTTCGGCCTGTCCGGCACCGGCAAAACCACGCTGTCGGCCGATCCGAAGCGCACGCTGATCGGCGACGACGAACATGGCTGGTCGGACACCGCGGTCTTTAATTTCGAAGGCGGCTGCTATGCAAAGATGATCCGCCTGTCGGAGGATGCCGAGCCGGAAATCTTCGCCACCACCAAGCGCTTCGGCACGGTGCTCGAAAACGTGGTCATGGATCCGGTCACGCGTCAGCTCGACCTCGACGACGCCAGCCTCGCGGAAAATTCGCGCGGCGCCTATCCGATCGATTTCATTCCGAATTCGTCGGAAAAGAACATGGGCGGCGTTCCGAAGAACATCATCTTCCTGACTGCCGACGCTTACGGCGTGCTGCCCCCGATCGCGAAGTTGACGCCCGAACAGGCGATGTATCACTTCCTGTCGGGCTACACCGCACGTGTCGCGGGCACCGAGATCGGCGTGACCGAGCCGGACGCGACCTTCTCGACCTGCTTCGGCGCGCCATTCATGCCGCGTCACCCGAGCGTCTACGGCAACCTGCTCAAGGAGCGGATCGCGAAGGGCGGAGTCGATTGCTGGCTGGTCAACACCGGCTGGACCGGCGGCAAATATGGCGTTGGCAGCCGGATGCCGATCAAGGTCACCCGCGCGCTGCTCGACGCGGCGCTCGACGGCAGCCTGAAGGACGCGGAGTTCCGTACCGATCCCAACTTCGGCTTCCAGGTGCCGGTCGCGGTGCCGGGCGTCGACAGCCAGATCCTCGACCCACGCGCGACGTGGCCGGATGCGGCGGACTATGACGCGACGGCGGCCAAACTGGTCGGCCAGTTCACCGACAATTTCGCGCAGTTCGAAGACCATGTCGACGAAGGCGTCCGCCAAGCCGCCCCGCGCGTGACGCAGCAGGCTGCGGCCGCGTGATGGGAATGCTCCTCCCCGGGTGAAGCTCGGGGAGGGGCTCTTTTTGCCTGATCGAGTTCGACCCGGCCAAGGGCTGAATGTCCCGTGCTCCAGCGGAGGTGGGAGATTTGGGAAGTGTCAGACCGCGCCGCACCCCACCGGTGCTCCCGCGAAGGCGGGAGCCTAGGGTACGGTGATACAACGGCGTGTGGTTGCTTGGCACTGGGCTCCCGCCTTCGCGGGAGCACTGATGGGGCAAGGCCAAGGAAAGCGTGCCTTCGCGACGCCCGCGCCTCAACCGACCCGCGTCAGCCCCTCGGCATATTCGCGCGCTTTTGCGACATAGACTGCCGCCGATCCGCGCAGCATCGCCTTGGCCGCATCATCTAGCGTTCGCACAGCACGCGCCGGGCTGCCGACGACCAGGCTACCGGGCGGAAAGACCTTTCCTTCTGTCACCAGCGCGCCCGCACCGACGATGCAATCCTCGCCGATTACCGCCCGATTGAGCACGATTGCGCCCATTCCGATCAGGCTGCGCGCGCCGACCGTACAGCCGTGCAGCACCGCGTGGTGCCCGACCGTCACGTCTTCGCCGATCGTCAGCGGCGCGCCGGGGTCGCTGTGGAGGGCTGCGCCCTCCTGCACGTTGCTGCGCGCACCGATGAGGATCGGCGTATTGTCGCCGCGAACGACCGCGCCGAACCAGACACTGGCTTCGTCGCCCAAATGGACATCGCCGATCACGTCCGCACTCGGCGCGACCCAGGCACCGGCACCCAGCGTCGGTGCCTGACCCGCAATCGCATAGAGCGGCATATCAGCCGCCGAGGCCGGGGATGAAGCGCGCCAGCCAGTAGCTGATCGCCGCCATCGCGGCTGCCGCCGGGATGGTCACGAACCAGGCGAAGACGATGTTGCTCGCCACCGCCCAGCGCACTGCGGTCAGGCGCCGTGCCGCGCCCACGCCGACGATCGCGCCGGTGATGGTGTGGGTGGTCGACACAGGAACGCCCAGATGGGTCGCCGCGAACAGCGTGATTGCGCCGCCGGTCTCTGCCGCAAAGCCCTGTGCCGGGGTCAGTCGCGTGATCTTCGACCCCATCGTATGGACGATCCGCCAGCCGCCCGACATCGTGCCGAGCGCGATCGCGATGTAGCAGGACAGCGCGACCCAGAAGGGCACCGCGAACTGCCCACCGATCATGCCTTGCGAATAGAGCAGGGCGGTGATGATCCCCATCGTCTTCTGCGCGTCATTGCCGCCATGGCCGAGCGAGTAGAGCGCCGCCGAGACGAGCTGCAGCTTGCGAAAGCGCTTGTCGACGCCGAGCGGCGTCAGCTTCAGACTGGTCCAGGCAACCGCCAGCACCAGCAGCAGCGCAAGCGCCAAGCCGAGCGCGGGTGAGATGAAGATCGCCGCGACCGTGCTGATGACGCCGGGCCAGACGATCGGATCGACCCCGGCCTTGACGATAGCCGCGCCCAGCAAGCCGCCGACGAGCGCATGGCTGGACGAGGACGGAATGCCCTTCACCCAGGTGATGACGTTCCACGCAATCGCCCCACACAGCGCGCCGAAGATGACGCGCGGGTCGATCACGGCGGCATCGACGATGCCCTTGCCGACCGTCTTGGCGACTGCGGTGCCGAAGACGAAATAGGCGGTGAAATTGAAGAACGCGGCCCAGATCACCGCCACCACGGGTGACAGCACCCGCGTGGCGACGACGGTCGCGATGGAATTCGCCGCGTCGTGCAGGCCGTTCAGGAAGTCGAACAGCAGCGCAACGACGATCAGGAAGACCAGGATCGAGAAGGAGACGGTCATCGGTCGTGCCTTTCGTCAGGCGTGGTCGATGACGAGGCCCTGGATCTCGTTCGCGACATCCTCGAACCGGTCGCAGACGCGCTCCAGATGGCTGTAGATCTCGCGGCCGATGATGAAGGCCATGGGATCCGCCTTGGTCTTGCCGAACAGCGCCCGCAGCCCGGCGTCATGCATATCGTCGGCCTTGCCCTCGATCCGCACCAGACGTTCGGTCAGGTCGTGCAGGCGCGAGGCGTTGGGGGCCAGGTTGCGCAGCAGCGGAACCGCCTCTGCCGCGGTCTGCGCAGCCTCTACGATCGCCTCGCTCATCGCCACCATTTGCGGCTCGAAGCTCGTGACCTCGTACATCGCGATGGTGTTCGCGGTCTGGTTCATCTGATCGATCGCATCGTCCATCACCCCGATCAGGTCGGTGATGGCGCTGCGGTCGAACGGGGTCACGAACACGCGACGGACGTCCATCAGCACTTCGCGCGTCACATCGTCGGCCTCATGCTCGCGGCGCACGATCTCGGCGATGTGATCGCTCAGCGTCCCCTGGCCATGAAACAGGTGCGACAGCGCTTCAGCGCCGGCGACGACGATTCGCGAATGCGCTTCGAATTGATCGAAGAAGCGCCCTTGGCTGGGCATCAACTTCTGGAACCAGCCCAGCATGGGCGCTTCTCCTGGGAAGGGGAACGAGTCGCGGCGGCGGTTACACGGGTTAGGACCGCGCGACAATCGATCGTCGGTATCGGACGGCTTCCCGAAAAAATCCATCGCGTGGATGCAAAAAACGCTTGCCGAGCGCGTGAACGATGATATTGGGCGCCCTCCCGATCGGGACGCGGCGCTCCGGCGCTGCCTACCAAGCCGATCAGTGTGGACGCATAGCTCAGTTGGTAGAGCAGCTGACTCTTAATCAGCGGGTCCTTGGTTCGAGCCCAAGTGCGTCCACCACCTTCTTCCCGATACACCAACGAAGCGGTTTTAGTCGCGTGGTGCGCGCTTCGCCCGACGTTCTGCGATGGCAGCGTCGACCGCACGTTGAGCGGCGTCCGAATCGACGGGGGTGGCGCGAGGCGATTTGGTCGCGGGGACGGTCGCGGCGCTGATCGCGCCGGCTTCCAGCCGTTCGATGCGTTGCGTCAGCAGGTCGAGGTCGAGCGCCTGCGGATTCGCCTTCAACTCCCCGACTTCACGCTCCAGAGCGACGACTCGGTTCTGGAGGACGTCGATCCTCGCGCGGTCCTCGATGTTGGCGATGGCGGCGGCTTCCGCTTCGGTGGCGTTGGTGGCCGGGTCGGCCGGCTCGCGTGTCGGGCCTTGCGGCGAGCAGCCGGCCAGCGCGATCGGCAGCAGCATCAGATGTCGGCGCATTTTCACCACCCGGACACGCGGCGATTCTGGCGGTCGATCGCCATGAGAATGCCGATGCAGATCATGACGGTCATCTGCGCCGAACTGCCGAAGCTGATGAAGGGCAGGGGGATGCCGACGACCGGCGCCAGGCCCATCACCATCATCAGGTTGATCGCGACGTAGAAGAAGATGGTGGTGGCGAGCCCTGCCGCCGTCAGCCGCTCGAAGCGTCCCTCGGCCCGCACACCGACCATCACGCCCCAGCGAATCAGCAGCATGAAGGCGATGATGATCCCGAAGCCGCCGATCAGCCCCCACTCCTCCGCCATCGTCGCGAAGGCGAAGTCGGTGTGGCCTTCGGGCAGATAGTCGAGGTGACTCTGGCTGCCGTTGAGGAAGCCCTTGCCGGTCAGCCCGCCCGAACCGATCGCGATTTTCGACTGGCTGATGTGATAGCCGGTGCCGAGCGGGTCGCTCTCGGGATCGAGGAAGATCAGGATGCGGTTGCGCTGATAGTCGTGAAGAACATAGTTGATCGCCAGCGGCACCCCGGCCGCGAAGGCCAGTAGCCCGCTGACGAACAGACGCAGCGGCACGCCGGCCAGGAACATGACCGTCACCCCGCCCATCGCGATCATCAGGCCGGTGCCGAGATCGGGCTGCGCCATTACCAGCAGGAACGGGACGCCGACAAGGACGCCGGCCGGCACCAGCGGACCATAGCGCCGCACTTCGGCCGGCGGTAGCATGTCGTAGAACTTGGCCATCGCCAGCACGATCATGACCTTCATCATCTCGGACGGCTGAAGCCGGATGATGCCAAGGTCGAGCCAGCGCTGACTACCCCCCTTCACCGCGCCGAGCAGCTCGACGAGGACCAGCAGCACCAGCAGCACGACATAGCCGGGCAGCGCGAGGCTCGCCATGATGCGGGGCGACACGCGTGAGATGACGATGGCCATGCAGAGGAAGGCGCAGAACAATGTCGCCTGCTTCAACGCCCAGGGCGACAGGCTGCCGCCCGCAGCCGAGAACAGCACGACCCAGCCGAACCCGCCGATCGCGAGGACGAGGAACAGGATCCGCCACGGCAGCTGTGCAAGCGGCGCGGGGACCAGGCCGGAGACGGGGGCGCGGATCATTGTGTGTTGCCCGGCTGGAGCTGCGGACCCGGCGCGTCGTCTTCCAGGGGAAGTTCCTCGGTGCGGCCTTCGGCGATACCCGTGGTCGGCGTCGTTGCGTTCGACTGTTCGACCGCCCGCTCGACGATGGTGTTCGCTGCGGCCTCGGCATCCTCGGGCGGCGCCGCGACCGGGTTCTGCGCAGCCTCGAACGCTGCTTTCTGCGCGGCCATGCGGGTCCGGATGTCACCGCCCCAGGTGGGCTCGACCTCTTCGAGCGCCGTGACAGCGCGCTTCTTGTCGAACAGATAGGTCATGATGTCGCGACCTGTCAGCGGGGTGTCGAGGTTGCGGACGGTATGGCCGTTATGTTCGAGCACGACGGCCGCTGCATAGCGCGGATTGTCGGCGGGCGCGAAGCAGATGAAATGGGCGTGGTCGCGCAGCTTGAAGGGGAGCTGCCCGTTGGAGAGCACGCCCGAGCGCCGCTCGGCCATCGTGATGCGTCGGACCTGTGCGGTCCCGGTCTTGGCCGCCAGGGCGACGCCGGGAACATACATGCGCGATGCGCCGCCGGTGCCGCCGCCGTTGACCACCGCCCACATCGCCTCGCGCACGATGGCGAGATGTTCGGGCTTGTAGGGCAAGGCAGGCGCATTGCGGCTATCGCGCCCGGCAAGCAGATGCGGCTCGATCATCCTGCCGCTGGCCAGGCGTGCGGCCATCACCGCCATCTGCAACGGGTTGGCCAGCACATAGCCCTGTCCGATCGAGGCGTTGAGCGAATCGGCGACCGTCCAGCCGGTCTTGTACTTGCGCTCCTTCCACGCGCTGTCGGGCACGGTGCCGTAGCGCTGGCTGGGATAGGGCAGCTCGAACTTCTGCCCCAGACCGACCGCCCGTGCGACCGGCGCGATGCGGTCATATCCGAGCCGCCGAATCATCTCGTAGAAATAGATATCGCAGCTCTGCGCGATCGCTCCCCGCAGGTCGAGCGGGCCGTGACCGCGGCGCTTGTGGCAATGGAAGACGCCGTTGCCGACACGCAGCGCACCCGAGCAGAAGACGCGCTCCTGCGGGCTGACGCCGGCTTCCAACAGGGCGAGGCCGTTCATCGGCTTGACCGTGGAGCCCGGCGGATAAAGGCCCTGCAGCACCTTGTTCATCAAGGGGACGTGGTCGTCGTCCGACAGCATCTTCCATTCGTTATGGCTGATGCCGTCGGAGAAGCTGTTCGGATCATAGGCCGGCATCGACACCATCGCCAGCATCTCGCCGGTCTGGCAGTCGAACACGACGCAGCTGCCCGAATTGGTGCCGAGGCGGCGGGCTGCATATTCCTGCAAGCCCGAGTCGATATTCAGCCGGATCGTCTGGCCCGGCACGTCGGGACGCGTTGCCAGTTCACGGACGAGCTTGCCGCGCGCCGTGACCTCGATCCGCTTGGCGCCGGGCGTGCCGCGAAGGCGTTTTTCCAGGCTCTTCTCCAGCCCGTCCTTGCCCAGCTTGAAACCGGGCGTGACCATCAGTGGATCGCGCGCTTCCTTATACTGTTCCGCGGTCGCCGCGCCGACATATCCGGTCAGATGCGCAACCGCAGCGCCAAGTGGATAGTTGCGCGAAAACCCCCGCGACGGCGCGACACCGGGCAGTTCCGGCAGCCGAACGCTGACCGCGGCGAAGCGGTCCCAGTCGAGGTTTTCGGCGATCTGCACCGGCTGGAAGCCGGCGGCGCGCTTCAGACCGGCATCGATCCGCGCGCGCTCGTCGGCAGGCAGCGCCAGAATGTTCTGGAGCACGCCGAGCACCCGGTCCTTGTCCACGACACGGTCGGGGATGATGTCGACGCGGAAGTCGGTGCGGTTGTTGGCGATCGCGTGCCCGTGGCGATCGACGATCCAGCCGCGCCGAGGGGGCACCAAAGTCGTATTGACCCGGTTGCTCTCGCTGAGCAACGAATAACGCTCGTTCTCCGCGACGGCGAGCCAGGTCATCCGCGATGCCAGCAGCACGCCGACGCCGATCTGCGCGCCCGACACGAACATCGCGCGGCGCGTGAAGGTGAAGGACTGGACCGCGTCGCTGGCGATCGCGAAGGGATTGGCGATCCTCACCGGCGCTGCTGCCCCATGGCATCGACCCAGCCGCAGGTGGCCGCGGCGAGCGGGTAGAGGGCGGCGGCGATCGCGATCTGGATCATCAGCACCGTGTCCACATGCGCGACCAGCGGCGTCCCGGCAAGCCGCGCGCCGATCAGGAAGCCCGCGACGGCGCCGCCCGCGACCAGCCAGTCCTGCCAGAAATCGCGCCAGACCAGCCGGTTGTCGACCAGATCGATGCCGATCAGGATCAGCGTCCACAGCGACGTAGCGCTGCCGAGCGGATGCCCGCTCAACAGATCGTCCCACAGCCCCAGCGGCGCACCCGCCCAGACCGGCAGGATATCGGGGCTGCGCTGGCGCCAAGCGAGCAGGAACAACAGGCCGAGCGGCGGGAGATAGGGCACGACCGAGATGAGCGGGACCAGCACCGGCAGCAGCGATCCTGCCATGACGACGGCGGCGGCGATCAGCGACCGCCTGCGCGCGCTGATCGGCTCGCCGAACTTCGACGGCCGGGGCGGTCTCATTTTGCCGGGCCTGGCGATGCCGGTGGCGGGGGCGGTAGCGGCGGCAGGAAAGCGCGCTGCACCACCGCGAAGTCGAGCGCGTCGGGATCGGCGAACGGACGGGCAAGCGCCATGTCGCGCGACTCCGCATCGACCCGCGCGACCGGGATGTTGGGCGGATAGATGCCGCCCGTGCCGGACGTCACGAAGATGTCGCCGGCCCGGAACGGCGCGTTGACCGATCCGGCGGAGCGGATGTCGAGCTGTCCGTCACCCCGCCCGCTGGCGATCGCGGGCAGGCCGTCGCGGGTCCGGCGCACCGGCACGATGCTTTCGGGGTCGGTGACGAGCAGCACGCGCGCGGCGTTCAGGCCCGTCTCGAGTACGCGGCCGATCAGTCCTTCGGGTCCACGAACCGGCTGGCCGGGCTCCACGCCCTGGAATCGCCCGGCGTTAAGCGTCGCGAAGCGGCGGGTGCTCGACCCGCTCGAATTGACCAGCCGCGCGGTGACGACGGGCGAAGGATCGACGTCGCGGACGCGGAGCAGCGCGCGCAGGCGGGCATTCTCGCGATTGATCATTCGCGCGCGGAGCACGATCGCCCGTTCGGCTTCCAACTGACCGCGCAGTTCGCGCACCTTGTCCGCGCCGCCGAAATAATCGGTGATCGCGCCGGGCGCTGCCGCGACCCGGCGAATGCCGTGCAGGCCGCTGGAAATGGGTGTCGTCACTTCGGCGACTGCGGACCGCAGCGCGGCGAAGGCGGGCGGGTTGAAGAAGGACAGCAGCACGAGCACGGCACCGACCAGCACGCCGGTCGCCGCCGCGACATAGCCGATGAAGACCCCGTACTGCGCGCGCCGTGAAAATCCGGTGCGCCTGGCAATCGGCGGCGGCATCCGTCCCGCGCCCCTTCCTCTAAGCGATCAAACCGAACCTCGCCCCGGTCGCCCTGAGCTTGGCCGAAAGCCTGTCCTTCTTCCGTGGGAAAGAAAGGCAGGGCTTCGACACCGTCAGCCCGAACGGGGAGGGGCCTGTCCTCAATCCGCGATCAGACCTGGATCAGAACGCCGCGGAACTGCTCGTCTTCCAGCGCGCGACCGGTCCCGAGCGCGACGCAGGTCAGCGGGTCCTCCGCGACCGTCACCGGCAGGCCGGTCTCGTCGCGCAGCACTTCGTCGATCCCCTGCAACAGCGCGCCGCCACCGGTCAGGACGATGCCCTGGTCGACGATGTCGGCGGCAAGCTCCGGCGCGGTATTCTCGAGTGCGATACGGACGCCCTCGACGATCGTGCCGACAGGTTCCGACAGCGCCTCGGCGATCTGGCCCTGGTTGATCTGGATTTCCTTGGGCACGCCGTTGACCAGGTCGCGGCCCTTGATGTGCAGTGTCATGCCGATGCCGTCGACCGGCGGCTTGGCGATGCCGACTTCCTGCTTGATCCGCTCGGCAGTCGCTTCGCCGATCAATAGGTTATGGTTGCGGCGGACATAGCTGACGATCGCCTCGTCCATCTTGTCGCCGCCGACCCGCACCGACGTCGAATAGGCGAGGCCGCGCAGGGACAGCACCGCGACTTCGGTCGTGCCGCCGCCGATATCGACGACCATCGACCCCACGGGCTCGGTCACCGGCATGTCGGCGCCGATCGCGGCGGCCATCGGTTCCTCGATCAGGAAGACCTGGCTCGCACCGGCGTTCGATGCGGCATCGCGGATCGCGCGGCGCTCGACGCTGGTCGAGCCGGACGGCACGCAGATGACGATCTGCGGCCAGCGCAGCATCGACTTGCGGCCGCCATGAACCTTGCGGATGAAGTGCTTGATCATCTCTTCGGCGACGTCGATGTCGGCGATGACACCGTCGCGCAGCGGGCGGATCGCCTCGATCGAGCCGGGCGTCTTGCCCATCATCAGCTTCGCGTCGTCGCCGACCGCGCGCACCTTCTTGATACCGTTGATCGTTTCGATCGCTACGACCGACGGCTCGTTGAGCACGACGCCGCGGCCCCGCACGTAGACGACGGTGTTCGCCGTGCCGAGGTCGATCGCCATGTCGTGCGACATGAATTTGAAGATACGCGAAAGCATCATTGAGTCAGATTCCGTCCAGGCCGGGCATCGCCCTGCCCGGCGATTCGCACATGTGAACGTCCCTCGGCCTGCAAGCCAGGCGTCCGGCTCCGGCTGTTCGGATACGGGTCGCGGGATGCCGTCGAGTGGGCTAGAGCGACACCCATGTCAATACGTCGTCTCCCCAGTCATCTCGTCAACCGGATCGCGGCCGGAGAAGTGGTGGAACGCCCTGCCGCTGCGTTGAAAGAACTGGTCGAAAACGCGATCGACGCCGGCGCGACCCGGATCGCGGTGAGACTGGCGGGCGGCGGGACCGACATGATCGAGGTGACCGACGACGGTTGCGGCATGACGCCGTCCGATATGGCGCTGGCTTTGGAGCGTCACGCCACGTCGAAACTGCCCGACGAGGACATCGAGGCGGTGGCGACGCTCGGCTTCCGGGGCGAGGCGCTGCCCTCCATCGCCAGCGTCGCGCGGCTCACGCTGGAAAGCCGGGTGCGCGGCGCGGACGGGTGGATGCGCCTGGTCGACAACGGTACCGTGGAAGCCGAGGGACCGGCCGCTCTGCCACCGGGCACCCGCGTCCGGGTGGAGGGATTGTTCGCCCGCGTGCCCGCACGGCGCAAGTTCCTTCGCTCCGCCCGCGCCGAATATGCCGCCTGTCTGGAGATCGTCCGGCGCCTCGCGATGGCGCGGCCCGGCATCGGCTTCTCCGTCGAGCATGACGGCCGCCGTACACTGTCGGTCCAGCCCGACGAAGACCGCCCGGCACGGGTCGCCGCGCTGACCGACCGCGATCTGGCTGCGAACAGCGTCGCCATAGACTTCGCACGCGAAGGTCTGACGCTAGGCGGCGTCGCCGGCCTGCCGACCTTTCACCGCGGCATCGCCGACCACCAATATCTGTTCGTCAACGGCCGACCGGTAAAGGACCGGCTGCTGATCGGCGCGATCCGCGGCGCCTATGCCGAGATGATGCCGCGCGACCGGCACGCGGTCGTCGCGCTGTTCCTCGACGTGCCGGCCGATGTGGTGGACGTGAACGTCCATCCCGCCAAGACCGAAGTCCGCTTCCGCGACCCGGCGCTCGTGCGAGGGCTGATCGTCAGCGGACTGCGTCGAGCACTCGATGAAGCCGGGCATCGCTCGGTCCAGCGGCCGAGCGAGACGGCGCTCGGTGCGTGGCAGCAGGAACCGGTCGTCCCACCGATCGAACGAACGACATGGGCCAGCACCGACCTGCTCGATCGGACCTTCTCATCTTCCGCCAGCACGGTTCAGGACCGCCGCCCTACCTTCGCCATGCCGCCACCCATGGCGCGTGCCGAGCCGGCCTGGGCCCCGCCGCCCGAGACGGTCGCGCACCCGCTGGGCGTCGCCCGCGGCCAGGTCGCCAAGACCTATATCGTCGCCGAGGCGGAAGACGGCTTGGTCATCGTCGACCAGCACGCCGCGCACGAGCGGCTCGTCCTCGAACGCATGCGGCGCGCCATGGCCGGTGGCGGCGTCGCGTCCCAGGCGCTGCTGCTGCCGGAAGTCGTCGAGCTCGACGAACCCGCCTGCGACCGCCTGGAAGCGCGGGCGAGCGAGCTCGCGGATTTCGGCCTGGACCTCGAACGCTTCGGCCCCCGCGCGATGCTCGTTCGCGCGACGCCCGCGCTGCTCGGCAGCGGCGACGTCACCGGCCTCGTTACCGATCTGGCCGACGAACTCGCCGCCTATGACGAAGCGCTGTCGCTCCGCGAACGCCTCGACCATGTCGCCGCGACGATGGCCTGCCACGGCTCGGTCCGGGCGGGACGGGTACTATCGGTCGCGGAAATGAACGCGCTACTGCGGGAGATGGAAGTCACGCCGCACTCTGGCCAATGCAATCATGGACGGCCGACATGGGTGAAGCTGGCGCACGGCGATATCGAGAAGCTGTTCGGGCGGAAGTGATGGGTTCGAGGGCTGCAGCCTGACTGCTTTTAACGCCCTCAAGCCAGAACCCGGTCGTCGAACAGGCCGAACATCAGCGTCGACGCATACATCGCCACGGCCCGTTCGCGCGGCATGGTGCTCGCCCATTTGCGCATGTCGAACGCGGCGTTCTGGAGTGCCATCAGCGCCTGGCTGGCGACGAGTGGATCGACGGCGCGGATCGAGCCTTCGGCGATGCCGTCGGAGATCATGCCGGCGAAACGGCGGGCCAGACGGTTCGAGCGGTCGATCATGGTTTGGCGATCGCGCGGGGGGAGGCCGGACAGGGCGGTGGTGCGCAGCAGTGGCCCGCGTTCGGAGAACTGGATGTCGAGCAGCGTCGCCATGACGCTCTCCAGCCTTTGCCAATGCGTGCCGCCGGCCGCCTGCGCGCTCGCCTGCGCCGCCGCGATGCGGTCGAAGCTGCGGCGGTAGCATTCGGTCACCAGCTCGTCCTTGGCATCGAGGTGGTGGTAGAAGCTGCCCTTGGTGACGTTCAGCTCGCTGGCGATCCGCTGCACCGACGCGCCGCGATAGCCGAGTTCGTTGATGAGGCGCGTCGCCGCGGTCAGAAAGGCGGCGCGACCGGGCTCCTGATCGTCGTCGTCGACGTCCAGCAGGCGCGGCGTCCAGCTGGCGCGACCCGCCGCCAGTCCGTGACGGAACAGGTCCATCAACCGCGCCTCGACCCGGTCATATTCGTCGACATCGTAGCGGGTCAGCCAGACCGACAGCCAGAAGGTATTTTCCAACAGGACGTGCGCGCGTGCGCCATACAAATCCTTGGTCGCGCGGTCGGGCGCGTCGCCCCATAGCGCGCGGGTGTTGCGGAACACGCGCTGCCAGCCGGCGAGCAGCTTGCTCTTGATCGGTTCGTCCATCGCGCGCAGGTCGCTCAGGATCGCGAAGTCGGTGTCCTCACGCCGCGCGATGCGGCCCATCCGCTGGAAATTGATCGCCAGATAGCGGGCGACGCGCGCTTCGGGGGTGGCCTCCGCCATCGCCTCTTCCAGCATGGCGCCCAACTGGTCGATGGTGTGTTCGAAGCAGGCGGAGGCCAGATCCTCCTTGCGGCGGAAATAATAGGTGACGCTGGTGGTGTTGAGCCCGACGCGAGCGGCGACGTCGGCGAAGGTCATGCCCTTCGCGCTCTGGTCGTTGATCGCTTCCGCCGCGGCGGCCAGGATCGCGTCGCGTTTCGCCTGGAAGCGCTTGGTTCCGCCGTCTTTGCCTGCGATCGCACTCATGATGCCGCGAGAATAGCATTCCGGAAGCAAACGCCTAGAGCCTTTTTACACGGCCGGGTACGTGCGCCCGCAGGCGCGAAAAATCGCACGAGCGGGCTTTACCGAAAAACGGGTACGGCCTAACCAGGGTGAAAGAATCTGAGGAGAGGGTGTCGTGGACTTCACGCTGAGCGAACGCGAGACCTATTGGCGCGACCGGGTCCGGGCCTTCATCGACCGCGAAATCGCGCCGCGCGACGCCGACTATCACCGCCAGCAGGCCGAAGGCGAGCGCTGGAAGGTGCTGCCGGTGATTGAAGAGGTCAAGGCGCTGGCGAAGGCGGAGGGGCTGTGGAATTTCTTCATGCCGCCGCATTCGGGCCAGTCCCATGTCGACGACAGTTTCGTGTTCGAAGGCGAACAGCTCACCAACCTCGAATATGCGCTGTGCGCCGAGGAGATGGGGCGTATCGTCTGGGCGAGCGAATGCTTCAACTGCTCCGCGCCCGACACCGGCAATATGGAGGTGTTCCACCGCTACGGCACCCGCGCGCAGAAGGATCGGTGGCTGAAGCCGCTGATGGACGGCGAGATCCGATCGGTCTTCCTGATGACCGAGCCGGCGGTCGCATCGTCCGACGCGACGAACATCGAAACGTCGATCGTCCGCGACGGCGACGACTATGTCATCAACGGCCGCAAATGGTGGTCGTCGGGCGTCGGCGACCCGCGCTGCAAGGTCGCGATCCTGATGGGCAAGACGGACACGTCGGCGAAGCGCCACGCGCAGCAGTCGATGATCCTCGTCCCGATGGACGCGCCCGGCGTCCGCATCGAACGGATGCTGTCGGTCTATGGCTATGACCATGCGCCCCACGGCCATGGCGAGGTCGTGCTGGAGAATGTCCGCGTGCCGGCGGAAAATATCCTGCTGGGCGAAGGGCGTGGGTTCGAGATCGCGCAGGGGCGCCTCGGCCCGGGGCGTATCCACCATTGCATGCGCACGATCGGCGTGGCGGAGTCGGCGATCGAGGCGATGGCGAAGCGCCTGCTGTCGCGCGTGGCCTTCGGGAAGCGGATCGCAGAGCAGAGCGTCTGGGAACAGCGCATCGCCCGCGCGCGGATCGACATCGAGATGACCCGGCTTCTGTGCCTGAAGGCCGCGGACATGATGGACAAGGCGGGCAACAAGTCCGCCCAGCTCGAAATCGCGATGGTGAAGGTGCAGGCGCCGACGATGGCGCTCAAGATCCTCGACGACGCCGTTCAGGCGCATGGCGGTGCGGGGGTGTCGGGCGATTTCCACCTGGCGCACGACTGGGCGAACGTCCGGACGCTGCGCTTCGCCGATGGTCCGGACGAGGTGCATAACCGGGCGATCGCGCGGAACGAGTTCGGCAAATGGGGCGGCGCGGCGTCGTGACCCCGACCGAGGCACCCCAGACGACCGAGGTTGCCGACAAGGACCGGCTCGACGACGCGGCGCTGACCGGGTGGATGGTGGCGAATGTCGATGGGTTCGTACCGCCGCTCCGATACCGGAAGTTCGCCGGTGGCCAGTCGAACCCGACCTATCTGATCGAGGCGGGCGACGGTGCCCGCTACGTCCTGCGCCGCAAGCCCTTCGGCCCGCTGCTGCCGTCGGCCCACGCCGTCGACCGTGAGTATCGCCTGATCGCCGGCCTCCACCCGACCGGCTTTCCCGTCGCCAAGCCTTATGGCTTGTGTACCGATGCCGGCGTGATCGGTGCTGAATTCTACGTCATGGGTTTCGCCGACGGTCGCAACCTGTGGGACGGGACTTTGCCGGGCTATGCGCCGGCCGAGCGGACCGCGATCTACGAGGCGATGTGCGATACGCTCGCCGACCTGCACACCACCGATTACGTCGCGGCGGGGCTGGCGGACTATGGCAAGCCGGGCAATTATTTCGAACGGCAGGTCGCGCGTTGGACCAAGCAATATCGCGCGTCCGAGACCGAGGTCATGCCCGAGGTCGACCGGCTGATCGAATGGCTCCCCGCAACGCTGCCGCCACAGACCGCGACCAGCATCGTCCACGGCGACTATCGCATCGACAACATGATCTTAGCGCCCGATGCTCCACGCGTGATCGCGGTGCTCGACTGGGAGCTGTCGACGCTCGGCGACCCGTTGGCCGACTTCAGCTACTTTCTGATGAGCTGGGTGACGCAGCCCGAGGGGCGATCGGGCGTCATGGGCCGCACGGGTCCCGACACCGGCATCCCGCCGATCGAGGCGATGGTCGAGCGTTACTGCGCGCGTACCGGCCGCGACGGCGTGCCCGACCTCAACTGGTACTTCGCCTACAATTTGTTCCGCCTGACCGGCATCGTCCAGGGCATCAAGAAGCGCATCGTCGAGGGCACCGCGTCGAGCGCGCAGGCGGAGGCGTCGGCGGCGCAGGTGTATCGGTTGGCTGGCGCGGCGTGGGACTTCGCGAGGAAGGCCGGAGCGGAGTAGCCACCCAATCCGTTCGGGCTGAGCTTGTCGAAGCCCTTTCCTTTTCCTGGGACGACGGGTTGGAAGAAGGACAGCCTTTAGAGGCTCAGGGCGAACGGGAGTGGATGAATATGCGGTTCGAAGGCAAGTCGATCATCGTAACCGGCGCCGGCTCGGGCATCGGACGCGCGACCGCGATGCAGTTCGCGCGCGAGGGCGGCCGGGTCATCTGCGCCGACCTGACCGAGGGCGCGGACGCGACCGCGGCGATGATCGGCGACGCCGCGACGCCTTTGCGCATGGACGCTGGCCGCGAGGAAGACGTCGTCCGCGCGGTCGACCTTGCCATCGGGCGTCACGGCCGGCTCGACGTGATGTTTGCCAACGCCGGCATTTCCGGCGGGCTCGCCAACATCTTTGACACCTCGGTCGACCTCATCACCGAGGTGCTGCGCATCAACGTGATCGGTCCGTTCCTCGCGCTGAAGCACGCCGCGCCGCGGATCGTCGAGGCGGGCGGCGGCGCGATCGTGCTGACCGCCAGCGTGGCGGGCCTGCGCTCGGGGGCTGGCTCGCCGGCCTATTCGGCGTCGAAGGCGGGCGTCATCAGTCTGGCGCAGCTCGGTGCGCAGCAGCTTGCCGGCTCGAACGTGCGGGTCAACGCGGTCTGCCCCGGCCTGACCGAAACGGGCATGACGCAGATGATCTACGACGGCGCACGCGCAGCGGGAAAGGGCGATCGCCTCGGCCGGCTGAACCCCTTGCGGCGCGGTGCGGACCCGGAGGAACTGGCGGAGGTCATCACCTTCCTCGCGTCCGACGCGGCGAGCTACGTCAACGGACAGGCGATCGTCGTCGATGGCGGGCTGTCGTCGAGCCATCCGTTCAACCGCCAGGAGTTCGGCAAGACGGCGACATAATCCGGATAAGGTCTTGAGCGAGTCACGCGCCGGGCGCAGGATCTTGCCATGCCGATCCTTCCCCTGTTCGTCGCCGTTTCCACAATCGCCCAGGCGCCATCGGGCGCGCCGCCGAAAGTGCTGTTCGACTTCACACCCGGCCCGGTTACCTGCGAGGAGGGCTCACCGGTCGCCATTGCAATCGAGCGGCCGGTCCCAGCCGCGGGCGCGTTGACCGTCTCACGACCGATCGCCGACTATGTCTTCACTTTTCGCATTGACGGCGCCGGACGGGTCGGCGGCATCGCGCTACAGCCACGGGAGGTACCGAACCTGTACCTGCCGGCGACGGACCTGCAACCCGCGCTCGCCGCATCGCGTTTCGCGGCGGGAGCGCCGAAGTCGCAGTGCACCATCCGTTACCGTGTGGCCGCTTACCCGGTAGCCGAGGCACCAGTCGCGATCGCGCAGCGCTTCTTTGTGCTGCCCCATGATCGCGTCTACTTCGAACGCGACGTGACGCTGCGCGCCCGTGATCTCGGAGGCAATTGCTACGCTGGCAAAGCGCCGACGATGCTGCTCCGGGGCTTCCCCGATCTCGACTCCATCCCGCAACCGTCCGGCGCACTGTCCGCTACGGTCGCCGCGTTCGATATCGACCGGTCGGGCAAACCAATCCGCATCCGCACAATAACCAGCGATGGCAATCTTATGCTCGATGAGGCGATGCGCCGGGCGGTCGCGAAGTCACGCTACAAGCCGGGCGATCCCCGGACCGGTTGTTCCGTGCCCTATTTTCGTCGCCAACCGAATCCTTTGACGGCACCGCAGATACCGCCACGCGATACGTTCCCCGCCAGCGGCGAAGGTTGTCCGGCGGAGGACAGCAGATGGGCGTTCCTGCCTACGCTCACCTTCCCCGAGCCGTTTCGCCGCCGCGGGGTCGAGGGCTGGGCCGTCGTCCGCTATGATTACGCACCTTGGGGGCAAGTTCAGAACGTGACCGTGTTGGCCAGCGAACCTGCTGCTGCGTTCGGCGATCAGGCGCGCCAGATTATCGGCAATGCCCGTCGCACCGCGTCTCCGCGCGGTGCGACGGGCTGTATCGAGCGCGTTCGGTTCAAGATGGGCAAGCTGGGCGAGATGCCCGATCCCGCGCCCCCCGTGCCGCCGCCGCCGTTCTGAACGACAGAGACCGAGGGCAGATATTGAACGCCTAACCCCTGACTCGGATCAGCCCTTCCTGCGCGGTGCTTGCGACCAGCCGGCCGTCGCGGGCGAAGATGCGCCCGCGGTTGAAGCCTCGGCCATGACCGGACCAGGGGCTGTCGGTCGTGTAGAGCAGCCAGTCGTCGGCGCGGAACGGTTCGTGCAGCCAGACGGCGTGATCGAGGCTCGCGGTCTGCATCTTGCCGCTCAGCCAGCTCTTGCCATGCGGCAGCATCGCGGTGCCGAGCAGCGCCATGTCGGACGCATAGCTCAGGACCGCGCGATGCAGCGCGGGGTCGTCGGGCAGGGGGGCGGTTGCGCGGAACCAGGCGTGCCAGACCGGCGGCGCGGGCTCCGGGTGGATTAGGGACTTTGGCGTCACCGGGCGCATCTCGATCGGGCGGGCGCGCAGGAAGAAGGGGCGCAGCTTCTCCGGAATTTCCTCGATATGCTCCCGGCGCATCTCGGTTTCGGAGCGCAGGGCTTCGGGCGGCGGCACGTCGGGCATCGTGTCGCGGTGATGGAGCCCCTCTTCGGCACGCTGGAACGATGCCGCCATATTCAGGATCGGCTGCCCCTTCTGCATCGCGATGACGCGCCGCGTCGCGAAACTGCCGCCGTCGAAGTCGCGGACGACGCGGTAGATGATTGGAAAATTCTCGTCCCCCGGCCGCATGAAATAGGCGTGGAGCGAATGTGCGTCCTTGCCCTCCACGCTGCGCTGCGCCGCCTGAAGCGCTTGGGCGATCACCTGCCCGCCGAACACCCGGCCGACCCCGCCGGGCTGGCGATGACCCCGGTAGAGGTCGGTGTCGATCGTCTCGACATCGAGCAGCGCGATAAGCTGGGCGACGAGGGCTTCGGGCGTTTCGGCGCGGGGTGGGGGTGTCGTTTCGTCGGTCATCCAATATCCTCCCCGGGACGGGGAGGGGGACCATGCGCAGCATGGTGGAGGGGGCTATCCTCCAGCGATGCGCTTGGGGAGGCCCCCCTCCACCACGACCTCCGGTCGCGGTCCCCGTGAACGGGGAGGATCGCGATCGTCAATACCCGCCCGCCTTCGCCAGCGCATCGGCGTGGAAATTGGTGTCCCCGAACATCTCGGCCAGCACGCGCGCCCGCTTCATGTAGAAGCCGATGTCATATTCGTCGGTCATGCCGATGCCGCCGTGCATCTGGATACCTTCCTGCACGGCGAGCGTCGTGGCGAGCCCCGTCATCGCCTTGGCGACCGACACGGCATTTGCAGCGCGCTCGTCGCTGGCGTCGAGCAGTTGCTGCGCCTTCAGCGTCGCCGCGCGGGCGACCTCCATTTCGGAATAAAGGTGCGCGGCGCGGTGCTGGAGCGCCTGGAAGCTGCCGATCGTCACGCCGAACTGCTTGCGCTCCTTCAGATAGCCGACGGTCATGTCCATCGCGCCCGATCCGACGCCGATCATCTCGGCAGCGGCCCCGGTGCGGCCGGCGGCGAGCAGGCGCTTCAGGTTGGCGGCACCGCCATCGACCTCGCCGATGACGGCGTCGGCATCGACTTCGACCCCGTCGAATTCCATCCGCGCGGCGATACTGCTGTCGGCGAGGCGTTCGGGCGTCGCCGTCAGCTTCGCGGCATCGCGCGGCACGGCGAACAGGGTGACGCCGTCGTCCTCGTCCGCGCTGCCGGCGGTGCGAGCGGCGACGATCAGCAGGTCGGCGACATGGCCGTGCGTCACGAATTGCTTCTTACCGGTGAGGCGAAAGCCATTACCCGCGCGCTCCGCCGTCATGGCGACCGTCGCTCGATGCTTCGGCCCCTCGTCGATCGCCAGCGCCGCAATCGTTTCGCCCGACAGGATGCCGGGGAAGTGCCGGGCGGCGTGTGCGGTGCCCTTGAGCGCCTCGACAGCGGCGACGGCGGTGGTGAGGAAGGGGGAGGGCGACAGGTTGCGCCCAATCTCTTCCAGCACCACGCCCGCTTCGACATGGCCGAGCCCCAGGCCGCCGTCGCCTTCGGGGATCAGAATGCCGGTGAAGCCCATCTCGGCGAACTGCTTCCACAGGTCGCGGGAAAAGCCGGCCGAATCGTTCGCGTCCCGCAGCGCGCGCAGGTGGGACACAGGGGCGGCGTCGGCGACGAAGTCCTTCGCGGTGTCGCGGAGCATCGTCTGTTCGTCGTTGAGGTACAGGGGCATGATAAAGATCCTCGTGTCCCCGCGCAGGCGGGGACCCAGGGCCCCGAGCGCAGCATCTGTGGCTCTAGGTTCCCGCCTTCGCGGGAGCACCGGTGGTCAGGACGGCAATTCCAAAATCCGCTTGGCGATGATGTTCAGCTGGACCTCGCTGGTCCCGCCCTCGATCGAATTCGCCTTCGTCCGAAGCCACGCCCGCGGCTTCGCGCCCTTCGACGAAGCCTCGCTTTCCCATTCGAGCGCGTCAGACCCGCCGCTCGCCATGATCAGCTCGTAGCGCGCCTTGTTCAGCTCAGTGCCGTAATATTTCATCATGCTCGGCTGCGCGGGATGAGCCTGCCCGGCCTTCAGTTCGTCGATGAACTTCTCGCTCATCGCGCCGAACGCCTTGGCGCGCACTTCGAACATCGCCAGTTCGGCGCGCAGCAGCGGGTCGGCGAGGCGGCCTTGGTCGTCGAGGCCGATCGTCGCGATCGCGCCTTCGATCAGCGGGTTCCCGCCCGGACCCGCCAAACCCATGCCCGAGATCATCTCGCGCTCGTGGCCGAGCAGATACTTGGCGACGTCCCAGCCCTTGTTGAGCTCGCCGATCAGATTCTCCTTCGGCACCTTCACATCGTCGAAGAAGGTTTCGCAGAAGGGCGAATAGCCGCTGATCAGCAGGATCGGCTTGGTCGACACGCCTTCGCTGGCCATGTCGAACAGAACGAAGCTGATGCCGCCCTGTTTGGTCGTCTTGTCAGTGCGGACGAGGCAGAAGATCCAGTCGGCCTTGTCGGCGTAGCTGGTCCACACCTTCTGCCCGTTGACGAGGAAGTGGTCGCCCTTGTCCTCGGCGGAGGTCTGCAAGCCCGCCAAGTCGGACCCGGCGTTGGGTTCGCTATAGCCCTGGCACCAGCGGATTTCGCCGCGCGCGATCTTGGTCAGATGCTCCAGCTTCTGTTCGTGCGTGCCGTATTTTAGCAGCGCTGGGCCGAGCATCGAGATGCCGAAGCTGTTGAGCGGATTGCGGCAGCGCAGGCGCGCCATTTCCTCGCGCAGGATCTTGGTCTCGGCCGCGCTGAGACCGCCGCCGCCATATTCCTTCGGCCAGTCGGGCACGGTCCAGCCGCGCTCTGCCATGCGGTCCATCCAGAGCTTCTGGTCGGGCGTCAGCATCGACTGATCGCGGCCGCCCCAGCAGGCGTCCTTTTCGGACCGCACCGGTTCGCGCATGCTGGGCGGGCAGTTCGCCTCCAGCCAGGCGCGGGTTTCGGTGCGGAAGGTTTCGAGGTCGGTCATGGCATCCTCTCTTGCTCCTCCCCGGGACGGGGAGGGGGACCGCTCAGCTTTAGCTGAGTGGTGGAGGGGGCGGGCCGCACCCGGATCGCTTGCGGCGAGCCCCCTCCACCATGCTGCGCATGGTCTCCCTCCCCGCGAGCGGGGAGGATTTTTAGTTTAGTTGAACCGCTCGCCCTTCTCCGCCTTGTCGCGGAGCAGTTTGGCGACCGGGAAGCCGTGCTTTTCCAGCCCCGCGACGATCGTCTTCAGCCCGACCGTGTCCGCCCAGAACATCGGCCCGCCGCGATACGGGGGCCAGCCGTAGCCGTAGATCCACACGACATCGATGTCCGACGCGCGCTGCGCCTTGCCTTCCTCCAGGATGAGCGCACCTTCGTTGACCATCGTGTAGAGCGTGCGCTCGACGATCTCCTCGTCGGTGATCTCGTGTTGCGGCGTACCGGTCTTCTTGCGGAAGTCCTCGATGATCTCAGCCACGCGCGGGGAGTTCGAGGGGCGGCGGTTCTCGTCGTAATCGTAGAAGCCGGCGCTCTTCTTCTGCCCCCACCGCCCCTCTGCGGCGAGTGCGTCGCGGATGTTCTCGATGCGGGTCGGATCGCGGTGCCAGCCGATGTCGACGCCGGCCAGGTCGCTCATCTGGAACGGTCCCATCGGCATGCCGAACTCGACATGGACGCGGTCGACCTGTTCGGGCGTCGCGCCTTCGTGGAGCAGCTTCATCGCCTCGACCTGACGCGGCATCAGCATGCGGTTGCCGATGAAGCCGTAGCAGACGCCCGCCACCACAGCGACCTTGCGGATCTTCTTGGCCAGCGCCATCGCGGTCGCCAGCACGTCGTCCGCGGTCTTGTCGCCGCGCACGACTTCCAACAATTTCATGACGTTGGCGGGCGAGAAGAAGTGCAGGCCCAGCACATCCTGCGGCCGGCCGGTGACGCTGGCGATCTCGTTGATGTCGAGATAGCTGGTGTTCGACGCCAGGATCGCGCCCGGCTTGCAGATGCCGTCCAGCTTGGTGAAGATGTCGTTCTTCACCCCCATTTCCTCGTACACCGCCTCGATCACGAGATCGCAGTCGGCGAGGTCTTCCATCTTCAGCGTCGGCGTCAGCAGGCCCATCGCCTGTTCGACCTGCTCGGGCTTCATCCGGCCCTTGGCGGCGGTCGCTTCATAGTTCTTGCGGATCGTGCCGGTACCGCGGTCGAGCGCCTCCTGCTGCATCTCGACGATCGTCACCGGAATGCCGGCCGAAAGAAAATTCATGCTGATGCCGCCGCCCATCGTGCCGGCACCAATCACGCCGACGCGCTTGATCGGGCGCAACTGCACGTCCTCGGCGACGCCGTCGATCTTCGATGCCTTGCGTTCGGCGAAGAAGATGTGGCGCTGGGCGGCGGACTGGACGCCCATGATCAGCTTCATGAAGCCGTTGCGCTCGCGCTGCACGCCCTCGGCATAAGGCAGCGACGCGGTTTCCTCGATGACCGAGATGATCTCGGCCGGGGCGTCATAGCCGCGGAAGCGCTTGGCGTTGGTCTTGCGGAAGGCGTCGAATACGCCCGGCTCCACGCTCACCGGCTTCTCGCTGGCGCGGGGCAGGGGGCGGGCATCTGCGACCTCGCGCGCATAGGCGATCGCGTCGGCCGCCAGGCTGTCTTCGCCGGCCAGACGATCGACCAGCCCGGCGGCCTGCGCCTTGGCGGCGGGGACGGGATCCCCCTTGGTCGCCAGTTCCAGCGCGAACTCGACGCCAGCCACGCGCGGGAGGCGCTGGGTGCCGCCGGCGCCGGGCAGGATGCCGAGCTTCACTTCCGGCAGGCCGAGCTTCGCCGACGGGACGGCGATGCGATAGTGGCACGCCAGCGCAACCTCGCAGCCGCCGCCCAGCGCCGTCCCATGGATCGCGGCGACGATGGGCTTGTCCGATGCCTCGATGCTGTCGACCAGCGTCGGCAGGCCCGGCTCCTGCATGGGCTTGCCGAATTCGGTGATGTCGGCGCCGGCGAAGAAGGTCTTGCCCTCGCACGTGATGACCATCGCCTTCACGCTGTCGTCGGCCAGGCCTTCCTTGACCGCGCGGTCGAGGCCCTGGCGGACCGCGGCGCCCAACGCGTTCACCGGCGGGTTGTTCGAGGTGATGATCAGGACGTCGCCGTCCTTGCGGGTGGTGATCGGGTCGGTCACTTTTCTCTCCTTCGTGCTCCCGCGAAGGCGGGAGCCCAGGGCCGCGATGGCGGCGGTTTGTGGCTCTAGGCTCCCGCTTTCGCGGGAGCACTGGTGGCTAGGTCAAAGCCGAATAAATCAGCGTCTTCAGTTCCCGCCGCACCGGATAGGTGCTGCTGGGCGTCATCTGCGTCATGAAGATCATGATGATCCGCTCGACCGGATCGATGAAGAAGGCGGTCGAGAACATGCCGCCCCAATAATATTCGCCGACCGACCCCGGCACGAGCGTCGGCGCGACATTGGTCGTGACTGCAAAGCCGAGGCCGAAGCCCACGCCGGCATTGGTCGCTTCCGAAAACATCGACCGGCTCATGCTGGCAAGATCGCGACCGCCGGGCAGGTGGTTGATCGTCATTAGCTCGACCGTCTTGCGCGACAGGATGCGCGCACCGTCCAGCGTGCCCTTGCCAAGCAGCATCCGGCAGAAACGGTGGTAGTCGAGCGAAGTCGATACCAGACCGCCGCCCCCGGACACGAGCCGCGGCGCATGACTCCAGGCCGACTCTGCACCACGATCATACATTACGCGGCCCTTGCCGGGTACGAAGGCATAGCAGTCGGGCAGGCGATCGGTTTCGCTCGCCGGCACGGTAAAGCCGGTGTCGGTCATGCCGAGTGGCGTAAAGATGCGCTCGCGGAACACATCGCCGAGCGGCTTGCCCGCGATGCGCTGGACGACGAGGCCGAGCACATCGGTCGCGACCGAATAATTCCACGCCTCGCCCGGCGAGAATTCCAGCGGCAGTTCGCCGAGTGCCGCGACGAAGCCGTCGAGATCCAGATTACCGTGCCAGTTCTCGATCTTGCCGGCGCGATAGGCGGCATCAACCGGCGTGCGCTCCTGGAAACCATAGGTCAGACCCGCAGTGTGCCGCAGCAGGTCGACCATCCGCATCGGCTCGGCCGTCGGGTTCGTCGTGAACGCGGTATCCCCGCCGCCGCCGGCATAGACCCCGACACCCTTCAGCTCGGGAAGGATGTGATGCACCGAAGTCTCAAGCGCGACGCGGCCCTCCTCGACCAGTTGCATGAACGCGACCGACGTCACCGGCTTGGTCATGCTGGCGATGCGATAGATCGTGCGCTCATCGACCGGTGCCGACCCGACCTCGCGCGCGGCGCCGTTGGAGGCGAAGTGGACGATCGCGTCGTCGCGGCCGATCAGCAGCTGGGTGTTCGCGAAGCGCCCCGAATCGACATAGCGCTCGGCCAGGAACGCGTCGATCGCGCGCAGCCGGTCGGGGTCGAAGCCATGATCCTCTGCCCGCGCCAGCTCCATCGCCGTGACATACCTCTCATTCGAAACGCTTCATCGCCGGTTCGGCGTCTTGCCCCTGCTTCTATCCCTTGAGCCGCGCGCAAATCAACACTAACCTTGGCACAAACAGCATCGGGACGAGCAAACCCGATCTTCTAGTGACGAGAGGAAGCCCGTGCCCGACGAACCGCTGATCCCGCTCGATCCGTCTTGGCCGAAGATGTCGCTGGCGCAGGTCCAGGCCGCGCTCTGTGCGCCGGGCCAGAAGTTCGAGATGGAGACCGTCGACATCCGCGGCGTGCCGACGCGGGTCTGGAAGAACGCGCCGCCGAACCTCGCGCTGCTGATCCAGTTCGCGCGCAGCCACGGCGACCGGCCGTTCCTGATCTATCAGGACGAGCGCGTCAGCTTCGATGCCGCCGTCCGGGCCGTCGCCCATCTGGCGACGAAGCTGGCCGCGATGGGTGTGGGGAAGGGCGATCGTGTTGCCTTGACCATGCGCAACCTGCCCGAATGGCCGGTCGCTTTCTTCGCGATCGTTTCGCTGGGCGCGATCTGCGTGCCGCTCAACGCGTGGTGGACCGGCGGCGAACTCGAATACGGCCTGACCGATTCGGGGGCGAAGGTGCTGATTGTCGATTGCGAGCGTCATGCGCGGCTGACCGATACCTATGGAACGCTTCCCGATCTGGAGCATGTTCTGGTTGCCCGGCCACGCGATGCGCTGACCGGCAAGGCGTCGGCGCTCGACGACCTCATCGGCCCGGCGACCTCATGGGCCACGCTGGCGGACATTCCGTTCCCGCAAGTGCCGATCGAACCGGACGACGACGCGACGATCTTTTACACCAGCGGCACGACCGGGGCACCGAAGGGTGCGCTCGGCACGCACCGCAATCTCGTCACCAACATCCTGTCGTCGGGCTATGTCCAGGCACGCGTATCGTTGCGTCGCGGCGAGATGCCGGCGGAGCCGACGCCGAAGACGTGGTTGATGGTCATCCCCCTGTTCCACGTCACCGCCTGTTCGGCGTCGATGATGGGGACGTTGGTGTCGGGTTCGACGCTCGTCTTCATGCGCAAATGGGACGCGACCGAGGCGCTGGCGATCATCGAGCGCGAGCGGGTGAACGTGACGGGCGGCGTCCCGACGATCGCGTGGCAGCTGCTGGAGCATCCCGACCGCGCCAACTACGACCTCTCCAGCCTCGAACTCATCGCCTATGGCGGCGCGCCGTCCGCGCCCGAACTCGTCAAGCGCATCCATGCCGAATTCGGTGCGCTGCCCGCCAACGGCTGGGGCATGACCGAGACGATGGCGACCGTGACCCAGCATGGCGGCGAGGACTATATCAACCGCCCGGACAGCTGCGGCCCGCCCGTTGCCGTCGCCGATATCAAGATCATGAGCGTCGAGGGTGACCGTGAGCTCCCGGTCGGCGAGGTCGGCGAACTCTGGGCCAGTGGGCCGATGATCGTGAAGGGCTATTGGAACAAGCCCGAGGCCACCGCCGAAACCTTCGTCGACGGCTGGGTCCGCACCGGCGACCTCGCCCGCGTCGATGACGAAGGCTTCTGCTACATCGTCGACCGCGCCAAGGACATCGTCATCCGCGGCGGCGAGAACATCTATTCGATCGAGGTCGAGAACGTCCTCTACGCCTATCCCGGCGTCACCGACGCCGCCATCGTCGGCATCCCGCATCGCACGCTGGGCGAGGAACCAGCGGCCGTCGTGCATCTGGCCCCGGACGCGCAGGCGAGCGAGGCGGAGTTGCAGGACTTCGTCCGCCAGCGGCTGGCCGGGTTCAAGGTGCCGGTCGCGATCCGCTTCTCCGACACTGTGCTTCCGCGCAATGCGAACGGGAAGATCTTAAAGAATGAGTTGAAGGCGCTGTTCGACGTAGGTTGAATGGCGCAGGGCAGTCGTCCGGGGCGGCCGGTATAGCCCCCCCGTGTTCTCCAGTTAGCGGCGCTTTCTACCAGCATCGGAATCCCGGTCGCTCGGTTTGTCTGCCTCGACCATGACGAGATCGGGCGCAGCCATCGGGCATGCCCGCTTGCGCCGCCGCTCACACTGAGCCTGAAGCGCGGTCCAGTAAGCGACGCGAGAAACCGGCGAGATCGGCTTGCGATACGGATACTCCGGCCCGCGATGCCCGACGGTGGTCAGGGGTTTGGTGCTTGTAGGCACGAGTTGCAGTGCCAGAGCAAAAGCGATCTGAAGCATGGCAAGCCTTCGTTATGAAGGCGTAACAAGCGTCAGGAGACCTGTATGCTCGATGAACTCAATCCGTCACTTCATATTCGATCGGCTTGAAACTGCCGTTGTTCGATTGCAGCGCCGAACACGCCGTCAGCCCGATGATCAGGTCCATCCTTGCGACGAACGCGATGCGGTCGCCCGCCCGGCTCTTGGGCGGGTCGACGGTGATCGCGCCGGTTTCGCCGTCGACACCGACATTCATGAAACAGTTGAACGCTGTCGGGATGCTGTCGGCCGCGATCCCCCAGGGCTCGAGCGCCGCCGCCAGATTGCCGAAGCATCCGCGGTGCGGATCGGTGTCGCCATAGATGATGCGGAACGTGTCCTTGCTGCACGGCGTCAGCAGGAAGTCGTGGCGGCCGACCGTGTCCTCCACGATCTCCAGCATCACGTTCGACCGGTTCGAATAGAGCGGGTCGCCGGTCGTCAGGAACAGCCGGCTGGCGTAATCGAGCGTTCGTCCCGACGAGATGACCTCGCGCAGGTCGGCCTTTGCATAGGCCAGCAGATCTGCGACCTGCTCCCCGCGCGGGTCGTAGACCGTCAGCGTCTGCCCCTCGCGCAGTTCGAAGCCCGCGCCCGAACGCGGGGCGATCTCATGCCGCATCGCTGAAGTTCCTCCGTCCGGAGAAGGGGCAGCGCCAGCTCTCGTCGACCGCGCGACCGCTATACTGCCGCGCTTCCGATAGCGTGCCGTGGCGCGCGAGCATCGGGTTGACCGACCCCGCCAGCGCGACGTCCCGGTCGATGATCGACGTGCGCAGCTTCTCGTACTTGCCCTCAGCACGCAGCCGCTCGAACTGGTCGTGCAGGTTGAAGACGAGCGCCGGCCGCGGAAAGCGACGGGCGGGGCGACTGGCGTTGGGGTGGAGTCCGACGACGAAAAAGCCTTCGCCGGCGAAGCTCAGCGAGAAATGCGGATCGTCCGGGTCGTCGCTGACGCGCGGGTCCGGCTCCTGTCCCAGCCATTCGTCCTTGTCCGACAGCGATTGCAGCCGGTCCCACATCGCTGATTCGAAGCCGGTTTCGTCGAGCGCGCCATCGTCCTCGAACAGCAGGATGAACGATCGGAACAGCGTCGGGTCGGCGCGATAGTCGGCTACGAACGCGCGGATGGCGGCGTGGACGCGCAGATCGTCCCACGCCGAGGTGATGCTGCGGGCCACGAGAAAGCGCATGTTGCCGCGCGACAGCGCCGACTTCGCGCCGACGCAGGGAAAGGCGGGGTCGCGGACGGCGGTCTGAAAGTCGAGGGCGAGGGGGTGGGAGTCTTCGAAAGCGGGTGTCTGCATGGGCCGATCAATGCGACAGGGTGGGATAAGTGCCCCGGCCGATTAACCTCGGTCAGCGCGAATCCCTTGGCTACCCAAACCCGAACCCATCCTCCGTTCGTCTTGAGGTAGTCGAAGGGCCGTTCTCCGATACACCCGCTATACCTTTGCGGCACGAAGAACGGTGCTTCGACAAGCTCAGCACGAACGGGGAGGGGCGTGGTTCAGTTCATCAACGTCCGCCGCACCGCCTCCGCCCATCCCGTCAGCCGCTTACCGCGCGTCATCTCATCCATCGCCGGGTCGAAACATTCGACCGCCCCGCGCATCCCCGCCGCCTCCGCCAGCGATGCGAACATCCCGCAGCCGACCCCGGCCAGCATCGCCGCACCCAGCGCGGTCGTCTCGATGAACCCCCGCCGCTCGACGGGGATCGCGAGCACATCGGCGAGGTCCTGGGCCATCCAGTCGTTCGCGACCATGCCGCCGTCGATCCTGAGCAGGCTCCAGTCCGCCCCGTCCGCGGCGAAGGCGCGCTTCAAATCATGGGCCTGGTGCGCCATCGCCTCCAGCGCCGCCCGCACGATATGAGCCCGCGTCGCGCCGAAGCTCAGCCCGGTGAGGTTCGCGCGCGCCTCCGGCTGCCACCACGGCGCGCCGAGACCTGCGAGTGCGGGCACCAGATACACGCCGCCATTGTCGGGCACGCTCCTCGCCAGCGCCTCGCTGTCGCCAGCCGCATCGAGCAGCCCGACCGAATCGCGCAGCCATTGCATCAGGCTGCCGGCGACGAACACCGATCCTTCCAGCGCATAGGCGCGCTTGCCCGCGATCTGCCAGGCAACGGTCGCGAGCAGCCGGTTGCGTGACGCCGGCACGCGGTCGCCATATTGGGTGAGCACGAAAGCACCCGTCCCGAACGTCGCCTTGGTCGCGCCGGGTTCCAGACAGGCCTGTCCGACCGTCGCCGCCTGCTGGTCCCCCGAGAGGCCGCAGATGGGGATGGAGCCGCCGAACGCGCTGGTCCGCCCGACCTCGCCCGCGCTGTCGACGATCTCGGGAAGCACGCCGCGGGGTACGTTGAACAGGGCGAGCAGGCCATCGTCCCACTGCCCGCTGCCGAGCCCCATCAATAGCGTGCGCGAGGCGTTGGTCGCGTCCGTTACATGCGCGCCGCCCGTGAGCTTCCACACCAGCCAGCTCTCGACCGTGCCCACCGCCAGCCGATCCCCCGCCGCGCGGACCTGTGGCCAATCGCGCAACGCCCAGGCGATCTTGGTCGCCGAGAAATAAGGATCAAGCAGCAGTCCGGTCCGCGCCTGGACACCCGGTTCCTCGCCGGCGTCCTTCAGCCGGCGGCAGGTGTCGGCGGTGCGTCGATCCTGCCAGACGATCGCAGGGGCCAGTGGCTCGCCGTTCGTCCGGTCCCAGAAGACGACCGTCTCGCGCTGGTTGGTGATGCCGATTGCGGCGATGCGGTCCGCCCCGCCGGCTTGCTCGACCATCGCCGCGGTGCAGTCGCGCGTCTTCGTCCAGATCTCGGCCGCGTCATGCTCGACCCGGCCCGGGGCGGGGTAGGATTGGGTCAGGTCGGCAGCTTGCGATCCCAGGCAACGGCCGTCGCGGGCGAACAGCATCGCGCGGGTCGATGTCGTTCCGGCGTCGATGACGAGCAATATCTCTCCCATGCCGCCATCCTAATCGGGATTACAGGGGCAGGGAATGGCGCTACACCGGCGTCGTACTTGGGAGAGAGATGTGCCAGACGCGCCCCAGCCGACGACCAGCGACGATACGCATATCGAGGTGCTGCGCCGCGACCGTCTGCTCGCCGGACTGACGCTGATCGCCGGTGTCGGACTGGTCATCGCGATCCCCTTCGCCCTGCAAGCGGGGTCGAGCTTCTTCCTGCCGACCACGGCCGCGATCGTCATCGCCATCGCGATGGTGCCGATGCTGGAGTGGATGGAGCGGCACCGGATGCCGTCGGGGCTGTCGGCGCTGCTCTGCGTGCTGTTGTTCCTCGCGGTGGTCAACGCCGCGCTCGCGTCAATCGTCGTCCCTGCATGGCAGTGGGTGCGGATCCTTCCGGAGCGGATCGACCAGATCCAGCACAACCTGTCCCCGCTCATCGACCTCTATTCGAATCTGGAGCGGTTCGTGAACAAGACGCTGCGCCAGATGGCCGCGGCACCGCAGCGCCAGCAGGTCGCGCCCGTCGCCCCGCCGCGCTCGATCGTCGAACTGTTCGCGACCTCGGCGCCGTCGGCCTTCATCGAGATGTTCTACGCCGTCCTCGTCATCTACTTCTTCCTGGCCGGCTGGACGCGGACGCGGCGCGCGGCGATCACACGGCGGACCAGCTTCGGCGGCGCGATGGCGACCGCGCGGGTGATCCAGCAGGTGGTCGACGATACGTCGGCCTATCTGGGCACGATCACGATCATCAACATCTGCCTGGGTCTGGTCGTTGCCGGTGGCCTGTGGGCGATCGACATGCCGACGCCGCTGATGTGGGGCGGGCTCGTCGCGCTGCTAAACTATATTCCGTATCTCGGGCCGATCCTGGCGGCGGCGTTGCTGGCGCTAGGCGGGCTGATGACGTTCAACGACATCTGGCTGGCGCTGGTGCCCGCGGCAATCATGGTCGGTGCGCACCTGATCGAGGCGAATGCGATCACGCCGCTGATCGTCGGGCATCGGCTGACCATCAATCCGATCCTCATCCTCATCTCGCTCAGCTTCTGGGGCTGGGTCTGGGGGACGCCCGGCGCGTTGCTGGCGGTGCCGCTACTCATCATCATCCAGACGATCCTCGACGCAGCAGGGCGCCCGGACATCGCCGGCTTCCTGTTCGAGCACGGCACGCTGGTCCATGATCCGGGCGAATTGCGGATGCGAACGGAGCGGCGCGACGAAGTTTCTTAAGGGGTGGGTAAAAAAGTTGCGCGAATCTGTTGACGGGTCGGAGTCGGCACCGTAACAGCCGCCTCCTCGCTAGAGAGCGGGTGTAGCTCAGTTGGTTAGAGCGCCGGCCTGTCACGCCGGAGGTCGCGGGTTCGAGCCCCGTCACTCGCGCCATAGCGCAGTCGATGAGAGACTGCGCGACAGCGCAGTCCACATCGACAAGCTCGGCCGGCGGGGCGCTGCCCCGACCGACGATGCGGCTTTGCCGCGGCGCGATTATCCGTGTCCCGTCGCCTCAACAATCCGTTCGTGCTGAGCGAAGTCGAAGCACCGTCCTTCGTGTTTCGGGCGATGCAGGACTGGAAGAAGTACAGCCCTTCGACAAGCTCAGGGCGAACGGGTTATCGGCACGAGTGAGCCCATAGGTTCGCGTTCGCGGAACGAAGAACGGTGCTTCGACTTCGCTCAGCTCGAACGGGCCGGTGGCATGGCCATCACCGCAACACGCTCAGTCCCGCGGCACCCGCCAGCGTCCGGTTTCCATCCACAGCAGCACCGGCTTCAACGGCAGGATCCATACGATCCCCGCCACACAATAGACGATCGTCTGGATCAGGATCGGCCACGCACCAATGATCTGCGAGAAGCTCGCGATCAGCACCACCCAGAACGCGATCCACGCCAGGATGCCGAGCGCTCCCGCCGGCTTGCGCCAGCTAGGCGTCACCGCACCATCCCGCGTTCGGTGACGACGGCGTGGAGCGGTACGTCCCAGGGATCGCAATCGATCATCAGCAACTGCTGCACCGACCAGGCGATACCCAGCCGCCACGCATCCGGCAGCCGGGCAAAGGCGCGATCGTAGAATCCCGCGCCCTGGCCCAGCCGGTTAAGTGCATCGTCGAACGCGACGAGCGGGGTCAGGACGATGTCGGGGCGCAGTTCCGGCGCGTTCACGTCGGGCTGGCGGATGCCGAAGGTGCCGGGCATCAGCGGATCGCTGTCGGTCCAAGCCAGGAAGCGCATCTCGCCGTCACGACTGGCGACATGGGGCAGGGCGAGCGTAGCGCCCGCTGCCCGCGCCGCTGCGGCCAAGGCAGTTGGGTCCGCCTCGCTGCCCAGCGGCACATAGGAGGCGACGATGACGTCCGGCCCCAATCGATCGAGATAGTCCGCCGGCGGCATGACGACGGCATCGCTCGCCATCGCAAAGGCGTCGCGCTCGGCGCGCATATGGGCTCTGAGGGCGTTCTTCTCGTCGCTCACGCACCCGCACCTTTCGCGTCGGCGGTGGCGGGACCGCCGTGGCCGTTTGCCGGGATATCCTCTGACGCACGGTACGTCAGGTGGGGACCATATACTGCGGACCAGGATCCGCGCAGGGACAGCCCCCATAGGATGATGAATAGCCTCAGGGATATTTTTCGGCTCGTACCGGGCAGTGCCCGCCGAGAACGTATTTAGGCGCTTGCAGCCGCTTGCTCAAGGGTGTCGGCGACATGCTCCAGCCGATCGGCGATGCGATCGATCAAAACCGGGGAAACACCGTCGCGCGGCGGCGCATTCTCGGCCTCCTGAAGTTCGTCGGCCAGCATCAGTGCGATATAGAGCATGGTGCGCTCGCTACCCTGGCCGCCCGCCGCGCGCGCCGCGGTCGCAGCATGCGCGTCGAGCCGGCGCCCGAGGGCCTCCAGCGCCGCCTCTCCGCCGTCGCGACAGGCCACGATATGGGCACGACCGCCGATCGTCAGGCGAACCTCGGCCATCAGTCGTCATCCTCTTCGGTCGCGATCAGCGAATCGAGTGCGGCGATGGCCTCGCTCACCTGATCGCGAAGCGCGTCGTGCCGCCGTTCGAGATCGGTGCGGTCGCGGACCAGCCGCTGCGCCGCCGCCTCGATACGGGCCAACGCCCGGTCGATCCGCGCACTCGCGCTCTCCGCCCCCTGTTCGTTCATCTGTATGAATTACCACCTTTACGTCTGCGGGCAAGCGGTCAGGGGCCGGCCGCGAGGTTGACGGGAACCCGTGACGATGCGCAAAGGCTCCGCGCGACGGGCGATTCCGGCCCGGATTTTTTCAGGGAAGATGTGAATGGCTGTCTCCGACGCCCAGCTCGCCAACGCCATCCGGGCGCTGTCGATGGATGCGGTGGAGGCCGCGAACTCGGGCCACCCCGGCATGCCGATGGGCATGGCCGATGTGGCGACCGTGCTGTTCACCAAATACCTGAAGTATGATCCGACCGATCCGCATTGGCCTGACCGCGACCGCTTCGTGCTGTCGGCGGGGCATGGGTCGATGCTGATCTACAGCCTGCTGCACCTGACGGGCTATGCCCGTCCGACGATCGAGGACATCGCCAACTTCCGCCAGCTGGGCAGCCCCTGCGCCGGCCATCCCGAGAATTTCGAGCTGCCCGGCATCGAATGCACCACCGGCCCGCTGGGGCAGGGTGTGGCGATGGCGGTCGGCATGGCGATCGCCGAGCGGCATCTGAACGCCGAGTTCGGCGACGCGCTGGTCGATCACCGCACCTGGGTAATCGCGGGCGACGGTTGCCTGATGGAAGGCGTCAACCATGAGGCGATCGGTCTGGCCGGCCACCTGGGCCTCGGTCGCCTGATCGTCCTGTGGGATGACAACAAGATCACGATCGACGGATCGACCGACCTGTCGACCAGCGAGGACATCCCCGCGCGCTATCGCGCGACCGGATGGCATGTGGTCGAATGCGACGGCCACGACACCGCCGACATCGCCCGCGCGTTCGACGAGGCGCTGGCCGAGACGGGCAAGCCCACGCTCGTCCGCTGCCGCACGATCATCGGCAAGGGTGCCCCGAACAAGGGTGGCAGCCACAAGGTCCACGGCTCGCCGCTGGGTGCCGACGAAGTCGCCGCCACCCGCGCCGCGCTGGTGTGGGAGAGCGAGCCCTTCGTCCTTCCCGACGATATCCGCGCCGCCTGGGCAGAGGCCGGACGCGTCGCGGCGGTGCCGCATGCCGACTGGACGGCGCGTTTGGAAAGTGCCGGCAACGGTGCCGAATTCACCGCGCGTATGGCCGGTGACTTCGACCTCGATGCGGTCGCCAAGGTCGCGCTCGACGACATCGCCCGCGGCGGCGCCAAGGTCGCGACGCGCAAGTCGAGCGAACTGGTGCTGGAGAAGCTGACCGCCGCCTATCCGGCGCTCGTCGGCGGATCGGCCGACCTGACCCCGTCGAACAACACCCAGACCAAGTCGACCGCGACCGCGATGACGGCGTCCGACTATTCGGGCCGCTACGTCCACTACGGCATCCGCGAATTCGGCATGGCCGCGGCGATGAACGGCATGGCGCTGCACGGCGGCATCGTGCCCTATGGCGGCACCTTCCTGGTCTTTTCCGACTATGCGCGGCCCGCGATCCGTCTCGCGGCGCTCCAGCAGGCGCGCTCGATTTTCGTGATGACGCACGATTCGATCGGTCTGGGCGAGGATGGCCCGACCCATCAGCCGGTCGAGCATGTCACGTCGCTGCGCCTGATCCCCAATCTCGACGTGTGGCGGCCGTGCGATTCGGTCGAGACGGCGGAGGCCTGGGCCTGTGCGGTCGCGCGCAAGGACGGCCCGTCGCTCCTCGCGCTCACCCGGCAGAACCTGCGCCAGGTGCGCAAAGCCGGCGGGGAAAACCTGTCGGCCAAGGGCGGCTACCGCCTGCGCGCGGCGACCGCCGAGCGTCGGGTGATCCTGATCGCGACCGGCTCCGAAGTCGAGATCGCGCTGGACGTCGCCGACGCGCTGGAAGCCGACGGCATCGGTGCGGACGTCGTGTCGATGCCCTGCTGGTCGCGCTTCGACGCGCAGTCGGCCGCGTACCGCGACGACGTGCTGCCGCCGGTCGCGCCGGAGCAGGTGCTGCGCGTCTCGATCGAGGCCGGTACGACGATCGGCTGGGAACGCTATACGATGGTGCAGGGCCTGCGCTTCGGCATCGACCGCTTCGGCGCCTCGGCGTCGGCGGATAAGCTCTACGACTATTTCGGCCTGACCGCGGCCAAGATCGCGCCGCAGGTGAAGGCGGCTTTGCAAGGCTAACTCGTCATCCCCGCGAAAGCGGGGATCCAGAGCCACAGGCGGTGTCGCTTTTGACTCTGGATCCCGGATCAAGTCCGGGATGACGATAAACGAATGGAGGGAATGACATGACGAAAGTTGCAATCAACGGCTTCGGCCGCATCGGCCGTCTGGTGGCGCGCGCGATCCTTGAGCGTCCGGACTGCGGGCTGGAGCTGGTGACGATCAACGATCTGGCTGACGCCAAGTCGAACGCCTGGCTGTTCAGCCGCGACAGCGTGCACGGCAAGTATCCGGGCGAGGTTACCGCCGAGGGCACCGACCTGGTCATCGACGGCAAGCGCATCAAGGTGACCGCCGAGCGTGATCCGGCGAACCTGCCGCACGGCGAAAACGGCGTCGATCTGGTGCTGGAATGCACCGGCTTCTTCACCGACCGCGAGAGCGCGCAGAAGCACATCGATGCCGGTGCCAAGAAGGTGCTGATCTCGGCTCCGGCCAAGGGCGTCGACCTGACCGTCGTCTATGGCGTCAACCATGACAAGCTGGAGGCCGGCCACACGATCGTCTCTAACGCGTCGTGCACGACCAACTGCCTGGCCCCGGTCGCCAAGGTGCTGAACGACGCGATCGGCATCGAGCGCGGCCTGATGACCACGGTTCACGCCTATACCAACGATCAGAAGATCCTCGACCAGATCCACCCGGACCTGCGCCGCGCGCGTGCCGCCGCCATGTCGATGATCCCGACGACCACGGGCGCTGCCCGTGCGGTCGGTGAAGTGCTGCCGGAACTGAAGGGCAAGCTCGACGGATCGGCGATCCGCGTCCCCGTGCCGGACGGCAGCCTGGTCGACCTGACCTTCCAGCCGAAGCGCGACACGACCAAGGAAGAGGTCAACGCGCTGCTGAAGGCTGCCGCGGACGGCCCGATGAAGGGCGTGCTTTATTATTCGGACGAGCCGCTGGTTTCGATCGACATCGTTCACACGCCGGCATCGTCGACCGTCGACAGCCTGGAAACCGCGGTGCTCGACGGCAAGCTCGTGCGCGTCGTCAGCTGGTACGACAATGAGTGGGGCTTCTCGAACCGCATGGTCGATACGGCCGGCGCGATGGCGAAGCTGGGCTGATGCCCTCCCCATTTCCTCCGTTCGCCCTGAGCGAAGTCGAAGGGCGTGGCCTGGCCTCGTGCTTCGACTTCGCTCAGCACGAACGGGGGGATGGGTAACGGCGTGGGCACCCTCCTCGGCATCGCCCGCCACGCGCGTCCCAAGGCGCCGATGGAAGTGATCGACCACGCCCGCGTCACCCCGGAGACCGGCATCGCCGGCGACTTCCGCGGCGCGATGAAGGGCAAGCCTTACAAGCGCCAGGTGACCCTGATCGAACGCGGCGACTGGGACGCGGCGATGGCGGAGGTCGGGCATAGCATCGGCTGGCAGGAACGCCGCGCGAACCTGCTGGTCGACGGGCTCGACCTGCCGCAGACCAAGGGCGTCCGGCTGCGCATCGGCGCGGATGTGGTTCTGGAAATCACGCGCGAAACCGATCCGTGCGAACGGATGGAGGCGCTGGCCGATGGCTTGCGCGCGGCGCTGACTCCCGACTGGCGCGGCGGAGCCTGCGCGATGGTGATTACCGGCGGCGAGATCGCCGTCGGCGACGACATAAGGATCGAAGCATGACGCGTGCGTTCAAGACTCTCGACGACATCGGTGACATTGCGGGCAAGCGGGTGCTGGTCCGCGAGGATCTGAACGTGCCGATGGCCGACGGCCGCGTCACCGACGACACGCGGTTGCGCGCGACGCTGGCGACCGTGACCGAAATCGCCGACAAGGGCGCGATCGTGCTGATTCTGGCGCACTTCGGTCGGCCCAAGGGCCAGCGTAATCCGGAAATGAGCCTGTCGCTGGTCACGAGCGCGTACCAGGACGTGCTCGGCCGCTCGGTGCAGTTCGTCGACTGGGACGGCGCGCCTGAGGCCGTCGCGACGATGAATCCGGGCGATGTCGCGATCCTGGAGAACACGCGCTTCTTCCCCGGCGAGGAAAAGAACGACGCGGAGATGATCGAGCGTATCGCGGCGCTTGGTGATCTCTACGTCAACGACGCCTTCTCGGCCGCGCACCGCGCACACGCCTCGACCGAAGGCGTCGCCCGCCGCCTGCCCGCCTATGCCGGCCGCGCGATGGAGGCCGAACTCGACGCGCTCGACAAGGCGCTTGGCAACCCCGAGCATCCCGTCGCCGCGGTCGTCGGCGGCGCGAAGGTGTCGTCGAAGCTTGACGTGCTGCGCCAGATGGTGACCAAGGTCGACCATTTGATCATCGGCGGCGGCATGGCCAACACCTTCCTCGCCGCGCGCGGGGTCGATGTCGGCAAGTCGCTGTGCGAGCACGACCTGACCGGCACCGCGGAGGAGATCCTCGACGCGGCCGACGCAGCCAACTGCACCGTCCACCTGCCGTATGACGTCGTCGTGGCGAAGGAATTCAGGGCGAACCCGCCGACGCGCACGGTGAACGTCCACGAGGTCGCGGCGGACGAGATGATCCTCGACGTCGGCCCGGCCGCGACCGAGGCACTGGCCGACGTGCTGAAGAATTGCCGCACGCTCGTGTGGAACGGCCCGCTCGGCGCGTTCGAGACGCCGCCGTTCGACGCCGCGACCGTCAGCCTCGCCAAGACCGCCGCGGCGCTGACCAAGGAAGGCGGCCTCGTCTCGGTGGCCGGGGGCGGGGACACCGTTGCCGCGCTGAATCAGGCCGGCGCGGCGGACGACTTCACCTTCGTCTCGACCGCGGGTGGCGCGTTTTTGGAATGGATGGAGGGCAAGGACCTGCCGGGCGTCGCCGCGCTGCATGGCTGATCCCGCGCTGCTTCTGCGCGACACGAGCGTCCAGACCCTGTTCTGGACGCCCGTGCTCGCGGAGATGTGGCCCGGTGCCCCGCTTCACAATGCCGCGCTGAAGGCGGCGATCGCGCGGCAGGCAGCGTCGGTGGCAGGCGTCGCCAAGTCGAACATTCATGGCTGGCAGTCCGACATCTCCATGACCGCATGGGGTGGAGCGGCGGCGGATGCGCTCGTCGCCCACGCCGCTGCCCGCGCCAACGCATATACCGCGGGCGGACCGATCGATTGGGTGCCCGAGATGTGGGCCAATGTTTCGCGTCGTGGCGCGTCCAATCAAACCCATGCGCATCCCGGCAGCGTCTGGTCGGCGGTCTATTATGTCGACGACGGCTATGCCGGATCGTCCGACAAAGCAGTGGCGGGCGAGTTGAGCTTTCTCGATCCGCGATTTCCGGCGGTCCGAATGGCCGCACCGGAACTGCGTCATCGTCGCCCGGACGGGACGATCGACAACCAGGAAGTCTGGCTACGCCCCCGCACCGGGCTGTTCGTGCTGTTTCCGTCCTGGCTGCTTCATGCGGTACGACCCTATGCGGGGCAGGGCACGCGGACGTCGATCGCGATCAATCTGGTGGCGCCGCGTGGGTGAGATGACGCTTCAACGGTTGTTCGGTACGCCGCTGCTACGCGCGCGGCTGGGCCTCGATGCTTCCGCGGTCAGCGAGGAAGTCCTTCAGCAGGCCATCGCCGATCTCGCGAATAGTCACACCATCGATATCGCCGAGCGCCCCTTTGCGTGGCGAACGCGCGGCTGGTCGGTCGAAGGCGACGACCGCATTGTCGCTCCGGGCTGCTTCTGGTTGGCTGCGATCTGCGTGAGGGGGGCGGAAGGCGAGGCGCTGGTGATCGAGGACCCCCGCCACGCATTGCTGACCAGCAGCGATGAGCACCTGGCGTTCGCAGAGCTTGGGGGACGACCGCTGCCCCTGATTGAGACGGTCGCCGCGGAAACCGGGGTTGTCGCGATCGTTCCGGGCTTTATCCGGCTCAGCCTGCCGGCGTCCGCGCTGCGGCGGTCGCTCTGGCGGGCTGTCGCGCTCCACCCGCGTCCTGCATAGAATTAATAACTAGAACAATGTTTCGAGGAGACTGTATGAACACCGAAGAGATGACCGCCAAGATCGCCGACGGCCAGGGCTTCATCGCCGCGCTCGACCAGTCGGGTGGGTCCACGCCCAAGGCGCTGAAGGGCTATGGCATCGAAGAGGGGGCCTGGGGGTCGGACGAAGAGATGTTCGACCTGATCCACCAGATGCGCAGCCGCATCATCACCTCGCCCTGCTTCACCGGCGAAAAGGTGATCGGCGCGATCCTGTTCGAGCGCACGATGGACGGCCAAGTCGACGGCAAGCCCGCGCCGCAAGCGCTGATCGAGCGCGGCGTCGTGCCCTTCATTAAGATCGACAAGGGTCTGGAGGAGGAGGCGAACGGCGTGCAGCTGATGAAGCCGATGCCTGAACTCGACGCCTTGTTGTCGCGCGCGAAGTCGCTCGGCGTATTCGGCACCAAGGAGCGCTCGGTCATCAACCTTGCGAACAAGGATGGCATTGCCGCGATCGTTGCGCAGCAGTTCGCGGTCGCGGAACAGGTGATCGCGGCCGGTCTGATGCCGATGCTGGAGCCCGAGATCAACATCAAGTCGCCGGAACGCGCCCAGGCGGACCTGATCCTGCGCGACGAGCTCCTGGCGACGCTCGACGACGACGTCAGCGGCCCGCAGGTGATGCTGAAGCTGTCGATCCCGGCGGTGCCCGGCACCTTCGATCCGCTCGTCGATCACCCGCGCGTGCTGCGCGTCGTGGCGCTGTCGGGCGGATATGCCCGTCCCGAGGCGTGTGCCGAGCTCGCGAAGAACCGCGGCATGATCGCCAGCTTCAGCCGCGCCCTGCTCGAAGACCTGCGCGGACCGATGTCGGATGACGACTTCGACCGCTCGCTCGGCGGTGCGATCGACGAGATCCATGCGGCCTCGACGAAGAAGGTGTCGGCGGAGGCGTAACGCAGCCTCGCTGGTAGGGGGCGCGCTGCGAACGGTGTATGTCCGGCCCGCCCCCTCCGTCAGCACTTCGCGCTGCCACCTCCCCGTGCCGGGGAGGATTACGCTGCTCGCTGGATCGCATGCCCGAGCGAACCTTCGTACTGCGACTTGGCGAGAAACCGCTTCTCGCCTAGTCAGCCCGCATGATCGACGACATGCAGGACCCTCTCGGCCCCCTCGACCCCGGTTTCGCCCAGCGTTTCGAGCGCGACGAGCGGCGGGGGCCGTGCCAGCTTTACCTCATTTCGCCGCTCGACGTGACCGGCGGCTTTGCCGATCGCCTCGCCCGTGCGCTCGATGCCGGGCCGGTCGCGGCATTCCAGTTTCGGGTGAAGGACGTCGACCAGCATGCGGCGGCGAAGCTGGCCGAGCCGCTTCAGCGCATCTGCGCCGACCGTGACGTCGCCTTCATCGTCAACGACAGCATCAGCCTGGCCAAAAGGCTGGGAGCGGACGGCGTGCATCTGGGGCAGTCGGACGGCGATGCGCGGGAGGCGCGCGACGTGCTCGGCCCCAACGCGCAGATCGGCGTGACCTGTCACGACAGCCGCCATCTCGCGATGGAAGCGGGGGAAGCGGGGGCGGACTATGTCGCGTTCGGCGCCTTCTATCCGACCACCACCAAGACGACGCGGCATGTGCCGGAGCCTTCGATCCTGTCATGGTGGGGCGCGCTGTTCGAAATCCCCTGCGTCGCGATCGGCGGGATTACTCCGGCCAACGCCAAGCCGTTGGTCGTTGCCGGTGCCGATTTCCTGGCGGTCAGCAATGCCGTGTGGGGCGGCGACGAGGCGGCGGCGGTGCGGGCGTTTGCCAACGCCATGTCGTAACGGCTGCGGAAACATCTTACCGTCACGCGTGTTTCTCACCCAGGTAATTGCGTAACTTGGGGAAATTCGATGAAGGACCGCGTTCTCGTCGCTCTGGCCGGTCTCGGCTTGACCACCGTCGCTGTGCAGACGGCGGTGACGCCCCCGGCGGATGCTCAGGCCGCACCAGCGACCAAGGCGACGCCGCCGGCACGGTCGACGATGCCGGCGCCGAATGCGGTCGACGAAGGCGTGCTGCACGTCCAGGTCATCCTCGACAAACTGGGCTTCACCCCTGGCCTGCTCGACGGCAAGCGCAGCGAGCAATTGACTGCGGCGCTGAAGGGGTTCCAGGAAAGCCGTGACCTGCCGGAGACGGGCGAGATCGACCAGCCGACGCTCCGCGCGCTCTATCCCTATCGCCAGTGGCGCCCGATGAAGCTCGCCACATTGACGCCCGCGATGCTCGCCGGCCCGTTCCTCGGAGCCATCCCCAAGGACTACGAGCATATGTCGCAGCTGCCGACGCTCGGCTACCGCTCGCCGCTGGAAAAGCTGGCGGAGATGTTCCACACCTCGCCCGCGACGCTCGTGGCGCTGAACTCGCCGGAAACGCAGTTGCGCGCCGGTACGAAGATCGTCGTCCCCAATGCCCTGCCGACCTCGCGCGCCTATGACATCAGCGACGCGACGTGGCGGACGACGGTCGCGATGCTCAACGTCGATGCGAAGCAGGCGGCCGCCGACCATATCGTCGTCGACAAGTCGGATGGCGTGCTGCGCGTGCTCGACAAGGACGACAAGCTGGTCGCGCAGTTCAATGCGACGATGGGCTCGGCCGAATTCCCGCTGCCGCTCGGTACCTGGGAGATCAAGGGCACCGCGTTCAATCCCGACTGGAAATATGATCCGAAGCTGATCGCCGGATCGAAGCCCGGCGCCAAGGAAGCGGTCGTGCAGCCGGGGCCGAACAATCCGGTCGGCGTAGTGTGGATCGACCTGTCGAAGCCGCATTACGGCATCCACGGCACGCCCGAGCCGCAGAATATCGGCCTGACCGAGAGCAACGGTTGCATCCGCCTGACCAACTGGGACGCCGCACGCCTGGCCTTGATGGTGAAGCCGGGCATGAAGGCGGTGTTCCAGGCATGAAGGCGCCGGCGTCGGTGCCGCCCGCCGCGGCGTCGATGCGGCGGGGCAGGGCAGGGGTGCGGCGGTTCGGTCTGTTCGTGCTCGCTTTCGTCGTGATGGGGATCGTTGCCATCGCCTCGCTGGTCCGCTTCACCGGCCGGGTCGAGCGCGCAGAAGCACCGCCCGAGCGTGCGGTCGCCGATGGTTCAGCTCCCACCACCGCACCGTCGGGACTGGTCATCCCGGTTCAGGGCGTCCGACCCGACCAGATCACCGACACCTGGGGTCAATCCCGCGCGAACGGCGCGCGGGCGCATGAGGGGACCGACATCATGACGGCCGGCGGCACGCCCGTCCTCGCCGCGACGTCGGGTACGATCGAGAAGCTGTTCGACAGTGGCGATGGCGGCCACACCATCTACATCCGCTCGCGCGACGGAAAGTGGCGTTACTATTACGCCCATCTCGCCGCCTATGCCGCGGACGTCCGCGAGGGGATGAGGGTCGGTGCCGGGCAACATATCGGCTTCGTCGGCGACACCGGCAATGCAGGCGCCGGCAATTACCACCTCCATTTCGGCGTCGCGCGGATGGCGCCGGGAGAACGCTGGTATCAGGGTACGCCGGTCAATCCCTATCCGCTGCTTGCCGGACGCGGGGCCAATCGTTAGGGGGGCCGTTCAACCTAACGCCGTTCGCCCTGAGCTTGTCGAAGGGCTGCCCATTTCCTCGTGCCGCCATTTCGTGCCGCCGCGAAGAAGGACAGGGCTTCGACAAGCTCAGCCCGAATGGCGCTTTCAGCGATAGGCGTGGTAATGAAGATCAGCGGCGTCGACATCCGTCCCGGCAATATCATCGAGTACGAAGGCGGCATCTGGCGCGCGGTCAAGATCCAGCACACGCAGCCGGGCAAGGGCGGCGCGTATATGCAGGTTGAACTCAAGAACCTGCGCGACGGCCGCAAGAACAACGTCCGCTTCCGCTCCGCCGAGAGCGTCGAGCGCATCCGGCTCGACACCAAGGACTTCCAGTTCCTGTTCGCCGAGGGCGACAATCTGGTGTTCATGGACAAGGAAACCTACGACCAGACGACCCTGCCGCGCGACCTGCTTGGCGATGCGGCGGCCTTCCTGCAGGACGGCATGGACGTGGTGATGGAGCTTTACGACGAAGAAGCGATCTCGGTGCAGTTGCCCGACACGATCGAAGCGACGATCGTCGAGGCCGACGCGGTGGTGAAGGGTCAGACGGCTTCGTCCAGCTACAAGCCCGCGGTGCTCGACAACGGCGTGCGCGTGATGGTGCCCCCGCATATCGCGAGCGGCACGAAGATCGTCGTCGACGTCTACGAGCAGACCTATGTGAGGCGCGCTGACTGATCTTCTTGGCCCTCTCCCCGCCGGGGAGAGGGTTGGGAGAGGGGCCGTGCCGCAAGCGCCGGTCTCTATGAGACACCTTCCCCTCTCCCAACCCTCTTCCCAGAGGGGAGAGGGCTAGAAAGAGAATTATGGTTTCCCATTCCGGCCTCATCACCGTCATGGAACGCGCCGTCCGCAAGGCCGCGCCGCGTCTCCGCCGCGATTTCGGCGAGGTCCAGAACCTCCAGGTCAGCCGCAAGGGGCCGGCGGACTTCGTGTCGATGGCCGACAAGCAGGCCGAAGAGACGATCGTCGAGGAACTGCGCAAGGCGCGTCCCGACTGGGGCATGCTGCTGGAAGAGGGGGGCGAAATCGCCGGTGATCCCTCGAAGCCGCGCTGGATCGTCGATCCCTTGGACGGCACCAGCAACTTTCTGCACGGCATTCCGCACTTCGCCATCTCGATCGCGGTCGACGATCCGATCGGCGGAATCACCCACGGCATGGTCTATCAGCCGCTGACCGACGAGGGCTTCTGGGCCGAAAAGGGCCGCGGAGCGTGGGTTCAGGGCAATCGCCTGCGCGTGTCGTCGCGGCGTGATCTGGCCGACTCGCTGGTCGCGACCGGTATCCCGTTCCTGGGCCACGGCGACTTCGTGCAATGGAGCCGCATCTTCGGCGCGGTCGCTCCCGAAGTCGCCGGCATCCGCCGCTTCGGCTCGGCCGCGCTCGACCTCGCCTGGGTCGCGGCGGGGCGGTACGATGCTTTCTGGGAAAGCGGTCTGAAGCCCTGGGACGTCGCCGCCGGTTGGCTGCTGGTGAAGGAAGCTGGCGGCTTCGTCACCGACTTCCGCGGCACCGACCGCGCGGTGGAGAAGGGTGAAGTGCTGGCAGCGAACGACCAGCTCCACTCGCGCCTGCACAAGCTGGTCGCGAACGCGCTGCGGTAACCCTTCTGCCCTCTCCCTGTGGGAGAGGGTTGCGCAGACTTGGCAGCTTGCTGCCTAGTCGGAGCTGGGTGAGGGTGTCGTGCTCTCGGTAGCGCCAATCGGCCTCATCCAACCTCCGCTAAGCCGCTGACGCGACGAAGCTGCGGTATCCTTCTCTCTCCGGAGAAGGTTTGCCCGCCTTTTTGCGATTCATTCTCACGCCCGCAAACCCTTGCCCCCCGGGACCCCCGGGCCTAAAGCCCGCGTCATCCTTTTGTTCGCATCTGCGAGAGCGCATTTTGGTCGATCTGTCGCAATATCTGCCGATCCTGATGTTCCTCGGGATCGCGCTCGTCCTGTCGGGGGCGTTCGTCGTCCTGCCGATGATCGCCGCGCGCTTTACCGGCGCGCACAAGCCCACACCCGAAAAGCTGACCGAATATGAATGCGGCTTCCCCGCGTTCGAGGATTCGCGCAGCCAGTTCGACGTGCGCTTCTATCTCGTCGCGATCCTGTTCATCATCTTCGATCTCGAAGCTGCCTTCATCTACCCCTGGGCGGTCACGGTGTTCGATCTTGGTTGGGTCGCCTGGACGTCGATGATGATCTTCATCGGCGAACTGGCACTCGGCCTTGTTTACGCGTGGAAGAAGGGGGCGTTGGACTGGGAATGAGCCAGACACCTGACATCATGGGCCACTCGCAGCAGGGCAGTGTTCTGCTGCCACAGACGCCGGCGCCCGGTACGCTGCCCGATCAGGGCTTCTTCAACGACCTGAACGGTGAGTTGAACGACAAGGGCTTCCTGGTCACCTCGACCGAGGAGCTGTTCCAGTGGGCCCGCACCGGTTCGCTGTGGTGGATGACCTTCGGCCTGGCGTGCTGCGCGGTCGAGATGATCCACGTCAACATGCCGCGCTACGACCTCGAACGCTTCGGCGCCGCCCCGCGCGCGTCCCCGCGTCAGTCGGACGTGATGATCGTAGCGGGTACGCTCTGCAACAAGATGGCCCCGGCGCTGCGCCGCGTCTACGACCAGATGTCGGAGCCGAAGTACGTCATCTCGATGGGCAGCTGCGCCAACGGCGGCGGCTATTACCATTATTCGTACAGTGTCGTGCGCGGCTGTGACCGCATCGTGCCGGTCGACATCTACGTGCCCGGCTGTCCGCCGACTGCCGAAGCGTTGCTCTACGGCATCATGCAGCTCCAGCGGAAGATCCGCCGGGTCGGGACGGTGGAGCGGTGAGGGCGCCCGCACCCCGCTACACGCCCGGCCTGAACCCGGACGTCATCGAGCTCGCGACGTCGACGTTGGGCGGTATGCTCGTCGAGGCGACCGATTTGGTCGGCGAGGTCTCGCTGACGATTGACCGTGCGCAGATCGTGCCTGCGATGATCGCGCTGCGCGATACGCCCGGCCTTGAATATCAGCAGCTGATGGAAATCGCCGGCGTCGACTATCCGTCGCGGCCCGAGCGGTTCGACGTCGTCTATTGCCTGCTGTCGCTGACCCGCAACCACCGCATCCGCGTCCGCGTGACGACGGACGAAGTGCAGCCGGTGCCGTCGGTCACTGACATCTGGCCGGTCGCGGGCTGGCTGGAGCGCGAAGTCTACGACATGTACGGCGTGCTGTTCTCGGGCAATCCGGACCTGCGTCGCATCCTCACCGACTATGGGTTCCGCGGCCACCCGCAGCGTAAGGACTTTCCGCTGTCGGGCTTCGTCGAGCTGCGCTATTCGGAAGAAGCGAAGCGCGTCGTCTATCAGCCGGTTGCGCTCGCGCAGGACTTCCGCAATTTCGACTTCATGTCGCCGTGGGAGGGTGCGGAATACGTCCTTCCGGGCGATGAGAAGGCGCCGATGCCCGCTCCGGCTCCGACGCCGCCGACGCCTCAGACCGTGACTCCGTCGACGAACGTCGCCGCACAGCCGCAGGCCAAGGGCGCGCAGTCGCCGGTCACGGCCGATCAGCTGCAGAAGGCCGATGCCGCTGCCGCCGAGAAGCAGGTGGCCGACGTCGACAAGCCGAAGGTCAGCGAAGACACCGGCGACACGGGCGCCGGCAAGCCGCACCCCGATGACGGCCCCGCGCCTGCCAACCCCGATGTCGTGCCCAGCAAGGGCAAGGGGCAGAATCAATGAGCGAGTATATCGACGAGATCGACGGCCGCACCGACGCGGGTGATCCGACGCCGGGTGACGTCGAGATTCAGAACTACACGATCAACTTCGGTCCCCAGCATCCGGCGGCGCACGGCGTGCTGCGTCTGGTGATGGAGCTCGACGGCGAGATCATCGAACGTATCGATCCGCACGTCGGCCTGCTCCACCGCGGCACCGAGAAGCTGATCGAATACAAGACGTACCAGCAGGCGCTGCCGTATTTCGACCGGCTCGATTACTGCTCGCCGATGTGCATGGAGCACAGCTATGTGCTCGCGGTCGAGAAATTGCTCGACCTCGAAGTGCCGTTGCGTGCGCAATATCTTCGCGTGTTCTTCGCCGAGCTGACCCGCATCTGCAACCACATGCTGAACCTCGGCAGCCACGTCATGGATGTCGGCGCGATGACGCCGAACCTGTGGATGTTCGAGATCCGCGAAGACTGCATGAATTTCTTCGAGCGTGCTTCTGGCGCGCGCATGCATGCGAATTACTACCGCGTCGGCGGCGTTCACCAGGACGTGCCGCTGAAGCTGCTGACCGACATTGCCGAATGGCTCGACACGCGCCTGCCGCAGCTGTTCGAAGACGCGATCAGCCTGGTCGCCGAGAACCGCATCTTCAAGCAGCGCAACGTCGACATCGCCGTCGTCAGCCGCGATGACGCGGTGAAGTGGGGCTTCTCCGGCCCGATGATCCGCGCTGCCGGCATCCCGTGGGACCTGCGCAAGTCGCAGCCTTACGACGTCTATGATCGCATGGAGTTCGACGTCCCCGTCGGCACCCGCGGCGACTGCTACGACCGGTTCATGGTCCGCGTCGAGGAAGTCCGTCAGTCGGCGCGTATCATGAAGCAGTGCCTGGCCGAGATGCCCGAAGGCCCGATCATGACCACCGACCGCAAGGTCGGCCCGCCGAAGCGCGCCGAGATGAAGCAGTCGATGGAAGCGCTGATCCATCACTTCAAGCTCTACACCGAGGGCTATCACGTCCCCGCGGGCGAAGTGTATGTCGCGACCGAAAGCCCCAAGGGCGAATTCGGCGTGTATCTGGTCAGCGACGGCACCAACAAGCCGTACCGGTGCAAGATCCGCCCGACCGCGTTCAGCCACCTCCAGGCGATGGACTTCATGACGCGCGGGCACATGCTGGCCGACACCACTGCCATCCTCGGTGCGCTCGACATCGTGTTCGGGGAGTGCGACCGGTGAGGGCATTGGAACGCTTCTACCAAATGATGACAGCCGGGGGGCTTGTCGGAACTATCTTGTCGCTCGCGGGAGTTGATGGGCTTGGGTCTCCCCTGATGCTGATCGGCGGTGCGGGGATATTCTACGCGCTGGGTTACGGGCTCAGACATAAACGCAATCACGACGCTTGGCTTGAAGCGCGCGCGGGACGTAACGCACATGGCTGACGCACCCCAGATCCCCGACGAAGCGGAAGTCCGCGCCCGCTGGGGCGGCTTCGCTTGGACGGAAGAGAATCAGAAGAAGGCGAACGAGATCATCGGTCGCTATCCGGCCGGTCGCCAGCAGTCCGCGTCGATCCCGCTGCTCGATCTGGCCCAGCGCCAGGTGGGGGCGGAGACGCAGACGCAAGGGTGGCTGCCGATCCCGGTGATCGAATTCGTCGCGCGCCAGATCGGCGTCGCCTACATCCGCGTGCTGGAGGTCGCGACCTTCTACACGATGTTCAACCTCGCTCCCGTCGGCAAATTCCACGTTCAAGTGTGCGGCACGACGCCGTGCATGCTGCGCGGGTCGGACGACGTGATGGCGGCGTGCAAGAACATGGGGCTGAACAAGGGGCGGACGACGCCCGATGGCCTGTTCACGCTGACCGAGGTCGAGTGCATGGGCAATTGCGCCTCGGCGCCGATGGTCCAGATCAACGACGACAATTACGAAGACCTCGACTACGACCGCACCACCGCGCTACTCCAGGCGCTGGCCGCCGGCGAAACGCCGAAGACCGGCACGCAGGAGCCTGGCCGTCACACCGTCGAGCCGCTGGGCGGCCCGACCACGCTGACCGCGATGGTGTCCGAGAACCACGATTACCGCCCGGAGTGGTCGGCATGAGCAAGAACACGCTCGTCACCATTCTGGCCGTCATCGGTGCGATCGTCGTGGCAGGCTGGGTGCTGAAGCTCAGCTTCAAGCTGTTCGGTGTGCTGATCGGGGCGGCGATTGTCGTCGCGATCCTTGCCGGTGGTCAGAAGCTGCTGGGAGGCCGCAAGTGAAGCCCGCCTATCTCGCCATCTTCGCCGCGCTTCTTTCCGTGTTCATGTGCTTCATAGCGATCTACGCCGCCACGCAGGCCAAGAAGAAGAAGGGCGAAGACTGATGCTCGCCGACAAGGACCGCATCTTCACCAACCTCTACGGCTATCAGCCGTGGAACATCGACGCGGCGATGGCGCGCGGGGCGTGGGACAATACCAAGGCGCTGCTGGAGCTCCGCCAGGACACGATCATCGACCGTATCAAGGCGTCTGGCCTGCGCGGTCGCGGCGGTGCGGGCTTCCCGACCGGCATGAAATGGTCGTTCATGCCCAAGGAGCCGCGCGCCGATCGCCCGAGCTTCCTGGTCATCAACGCCGACGAATCCGAACCCGGTTCGTGTAAGGACCGCGAGATCATCCGGCATGACCCGCATCTGCTGATCGAAGGCGCGCTGGTCGCCGGCTTCGCGATGCGCGCGCGTGCGGCGTACATCTACATCCGCGGCGAATATATCCGCGAGGCGGAGACGCTGTTCGCCGCCGTTGCGGAGGCCTATGATCGCGGCTTCCTGGGCAAGAACGCGTGCAAGTCGGGCTACGACTTCGACGTGTTCGTCCACCGCGGTGCCGGTGCCTACATCTGCGGCGAAGAAACCGCGATGATCGAGAGCCTGGAGGGCAAGAAGGGCCAGCCGCGCCTGAAGCCGCCGTTCCCGGCCGGCGCGGGTCTCTATGGCTGCCCGACGACGGTCAACAATGTCGAATCGATCGCGGTCGCCCCCACCATCTTGCGCCGCGGCCCGGAATGGTTCGCGAGCTTCGGCGCCGAGAACAACAAGGGCACCAAGCTCTTCCAGATCAGCGGCCATGTCGAAAAGCCCTGCGTGGTCGAGGAAGCGATGAGCATCCCCTTCCGCGAACTGATCGAAAAGCATTGCGGCGGCATCCGCGGCGGGTGGGACAATTTGCTCGCGGTCATCCCGGGCGGTTCGTCGGTGCCGCTCGTTCCCGCGGCGCAGATCATGGACTGCCCGATGGACTTCGACGGGTTGAAGGCGCTGGGCTCAGGCCTCGGCACCGCGGCGGTCATCGTCATGGACAAGTCGACCGATATCGTCCGCGCGATCAGCCGCCTGTCGTATTTCTACAAGCACGAAAGCTGCGGCCAGTGCACGCCGTGCCGCGAAGGCACCGGCTGGATGTGGCGCGTGATGGAGCGGCTGCGCACCGGCGACGCCGACATCAGCGAAATCGACACGCTGCATCAGGTGACCAAGCAGGTCGAAGGCCACACAATCTGCGCGCTTGGCGACGCGGCGGCCTGGCCGATCCAGGGTCTGATCCGCCACTTCCGTCCGGAAATCGAACGCCGGATCATCGAACGGCAGGGCGGGGGTCTCTCGCCCATGCAAGAGGCAGCCGAATAATGCCGAAGGTTAAAGTCGACGGGATCGAAGTCGAGGTCCCTGCCGGTGCGACCGTGCTCCAGGCCTGTGAGGCTGCGGGGAAGGAAATTCCGCGCTTCTGCTATCATGAGCGTCTGAGCATCGCCGGCAACTGCCGCATGTGCCTGGTCGAGGTGAAGCCCGGACCGCCCAAGCCGCAGGCGTCGTGCGCGCTGCCGGCCGCGGACAACCAGGAAATCCGCACCGACTCGCCCATGGTGAAGGCGGCGCGTGAGGGGGTGATGGAGTTCCTGCTCATCAACCACCCGCTCGATTGCCCGATCTGCGACCAGGGCGGCGAGTGCGACCTGCAGGACCAGTCGGTCGCCTATGGCCGCGGCCATTCGCGCTACACCGAGAACAAGCGCGCGGTGACCGAGAAATATATGGGTCCGATCGTCAAGACGGTCATGACCCGCTGCATCCAGTGCACCCGCTGCGTGCGCTTCGCCGAGGAAGTCGCCGGCGTCGAGGATATCGGCGCGCTGTACCGCGGCGAGAACATGCAGATCACCTCGTATCTCGAAGGCGCCGTGCAGTCGGAGCTGTCGGGCAACGTCGTCGATCTGTGCCCGGTCGGTGCGCTGACGTCGAAGCCCTATGCGTTCGAGGCGCGTCCGTGGGAGCTGCGCAAGACGCTCAGCATCGACGTTATGGACGCGGTCGGCACCAACATCCGGCTCGACAGCCGCGGTCGCCAGGTGCTGCGCGCGCTTCCCCGCATCAACGAGGACGTCAACGAGGAATGGGCGCATGACAAGACGCGTCACCACGTCGACGGCCTGATCCGCCGCCGCCTCGACAAGCCGTACGTCCGTCGCGACGGCAAGCTGGTCGCGGCGAGCTGGGACGAAGCGTTCGACGCGATCGCTGCCGCCGCCAAGACGGCCGGGAGCAGCGTCGCCGCCGTCCACGGCGACATGCTCGATTGCGAGACGATCTTCGCGACCAAGACGCTGCTGACCGCGCTCGGTTCTAACCTGCACGAAGGTCGCCAGACGGGCGCCAAGTACGACACATCGAGCCTGGCCGCGGTCAACTTCAACTCGACGATCGCAGGGGTCGAACAGGCCGATGTGATCCTGCTGGTCGGCACCAACGTCCGTTGGGAAGCGGCGTTGGTCAACACGCGCATCCGCAAGGCGATCAAGAAGGGCGCGAAGGTCTTCGCGATCGGGCCGGAAACGGATCTGACGTACAGCGTCGAATGGCTCGGCAACGACCTGTCGCTGCTCGGCAAGCTGCCCGAGGCGGTGACGAAGGCATTCGCGGACGCCAAGTTCCCGATGGTCATCGTCGGCGGTGCGCCGCTGAACACCGCGCAGGGCGCGACGCTTGGCCTGATCAAGACGCTCGGCCTCGTGAAGGATGGGTGGAACGGCTATAACGTGCTGCACTTCTCGGCAGCGCGGATGGGCAGCCTGATGCTCGACTTCAGCCGCCCCGGCGGTGTCGCGGAGCTGATCGACGCCAGCCCGAAGCTCGTCTTCTTCATGGGCGCCGACGAAGTGAACCATGCCGCGTTCGGCGATGCCTTCAAGGTGTTCGTCGGTCACCACGGAGACAATGGCGCGCATCACGCCGATGTGATCCTGCCGGCGGCGACCTATGCCGAGAAGCCCGGCACCTACGTCAATATCGAGGGCCGCGTACAGCGTGGCGATCGCGCCGTCTTCCCGCCGGGTGATGCCCGCGAGGACTGGACGATCCTGCGCGCGCTGAGCGAGCGTCTGGGCTCGCCGCTGCCGTTCGATACGTTCGAGGAACTGCGCGCCAAGATGTACGCCGCGGTGCCGGCGCTGGCCGAAGAGGGCCTGGCTCGCTTCGATTGGTCGGTGCCGTCGCTGTCGGCCGAGGCTTCGGGTGAAGTCGCCTATCCGGTGAAGGACTTCTACCTGACCAACAGCATCTGCCGGGCGAGCCCGACAATGCAGCGGTGTTCGGCAGAAATCCTCCACGGGGAAGACTTTGCGGAGGCCGCGGAGTGAGCGTGCTTCAAACCAATCGTGCTCCCGCGAAGGCGGGAGCCCAGGGCGGCAAGCCCTGTCGCTCGTGGCTCTGGGCTCCCGCCTGCGCGGGAGCACGGGGGGGTAACTTCGAATGACCGCTTTCTTCCAGAACCTGGGCCTGCCCTACGCCGGCGCCTGGACGCTCGCCACGCTGGTCGGCATCCTCGTGATCGCGCTGCCGCTGATGCTGGCGGTCGCGATGATCATCTACGCCGATCGCAAGATCTGGGCGGCGATGGCGCTGCGTCGTGGTCCGAACGTCGTCGGGCCGTTCGGCCTGCTCCAGTCGTTCGCCGACGGTCTGAAGGTCTTCCTGCAGGAAACCATCATCCCGTCGTCGGCCAACCGCGGCCTGTTCTTGCTGGCGCCGATCATCACGTTCACGGTCGCGCTGATCGTGTGGGCGGTGGTGCCGTTCAGCCCCGGCGTCGTTGTCGCCAACATCAACGTCGGGCTGCTCTACGTGCTCGCGGCGTCGTCGATCGGCGTCTACGGCATCATTATCGCAGGCTGGGCGTCGAACTCGAAATATCCGTTCTTCTCGGCGCTTCGGGCCGCGGCACAAATGGTCAGTTACGAAGTCGCGATCGGCTTCATCCTGATCTCGGTCGTGCTGTGGGCTGGCAGCTTCAACCTATCGACGATCGTGACCGCGCAGACCGGGCATATCTTCGGTCTGCTGAACGGCTTCGGCTTCAACCCGCTGCTGTTCCCGATGGCGGTGACGTTCCTCATTTCATCGATGGCGGAGACGCAGCGCGCGCCGTTCGATCTGACCGAGGCGGAGTCGGAGCTCGTCGCGGGCTACCAGACCGAATATTCGTCGATGAGCTTCGCGCTCTTCTGGCTCGGCGAATACGCCAACGTCATCCTGATGTGCGCGCTCAACGCCATCCTGTTCTGGGGTGGCTGGCTGCCGCCGGTCGACTGGGCGCCGCTCTATTTCGTGCCGGGCATCCTTTGGCTGTTTGCCAAGATCCTGTTCTTCTTCTTCGTGTTCAGCTGGGTGAAGGCAACGGTCCCGCGCTATCGGTACGACCAGCTGATGCGCCTGGGTTGGAAGGTGTTCCTGCCGCTCAGCCTGTTCTTCGTCTTCCTCGTCTCGGGGTATCTGATGTTTGCTCGTGTGGGAGCGCCGCTGTGAGCCTCGCCCAAGTCGTCCGATCGTTCACCTTGTGGGAGTTCATCGGTGCCCACGCCAAGACGTTGAAGTATTTCTTCAAGCCCAAGGCGACGATCAACTATCCGTTCGAGAAGAACCCGATCTCGCCGCGGTTCCGGGGCGAGCATGCGTTGCGCCGTTATCCGAATGGCGAGGAACGCTGCATCGCGTGCAAGCTGTGCGAGGCGGTGTGTCCGGCGCTGGCGATCACGATCGAGGCCGAACCGCGCGACGACGGCAGCCGCCGCACGACGCGCTATGACATCGACATGACGAAGTGCATCTACTGCGGCCTGTGCCAGGAGGCTTGCCCGGTCGATGCCATCGTCGAGGGGCCGAACTTCGAATTTTCGACCGAGACGCGCGAAGAGCTGATCTACGACAAGAGCAAGCTGCTCGCGAACGGCGATCGCTGGGAACGTACGCTCGCGGCCAACCTTGCCGCCGATGCGCCGTACCGGTAAGCGCGCCATGACTTTCGATTCACCGATGGCAGGGGGCCATCCCGCGTCATGATCCAGGCCATTGCCTTCTACCTGTTCGCAGGCATCGTGCTGCTGTCGGGCGCGCTGACGATCTCGTCGCGCAACCCGGTGCATTCGGTGCTGTGGCTCATCCTGGCGTTCTTCAACGCCGCCGGCTTGATGGTGCTCGCAGGCGCCGAATTCATCGCGATGCTGCTCGTGATCGTCTATGTCGGCGCGGTCGCCGTGCTGTTCCTGTTCGTGGTCATGATGCTCGACATCGACTTCGCGGAGCTGCGCGCCGGCTTCGTCCGCTACATGCCGGTCGGCGTCGCGCTGGCGCTGGCGCTGGCCGCGGAGATCGTGATCGGGGCGGGTGCGTGGAGCGCCGGCGGCGTCGCACTGTCCGCCAAGGCCGCCCCGGTCGTCGCCGACGTACCGAATATCGAGGCGATCGGACGGCTGATCTATTCGCGCTACCTGTTCATCTTCGAGCTTGCCGGGCTTGTCCTGCTGGTCGCGATGATCGGTGCGATCGTGCTGACGCACCGCGAGCGCGGCGGTGTGCGCAAGCAGTCGATCCACAGCCAGATCAATCGCCGCTCGAAGGATGCGGTGCGCAACGTAAAGGATGTCGCCGTGGGGCAGGGGGTCGAGCTGTGATTGGTCTGACCCACTATCTGGTCGTCGCCGCGATCCTGTTCGGTCTCGGCGTGTTCGGCATCGTCGCCAACCGGAAGAACCTGATCCTGATCCTGATGGCGATCGAGCTGATCCTGCTCGCGGTGAACATCAATCTCGTCGCCTTTTCGTCCTACCTCGGCGATCTGGTGGGGCAGGTGTTCGCGATGTTCGTGCTGACCGTCGCCGCCGGCGAGGCGGCGATCGGGCTCGCCATCCTGGTCATCTATTTCCGCGGCCGTGCGACCATCTCGGTCGACGACGTCAACCGCATGAAGGGGTAAGGCGATGATCCAGCTGATCGTCTTCCTGCCGCTTCTCGCGGCCATCGTCGCAGGCCTTTCGAACCGTGCGTTCGGCATCGCCTTGCCCAAGATCGTCACCACCGGCGCCCTGTTCGTGTCGGCGGGGCTGTCGTGGCCGATCTTCACCGGCTTCCTGACGGGCACGCAGGATGCGCATGTCGCGCCGGTGTTCAACTGGGTGACGTCGGGCAGCATGGCGTTCGACTGGGCGCTGCGCGTCGACAGCCTGACCGCGGTCATGCTGGTCGTGATCACCAGCGTGTCGGCGCTCGTCCACCTCTACTCCTGGGGCTACATGGCCGAAGACCCGGATCAGCCGCGGTTCTTCGCCTATCTGTCGCTCTTCACCTTCGCGATGCTGATGCTCGTGACGGCCGACAATCTGGTCCAGATGTTCTTCGGTTGGGAGGGCGTGGGCCTCGCGTCCTATCTCCTGATCGGTTTCTGGTTCCGCAAGCCAAGTGCCAACGCGGCCGCGATCAAGGCGTTCGTCGTCAATCGCGTCGGCGACCTTGGCTTCATGCTCGGCATCTTCGGCACCTATCTGGTGTTCCAGACCGTCTCGATCCCCGAGATCCTGGTCGCGGCGCCGGGCATGGCGGGCTCGACGATCGGATTCCTCGGCCACCGCTTCGACACGATGACCGTGCTCTGCCTGCTGCTGTTCGTCGGCGCCATGGGCAAGTCGGCGCAGCTCGGCCTCCACACCTGGCTGCCGGACGCGATGGAAGGCCCGACCCCGGTGTCGGCGCTGATCCACGCGGCGACGATGGTCACCGCGGGCGTGTTCATGGTGTGCCGCCTGTCGCCGATGTTCGCGACCAGCCCGACAGCGCTCGGCTTCATTACCTTCATCGGTGCTGCGACCTGTCTGTTCGCGGCGACCGTGGGCACGGTGCAGAACGACATCAAGCGCGTCATCGCGTACTCGACCTGTTCGCAGCTCGGTTACATGTTCTTCGCCGCCGGCGTCGGCGCCTATGGCGCGGCGATGTTCCACCTGTTCACGCACGCCTTCTTCAAGGCGCTGCTGTTCCTGGGTGCCGGCTCGGTCATTCATGCGATGCACCATGAGCAGGACATGCGCTTCTACGGTGGCCTGCGGAAGCACATCCCCGTCACCTTCTGGGCGATGATGATGGGCACGCTGGCGATCACCGGCGTCGGCATCTATTGGGTGCATGCAGGTTTCGCGGGTTTCCATTCGAAGGACGCGATCCTGGAGGCGGCGTTCGCGCGCGGCGGTACGAGTCAGCTGGCCTTCTACGTCGGCGTGTTCGCGGCGCTGCTGACCAGCTTCTATTCGTGGCGCCTGATGTTCCTGACCTTCTGGGGTAAGCCGCGCTGGGCGAACAGCGAGCATATCCAGCATGCGGTGCATGATGCGCACGGCCACGGCCACGGCCATGACCATGATCACGCTCACGGCACCGATGCGGCGCATGCCCACCACGGCGAGGCGGCGGAGGAGGGCGCAGGCTCGACCCCCGACGTTCATGCCCCCGGTGCGCACGAGCTCCACGACGGCACCGCAGGCTATCACCCGCACGAAAGCCCGTGGTCGATGCGCCTGCCACTGATCATCCTGTCGGTCGGCGCGGTCCTGGCCGGCTTCGTGTTCAATCACTGGTTCATCCAGCCGGAATCGAACGAAGCCTTCTGGAACAATGCGATCCACTTCGACGGGCATCTGATGCACGCGATGCACGAGGTGCCGCTGTGGGTGAAGCTGTCGGCGACCGTGGTGATGCTGCTCGGCCTCGGTACTGCTTGGCTGACCTATATCCGCCATCCCGAGTTCCCGGCGAAGTTCGCGGACATGTTCCGCGTCCTCTACCGGTTCCTGCTCAACAAATGGTACTTCGACGAGCTGTACAATGCCGTCTTCGTCCGTCCGGCCTTCTGCTTCGGCCGCATCTTTTGGAAGAAGGGTGACGAAGGCACGATCGACCGGTTTGGCCCCAACGGGTCTGCAGCGCTGGTCAGGTTCGGCAGCGGCGTCGCGGCACGGCTTCAGACGGGATATGTCTACACCTATGCGTTCGTCATGCTGCTCGGCCTGACCGCTGTCGTCACCTGGGCGATCACGCGATGAGCCTGGCATATCTCAATACCACCGTTCGTCCTGAGCTTGTCGAAGGACCGTTCTTCGTGCCGCTGGGCGTGATGCGCGAAGAAGAAGTACGGTGCTTCGACAAGCTCAGCACGAACGGAATGGGGACAGTTCGTGGGTGATTTTCCGATCCTATCGCTGATGCTCGCGGTGCCGCTCGTCGCGGCCATCGCTTGCCTGTTCGTTAATGCGCAGACCGCGCGCTGGCTCGCGCTGGCTGCGACCCTCGTCGACTTCGTGCTCGGCGTGCTGCTGTGGGCGAACTTCGACATGAGCGGCGCTGCGTCGCAGTGGCAGTTCGTCGAGTACGCCCCGATCTTCGGACGGTTCGCCTGGGCGCTCGGCATCGACGGCTTCGCGCTGATGCTCATCATGCTCAGCGTGTTCCTGATGCCGATTTGCATCGGCGCATCGTGGGAATCGGTCACCGAGCGCGTGCCGGAATATATGGCCGCGTTCCTGTTGACCGAGATGCTGATGATCGGCACCTTTGCGGCGCAGGACCTGCTGCTGTTCTACGTGTTCTTCGAGGCCGGCCTGATCCCGATGTATCTCATCATCGGCATCTGGGGCGGCGCGAACCGGATCTACGCGTCGTACAAATTCTTCCTGTATACGCTGCTCGGTTCGATCGTGATGCTGATCGCGATGCTGTGGATGTCGACCACCGCCGGCACGACGTCGATCCCCGCGCTGATGCAGTATGATTTCCCGGTCGGGGCGCAATATTGGCTGTGGCTCGCCTTCTTCGCGTCGTTCGCGGTGAAGATGCCGATGTGGCCGGTCCATACCTGGCTGCCCGACGCGCACGTCCAGGCACCGACCGCGGGTTCGGTGATCCTGGCCGGCGTTCTGCTGAAGCTCGGCGGCTACGGCTTCCTGCGTTTCTCGCTGCCGATGTTCCCGGAAGCGTCGGCGGCGCTGGTGTGGCTGATCTTCGGCCTGTCGGCGATCGGCGTGGTCTACACCAGCCTCGTCGCGCTGGTGCAGTCGGACATGAAGAAGCTGATCGCCTATTCGTCGGTCGCGCACATGGCGATCGTGACGATCGGCCTGTTCGCGTTCAACCGCCAGGGTATCGAAGGCGCGATGATCGTGATGCTCAGCCACGGGCTGGTGTCGGGCGCGTTGTTCCTGTGCGTCGGTGTCATCTACGACCGGCTCCATACGCGCGAAATTAGCCGTTACGGCGGACTCAGCATCAACATGCCGCGCTATGCCGTGCTGTTCCTGCTGTTCACCATGGCGTCGATCGGCCTGCCGGGCACGTCCGGCTTCGTCGGCGAGTTCCTGAGCCTGGCCGGAACCTATCAGGTGTCGACTTGGATCGCGCTGGTCTGCACGACCGGCATCATCCTGGGTGCCGCCTATATGCTCTACCTCTATCGCCGTGTGGCCTATGGCGAGATCGTCCATGACGACGTGCGGGCGATGCCGGACATCAGCAAGCGTGAGATTGCGCTGCTGGCGCCGATCGCAGCCGTCGTGCTGTGGATGGGCGTCTATCCGGAGAGCTTCCTGAAACCCATGCGCGCCGATGTCGGCCTGCTGCTCGAGCGTCTCGATCGCGCGAAGCCGGCCGGGGACTCGCAGCCGACGCCGGGCAACCCGGCCGCCGCCGCTGCCGCGCATCACGCTTCGCCTGCCGCGCATGGCGAAGCCGCAACGACCGCTGGGGCGCACTGATGAGCAATGATCTTCTGATGGTGCTGCCGGAGCTGGTGCTCACGGCCGGCGCGCTCGTCCTCATGCTCGTGGCGGCGTGGGGCGGCCAGGCGTCGACCCGCCTCGTCAGCTGGGCATCGGTTGCCGTCCTGATCGGTGCGGGAATCGCGTTGTTCGGGCCGGCATCGTCGGGTGGACTGCCGTTCGGCGGACTGCTGCGCACGGACGCTTTTGCCGCCTATGCCAAGGTGTTGATCTATGCCGCGACCGCGGTGTCGATCATCATCGCGCCGAGCTTTTTCGCCCGCACCAGCGGCGACGATTTGCGCCCGGAATATCCGGTCCTGATGCTGCTCGCTGCGATCGGGTCGGGTGTGATGGTTTCGGCCGGGGACATGCTGGCGTTGTACGTCGGCCTCGAGCTCCAGAGCCTCGCCAGCTACGTTCTCGCCAGCTTCATGCGCCGCGATGCGCGTTCGGCCGAAGCGGGGCTGAAGTACTTTGTCCTTGGCGCGCTGGCATCGGGCATCCTGCTTTACGGGATCAGCCTGGTCTATGGCTTCTCGGGTTCGACCGGCTTCGACACGATCGCCGCGGCGTTCGGTGGCGCGAAGTCGACGGGGCTGGTCGTCGGCCTGGTGTTCGTCTTCGCCGGCATCGCGTTCAAGATTGCCGCGGTCCCCTTCCATATGTGGACGCCCGACGTCTACGAAGGCGCACCGACGCCGGTGACGACCTTCTTCGCCTCGGCATCGAAGGTCGCCGCGATCGGCATGGGCCTGCGCGTCGCGCTGGAGGCGATGGGCCCGGCGGCGTTCGATTGGCGCCAGATCGTGATCTTCGCCAGCCTCGCCTCGATCTACTTCGGTGCGATCGCGGCGATCGGGCAGACCAACATCAAGCGCCTGCTAGCCTATTCGTCGATCAACAACATCGGCTTTGCGCTGATGGGCCTTGCGGCGGCGACGGAGGAGGGGACCGGAGCGGTTCTCAGCTATATCACCGTCTATGTCGTGATGACGCTCGGCAGCTTCCTGGTCGTGTTGCAGATGCGCGGCAGCGACGGCCAGCCGATCGAAAGCATTGCCAGCCTGTCGGGCTTGTCGCGGACCCGTCCGGGCCTGGCAGCGGCGATGGCGATGTTCATGTTCTCGCTGGCCGGCATCCCGCCGCTGCTCGGCTTCTACCCGAAGCTGGCGGTGTTCTGGGCTGCAGCGGATGCGGGGCTGATCGCTTTCGCAACCGTGGGCGCGGTCGGGTCGGTCGTCGGCGCCTTCTATTATCTGAAGATCGTCAAGACGATGTACTTTGATGCGCCGGCAAACGAGATCGTCGGCGACGGCAATCGGTCGATGGTCGAATATGCGCTGATCGCGGTCGCCGCGCTGATCATTTCGCCGCTCGGCTATCTGCTGATCCAGCCGCTTGCGCCGGCGACGACGGCAGCCGCGAGAGCATTGTTCTGATCGATCTCGCGACCGTCGGCGCGACGGGATCGACCAACGCCGATCTGCTCGCCGCTGCCCGCGCCGGCGCGGCGGAGGGGCGGTGGCTACGTGCCGAATGCCAGACCGCCGGGCGCGGCCGACAGGGGCGGGTTTGGGACTCGCGAACGGGCAATCTCTACGCCAGTACCCTCGTTCGCCTGCGCCCCGGCGATCCGCCGGCCGCGACGCTAGCGCTGGTCGCTTCGGTCGCGCTGGACGAGGCGATCTCGCTACTCTGCCCGGCTTTGGCCGCTGGCGGTCGGCTGCGGATCAAATGGCCCAACGATCTGCTGCTCGACGGGGCCAAGCTGGTGGGCATCCTGCTCGAACGCGCCGATGATGCGGTCGTCGTTGGGTTCGGGGTCAACTGCGCGCATTATCCGGCCTTGCCTGACCGCGCGACAACCAGCCTTGCCGACGCCGGCTGTCCGGTCGAACCGGCGATCCTGGTCGAGGCGCTGGCGGACAGTTTCGCGCGCTGGGTGGCGCGGTGGCGTGGCTTGGGCATTGCCCCCGTTCGCGCGCGTTGGCTCGACCGCGCGCACCCCCGCGGCACCGCGCTGGTCGCCCGCGCCGGCGACACTGCGACCGAGGGCCTGTTCGACGGTCTGGATGCGGACGGTGCGCTCGTCCTTCGCTTGGCGGACGGCAGCCGCCGTGTCATTCACGCCGCCGACGTATTCCTGTTGTAGGACGCCTCTCATGCTGCTCGCGATCGATGCCGGGAATACCAATGTCGTCTTCGCCCTGATCGAGGGCCGTGAAGTGCGCGCGCGGTGGCGGATCGCGACCGATCCGCGGCGAACGGCGGACGAGTATGTGGTGTGGCTCAGCCAGTTGCTGGCTTTGCAAGGCCTCGACCGGTCGGCGGTGACCGGGGTCGTCATCGGCACCGTGGTACCCCGCGCGATGCACAACCTGCGCATGCTCGCGACAAAGTACTTCGGTGGCGAGCCGACCATAGCGGGCGAGGGCGGGTGGCCGTTCGCGCTCGACGTCGACGAACCCTCTAATCTGGGCGCGGACCGGGCGCTCAATGTCATTGCGGCGCACGCCGCGCATGCGGGCGACCTGATCGTCGTCGATTTCGGCACCGCGACCACGTTCGACCTCGTCGACTATTCGGGCGCGTACAAGGGCGGGATCATCGCGCCGGGTATCAACCTCAGCCTAGACGCACTCGTCACGGCCGCCGCCAAGCTGCCGCGTATCGCGATCGAGGCGCCGACGTCCCTGACCGTCGTCGGCCGCAACACCGTCGACCAGATGCACATCGGCATCTTCTGGGGCTATGTCGCGATGCTCGAAGGGCTGATCGCGCGGATGAAGGCCGAAGTCGGCCGCCCCGTGACCGTCATCGCAACCGGCGGCCTCGCGGCGCTGTTCGAAGGACACACCGGCGTGTTCGACCATGTCGAGCACGACCTGACACTCATCGGCCTCGCAATGGAGTGGGAAAGAGCCCATATCGGCGGGGAACGCGCTTCGGCTTAAAGCCGCGGCGTCCATAATTCTGCCGCGGGGACGCGGCCATTGCTCCGGTATTCGCCGGCGCACGACATCGTCTAGGAAAAGAATGACTACTCCCAACAAAGAACTGCTCTTCGTCGCGCTCGGCGGGTCGGGCGAAATCGGCATGAACGTCAACCTGTACGGGTGTGACGGCAAATGGCTGATGGTCGACTGCGGCGTGACGTTCGCAGACCCGAACTACCCGGGCATCGACATCATCCTGCCCGACCTGACCTTCATCGAGGATCGCCTCGACGACCTGCTCGGCATCGTCATCACCCACGGGCACGAGGACCATATCGGCGCTCTACCGTATCTGGCCGCGGATTTGGGCGTGCCGGTCTACGCCTCGCCGTTCACCGCTGGCCTGATCCGCGAGAAGTTCGACGAGGAAGGCATCACCAAGCAGGTGAAGCTCCGCGTGGTGCAGGAGGACCAGTCGTTCAAGCTGGGGCCGTTCGGCATCAGCTATGTGCCGCTCGCCCATTCGATCCCGGAGGGCAACGCCATCCTGATCGAGACGAAATACGGCAACATCCTGCACACCGGCGACTGGAAGATCGACGAGTCGCCGATGGGGACCGCGTCGACGGCCGAGGAACTGACCGCGGTTGGTGACAAGGGCATCTTCGCGCTCGTCTGCGATTCGACCAACGTGTTCAATCCCGAAGCCTCGGGCAGCGAGGCGGACGTCCGCGCCGGTTTGGACGAAGTGATCGGCAAGGCGAAGGGTCGCGTACTGGTCACGACCTTTGCCTCCAATGCCGCGCGCCTCGCGACGCTGGGCGAGGTCGCCAAGGATACCGGCCGCAAGCTGGTGCTGGCCGGCCGCTCGCTCGACCGGATCACGCGCGTCGCCAAGGCGACCGGCTATCTCAAGGACCTGCCGCAGACGGTCGATTGGGACGCGGCGATGAAGCTGCCGCGCAATCAGGTGCTGATCGTCGCCACGGGCGGGCAGGGCGAGGCCCGCGCCGCGCTCAACCGCGTGTCGGAGGGGACGCATCCGATCAAGCTCGACCGCGGCGACACCGTCGTCTTTTCGTCGAAGCAGATCCCCGGCAACGAAAAGGCGATCGGCGACATCCAGAATCGCCTCGCCTCGATGGGCGTCGAGATCGTGACCGATCGTCAGGCATTCGTCCACGTCAGCGGCCACCCGGGCCGCCCCGAACTCGCGCAGATGTACAAGTGGATCCGCCCGCAACTGGTGATGCCGGTCCACGGCGAGATGCGGCATCTGGCCGAACACGCCCGCTTCGCGATCGAAAGCGGTGTGCCCGGCGCGGTCATCCAGAAGGACGGCGACATCATCCGCCTCGCCCCCGGCACGCCGCAGAAGATCGGCGTCGCGCCGATCGGTCGCCTGGCGGTCGACGGCGACGTGATCCTGCCGGCGGACGGCGGGACGATCAACGAGCGGCGGAAAGTCGCTTTGTACGGCCACATGTCGGTCGCGGTGGCGATCGGCAAGGGCGGTCAGCTGATCGGCGAGCCCGAAGTGCGCTTGCAGGGCGTGCCGGTCGAAGAGGACCGCGACCCCTTCCTCGATGAAGCGATCGACGCCGCCGAGGAGGCGGTGCGCAAGGGCGGCAAGAACCGCGACAAGCTGCGCGAGGACATCCGCCTCGCCGTTCGCCGTGTCGCGACGCGCTGGACGGGCAAGAAGCCGGTCGTGGATGTGCTGCTGATCGAGGCGTAACTTCGACCGTACTTCCGCGCAGGCGGGGATCCAGGGCCACGCAACTCACGGCTTGTGACTCTGTGCTCCCGCCTTCGCGGGAGCACTACGTTTTTTTACCCCGGCTGCCCACCACCCCCGGTGGCGCCGAAGATCTGCCCCGTCGAAAAGCTGTTCGCCGGATCGACCGCCGCCACATAGAGCCCGGCGATTTCCGCCGGCTGTCCCGGTCGGCCAAGCGGGCTCGACTGGCCGAACATGCGCAGCTTCTCCGGCGTCGCACCGCCCGACACCTGAAGCGGTGTCCAGAACGGTCCCGGCGTCACCGCATTCACACGAATGCCCTTCGGCGCCAGCTGCTTGGCGAGCCCTTTGGCCAGGTTCAGCACGGCGGCGCGTGACATGGCATATTCGAGGATGTCGGGCGACGGGTCGCCGGCCTGTTCGGACGAAGTGAAGACGATCACCGCCCCCGGCCCCATCCGCGCGACCGCCGCCTTCGACAGCCAGAACGGCGCATAGACGTTGGTCTTCATCGTCGCATCGAAATCTTCCGACGAGATGCTGCCGATATCGGGCCGCGTCTGCTGGCGTGCCGCGTTGTTGACGAGGATGTCGAGCCCACCCAGCGCGCGCGTCGCATCGACGATCAGCTTGCGGCAGAACGCTTCGTCACGCAGGTCGCCGGGGATGGCGACGGCCTTGCGTCCCTCCGCCTCGATCAGCTGTACGACCTCACGCGCATCGGGCTCCTCGGCGGGCAGATAGTTGATCGCGACATCGGCGCCTTCGCGGGCATAGGCGATCGCCGCCGCCCGGCCGATGCCGCTGTCTCCACCGGTGATTAGGGCGCGCTTGCCCGTCAGCCGCCCGGAGCCCTTATAGCTCGTTTCGCCGTGATCGGGTCGCGGCGACATGCGGCTGGCAAGGCCCGGCCAGGGCTGGCGCTGGTTCGGGAACGGCGGCTTGGGATAGGCACCCGCCTGCGGCGTCGTTGGCGCCTTGGGCGTGGGCGGGGTGTCCTGCGCGAGGGCGGGAAGGGCGCTTGCCGCAGCAGCGGCCAGCCCGGCGGTGGTCACGAACGTACGTCGGGTGGTGTCGGACATGGACGCGAGACTCCGGCGATTTAAACTTGGTATCCAAACCAGCCGCGCGCCGCCTCGTTCCTGTCGAATTGCGATCATCGCCGAAAGACAAGCGCGACGGCGCCCGCTATGGCGCGGCCATGCGTTGGACTTCCGCCCTGGCCATTTACGTCCTGTTCTGGGCGTTTTCCGTCTTCCTCGTCCTGCCGTTCGGCGTACGAACGACTGACGAAGCCGGTGGCGAGCGCGTGCCCGGTCAAGCCGAGAGTGCCCCGCATGATTTCCCCGCCGGCCGCATCGCCTTGCGCGTTACCGTCGTCGCGACGATCCTGTTTGGCCTCTATTATCTGAACTACGTCTACGGCTGGGTGACGCCCGAAATGCTCGATTGGACTCGCGAGGGCTGACGCGCGGCGGTCACAAGCCCAACCGCGCCTTTCCGTCCGGCTTCCATGCCGGCGCCGCATCCTGATCGGCTACGCGTTCCACCAGCGCGTAGAAGAACCGATTGAAATCCGCTGCGGCCTTCCAGTCGATCGTCTGCTTCGGATCGTCCTTCGGCGTGTGATAGCCGGTGACGTACCACCGCCGATAGATGCGTTCGCTGTCGCTGCCGGGGCGATAGCCAAAGACGAAGCTCGTCGCCGGCACGCCTGCCTGCAGGAACGGCCAATGGTCCGACCGCCGCAGCAGGTTGCGCTCCGGCTCCGGATCGGCCTGTACCGCGATCCCCATGCTTTCGGCAACGGCGCGCGCATCGTCGCCCAGCGTTGTCGCGTCGAGAGCGTGAACCGTCATCAGTTCCAGCGGAAAGATCGGCCGCAACTGGTCCAGGTTGATGTTCGCGGCCATTCGGCTCAGCGGGATCGTCGGATGCTTCAGGAACCAGTGCGTGCCGAGCAGCCCTTTTTCCTCGCCGGTCACGATCGCGAACAGGACCGGGCGGCGGAACCCCTTGCCGCCGCGCCGCTCCGCCAAACGAACGAGCAGCGCGACATAGGCGGCGTCGTCGAGCGTTCCGTTATACAGCCCGTCGCCATCGACCGGCGTACCGCGGCCATAGCCGTCCAGATGCGCGGTCAGCACGATCGCCTGATCGGCGAGCGCCGGGTTGGTTCCGGGCAGGATACCGATCACGTTCGACGCCGACAGGCTCCGGTGCGTCATCGCAAATTGCGCGGTGAAGCGTGTGGTCAGGTCGAAGGCGGGGAGGGGGCGGCCGGCGCTCCCGGCGGCGATCAGCGCGGCGGCATCTCGCCCGCTCCCGGCGAGCACCGTCGCCAACGCGTCCGCGCGCAAGGTCATCTGCGGCAGCGATGCCGGCACCACCGGACTGCCGCGCAGCCGGACCGCGCGCGAATAGGCGAACGGCCAGCGTGGCGGCTCGACCGTGAAGCCGGGATCGGCGATGGTGATCAGACCCTCCGCCCCCGCCTTGCGAAGCGCTGCTATCCGATCCGCCGGCGACGGCATGTCGGTACGACGCGACCCGTGGCAGATGACGATCCGGCCGCGCACGTCGCCGATCTCGCCCGGTCGGCAATAGCCGCGATAGGCCAGCGGCGCGTCGATCGCCGCAGGCACCTGGCCCGGTGCGGCATAGAGGTCGTGCAGGAACCGCAGTGGCCGCCCGCCGACACCGATCGTTGCGCGTGCGATAGTCATGTCTTCCATCGGCACCGATTGGAACCAGCCGCCCGCATCGCCCTTGGGCTGGACACCGGCCTTCGCCAGGCGGGCGGCGACCAGTCTGGCCGCTCGCTCGTGACCTGCGCTGCCGACGTCGCGCCCTTCCATCGTATCGCTCGACAATATGGTCGTGGTTGCCCACCAGCTCCGCGTATCGGCATCGACCGGCGCGGCTTGAAGCAACAACGAGGCAAGCAATGCGGCAGGGGGCATGGGGCTATCTCCGAGGACATCCGAATGTGTCCGAGCGACCCTTGTCACGCAAAGAAAAATGCATGTTCCGCTCTTGTTCCATGAGAACACATATAGTACATGGGCGGAGTAAAGTTGAACAGGGCGATTGGATGCCCTAGCGATGGAGCTCCCCACATGGCAGCGAACCTGAAGGTCATCGACAGCGGCATGGCAACGAATTCGGATCGGCAAAAGGCACTGGACGCCGCACTCGCGCAGATCGACCGCGCGTTCGGCAAGGGCTCGGCGATGAAGCTGGGCCAGAAGGAAGCGATGCAGGTCGAGGCGATCTCGACCGGGTCGCTCGGTCTCGATATTGCGCTCGGCGTCGGCGGCCTGCCGCGCGGCCGCGTGATCGAGGTCTATGGCCCGGAATCGTCGGGCAAGACGACGCTGGCGCTGCACGTCATCGCAGAGGCGCAGAAGAACGGCGGCACCGCCGCGTTCGTCGATGCCGAGCACGCGCTCGACCCGGTCTATGCGAAGAAGCTGGGCGTCAACATCGACGAACTGATCGTCTCGCAGCCAGATACCGGCGAGCAGGCGCTGGAAATCACCGACACTTTGGTCCGCTCGAACGCGATCGACGTGCTGGTGGTCGATTCGGTCGCCGCGCTCGTACCGCGTGCCGAAATCGAGGGTGAGATGGGCGACAGCCACGTCGGGCTTCAGGCACGCCTGATGTCGCAATCCCTGCGCAAGCTGACCGGCTCGATCAGCCGTTCGCGCTGCATGGTCATCTTCATCAACCAGCTGCGCATGAAGATCGGCGTGATGTACGGCAATCCGGAGACGACGACGGGCGGCAACGCGCTGAAGTTCTACGCCTCGGTCCGCCTCGACATCCGTCGCACCGGGCAGATCAAGGACAAGGAAGACATCATCGGCAACGCGACCCGCGTGAAGGTGGTGAAGAACAAGGTCGCACCGCCGTTCAAGCAGGTCGAATTCGACATCATGTATGGCGAAGGCATTTCGAAGATCGGCGAGATCCTCGATCTCGGCGTGAAGGCCGGGCTGGTCGAAAAGGCGGGGGCGTGGTTCAGCTACGACAGCATCCGCATCGGCCAGGGTCGCGAGAATGCGAAGACCTTCCTGAAGGAAAATTCGGAACTGGCGGATCGGCTGGAAAAGGCGATTCGTCAGCGCACCGAGAAGGTCGCCGAGGAAATGATGACCGGCCCCGACGCCGAGGACGATCTCTGATCGGTCCCTATGCCTTACCGCACCGCCCGACCGGTCGTCGGGCGGATGCGAGCACCTGGAAGGGCCCGTCCTGCGCGACGGGCCCTTTCGCGTTTATGCGATTGTTGGGACGGCGAATGTTGAGACTAGACCGTTCACATGTCTCAACTTCGTCAACATTCGCGTGGATCGCATGACTGCATCGCACGACTGGACCGGTCGCGTCGGCGACGTCTGGGCCGCGGAATGGCAACGGACCGACCGCAGCCTCGCCGACCTGTCGCGCCATCTGGACGTTGCGATCGAGGTGGCGGCCCCTGCGGGACCATTTCGCGCGTTAGACATCGGCTGCGGCGCGGGAGTGACGAGCCTGGCGCTGGCAACGGCCAGACCGGATGCGCGGATCGTCGGGGTCGACCTGTCGGATGCATTGGTGGCCATTGCCCGCAACCGTCTCACCCCCGCCGTGCTCCCGCGCAGGCGGGAGCCCAGGGCGGCAAGCGATGAGCTCAACGACTCTGGGCTCCCGCCTTCGTGGGAGTACCGTGCGGAGGGTTATGACGGGGAAGATGCACGCGTTCGCTTCCTCACCGGCGACGCCCTCGACATGGCCAAGGCTCAGGCCCCGTTCGACCTCCTTTATTCGCGCCACGGCGTGATGTTCTTCGACGATCCCGTAGCCGCATTCGCGACACTCAGAGGTGCGGTCAGACCCGGCGCCCGCCTGGTCTTCTCCTGCTTTCGGGATTGGCGCGAGAACGGCTTCGCCGCCGCCCCGGCCGCAGCCCTTGGGTTGCCCGCGCCGACGCCCGGCCCGGGACCGTTCGCATTCGCCGACCGCGCGCAGGTCGCCGCCATCCTCTCCGCTGCTGGCTGGCGCGACGCCATCGCGAGGCCGATCGACTTCACCTACCGCGCAGGTGCAGGCGCCGATCCCGTCGGAGACGCGCTTGGCTTTCTGCAACGGATCGGACCCGCGGCATCGGCGTTGCGGATGCGGTCGGATGCGGAACGGGCCGTACTTGTCGAGCGGCTCCGCGCCGTGATCGAGAGGTATCGCAGTGGTAACACGGTCGACTTTCCCGCAGCGGCCTGGATATGGTCGGCGTCAGCCTGACCGAAGATGAGAGGATGCCGATGACCCTGACCGTCCACCACCTCGAAAACAGCCGATCGCAACGCGTGTTGTGGCTGCTCGAGGAACTGGAACTGCCTTATGCGGTGAAGCGCTATGAGCGGAACCCGGTGACGATGCTGGCGCCGGCTGAATTGCGGCAGATTCATCCGCTCGGCAAATCGCCCGTGCTGACCGACGGCGATCGCACCATCGCGGAAACCGGCGCCATCGTCGAATATCTGGTCGAACTGGCGGACGGAAAGCTCGGGCCGCCCGCGCACCGCGAAGACGCGCTGCGCTATCGCCACTTCCTTCATTATGCCGAGGGTTCGCTGATGCCGCCGCTGCTCGTCAAGCTGGTGCTCGGGCGCGTACCGTTCATCGGCAAGCGGGCACAGAAGCGTATCCAGCCGATGATCGACGTCCACCTCGACTGGATCGAGCGCGAGCTTGCGGGACGCCCCTGGTTTGCCCGCGATACGATGACAGCGGCCGATGTGATGATGAGCTTCCCGCTGGAGGCCGCTCGCTCCCGTGCCGGTCTCGACGCCGGCCGTCCGGCGACCATTGCCTGGCTAGAGAAAATCCACGCCCGTCCGGCGTACCAGCGCGCGCTGGAGGCGGGTGGGCCGTACGCCTACGCGTAAGCTCGACCACAACAACCGTTCGTGCTGAGCCTGTCGAAGCACTGCCTTTTCTTCCGACCACGTGCGTGCGGAACGAAGAACGGCAGCCCTTCGACAGGCTCAGGCCGAAAGGAGAGGGGGATGCCCCCCTCAAACCTTCCGAAAGCTGTCGACGTCCTCCGCCGGCCCATGCCCCGCCGGGGCCTTGGGCGCGTCGATGACCGAGCTTTCGATCGGATCGAGCCGGTCTCCTTCCCACTTGGCGATGACCGTCGCCGCGACGGCGTTGCCGACGACGTTCGTCGCGGACCGGCCCATGTCGAGGAAATGGTCGATCGCCAGGATCAGCAGCAGTCCGGCTTCCGGAATGTTGAAGAACGACAGCGTCCCGGCGATGACGACCAGGCTGGCGCGCGGCACGCCGGCGATGCCCTTCGACGTGACCATCAGGATCAGCAGCATGGTGATCTGATGGCCCAGCGTCATCTCGATGCCATAGGCCTGCGCGATGAACATCGTCGCAAAGGTCATGTAGATCATCGAACCGTCGAGGTTGAACGAATAGCCGAGCGGCAGCACGAAGCTGGCGATACGCGGCGGCACGCCGAACTTGTCGAGCGCCTCCAGCGTCCGCGGATAGGCGGCTTCCGACGAAGCCGTGGTGAAGGCGAGCAGCAGCGGATCGCGGATATACTTCACCAGCAGCCCGGTGCGATTGCCGACCAGCAGATAGCAGATGCCGATCAACACGCACCACAGCAGGCCGAGGGCGATGTAGAAGGTCATCATGAAATAGCCGAGCGTGCCGAGGATCTCCGGCCCGCGCTCCGCGAGCGTCGCCGTCACCGCCGCGAACACCGCGAAGGGGGCGAAGCGCATGACGTAATTGGTGACCTGCAGCATGACCTGCACCAGCGCCTCGATGCCCTTGACTAGCGGTGCTGCCTTCTCGCCGACCGCGGTGATTGCGACGCCGATGAAGACGGAGAAGATGACGATCTGGAGAATTTCGTTGGTCGCCATCGCCTCGATGCCGGAGGCGGGGACGATGTGCTCGATGAATTTCTTGAAATCGAATGCGGCCTTGTCGACACCGCTCGACGCGTCGATCGGCGGGACGGGGATGTTCAGCCCGATACCCGGCTGGAACATGTTGACGAGAATCAGTCCAAGGGTGAGGGACAACAGGCTGGCCGCGACGAACCATAGAATCGAGCGTAGACCGACCCGGCCCAGTGCCGCCGTATCACCCATGTGCGCGATGCCGACGACCAGCGTCGAGAAGACCAGCGGCGCGATGATCATCTTGATCAGCCGCAGGAAAACCGACGTAACGATCGACAGATAATAGGCGACGTTCTTCAACGTCTCCTGCCCGCCGGCGCTGCCGTCGAAGACCGCATTCAGGATCAAACCGCAAATGATGCCCGCGATCAGCGCGCCAAGAATATAGTAGGTGAGCCGCTTGGCCAAAGATTCTCTCCCCCTGGGAATGCCCTATAGGGAAGGGGATTGCGACCGCGCGGTCAAGCACCCTATCGTCTTGGAGCGTGATGACATGGTTTCGACCCATCGAGATTGCCCTGAGCCGCTCGTCGGCGAGGAGCGACGCGCAGCGCGGGCTGGTGGCCCGTGCAAGCGTTGCGACGACGTCCGGCGGACGGCTCAGGGCAACCGCAAAGCGGCGGGCCGAATTTCGCCCTTGGCGTCGTCCCTCGTCAGTCACGGGGGCAAAGCCCCGCTCCTTCCTCGCTCCTATCCACGAACAAAATTCGGCTCCGTCTCGACGGGTCAAAACCATGTCATTACGCTCTAAACCATGATCCTGACCCGTCGAACCCTCGTCGCCGGCGCTGCCGCGCTGCCGCTTCTTGCCCGTCCCGGCCTGCTGCGCGCAGCCGAGCCCGACCTGTTGCAATTGCGCGACCTGACCACCGGCGCGGTGGCGATCGACGCAGCCGAGCGGGCTGCCCGGGTGCGGCGAGCGCAGGCGCTGATGCGGGCGAACGGCATCGGTGCGGTGTTGATCGAGCCGGGATCGAGCCTCACCTATTTCACCGGTGTGCGGTGGGGGCGCAGCGAGCGACTGACCGCGGTCGTGATCCCCGTCGAAGGCGAAGCGATGGCTGTCACGCCTTTCTTCGAAGAGCCGTCGGTGCGCGAATCGCTGGGCATCCCGGCCGAGGTGCGCGTCTGGCAGGAGGACGAAGACCCGCTGAAGCTGGTCGCCGCCTTCCTGAAGGAGCGTCGACTCGATACCCGTCCGATCGGCGTCGAGGAGACCGTCCGGTATTTTGCGGTCGACGGGCTGAAGCGCGCGCTGCCGAACGCGCGGCTCGTCTCGGCCAATCCGGTCGTGCGCGGCTGTCGGATGGTGAAGACCCCGGCCGAGATCGCGCTGATGCAGCTCGCGACCGACGTGACGATCGCCGCCTATCGTTTCACCGTGCCGCGGGTCGAGGTCGGCATGACCGGCGCGGATGTCGGCGCGATGATGAGTGCGGCGACCCGCAAGCTGGGCGGCAGTCCCGAATTCTCGCTGGTGCTGGTGGACGAGGCGGCGGCCCTGCCGCACGGCACCCGCAAGCCGCAGGTCGTGAAGCCGGGCTCGGTCGTGCTCATGGACTGCGGCTGCACGGTCCAGGGCTATCAGTCGGACGTCTCGCGCACCTTCGTGAAGGGCAGCGCTTCGGCCGCGGTGCGCAAGGTCTGGCACGACGTCTCCGCCGGCCAGGCGACCGCCTTCGCCGCCGCGCGCATCGGTGCGACCGCGGGCAGCGTCGATGATGCCGTGCGCGCAAGCTACGAGGCCAAGGACTATGGCCCGCGCTATCGGCTGCCCGGTCTGTCGCATCGGACGGGGCATGGCATCGGGATGGACGGACACGAACCGGTCAACCTCGTCCATGGCGAAACGACGCGGCTCGCGCCCGGAATGTGCTTCTCGAACGAGCCGGGAATCTATCTTCCGGGCAAGTTCGGCGTGCGGCTGGAGGATTGCTTCCACATGACTGCGACAGGGCCGAAGTGGTTCAGCGAGCCGCCAGCTTCGATCGACACGCCGGTCTGAAGGCGCCTCGGAGCGTTTCGACCATTTTGTCCTGAGCGAAGTCGGGGCACCTAGTAGAGGGCTGACCTTCGACCTCGCTCAGGACGAACGGGGTAAACAATGATGGGGCGTTCAGATCATCCCTGTCCCGAACATCGCCCGCTTCCCTCGCCATCCGGCGAGTGCAGCTCTCGCATCCTGACCGGCGGCGCCGGCATTCCCCAATGCCGCCTGCGCCCGCGCCCGGATTGAAAGTGTCATCGGGTCGAGGGGGCGCCGCTTTAACGTCGCGTTCGCCTCGGCCAGCGCACCCTTCGCATCGCCCATCGCCAGCTTGGCCTCCGCCAGCGAACGGCGCGGGGGATACCACCAGACTGGCGGGTCGGAATAGCCGGAGATCGGCTTGGCCTCCTCGATCTTGGCGGCGGCGGCATAGAATTTTGCGGCTTTGCGCGGGTCGTTGTCGAGCATCGCGGCGCGGCCGCCGAGTACGAGGGTCGCGATCTTAACCAGTTTCCGTCCGGCCTGGTCGTCGAGCGCCGTCATGCTTGCTGCCATCGCATCGGCTTCGGCGCGGACGGCCGCCGCCTTGCCCTGACGCGCCAGCGCCTCGCCGCGCGCGTAATGCCAGAACGCCCTGGCATAAGGCAGCTTGGGCTCCGGCAGCGCCAGGACCTTCGCCGGATCGGCGAAGCGCCCTTCCGCGGCATAGCCCATGCCGGCGATCGCCTGTTGGAACACCGAACCCTTGTCGCGCCGCGCGGCGACGTCGACCAGCGGGTCGCTGAGCAGCAGCGCCGACGCCGCGTCGCCCGACATCATCGCGCCGCCGACACCGAAATGGACGTTGTGCGCGTGATAGGGCAGATCCCAGACGCCGTCCGGCCCCGTCATGCCCAGCCGCTTGGCATTTTCGATGCCCAGCTTCACCGCCGCGACGTTCGAATCCGCCGCATCCTGATAACGACCGATCCAGTAATAGGTGTGGCTCGGCATGTGGACGAGGTGGCTTGCCTTGGGCGCGAGCGTGCGGAGGCGATCGGCGTAGGACGTCGCGCGGTCGGGGATCTCCGCGATCTCGGTCGCATGGATGTAGAAATGGATCGCCGGCGTATAGTCGGGATCGCGGGCCAGTACGTCCTGAAGCAAGGCGGCCGACCGGTACGTCATCGGCTTATAGTCCTTCGACCGCGTGCCAGCGACGAGAAGTGCGTCGCCCGCGAGCGCGCCGATCGCGGCATTCTCTGGATGCGCTTTCGCCAGCGCCGCCATCGCCTCGGCATAAGCGATGGCGCCCGAATTCTCTGGCCCCAGCTGATAGCGCAGCACCAGCGCATCGGTCAGCGCGCGTTCGAGCGGCGTGCCGGATCTGGCCGCAAGCGCCTGCGCCTGTGTCGCACGGATCAGCAACTTGGCGGTCTCGGCCTCGTCCTTGTCGTAATTGAGCGTCGGCCCCGACGCCCAGGCATCGCCCCATGCACACATCGCGCAGGTCGGGTCCAGCCGGGCAGCCTCCTGCATCGCCGCGATCGCCGCCTTGTGCGCGAACGCCGCCCCCAGTTGCATTCCGTTGTCGAAGAAGGCCTGCGCACGGGGAACGTCGGTCGAGATCGCCCAGCCGCCCTTGCCATAGCCTTCGAGCAGCGTCGGACGCTTGGCCGCGACATCGTCGCCACCGCAGTTCGGATGGGCGACGGCGGCGGGCGCCTCCGCCTTCGGCAGGTCCTGTGCGCCCAGCGCCGGCATCAGCAGCGCCGCCAGCGCGCCCGTCACGTACAGCCGCATCGTCTCTCTCCCGGTTCGTCGCGACCGTACCACGTTCGGGCGCTTGAGTGCAGCCCGCGCCTCGCCTAAGTCGCGCCCCATGACTTCGACCAACGACATCCGCCGCTCGTTCCTCGACTATTTCGGCAAGGCCGGGCACCAGATCGTGCCGTCCGCGCCGCTCGTTCCGCAGAACGATCCGACGCTGATGTTCGTGAACGCCGGCATGGTGCCGTTCAAGAACGTGTTCACCGGCCTGGAAAGCCGCCCCTATTCGACCGCGACCTCGTCGCAGAAGTGCGTCCGCGCGGGCGGCAAGCATAACGACCTTGATAACGTCGGCTACACGGCGCGCCACCATACCTTCTTCGAAATGCTCGGCAATTTCTCGTTCGGCGATTATTTCAAGGAACAGGCGATCACCCATGCCTGGACCCTGCTGACGAAGGAATGGGGCCTGCCGGCCGACAAGCTGACGGCGACGGTCTATCACACCGACGACCAGGCGTTCGACCTGTGGAAGAAGATCGCTGGCCTGCCCGAAGAGCGGATCATCCGCATCCCGACCAAGGATAATTTCTGGGCGATGGGCTCCGACGGGCCGTGCGGGCCGTGTTCGGAAATCTTCTACGATCATGGCGATCATATCTGGGGCGGCCCTCCGGGGAGCCCGGAAGAAGACGGCGACCGCTTCGTCGAAATCTGGAACCTGGTCTTCATGCAGTTCTTGCAGGAAGCGGACGAAATCGTCGGCGACCTGCCGCGGCCGTCGATCGACACCGGCATGGGTTTAGAGCGCGTTGCCGCCGTCCTGCAGGGCGTCCATGACAATTACGATACAGACACGTTCAAGGCGCTGATCGCCGAGAGCGGCGCGCTAACCAGCACCGCCACCACCGGCGACACCCAGGCGAGCCACCGCGTCATCGCCGACCATTTGCGCTCGGCGGGCTTCCTGGTCGCCGACGGCGTGCTGCCGGCGAACGAAGGCCGCGGCTATGTCCTACGTCGCATCATGCGCCGCGCGATGCGTCACGCGCATCTGCTGGGTGCGAAGGACCCGCTGATGCACCGCCTGGTGCCGAGCCTGGTCGCCGAAATGGGTGGTGCCTATCCCGAACTCGTCCGCGCGCAGCCGCTGATCGAAGCGACGCTGTTGCAGGAGGAGACGCGCTTCCGCCGCACGCTCGCCAACGGCCTGCGTCTCCTCGACGAAGCGACCGGCGACATGGGCGAGGGCAGCACGCTGCCCGGCGAGACGGCGTTCAAGCTCTACGACACCTATGGCTTCCCTTATGACCTGACCGAGGACGCGCTGCGCCCGCAGGATATCGCGGTCGACCGTGCCGGCTTCGACGCCGCGATGGCCGAGCAAAAGGCCGCCGCGCGCGCCGCGTGGAAGGGATCCGGCGCCAAGGCCTCGGACGACGTGTGGTTCGACATCGCCGAAGAGGGCGCGACCGAATTCACCGGCTATTCGAGCGACATCGGCGAGGGGCAGGTCATCGCGATCGTTAAGGACGGCGCGCGCGTCGACAGCGCTACGGCCGGCGACACGGTTGAGGTGCTGGTCAACCAGACGCCCTTCTACGCCGAAAGCGGCGGCCAGGTCGGCGACGCAGGCACGATCACCGGCGACGGCGTGTCCGCGACCGTCACCGATACGCAGAAGCATGTCGGCAAGCTTCACGGCCATGTCGCGACGATCGATAGCGGCACACTGAAGGTCGGCGATACGGTCCGCCTGGCGATCGACCGCCAGCGCCGTGCGCAGATCCGCGCCAACCATTCGGCGACGCACCTGCTGCACGAGGCGCTGCGTCAGCGGCTGGGCACGCATGTCGCGCAGAAGGGCTCGCTGGTGTCGCCGGAGCGGCTGCGCTTCGACGTGTCGCATCCGAACAGCATGTCGCCGGCCGAGCTGTCGGACGTCGAGACGCAAGTGAACGCGCAGGTACGCGCGAACACGCCGGTCACGACGCGGCTGATGACCCCGGACGACGCGATCGCGATGGGCGCGATGGCGCTGTTCGGCGAGAAATACGGCGACGAAGTCCGCGTCGTGTCGATGGGCGCCGAGGACGGCGGCAAGACCTATTCGGTCGAGCTATGCGGCGGCACCCACGTGAATGCGCTGGGCGAGATCGGCCTGCTGAAGATCGTCGGCGAGAGCGCGGTCAGTTCGGGCGTGCGTCGCATCGAGGCGCTGACGGGCGAAGCCGCGCGCGGCTACCTCCAGTCGCGCGACGATAAGCTGAAGGAAGCGGCCGCCGCGTTGAAGGCGTCCCCGGACGAAGTGCCCGCCCGCGTCGCGACCCTGGTCGAGGAAAAGCGCCGGCTGGAACGCGAATTGGCCGAGGCGAAGAAGGCCCTGGCGCTCGGCGGCGGCGGCAAGGCCGAGGCGGCGGGGCCGGAGACGATCAACGGTGTCGCCTTCGTCGGCCAGGTGCTCGATGGCTTCGAAGCGAAGGGCCTGCGTGGCGCCGTCGACGACGCGAAGACGCGGATCGGCTCGGGCGTCGCGGCGCTGGTCGCGGTCAACGATGGCCGCGCGACGGTCGCGGTCGGGGTGACCGATGACCTCAAGGACCGGCTGAACGCGGTCGATCTGGTAAAGGCTGCGGTCGCTGCGGTCGGCGGGCAGGGCGGCGGAGGTCGGCCAGACATGGCGCAGGGCGGAGGCCCGGATGGCGCGAGTGCCGCGGCGGCGCTGGATGCGGTGCGCGCGACTTTAGAAACTTAATCCCTTTTCCCTCTCCCGCGTTCGCGGGAGAGGGAGGGGCCCGCCGCGTTAGCGGTGGGAGGGTGAGGGTCTTCTTCTTCGACCCGAGCTCTCAGTGAGACACCAAGACCCTCACCCAACCCTATCCCGCGAAAGCGGGAGAGGGCTTGCGTCTTCCAGTGTCTACTTCGCCGCTCCAGCCGTCGCGGCGGTGAACTCCGCTGCCGTCATGCCGATGACGACACCCGTTCGACCGGTCGCGAAGCCGCCCTTGGGCAGTCGCACGTCCTTGCCCGCAGTGGTGGTCACGGTCACGAATTCGGCGTCCACGGCCTTGATCGTGCCGAGCTTTGTCGAACCGTCACGCGCGAACACTTCGGTCCCCGCGGCCAGGCGCGTCTGCAATTCGGCCGCCGCCTTTGCCTGCTGCTCGGCGAAGCTCGCATCGAGCTGGGCCTTGGTCAGCGCAATTATCGGCCCGGTCGGGGTCGGAGTCATGGCGTTCAGCGGATAGCTGACCTTGTTGGTGCCGGTATTGATGACGGCCAGATCGGCATTGATCGCCTCGATCGTACCGACATCCGCGCCTGCGGTGTCCTTCACCGTCACGCCGACGGCGGGGCCTTGCGGCGCGGTCTGTGCGGCGGGTGCGGGCGTCGTCGGCGTGGTCTGAGCCAACGCGGCCGGCGCCGCGGCGGTGCCGAGCAGCAGGGCGGTCGCGATAAACTTCATGGTGTATTCTCCAGTTTTCAAGTTGGATCGCGGGGGTAACGATCCGAAACTGGATAGGGTTTCGCGGCTTAATGGCGGCTGTATCCGCCGTTCATCCCACTTCGCCGGTCCGCCGGATGCGGCGGATGCGGGGTTCGCGGTCGAGATCGGCGGCGGCCTTGATCTGCTGGCGCATCTCGTCCCGCTTTTCGTGGATCGAGGCGATGACTGGCCCCATCGCAACGCCGATATCGACCAGCACGGCTTCCGATAGCTGGAGCGAACTTTCCAGCGTCTCAGGTACCGCGTCGGTCACGCCGGCCTTGTAGAGCTCGGCGGCGTGGGCGGCGTCCCGCGCGCGGGCGATGATCGGCAGGTTGGGGACCCACGCCCGCACGCGGCGTGCAAGCGTGACGGTCAGCACCGGATCGTCCATCGTCAGGATCAGCGCATCGGCATGGCCCAGCCGCAGCCGGTCGACCATTTCCGACCGCGCGACGTCGCCGAAGATCACCGGATAGCCATCCTTCCGCGCCGCATTCACGCCGTCGATATCGGCATCGACCGCGACGAAGGGCTTGCCGTGGACGCGCAGCATGTCGGCGACGGTGCGGCCGACCCGGCCGAAGCCGATGATGACGGTCCCGGGACGATCGGCGTCCACCTCCGGGTCGGCCACGCGTTCGCTCCGGTCGATCCGTCGGGCGATGCCTTGCCCGGCCTTGGCGAGCAACGGCGTGATCGTCAGACCGATCGCGGTGACCGTCGTCCAGAACGCCGCCGTCGACGGCTGGATCAGCGCCGCCTGGGTGGCGACGCCCAGCACGATCAGCGTGGTTTCGGACGGGCTCGACATCAGCACGCCCGTCTCCGCCGCGGTGCCGGTGCGCGTTCCGGTGAATTTCAGCACGCCCGTGGTGACGATGATCTTCACCGCCATCACGCCGAGGATCGCTGCGAGCAGCGACGGCCAGTTCGCCATGATGAGCCTGAGGTCGAGCCGCATCCCGACCGTCAGCAGGAAGACACCGAGCGCAAGCCCCTTGAAGGGCTCGGTCATCACCTCGACCTCTTCGCGATACTCGGTTTCCGCGATCAGCAGGCCCGCAAGCAGCGCGCCGACGATCGGCGACAGGCCCGCAGCGGTGGTGATCAAGCTTGCGACGATAACCACCAGCAGGCTGGCGGCGAGGAACAGCTCCGGGTTCTTGGTCCGCGCCGCCTGGGCGAAGAGGCGCGGCAGGACGAAGCGCCCGGCGATATACAGCGCGGCCACCGCGATCGCCCCGCGGATCGCGACGGTACCCAAATTCGCCCAGCCATCCGCCCCCGCGGTCGGCGCCATCGCACCCAGTGCGAAGATGATCGGGACCAGCGCCAGATCCTCGAACAACAGCATCGCGAACGCCGGCCGCCCGACCTGGCTGGCCGCCCCGACGAGCGGCAGGACCAGCGCGGTCGAGGACAAGGCCAGCGCCAGGCCAAGCCCGATCGACCCGGCCCAGGCCTGCCCGAGCAGATGCAATCCGAGTGCGATGATCGCAGCGGCGACAAGCAGTTCGAACGCGCCCAAACCGAACACGAGTCTGCGCATCGTCCATAACCGCTTGAACGACAGCTCCAGTCCGATCGAGAACAGCAGCAGGATGATGCCCAGTTCGGCGAAGGGCTCGATCGATTCCGGGTCGCTGATCGTGACGTAATAGAGCCACGGCGCTTGCGGCACGAGCGTCCCGAGCCCGGCCGGTCCGACCAGGATGCCGACCAGGATGAACCCGATCACCGGGCTGATGCGAAAGCGGGCAAAGGCGGGAATGACGATGCCTGCGGCACCGAGGATGATGAGAGCGTCCGAGAATTGATGATTGCCGAGGTTGAGCGCCATGGCGCGACTTTAGGCGGCGATTGTTACGCCTGTCACCCGCATTGGTGCGCGCGCAGCGGCGATGCGACACGAATCATGCAAAAAGCCCCGGCCGCGCTGGGCGACCGGGGCTCTTTGAAGCGTCGAAGGGTTGCTCCGGCTTACTGCCAGGCCGCCATCTTGTTCTCGAGGTTCTGGCGCACCGCTTCGAAGAACTGCTCGGTGGTCATCCACGGCTGGTCCGGGCCGATCAGGATCGCAAGGTCCTTGGTCATCTGGCCGCTCTCGACCGTCTCGATGCAGACCTGCTCCAGCGTCTCGGCGAAGCGGGTGACGTCGGGCGTGTCGTCGAACTTGCCGCGGAACTTCAGGCCGCCGGTCCAGGCGAAGATCGACGCGATCGGGTTGGTCGACGTCGCCTTGCCCTGCTGATGCTGGCGATAGTGGCGCGTGACGGTGCCGTGCGCGGCTTCGGCCTCGACGGTCTTGCCGTCCGGCGAGAGCAGGACCGAAGTCATCAGGCCCAGCGAGCCGAACCCTTGCGCGACCTGATCCGACTGGACGTCGCCGTCATAGTTCTTGCACGCCCAGACGAACTCGCCGCTCCACTTCAGCGCGGAGGCGACCATGTCGTCGATGAGGCGGTGTTCGTAGACGATGCCGGCTTCCTTGAACTTCTCGGCGAAGCCCTCGGTCTCGAACACTTCCTGGAACAGATCCTTGAAACGGCCGTCATAGGCCTTGAGGATCGTGTTCTTGGTCGACAGATACACCGGCCACTTCAGGTTCAGGCCGTAGTTGAACGAAGCGCGGGCGAAGTCGCGGATCGATTCGTCGAGGTTGTACATGCCCATCGCGACGCCGGCCGCGGGGAAGTTGAACACCTCCTTCTCGATCTTCTCGCCGTTCTCGCCTTCCCAGACCATGCGCAGCTTGCCCGCACCCGGGACCTTGAAGTCGGTCGCGCGATATTGGTCGCCGAACGCATGGCGGCCGACGACGATCGGCTTGGTCCAGCCCGGGATCAGGCGCGGGACGTTGCTGATGACGATCGGCTCGCGGAAGACGACGCCGCCCAGGATGTTGCGGATCGTGCCGTTCGGCGACTTCCACATTTCCTTGAGGCCGAACTCCTCGACGCGTGCTTCGTCCGGGGTGATCGTCGCGCACTTCACGCCGACGCCGTACTGCCGAATCGCGTTCGCCGAATCGATCGTGATCTGGTCGTTGGTCTCGTCGCGCTTCTCGACCGAAAGGTCATAATATTTCAGGTCGATATCGAGATACGGCTTGATCAGGCGCTCGCGAATCCATTCCCAGATGATCCGCGTCATTTCGTCGCCGTCGATCTCCACGACGGGCGTCTTCACCTTGATCTTCGCCATGCTCTCTAGTCCATCCTTCGAAGGGTTTGAGGCGCGTCTAGGGGAGGGGCGTGCGGGGATCAACCATCCGTCGACAGCCGCGGTCAGCGCGGAGCGATGGCCCGCCAGCAATGGCGCGGCACGAGATCCGGCAGCGAGGCAGTCCAGTAATGGCCCTGGAACGGCTGGTCACCGTCCCGACTGATCGGTCGTCCAGAATACGCTGCGTGGAGTAGGGTGCCGACAGCGCCGTGCCCAACGATCGCCAGATCGCCGATCCGATGTCGTGCCGCGATCGCTGTTACAGCGCCGACGATGCGAGCCTGCGCATCGGTCGCACGTTCCCACCCCCGGATGCTTTTATCCGGGTGTGCGAAAAAGGAGTCCGCAACCTGTTCGAATTCCGCGGGTGGCAGGAAGCCCGCTACCCTGCGATCATTCTCACCAAGCTCAGCGTCGACATCGATCCCGAGACCCAGCGCACCGGCGAGGATGCCTGCGGCTTCGATGGCCTTCGTCTCGGTGCTTGCCCAGATGTGCCTGACGTTCCGTGGGACATCTCCCGCCGCAAACTGTCGCATGCGCTCGATCCCGCGAGGCGCCAGATGCCAGCGTTCAACGGGAAGGTCCGGATCAACGACGACCTCGGGATGCGAAATGAAGAGCAGCGATCCCATGACCGCAGAGAGTAGCGCCAGGGCTTGGTCCTAGCAATTCGCAAGGCCATGACCCTACACTCAAGATCGTTGAAGCCTTTGCACGCGACCGGCGTTGTCAGGACATGCCCTCACGTCTACTCAAACGGTAATGACTTCGCTTCGAAAGCCCGAAGGCCCCGGCGGCCTGCCCGTTACGACGACCGTGAAGTGGCGGTTTCCCGGGGTTCATCCTGAGGGGCGCAAGTATACGGTGATTGCCGGCGGCCTCGCGCTGCTCGCTCTTTGGCTCGGCGGCTGGTTCTGGGCGTGGCCGTTCATCGGTTTGACCATCTGGGTCGCCGCCTTTTTCCGCGATCCGGTCCGCACCACGCCGCAGGGGGAGGGGCTAATCATTTCCCCCGCCGACGGGTTGGTGTCGATGATCGAGCGCGTTCCCGTCCCGCGCGAACTGGCTGGACCGCACGGTCTGGGCGAAGCGCCGCTGGTGCGCGTGTCGGTTTTCATGTCGGTGTTCGACGTCCACATCAACCGCACGCCGATCTCGGGCACGATCCGTCAGGTCGTCTATATTTCGGGGAAGTTCCTGAATGCCGACCTCGACAAGGCGTCGGACGAGAATGAGCGTCAGCATTTCGTCGTCGAAGGAGCGGACGGGGTGAAGGTCGGTTTCACGCAGATCGCCGGGCTGGTCGCGCGGCGGATCATGAGCTTTACCAAGGTCGGCGATATCGTCGCCGTCGGTCAGCGCATCGGTCTTATCCGCTTCGGCAGCCGGGTCGACGTATATCTGCCCGATGGCTGCGAGCCCCAGGTCGCGCTCGGCCAGCGTGCAATTGCAGGTGAAACGATCCTTGGTCGGGTCGGCGGACAAAAGGTGGTCGGCGTTGCCCAGTGATCTAGAACCCGTCGCGCGGCGTCGACTGATCCGCCGTCGCGAGCGTAGCGACCGCGGCATTCCGCTTCGGGCGCTGGTCCCCAACGCTGTCACGGCGCTGGCGCTGTGTGCCGGCCTGACCGCGATCCGCTACGCGATCGGTGGTGAGTGGGAGCGGTCGGTCGTCTTCATCATGGTCGCGGCTGCGCTTGACGGAATCGACGGGCGGATCGCCCGGTTGCTGCGCGGTGAGAGCCGGTTCGGTGCCGAGCTCGACTCGCTGGCCGATGCGATCGACTTCGGTGTGACGCCGGCAATCGTCATCTACCTCTGGTCGCTTCAGGCCGAGCCGCGGATCGGATGGATTTGCGCGCTCGTCTATGCGGTGTTTGCTGCTCTGCGTCTCGCGCGGTTCAATGCGCAGATCGATGTCGCCGATCAGCCGCACAAGTCCGCCGGCTTCCTGACAGGCGTGCCGGCCCCGGCCGGTGCCGCGCTGGCGTTGTTGCCGATGTATCTGTGGTTCGTGACCGACGAGCCATGGCTTCGTTCGCCCTGGCTGATGGCACCGTGGATCGCGCTGATCGCGGTGCTGATGGTGTCGAGCCTCGCGACCTATAGCTGGTCGTCGCTCAAGCTGCGCCGTAACATCCGGTTCGAAGCGATCGTGGTGATCGTCGCGGTCGGGGCTGCGGTGATATCGGCGCCTTGGCAGACGCTGAGCGTCGTTACGATCCTCTATCTACTGACGCTGCCGTTCAGCGTCAGGTCCTATGCCAAGATCAGGCGGCAGCGCGCTGCGGCGATCGCGGCGACGCCGCCACGCCCAATACCCTGACGTTGCGCAGGTTGCTGCGTGCCGGAACCGGGGCCGGCAGCATGGGCGTCGCAACGGGACCGTTCACGAGCAAATCCTTGATCCGGGCATATTGCGGCGCAATCGTCGCCCAGATCGTCCAGCCCGACACGACGAAGGTGGCGCCGAACATCGAATAAGAGAGAATCGTCATCACCCTTTTGACTCCCGATGAGTCTCGCTTACCCGAAACTCAATGAATCCAGACGTTTGAACACATAGGTTGTTCCAAAATCGCTGGAACTACGCCCCGGTTCGCTCGATGGAGCTTATATGTTCCACTCCTGTTCCGTCCGTCAACCCCTTTTTGTTCCTTTGATGTGTCTTGCGCGAGCGTGCGATTTCGACTAAGCGCGCCGCCTCAACCCCGCATGGGAAGCACATAACCCGGTGCCCGCCGGCGCTTACAGCGCACCAAACGGCCGGTCATCGCTTCCCAGAGGCTTAACCGGAAAGGACACATCCTATGGCGGCACCTGTCGTCTCCATGCACGCATTGCTCGAATCGGGCGCGCACTTCGGTCACCAGACGCATCGCTGGAACCCGAAGATGAAGCCGTACATCTTCGGCGATCGCAACGGCGTACACATCCTCGACCTGTCGCAGACCGTTCCGCTTTTCGCGCGCGCGCTCGACTTCATCAGCTCGTCGGTCGCCTCGGGCGGCAAGGTTCTGTTCGTCGGCACCAAGCGCCAGGCGCAGGAGCCGATCGCGGAAGCCGCGCGCAAGGCCGGTCAATATTACGTCAACCATCGCTGGCTCGGCGGCATGCTGACCAACTGGACGACCATTTCGAAGTCGATCAAGCGCTTCAAGGCGCTGGACGAGCAGCTGTCGGGTGACACTGCCGGTCTGACCAAGAAGGAAGTTCTGCAGCTGACCCGCGAGCGTGACAAGCTCGAGCTGTCGCTGGGCGGCATCAAGGACATGGGCGGCGTGCCCGACATCATGTTCGTGATCGACGCGAACAAGGAAGAGCTGGCGATCAAGGAAGCCAACACGCTCGGCATCCCGGTCGTCGCGATCCTCGATTCGAACGTCAGCCCGGACGGCATCGCTTTCCCGGTCCCGGCGAACGACGACGCGAGCCGCGCGATCCGCCTGTACTGCGAAGCCGTCGCGATCGCGGCGACTCGTGGCAATCAGCAGGGCCAGGCCAACCGTGGCGTCGACATCGGCGCGATGGACACGCCGCCGGCCGAGGAAGCGCTGTCGAGCGATCCGATCGTCGAGCAGGCTCCGGCCGCTGCCGAGGGTGAGCAGCAGCCCGCCAACGCGTAAGCGTCGCTGAACTGTAACATCGGCGGGGCAGGGCGCACACACGCTCTGTTCCGCCGCGTTCGTATCTAACAGATAAGGAATTTCACATGGCCGACATCACGGCTTCGATGGTCAAGGATCTGCGCGAGAAGAGCGGCGCGGGCATGATGGACTGCAAGAAGGCGCTGGCCGAGACCGATGGCGACGTCGACGCGGCGATGGACTGGCTGCGCACCAAGGGCCTGGCTGCTGCCGCCAAGAAGTCGAGCCGCACCGCGGCCGAGGGTCTGGTCGGCGTCGCGGTTGCCGGCACCAAGGGTGCCGCTGTCGAGGTGAATTCGGAAACCGACTTCGTCGCGAAGAACGACCAGTTCCAGGACTTCGTAAAGGAAGTCGTGCAGATCGCGCTGGCGACCGGTGACGACGTCGCCGCGATCAAGGCGGCCAAGATGCCGTCGGGCACGAGCGTCGAGGACGCGCTGACCAACAATATCGCGACGATCGGCGAGAACCAGTCGATCCGCCGCGCCAAGCGCCTCGAAGTCTCGCAGGGCGCGGTCATCCCCTACGTCCACAATGCGCAGGCTCCGGGTCTGGGCAAGATCGGCGTGCTCGTCGCGCTCGAATCGGACGCGGGCGTCGATGTGCTCGAACCGCTCGGCAAGCAGATCGCAATGCACGTTGCGGCGGCCTTCCCGCTGGCGCTCGACGAAACCGGTCTGGACGCGGACGTGCTGGAGCGCGAGCGCGCCATCGCGCGTGAAAAGGCGGCCGAGAGCGGCAAGCCGGCCGACATCATCGAGAAGATGGTGGAAGGCGGCGTGAAGAAGTTCGCCAAGGAGAACGCGCTGCTCAGCCAGCTGTTCGTCATGGACGGCAAGACGCCGGTCGCCGACGTCATCGCCAAGGCGGGCAAGGACGCCGGCACGACCATCGTGCTGAAGGACTATGTCCGCTTCCAGCTCGGCGAAGGCATCGAGAAGGAAGAGAGCGACTTCGCTGCCGAGGTCGCTGCGACCGCGGGCATCACGAAGTAAGCTTTGCCGTCATTCCCGCGAAGGCGGGAATCCATTCTGGCTGGCCGAGCGGTTCCTTCTGAGACGTCAGCCAGAATTTATCCCCGCCGTCGCGGGAATGACGGTATGACGATGGCGTATTGCCATTGGCAAAGCGGCGCGGCCCTCCTAGGGTCCGCGCCGCTTCCCGTTACAGTCGTTACGAGTATTCCGAACCCATGAGCACGCCCCGCTTCAAGCGCATCCTGCTGAAACTGTCGGGCGAGGTGCTGATGGGAGAGGGGGGACTCTCGATAGACCCCGATACCGTCGCCCGTGTCGCGGCCGAGATCGCGGACGTCCGGGCGCAGGGCTATGAGCTGTGCATCGTCGTTGGCGGCGGCAACATCTTCCGCGGGATCTCGGGCGCGGCGCGCGGCATGGACCGGGCGACCGGTGATTATATGGGCATGCTCGCGACCGTCATGAATGCGCTCGCCGTTCAGAACGCGCTGGAACAGATCGGCGTCCAGACCCGTGTCCAGTCGGCAATTCCCATGGCCAGCGTGTGCGAACCGTTCATCCGCCGCCGCGCCGAGCGGCACCTGGAAAAGGGGCGGATCGTGATCTTCGCCGCCGGGGTGGGTTCGCCGTTCTTCACCACCGATTCGGGCGCCGCTTTGCGTGCCGCCGAAATGAAGTGCGACGCGCTGTTCAAGGGCACCTCGGTCGACGGCGTCTATGATGCCGATCCCAAGCAGGTGGCGACCGCGATCCGTTATCCGACCGTCAGTTACGACCGCGTCCTGTCCGACAATCTGAAGGTCATGGACGCGTCGGCCGTCGCACTGTGCCGCGACAACAACATTCCGATCGTCGTGTTCAACATCCGCGAACGTGGCAACCTGGCCCGCGTGCTCGCCGGTGACGGCACGTCGACGATCGTTCAAGCCGCTTAGGAGAGTCCTGATGCCCGCATATGACAAAGCCGACCTCGAACGCCGCATGGCGGGCGCCGTCGAGGCGCTGAAGAGCGATCTGATCGGCCTGCGCACCGGCCGCGCCTCGGTCAATATGCTCGATCCTGTTACGGTCGAGGTCTATGGCAGCCACATGCCGCTCAACCAGGTCGCGACCGTCTCCGCGCCGGAGCCGCGTCTGTTGAGCGTGCAGGTTTGGGACAAGTCGAACGTCGGTCCGGCCGACAAGGCGATCCGCTCGGCGGGCCTCGGCCTCAATCCGATCGTCGACGGCCAGACACTGCGCCTGCCGATCCCCGATCTGACCGAGGAGCGCCGCAAGGAACTCGCCAAGCTGGCCGGCAAATATGCCGAGAACGCCCGCATCGCCGCGCGCAACGTCCGCCGCGACGGCATGGATGCGCTGAAGACCGACGAGAAGAAGGGCGTTTTCGGCGAGGACGAGCGCAAGCGGCACGAAACCGAGGTCCAGAAGCTGACCGATGCGACTATCGCCGACATCGATGCGGCGGCGGCGGCGAAGGAAAAGGAAATCCTGGGCAAGTGACGCCATTTGGTGCGTCCTACCTTTTCCCCGTTCGTGCTGAGCTTGTCGAAGCACCGTACTTCGTGCCGCAAGCTATAAGCGTGCCTATCGGAGAACGGCCCTTCGACAAGCTCAGGGCGAACGGTAGTGGTATGGCCCGATGACGCCCCCCCGCCACGTCGCGATCATCATGGACGGCAACGGACGCTGGGCAAAGGCCCGGTTCCTGCCGCGCATCGCCGGCCACCGGAAGGGGGTCGAGGCGGTGCGCAAGGTTGCGCGTGCCGCGCGCGAGCAGGGCATCGAGGTGCTGACGCTCTACGCCTTTTCCAGCGAGAACTGGCGCCGCCCGGCCGAGGAGGTCGGTGACCTGATGGGTCTGCTGCGCCGCTTCATCCGTGAGGATCTGGCGGAGTTTCACCGCGAGGGCGTTCGGCTCCAGATTATCGGTGCCTATCGCGCGCTCGCGCCCGATCTGGTCGAACTGATCGACGATGCAGTCGCGCAGACGGCGGGTAACGCCGGTCCGACCGTCGTCATCGCGCTGAACTATGGCGCGCAGGCGGAGATCGCGGCTGCGGCGCGCGATCTGGCGATGGCGGCCACTGCCGGCGATCTCGATCCCGCGACGATCGACGAAGCGGTGTTCGAAAAGACGCTGCAATCGGGGGCTCTGCCGCCGGTCGACCTGCTGATCCGCACGTCGGGCGAGCAACGACTGTCGAATTTCCTGCTGTGGCAGGCGGCCTATGCCGAACTGCTGTTCGTCAACACGCTATGGCCCGACTTCGACGGTGCAGCGCTTGCCGACGCACTTGCCGCGTTCGGCCGGCGCCAGCGTCGCTTCGGAGGGTTGTGATGAACGATCTCGCCAAGCGCACAGCCTCCGGAATCATTCTGATCGCGGTCGCCGCCGCTTGTCTCCTGCTTGGCGGCTTCGCCTTCTGGCTGCTGACCGTCGTCGCCGCCTTGCTGATGATGGCCGAATGGGTGGCGCTGCACACGCCGGGCATGGCGCGGAACAAGCAGATCGCGCAATTTTCGCTGGTCGTCCCGCTGGCGATCCTCGGGCCGCTGGCCGCCGGGCCGGGCTTCTTTGCCTTGGGCTTGATCGCCGGTGCCGCGTTCTTCATCGCGATCGTCACACGCAACGGTCAACTCGGCTGGGGAGCGATCTATGTCGGCATCCCGGTGCTGGCGCTGCTGATGCTGCGGTCACAGCCGGGCGCGGCCGGGTTGTTGCTTGCGTTCTGGGCGATGGCGCTGGTCTGGGCGACGGACATCGGCGCCTATTTCGCTGGTCGCACGATCGGAGGACCGAAGATTGCGCCGTCGATCAGCCCGAGCAAGACCTGGGCGGGACTGATCGGTGGCGTCATCGCCGCGACCGCGTTCGCCTTCGCGCTGCACGTCTGGGCGGGCCTGCCATTTCGCCTGGTGATGTGGACGCCGCTATTGGCAGTGCTCGCCCAGGTGGGTGATTTTTACGAAAGCTGGCTGAAGCGGCGCGCGGGCGTGAAGGATTCTGGCAGCCTGCTCCCCGGGCACGGCGGCGTCATGGATCGGCTCGACGGGCTGGTGCCGGTAGCACCGGTCGCCGCCATCCTTGTCGAACTGCCACGGTGGCTGGGATGAAGAGCGTCACTATTCTCGGCGCGACGGGGTCGGTCGGCACGTCGACGCTCGACCTGATCGAACGCGCCCCAGACGATTTCCGAGTCGTTGCGCTGACCGCCAATTGCGATGTCGCAAAGCTCGCCGCCGCGGCACGTCGGACGCGCGCCCAGCGAGCCGTCGTGGCGGACGAGCGCTGTTTGCCCGATCTGCGCGCCGCGCTGGCCGATACCGATGTCGAGGTCGCAGGCGGCCCGGACGCGGTTGCCGAAACCGCAGCGATGGGTGCCGACTGGACGATGGCCGCGATCGTCGGCTGCGCCGGCCTGAAACCCGTGATGGCGGCGATTGAGCAGGCCGGGGCGGTCGCGCTCGCGAACAAGGAAGCGCTCGTCTCCGCCGGTGACGTGATGACGGCGGCAGTGGCGAGGCACGGCGCGACGCTGTTGCCGGTCGATTCCGAACATAATGCGATCTTCCAGTGCCTGGAGCCCGCAAACCGCGAGCGTATTCGTCGCGTGATCCTGACGGCCAGTGGCGGGCCGTTTCGCGAACGCTCGCTGTACGAGATGCGCGCTATCACGCCCGAACAGGCGGTGGCGCATCCGAACTGGTCGATGGGCGCGAAGATCTCGGTCGATTCGGCGACAATGATGAACAAGGGCCTCGAACTGATCGAGGCGAAGCACCTGTTCGCACTCGATCCCGGACAGCTCGATATCCTCGTTCATCGCCAGTCGGTAATCCACAGCCTTGTCGAATATGTCGATGGGTCCTTGCTCGCCCAGCTCGGCCCGCCCGATATGCGCGTGCCGATCGCCCATGTGCTCGCCTGGCCCGACCGGATGGCAACGCCCATGGCACCGCTAGACCTGGCAGCGATCGGTCGGCTCGACTTCGAAGCGGCCGACATGAAGCGCTTCCCGGCGCTTGCGCTCGCCCGCGCCGCGCTGGAAGCGGGTGGCGCGCGACCGGCCATCCTGAACGCGGCGAACGAGGTCGCGGTGGCCGCGTTCCTCGCGCGCAAGATCGGCTTTCTTGAAATTGCCGCAATCGTGGATGATACGCTGCAATCATACGATCCGGGCACGCCGGACAGCCTTGATGCCGTGCTGGACGTCGATGCGGGGGCGCGACGGATCGCCGGCGAGACGATTGAGGCGAAAGCCGCTTAGGATTGGCCAGTTTGACCGAAGCTCCCGGATTTCTCCTCTACGTCGGTGCCTTCCTGCTGTTGCTGGGGCCGCTCGTCTTCATACATGAATTCGGCCATTACATCGCCGGCCGCTGGTTCGGGGTGAAGGCCGAGGAATTCTCTATCGGTTTCGGGCGCGAGGTTGCCGGCTACACCGATGCCCGCGGCACGCGGTGGAAGTTCGGGTGGCTGCCGCTGGGTGGCTATGTGAAGTTCGCCGGCGACATGAACCCGGCCTCGCAGCCATCGGCGGAGTGGCTGCAACTGCCGCCGTCGGAGCGCGCCAAGACGTTCCAGGCCAAGCCGCTGTGGCAGCGCGCGGTCATCGTCGCCGCCGGTCCGTTCATCAACCTTGCGCTGGCGGTCCTGATCCTCGGCGGATTTGCGCTGGCCTATGGACAAAGCACGACGCCGCCCGTCGTCGGTGTGATCGAAAGCAACAGCGCGGCGGCGAAGGCCGGTCTGCGCATCGGTGATCGCATCACCCGGATCGGCGACAAGGGCGTCGATCGCTTCGACGACCTGCGCATGTATGCCGCGATGCGCCCCGGCGAGACGACCGCCATCGACATTGTGCGCGATGGTCGCCCGGTCTCGCTGCCGCTGACGATCAGCGTCCTGCGTGAAGGCGACCGCTTCGGTAACGAATTCAAGGTTGGGCGCATCGGCATCGGGCCGTCGGCGCCGGTCTGGTCGCCGGTGTCGCTGATCGAGGCGCCGGTCGTCGGGGTTCGGCGCACCGGTGAGATCATCGGCATGATGGTCGATACCATCGGCCAGATCGTTACCGGCCGGCGTTCGCTTCAGGAACTGGGCGGGCCGTTGAAGATCGCGCAGGTCTCGGGCGAGCAGCTGACCTTGGGCTGGCCGGAGTTTATTTCCCTGATGGCTTTGATTTCGATTAACCTGGGGTTCATCAACCTATTGCCAGTTCCGGTTCTCGACGGGGGGCATCTGATGTTCTACGCGGTCGAAGCGGTGCGCAGGCGTCCGGTGAGCCCTCAGGCAATGGAATGGGCTTTCCGCGGCGGTCTGGCGGCTATCCTGGCGTTGATGATATTGGTCACGATCAACGATCTGGGAGCTTTCGGGCTATGGCGCGGTATCGCCGGCCTTGTCGGCTAAGCCGATGGGCCGGGTTGATCGGCCGGACCGCTTGAGGCAGGGCGGCGAACACTTAATCGTCAGCAGATTTCTCCGACTGGGGTGGGACTACGTGAATTCGAACAAGCGCTCGACAGCTTCGGTGCGCGGCGCCGCCGCCTTGCTGACCGGGACCATCCTGGCCGGCGTACCGATGCTCGCCCAGGCCCAGGCCGTACCTCAGACAACTCCGCCAGCAGCGCAGCAGGCGACGCCGGAGGCGGCGACCGCGCCGGCGGCGACGCCCGCCGTCACCCGCACCATCCGCTCGCTCCGCGTCGAAGGCTCGCAGCGTGTCGAGCAGGATACGATTCTCAGCTACACCAAGCTGCGTATCGGTCAGGCGTACACACCGGAGACGGTCGATCAGGCGATCAAGGACCTCTACGCCTCCGAACTGCTCGCCGACGTGTCGGTGTCGGGCGTCGAGACGGGTGACCTCGTCGTCCGTGTCCGCGAGAATCCGATCATCAACCGCGTGGTGCTGGAGGGCAACAAGCGGCTGAAGAACGACAAGATCGAGAAGGAGCTGAAGCTCAAGCCGCGGCAGATCTTCACGCGTACCGCCGTCCGCGCGGACGTGGCGCGGATCGTAGAGCTCTATCGCCGCCAGGGCCGCTTCGCTGCGATCGTCGAGCCGAAGATGGTCAGCCTCGACCAGAACCGCGTCGATGTCATCTTCGAGATCCGCGAGGGGCCGAAGTCCAAGGTTCGCCAGATCAACATCCTCGGGAACGAGGTGTTCAGCGACGGCGAACTGCGCAAGGAGATGGTGACGAAGGAGTCGCGTCTGACGACGATCCTGTCGTCGAACACCTCCTACGACCAGGATCGCCTGGCCTATGACCAGCAGAAGCTGCGCCAGTTCTACCTGACGAACGGCTATGCCGACTTCCGCGTGATCTCGGCGGTGGCGGAGCTGACGCCGGACAAGCGTGACTTCATCATCACCTACGTCGTCGAGGAAGGGCCGCGCTACAAATTCGGCGACGTGACCGTCGACAGCGACATCCGTGACTTCGACGACAAGGCGCTTGCGGCGTCGCTGCCGATGAAGAAGGACGATTGGTACGACGCGAAGAAGGTCGAGGATTCGGTCGAATCGCTGAGCGAAGCCTCGGGTCTGTTCGGCTATGCGTTCGCGGAGGTGGAACCGGAGTTCCAGCGTAACCGCGAAAACCTGACGATGACGATCAACTTCCACATCAAGGAAGCGAATCGGACCTACATCGAAAAGATCGACATCACCGGCAACACGCAGACGCAGGATCGCGTGATCCGTCGCGAGATGCGTCTGGCCGAGGGCGACGCGTTCAACACCTTCCTGGTGAAGCGCTCGACCGACCGCATCAACTCGCTCGGCTATTTCCAGGACAAGTTCGAAGTCGAGCAGAAGCCCGGCTCTGCGCCCGACCGGATCGTGCTTGCCGCGAACGTGGAAGAGCGCGCGACGGGCGAACTGTCGCTGTCCGCCGGCTTCTCCAGCCTCGAACGCTTCATCCTCCAGGGTTCGGTTCGCCAGCGCAACTTTCGCGGCAAGGGCCAGGACCTGCGCGCATCGGTCAGCTATTCGAGCTATTCCAAGTCGGTCGAACTGGGCTTCACCGAGCCTTACCTGTTCGACAAGAACATCGCGCTGGGCGCAACGGTCTTCCGCCGCGATCTCAATGCGTTCAACCTGACGCAGAGCGGTGACCGCAATACGACCTATTCGCAGGTCTCGACCGGTTTCCAGCTGGCGACCGGTGTGCCGCTGACCGAGTTCTGGACGCTTTCGGGCCGCTATAACTTGCAGCAGGACGACGTCGGTCTGGCCGATTCGTTCTTCACCAACGGCGTCTGCAACCCCGACGTCGGCCGGTATCTGTGCGAGGCGGTCGGCAGCCGACTGACCTCGTCGATCGGCCTCGGCCTGAGCTTCGACAGCCTGAACAGCCGCCTGCGCCCGACGGCGGGTCAGCGCCTGTCGCTATCGTTCGACTTCGCCGGCCTGGGCGGTCAGGTCCGCTATCTACGCGGCGTCGCCAACGGATCGAAGTTCTGGTCGGTCGGACGGAGCGGCTTCATCTTCTCGGTGGTGGGCGAGGGTGGCTACATCCACAGCCTCCAGAAGAGCCCCGGACCGGGCATCGACCCGATCCGCATCGTCGACCGCTTCTACCTCGGCGAGCCGCAGTTCCGTGGCTTCGACATCCGCGGCGTCGGCCCGCGCGTGCAGCGTGTCGGCTATACGACTGATGCGAACGGCAATGCGATCCTGATCACCGATCGCAACCAGATCGTCGACGACGCCCTGGGTGGTCGTGCCTATTACCTCGGTCGTGCCGAGCTCGAGATCCCGCTCGGCGCCGGTGCGCGCGAAATGGGGCTTCGGCCGTCCATCTACGTCCAGGCCGGCGCGCTGTTTGGCGTTACCCGTCCGCTGCCGACCTTCTCGTTCGCCCAGGCGCGCAATGCCGACGGCTCGCTGAAGTTCAACGTCGACGGCTCGCCTTCGCTGCTTCCCTATCAGACCTATCTGACCGATGGTCAGGGTCGCCAACTCTATCAGTTCGACGCCACGACGACGACGACCTGCGCGGTCGGCTTTGCGGCGACGGCTGGCGGTCCGTGTGTCGGATCGCAGGTCAATGCCGCTATTCCGACCGGCAGCCAGGCGCCGTTCTTCGAACGCTTCCTCGGCGACTCGGCAAGCCCGCGTCTGTCGATCGGCATCGGCGTCAACTGGAACTCCCCGTTCGGACCGCTGCGCATCGACCTCGCCAAGGCGTTGCTCAAGCAGCCGGGCGACGACACCAAGCTACTCACCTTCAACGTAGGGACTCAGTTCTAATGAAGACTGTTATCGCGACTGCTCTCCTCGCCGCTGCGGCGGTGACCCCAAACCTCGCCGCCGCCCAGGCGCTGCCCGATGCCAAGATCGCGGTGGTCGATTCCGACCGCATCTTCGGCCAGTGCACGGCCTGCGTCGCCGCCAACACCCAGCTCCAGGCGCAGCGTCAGCAGCTCCAGACGCTGGCACAGCAGCTGAGCACGCCGCTCCAGACCGAAGCCCAGTCGCTCCAGACCGCGGTCAACGCTGCCAAGGGCAATCCGGACGCCGCGCTCCAGGGCCGCATCACCGCGTTCCAGACGAGGCAGCAGCAGGCGCAGCAGCAGATCGCGACGCAGGAACAGACGTTCCAGCGCAACGTCGCTTACGTCCGCCAGCAGATCGGCGAGCGTCTTGGTCCGGTCATTACGCAGGTCGCCAGCCAGCGCGGTGCGACCCTGGCGGTCGACAAGAACAACACCTTCTACAACGCCCCCGCCGTCGACATCACCGATGCCGTTCTGACCGCACTGAACGCGGCGCTGCCGTCGGTCAGCGTGACCGCACCGGCGCAGGCTGCGACCGCTCCGGCGGCTGGCGCGACCCCGGCACCGGCGGCGACGCGCCCGACCACGACCCGGCCCGCCACCGGCCGATGAGCGATGGCGCGGACACGGCAGTGACGAATCATGGTCCGCTCGACACCGCGCGGGTCATGGCGGCATTGCCGCACCGCTACCCGATGCTGCTGGTCGACCGTGTCGAGGAACTGATCCTCGACCGGTCGATCGCGGCGATCAAGGCGGTGACGATCAACGAGGGTTTCTTCCAGGGGCATTTCCCCGGTCGTCCGATCATGCCGGGCGTCCTGATCGTCGAAGCGCTGGCGCAGGCCGCCGGCGTGCTGGCGGTGGAAAGCCTGGGCCTCGCGGGGACGGGCAAGCTCGTCTATTTCATGTCGATCGACGGCGTGAAGTTCCGCAAGCCGGTCGAGCCGGGCGTCTTGCTTCGACTGGAGGTTGAGTTCGTCCAGAAGCGGTCGCGGGTCTGCAAGTTTGCGGGCAAGGCGAAGATCGATGGCGAACTGGCGGCCGAGTGCGAGTTCACGGCGATGATCGCCGATCCGCCGACAGCCGGCTGACCTCACGCCCGTTCGTGCTGAGCTTGTCGAAGCACTGCCTTTTCCTCGTGCCGCGAACCCTCAGGCCCGAAAAAGGACAGCCCTTCGACAAGCTCAGGGCAAACGGTAGCTTTTGACTTTTCCCCAGGCTCGCCCTATGCGCGCGCCTTCCTTTCAGGCTGGTCGGAACCAGCCATTTCCGGAGCAAGACCCATGAAGGCCGATACGCACCCCGACTATCACATGATCAAGGTCCAGATGACCGACGGCACCGTGTTCGAAACCCGCTCCACCTGGGGCAAGGAAGGCGACACGATGCAGCTGGACATCGACCCGCTGGCGCACCCGGCCTGGACCGGCGGCAAGGGCCAGATGCTGGATCAGGGCGGCCAGGTTGCGCGCTTCAACAAGCGCTTCGGCGGTCTCACGCTCGGTAAGAAGTAACGGCCTATCGAGGACGGGCAGGGTCAACGCGGTATTAACCGTCGTATGGCTACGGTACCGCTTTCATGCGGACACCGAACGAGCCCGTCCTCTTTAATGCCGAGTTCGAGTCCGCAAATGGGTCCGAACAACGGCGTTCGACGCGCGCGCCGGTGGCGCTTGAGGCGGACATTGGCCGCGGCGGCCTGGATCGCACCTTGTGCAAGGTCACTGACCTCTCGATGCACGGCGCACGGCTGCAAATCTATTCCCAGTTGCGCAAGGGTTCGATGATCTGGCTGACGCTGCCGATCGTCGGACCCATCGTCGCGATTGTCCGCTGGTCCGACGATTTCGAAGCAGGCTGCAAATTCGAACAGCGGATCGCGCCCAGACTGTTCAAGCGACTGGTCAAGGATCAGCCGCCGCAGATTTGGCGGACAGGGTGGGATTCGAACCCACGGTGAGCTTCCACCCACGGCGGTTTTCAAGACCGCTGCCTTAAACCACTCGGCCACCTGTCCTCGGGCGTAGCGCCTTACCGGTTGCGACCATTTGTGCAAGCGCCGGGATGTTTGGGGTTCCCCGATCGCTGCCGCCTGTGGCATCACCACGCTTGGTAAACGGGGGTTGTGTATGCGTTGGCGTGGTTGGGCAAATGGGGTGGTAGCGGCGACGCTGCTGCTGGCCACCGGCGCGAGCGCGCAGGATGAAGCCGGTTTTCAGAGCTTTCTCCAGTCGATCCGCAGCCGCGCCTTGGCCGAAGGGGTGGGCCCGGCCACCTATGACGAGGTGACCGCGACGCTGACCTTCAATCCGCGCGTCGTCGAACTCGATCGTCAGCAGCCCGAATCCGCGCCCAACGCCCCGATCCCGAATTTCGCGCCGTACAAAGCACAGCATGTCGATGCCGCACGCATCGGCCGTGGACGCGCCGTCTATCAGCGCGAACGGCCCCGCCTTGAGCGGATCGAGCGCGAAACCGGCGTGCCCGAATCGATCATGGTCGCGATCTGGGGCCATGAGACGAATTACGGCAGCTACACCGGCAATTTCGACCTGCCGCGTAGTCTCGCGAGTCTAGCCTATGAAGGGCGGCGCCGTGCGTTGTTTACCGACGAATTCATCGCGACACTGAAGATGATCGACCGCGGCGTGCCGCGCGACCGGCTGAAGGGTAGCTGGGCGGGCGCATTCGGCTATCCGCAATTCCTGCCGTCGGTCTATCTCCGCCTAGCCCGCGACGGGGATGGCGACGGGCGCGCCGACATTTGGTCGAACCCGGCGGACACGCTGGCGTCGATCGCCAATTATTTCGTCAATGCTGGCTGGCGGCCGGGACAGCCCTGGGGCCTGGCGGTGGCCGTACCGCCGGGTCTCGACCGTAGCGATATGACGAACCGCACGCTGTCGCCGCGCTGCCCGCGCGTGCACGACCGTCACAGCCGCTGGCGGACGATGGCGGAGTGGCGTCGGCTGGGTATCGTGCCACAGGATGGTGCCTGGCCCGCCGATGATGTGCTCGCCTCGCTCATCGAACCGGACGGCCCCGGCCGCACCGCCTATCTGCTGACGGGCAATTATCGCGTGATCCTCGATTATAACTGCTCGAATTTCTACGCGCTTTCGGTAGGGCTGCTCGCCGATGAAGTCGCTCGCTAGCCTCTTTCTTATCCTCGCCGCTCCCTCCGTCGCGCAGGGGCCAGTAGTTGCGCAAGGCTCGCGCGGGTCGTTGCGGATCGCTGCTGACGTCGTCGGTCGGGCCGATGTCGGCCAGATACCGGGTATGTTCGTCGTCGCTCGCGGCTTTGCGGCTGGTGGCTATGCGAAAGTGACTGCGCTGGACAGCGGCCGTACTGTGGTCGTGGCAGTCGCTGACGGCGAGGCTGCGCCCGGCATGGTCGCCATGTTGTCCGCCGACGCTGCCGCCGCCTTGGATGGCGTGACTGCCGGCTTTCGCGTGCGCCTCTCGCCCTATCGAGCTCCACCGCCGGTCACGCCCCAGCCATCGTCAAATAGCGCGGATGCGCCGGCATGACCACCGACCATCATTCTTCGATACCTACCGCAATGGACCGTCTGACCATGAAAGCTCCCGCCCTCGCTTCGATCTTCGCTCTCCTCGCGGCGACGCCCGGCATCGCCCAGGCGCCGCCGTTCCAGACGACGGCTCGCGTTGCCTATCTGGAAGACCTGTCGACCGGCGCGGTCCTGTTCGAGAAGGATGCGGACGTGCGCATGCCGCCGGCGTCGATGGCGAAGATGATGACCGCTTATGTCGCCTTCGACCTGATCAAGAAGGGCGAGTTGAAGCTCGACACGATGGCGACGGTTCGTCCGGAGACATGGCAGAAGTGGCACGGCCCCCAGGCTGGATCGACGATGTTCCTGTCGCCGGGTGAACAGGTCAGCGTCGACAATCTGTTGAAGGGCATCGTCGTCCTGTCGGGCAACGACGCCTGCGTCGTCCTGGCCGAACAGATTGCGGGGACGGAAGAAGCCTTCACCGCGCTCATGAACAAGAAGGCAGCGGAGCTGGGGCTGAAGAACAGCCACTTCGGCACGTCGAACGGCTGGCCGGACGGCGGCGTGACCTATGTCACCGCGCGGGACCTTGCGCATCTGGCCGATGCGACGATCAAGAACCATCCGCAGCTGTACAAGCGCTTCTATTCGCTGCGCCAGTTCACCTGGGGCAAAACCCTCGGCTCGGGGAGCGACATCACCCAGGCCAACCGTGATCCGCTGCTTGGCCGCGTGGCGGGCGCCGATGGCCTGAAGACGGGGCATACGGAAGAGGCGGGTTACGGCTTCACCGGCTCGGCCGAACAGAATGGCCGGCGTCTGGTCATGGTCGTCGCGGGCCTCAACAGCTTCAACGAGCGGATCAGCGAATCGGTCAAGTTCATGGACTGGGGCTTCCGCGCCTGGAAGGCGAAGCCCATCGTCGCCAAGGGCAAGCGCGTCAGCACCGCCGACGTACAGGGCGGCAGTGAGGCAGAGATCGGCCTCGTCGCGCCGAACAACCTGAAGATCACGATCCCCGCCGGCAGTGACCCGAAGATGACTGCGAAGGTCGTCTATTCCGGCCCGATCCAGGCCCCGATCAAGGCTGGTCAGCATGTCGCCGACCTGGTCGTCCAGACCGAAGGCGGCCCCACCTCGACCATGCCGCTGGTCGCCGAAGCCGATGTCGGAGAGGCCGGCTTCTTCGGACGGGCGTGGTCGGGGCTGATGTCGCTGTTCGGCGCGTGACGACGGGCCGGTTCATCTCGCTCGAAGGCGGGGAGGGGGCGGGCAAGTCGACCCAGGCCGCCGCCCTCGCCGCCGCTTTGGAGGCGCGTGGGGTGGCGGTTGTCGTGACCCGTGAGCCGGGCGGCAGCGAAGGCGCGGAGGCGATTCGTGGCCTGTTGCTCGGCGGGGATGTGTCGCGGTGGAGTTCGCACAGCGAGGCCCTGCTGTTCGCCGCCGCCCGCGCGGATCACGTCGAAAAGCGCATTCGTCCGGCGCTGGAGGCGGGACAGTGGGTGATCTGCGACCGCTTCGTCGATTCGACCCGCGCCTATCAGGGGGCGCAGGATATCGACGATGCCGCGATCCTCGCGTTGCATGCGTTCGGATCCAAGGGGCTGCTGCCGGATCGGACTTTGGTGCTGGAGATCGATCATAACCAGGGGGCCGAGCGAGCCGCTGCGCGCGATGCCGGCGCCGCCGACCGTTTCGCTCAGCGTGGGCCCGACTTCCATGCGGCGGTCGCCGCGCAGTTCCGCCGCATCGCCGAGCATGAGCCCGACCGCGTCCGGCTGGTCGATGCCACTGCAACGCCCGATGTCGTGACACAGCGGCTGATCGAGGCGCTCGCCGACCTGCTACCATGACGTCACTGGTCGGGAATGAGGCGGCGCGCGGAGCGATCGAAGCGGCCGACGCGGCTGGCAACCTCCATCACGCCTGGCTGATCACCGGTGCGGAAGGTTTGGGGAAGGCGAGTTTCGCCCGCACCGCCGCCGAACGATTGCTCGCCCGAGCCGCGAACGACATGGCCGGGCGGACGGCTGCGATGATCGCGGCGGGCGCGCATCCCGACTATCGTGTGCTCGCGCGTCTGCCGGTCGATGCCGACAAGCCGGAAAAGGGCACCGCCCGGTCGATCACCATAGGCCAGGTCCGCGGTCTCGGCCCGATGCTGGGTATCAAGCCGTCGATGTCGGACCGCCGCGTCATCGTCATCGATGCGATCGACGATCTGGAACGTCCGGCGGCGAATGCGCTGCTCAAGAGCCTGGAGGAGCCGCCTGCGGGTACGATCTTCCTGCTGGTCAGCCACGCCCCGGGACGCCTGCTGCCCACGATTCGCTCACGCTGTCGCCTCTTGCGGTTCGATGTGTTGCGAGAAGGGGAGATGCGGACCGTCCTGCGGAGCGCAGTTCCTAAGGCGACCGAGGCCGAGCTTGCCGCGCTAATCCGGGCCGGCGCCGGTTCTCCCGGCCGGGCGCTCCGCTTCGCCGGGCTTGACCTGGCAGCGATCGAAACGGCTCTGGAGGCGATCGCGCGCGGCGGGGACGGTGACACGCAGCATCGCGTGAAGCTGTCCAAGGCTCTGTCGCCCAAGGCTGCTCAGCCCCGCTATGAAGCGTTTCTGGAGCGCGTTCCCGCTTTCATCGCCGAGCAGGCCCGTGCGCTGCGAGGGGAGGGGCTGCGGGAGGCGCTCGACGCCTATGCTGCGGCCACCGACCTCGCCCGCGCGTCGCTGGCGCAGTCGCTGGACGCGGCGACGACGACTTTCGAAATGGGCGGCTATGTCGCACGGCTGGCGCGGGCGCGTTGAAGCGGATAGGGCGGCGCCATGTCCGATCCTTACTACATCACGACCGCGATCCATTATCCCAACGGCCGCCCGCACATCGGCCACGCCTATGAGATGATCGCCGCCGACGCCATCGCCCGCTTCCAGCGGCAGGCCGGGCGCGACGTGCGATTCCAGACCGGGACCGACGAGCATGGCCTGAAGATGGTCAAGACCGCTCGCGACCGCGGGGTCGAGGTGCGCGCGCTGGCCGACGAAATGTCGGGCTATTTCCATGAGATGGCGGCGAAGCTGAATATCTCGTGCGATCGTTTCATCCGTACGGTCGAGCCGGATCACTATGCCGCCAGCCAGACGATCTGGCGTGCGATGGCGGATGCCGGCGACCTGTATCTGGATCGCTATGAAGGGTGGTACTCCGTCCGCGACGAAGCCTTTTACGAGGAGAAGGAGCTGACGCTGGCGGAGCACGGCAGCAAGCTGTCGCCGCAGGGTACGCCGGTCGAATGGACCGCCGAGGAGACGTGGTTCTTCCGCCTGTCGAAGTATCAGCAGCCGCTGCTCGATCTCTATGCGTCGCAGCCGGACTTCATCCGCCCGGAAAGCCGCCGCAACGAGATCCTGCGCTTCGTCGAGGGCGGTCTGTCCGACCTCAGCGTGTCTCGGACCAGCTTCGACTGGGGTGTGCCCGTGCCCGACAGCCCCGGGCACGTCATGTATGTGTGGGTCGACGCGCTTACCAACTATATCACCGGCGCCGGTTATCCGGACGATACGGCCATGTTTTCCAAATATTGGCCGGCGAACCTCCATCTGATCGGCAAGGATATCGTTCGCTTCCACACGGTCTATTGGCCCGCGTTCCTGATGTCGGCCAAGCTGCCGTTGCCGCGGCAGGTCTTCGGCCATGGTCACGTTCTTGCCCGCGACGGGACTAAAATGTCCAAGTCGGCCGGCAATGTCGTAGAGCCGATGGCATTGGCCGAACTCTACGGCGTCGACCCGCTGCGCTACTTCCTGCTTCGAGAGGTCAGCTTCGGGAGCGATGGATCGTTCAGCGATGAAGCGATCGTGACCCGGTCGAACGCCGACCTGTCGAACAGTTTCGGCAATCTCGCCCAGCGCACGCTTGCGTTCATCGCGAAGAACCTGGGCGGTCAGCTTGAGGTTGGGCGAGGGGAGGCGGCCGACGCGACGCTGACGGCCGAAGTCGATGCAGCAACGCGCGAGTTTGTCGCGCAGTTTGAGGACCTCACGCTTAGCCAGGCGATCGAGGCGTGGATGCGCGGCGTCTTCGCCTGCAACGCGTATATCGACACCCAGGCCCCCTGGGCGCTGCGCAAGACCGATCCCGAACGGATGCACGCCGTGCTCGGAACGCTGGTCGATGCGATCCGGCGGCTGGCGATCGCGATCCTGCCGGTCATTCCGACGTCGGCCGCCGCGGTGCTCGATCAGCTGGGCGTAGAGGACCGCGATCATGCGGCGTTGCTCGCCGACTGGGACCCCACGGCGGCCCGGCTCACACCGCCGAGCCCGGTGTTTCCCCGCCTGGAGCTCGCGGCGGAATGAAGCTTGCGGACAGCCATTGCCACCTCAATTACAAGGGGTTGGCCGAAGACCAGCAGGCTGTGCTGGATCGCGCGCGTGCGTCCGGCGTCGTCGCGATGCTCAACATCGCCACGCGCGAAAGCGAGTGGGATGACGTGCTGGCCACCGCCGAACGCGAACCCGACGTGTGGTCGACGGTCGGCATCCATCCGCACGAAGCCGATCAGCATCCGCACATCGACACCGCAAAGCTCGTCGCCCGCGCCCGGCATCCTCGTGTCGTCGGCATCGGCGAAAGTGGCCTCGACTATTATTACGACAAGAGCGACCGGGAGCGACAGCAGGCCAGTTTCCGCGCGCATCTGGCCGCCTGTCGCGAAACCGGCCTGCCGATCGTCGTCCACACCCGCGATGCGGAGGCGGATACGCTCGCGATCCTGGAGGACGAGCTGGGGAAGGGGGCCTATCCGGGTGTCATCCATTGCTTCACGGCCAGCGGCGCCTTTGCTGATGCGGCCCTGGCGATGGGCTTCTACATCTCGATGTCGGGCATCGTGACGTTCAAGAACGCAAAGGATTTGCAAGAAACCGCGGCGCGGCTGCCGCTCGACCGGCTGCTCATCGAAACCGATGCGCCGTTTCTCGCGCCGGTACCGCACCGGGGCAAGACGGGTGAGCCGGCTTTCGTCGCCGACACCTGCCGGTTCCTGGCCGATCTGCGCGGTGAAGATTCGGACATGCTGGCCGACCGCACCCGCGAGAATTTCCACACCCTGTTTGCAAAGACCCAGCCTGCGTGAAGCTGCGGATCCTCGGTTGCGGAACTTCGTCGGGCGTTCCCCGGATCGGGAACGACTGGGGTGCGTGCGATCCGGCCGAGCCACGCAACCGACGTCTACGCGTGTCGATCCTGATCGAAACCGACGACACGCGCATTCTGGTCGACACCGGCCCGGACCTGCGCGAGCAGCTTCTGACGGCCGATGTCGCGACGGTCGATGCCGTCATCTGGACGCATGATCATGCCGACCATTGCCACGGCCTCGATGATCTGCGGCAGGTCTTCCACGCCCAGCGCAAACCGGTTCGCGGTCTTGCCCGGCCCGATACACTGAACAGCCTGCAATCGCGGTTCGGCTACGCCTTTCACGGCCGTGGTGGCTATCCGTCGACCATCGCTGGCGAGCTTCTACCCGATGAATTGACGATCGGCACTGTTCGCGTGCGGGTGACCGATCAACCGCACGGCTCGATACTCAGTGCGGGGCTGCGCTTTGAGCACGCCGGTTCAGCCATCGTTTATGCGACCGACTTCAATATCTTAACCGAAGATATGCGAAATCTGTATAAAGATGCCGATGTGTTGGTGATCGACGCCCTGCGCCGCGCACCGCATCCGACCCATCCGACGCTCGACCAGGCATTGGAGTGGATCTCGGAACTGCGGCCGAAGCGCGCCATTCTGACCCATATGGATCAGTCGATGGATTATCAGTCACTGTGTCGGACGCTGCCAGCGGGCGTCGAACCCGGTTACGACGGGCTGGAAGTGCGGTTGTGAGCGAGGACTCGGCGTCGCTGCTCTGGGGCGTCGGGGCGTTGGTGCTGGTCGTCAGCGCGCTCTCTGCACGACGCTTGTCGTTCGGTCAGGTGCTCCGTTCGTTGATGAGCTGGATCCTGATCTTCGGCGTCGCCATGCTGGCCTTCGCCAACCGTGATCGGATCGCGCCGATCTTCACGGATATCGGCGAACGCTTCGGGATCGGCGGCCAGACCGTTGTCGGCGACACCGTTCGCATCCAGATGAGCGAGGACGGGCATTTCTGGGCGCGGGTTTCGCTGAACGGGGTCGAGCGACGCATGCTGGTCGACAGCGGTGCGACGATCACCGCTTTGTCCGAGGGAAGCGCGAAGGCGGTCGGGATCAAGGCTGATGCCGCCGGCTTTCCCGTCATCATCAATACGGCCAATGGCGCAGTCACGGCGCGCCGCGGTCGGATCGAGCGGGTGTCGATCGGTACGCTCGAGACGAACGATCTGGGCGTCGTCATCTCGCCGGCGTTCGGCGATACCGATGTGCTCGGGATGAATTTCCTGTCGCGGCTCGGATCATGGCGGGTCGAGGGACGAACGCTGATCCTCGAACCTAAGCCCGCCGCCAAAAGCTGACGTCGTTTTACATAATGTATATTATCGAACTTGAGGGTTGTAGGCGCTAAGTAGAAATGACACTGCTCCGCTAGATAGAAGAGGCACACAGTGCCAGCGGGTCGCC
>NZ_JBHUFC010000005.1:0-31817 GCF_042681125.1 Sphingomonas floccifaciens | reverse complement strand
TAGCCGCGTAGCGACGCTCGCCGACAAATAGCGCGATCAGAATGCCGCCACTTAGCGCGAGCGTTTACAGCGGCTCGCCGAACGACCTTTCCGCCTCCCAAAACAGTTTCTTGTTTCCATCTCCGAAATCGGGCTAGGTCAAGCTGAGTTTTCGGAGAAAGCCCGTGATCGTTGGCTATGCGCGCGTGTCCACCCGCGACCAGTCCCCTGCCCTACAGCTTGAGGCGCTTCGCCAGGCCGGATGCGAGCGCGTGTTCATGGAGAAGGCATCGGGCGCGCAGCGCGACCGGCCCGAGTTGAAGGCGGCGCTCGACTATCTCCGCCCCGGCGACACGTTGGCGGTGTGGAAGCTCGACCGCCTGGCGCGCTCGGTCCGGCAGCTCGTGGAAACGGCCGAAGATCTCGCCAAGCGCGAGATTGGCCTTCGCGTGCTCACCCAGGCGATCGACACGACCAGCCCCGGTGGGCGGCTTGTCTTCCACGTCTTCGCGGCCGTTGCCGAGTTTGAGCGCGAATTGATGTTGGAGCGCACCCATGCCGGGCTTGCCCAGGCGAAGACGCTGGGGCGGCGCGGTGGGCGGAAGCCGGCGATGGGGCCGGCCGAGATCAAGCGCGCCAGGGCGATGCTCGCAGACCCGACCATCACCGTTGAGGAGGTCGCGCAGCAGCTCGGGGTGCAGCCTTCCACGCTCTACCGGCACATACCGGGCGGGCGCAGCTCGTTGGCCCGATCGGCTGAATGAGGCCGACATTCGACGGCCGCGTCTTTTGTCCCACCCACCCAACCCCTATGGGCCTGGCCTGCGGCCTGGCAGTCAGGCGAACAGGTCGCCGATCGCGCGTAACCAGAAAGCGTTGAGCCAGCGGCGCCGACGATGTTCGCCAGCGTCATGGCGCATGTGGCAGCGCTGACAGAGCGCAGCGAGGTTGCGCGGCCGGTTGTCGCCGGGATCATGGTTCAGGTGCGCGCTGGCGAGCACGACGCGCGTGACGCGCAGTTGGGCAGGCGGTTCGATGCCGGCAAGCCCCGGTTGCGTTCTTGCCAGCTCGTCCGGCGTCGGCAGGCGGCGAACCCCCCTGCCCTGCCCGTCCCGCCAACGTGTCGCGTCCTCGTCCCACCAGATGCCGTCGCCTAGGTGCAGCACGTCGCGGCCATGCGGGCGTTGGCAATGCTCACAGCGTCCCTTCGCGCGGTCGAAGCGGATGAAGGCGGATAGCTCGCGCCAGTCGATCGGGTAGAGCCAGCGGTGTTCGCGCGCGATCGGCATGACGATTCTATGAATCAGTCGAAGGCGGAACGAAAGCGGAAACCACACCTTATATCCTAAAAACCTTATTAGTGTCACAGGCGAGAAGAAAAGTGGGTCAGGCCGACGCGAACTTGCGCGGCCGCCCCCCCTTGCGGCCATTCTCGCGCGAAGCGGCGACCTTGGCGGCCGTGCGTGAGCGGCCCCCTTGTGCGCCGAGCTGGCGAGCCATCCATTGCTTCGAGCCGAACACGCCCTGCAGGAGCCCCGGCACGTAGAGGTCCGCGTCGAGCTTAGGCCAGTGCAGCCCCAGCCCGGCCGGGCTGATCTCGATTTCGGCCAGGTTATCGGGCGAAGCATCGGCAAGACCCTCAGCGATCCGCGTCGGGAATGTCAGCTCGACCCCGGTGTTGAGCGCCACGACCACCCGCGAGCGCCGGCGATCGTAGCGGGCGGACACGGCATGGCCCGCGGCGCGGGTTTCTGCCATCCGCGCTTCGGCCTGTTCCAGCTCGCGCTCAGTAATCGCCATGTATCGTCCTCCATTCCTCGCACAGCATCGGCACCACGGCCGCCAGCGCCGCTTCGATCCGGTTCACGTCCGAGAGCTTGAAGCCGAAGCTCTCGCGCAACTCGGGCGGACCATCGGGGCAGTTCAGGTTGAACACCGCCTCCCCTTCCGCGCCCTTCACATGGACGTGCGCCGGGCGGTGATCGTTGGGCCAGATCACGACCCGCAGGCCGCCGATGCGAAACACGACAGGCATAAGCCTGCATATCAGAAACCCAAGCGCTAGGGAATAGTTGCATTGGGCAGGCGCGCCCGTGCCGGGCCGCACTCTATCTCCGCTACGCTCCGACCGAGCCGCCGTGTCGGCGTCTCGTCCCTAACGGGCAACGATCGCTCGCGCGGGCGGGTAGGCCGCCCAGGAGGACGCCGGCGTCGCCGGCGACGTTGGTTCGATCGAGGGGAAAGTGGGGCGCCGCCCCCTCTCCCCGCAACGGCAATCAGCCGGGCCGTGGCTCGCTGCGCTGCGCCCGCACCACCCCGACAGATTCCCGCTGCCCCCTCACCCCCCGCTGTTCGCCACGAGGCAGGGCCGATGGCCGAGGCCATCGCCCCGAGGGCGATTTGAAGGGAGCAGGATATGGAGCAGGATAATCGCGAGAGCTGGCTGAACCGGGTGGCGGTCGGCATGGCCCCCCTATTTGAAGGGCTAGGCGCTCCCCTCCCCTCCCGCGTGCGCGTCGCGATCGGCTTCACCAGCAGAGGGGCGAAGGGCAAGGCGATCGGCGAGTGTTGGGATAACCGGTGCAGCGGCGACGGCCATTTCGAGATATTCATCCGACCGGACCTGGCGCACGCGCCCGACGCAATGCCGGCGCAGATTGCGGCCATTCTCGCGCACGAGCTGGTCCACGCCGCGGTCGGGATCGCGGCCGGGCACGGGAAGGCGTTTAAACGGGTCGCGATCGGGCTCGGGCTGGTCGGGCCGATGCGCGCCACCACGCCGGGCGACGCTTTCCTCGCCACAGTCGTGCCGATCCTCGCCGCAGCCGGCCCCCTCCCCCATGCTCGGCTCGACACCGGCGGTGAGACGACGCGGCCCAAGAAGCAGGCGACGCGGATGCTCAAATGCGAGTGCGCGACGTGCGGCTATACGGTGAGGACCGCGCGCAAATGGCTGGAGACGGCCGGCGCGCCGTTATGCCCGATCGAGGGGCACGGGCCGATGCAGCATGGTCCGCTCGACAGCGACGGTGAGGGGTAGGAATGAAGGGCCTTTCCTTATGAGCGAAGAACCTTCATAGTGTCACAGTCCAACGGGTGCAAAGGTCATAAGGTGCAAATCTACTCATTGGTCAGTCAGAAGGGCGGCGCGGGCAAGAGCACCCTCGCCCGTCAGCTCGCAGTTCTCGCAGGCGAGACGGAGCCTAGCCTTATCATCGACCGCGACCCGCAGCGCACGACAACGAAATGGTGGACGCGCCGCGACCAGATCGAACCGGCCTTTGAGCGGCCCGAGCTGATCGACCTGGACGGCACCAGCTTAACCGAGGCGGCCAAGCGGCTTCGCCGCAAGCCCGAGGGCGCGCTGTTCATCGACACGCGCCCCGCCGTCGAGGAACCCGAAGCCGAGGCGGCGCGCGTCGCGGACCTGGTGATCGTGCCGGTGCGGCCATCCCCGGATGATTTGGAGGCGGTGGGCGAGACGTTGAAGATACTTCGCCGGCTCGATCGGCGCGCGGCCGTCGTCGTCAATGCGGCCAAGAACGATTCACGGGCGACCGCAGCGCGCGCAGCCTTGTCGCGCTACCCGGTCCCGGTTTGCCCGACCCACCTGTCCGATCGCACCGTCTATCTGGACGCATCGCTTGAGGGGAGGGGCGTCACCGAAATGCGCGGCCATGCCGCGCGGGAGGCGGCCGAGGAGCTGCGTCAGGTTTGGACTTGGATTCAGGAGATACGACATGAGCAGTAAGCGCACCGGGCGCGCGCTCGCCGACGTGATGGGCGAGCTGGACGAGGAGCCGACCGCAGCCCCGATCCCCGCGACCGAGGGTGTCCCCGCCGTTCGCGACAGCGCCGCGCCAACGATCGTGCCGATCAACGTGCTTGTCACCCCGCGCGACCGCAAGCGGCTTCGCCAGCTCAGCCTCGACAGCGGCCTCAGCCTGCAAAAGCTCGGACATGAGGCATGGAACCGGCTGCTTGAGGCCCGCGGGCTGGAGCCGCTGGAGGCGGTCGCCGCGAACGTCCCGAGCGGCCGAGCTCGGCGCTAACTCTGATCCTTGGAACCTCCATGACTAAGAAGGGTAACAGGGCAGGAGGCAATCAGCCCGTCGTGCTCGACCAGCTCGATCTGTTCGTGACGCTTCCCGGTGACATACCGACGCATGACGAGCAGGAGATGATGGAGCGGCCGTTTTTCAGCCTCTCCAAGCAGCGTCGCAGCGAGCCGATCGACTATTCGGTGCAGAACGGCACCGCGACCATCACCGTCAATGTCACGGCGCCGGCCGAGATCGGCATCGCGACCATATGGGATTGCGACATCCTGATATGGGCGGTGTCGCAGCTCCGGGCGGCGAAGGCGGCGGGGCAGCCGACCACGCCGCACTTTCACGTTCCCCTCTATGAGCTGCTACGCGGCATCGACCGGCCAACCGGGGGCGACGAGTATCGGCGCATCGTTGAGGCACTTGAACGGCTGAGCGCCACCCTGATCCGAACCAACATCCGGCAGGGCAAGAAGAAACGGCCCGAGGGATTCCACTGGATCGAGCGCTACTCGGCACCGACCGACGACCTGGGGCGATCGACTGGCGTCGAGTTCACCATATCCGATTGGCTCTACGAGGGCGTGCTGACCGACCGCCTCGTGCTCGGCATCGACCGTGCCTATTTCAAGCTGACCGGCGGCATCGAGCGTTGGCTTTACCGCGTCGTGCGCAAGCATGGCGGGCACCAGGCGGGGGGCTGGGCCTTCACCATGAAGCAACTCCACCACAAGAGCGGCAGCACCCAGCGCCTGGCCGACTTCGCCAAGGAGCTGCGGCGCGCAGTCGAGCGGCAGCGGCTCCCCGGCTACTGGCTAGAGCTGGTAAGAAACTCAGAAGGTGAGGAGGTTCTTAACTTCACCGAACGATGCCAGCTCTCGACCGATCATCCAGGCTTCCAGTTCAAGCGTCTGCCACGCCCGCCAATGGGGTTCCCGGCCGACTGAACGCCAGGGGCCAAAACCCCGATAGTGATCCCGGCCCAACTATCGGGGGAATGGCCCCTGCGAATCACGGGGTTTTGGCCCCGCGAATCACGGGGTTTTGGCCCCTGAAACGGCGGTTAAGTCATTGTCTAATAAGGCGGAAGTCACTCCGTAAGAGTCTTAAACCTCCTATTACATAGGAGATTCTTCTTAAGGACTCGGGGCTGTGGATAACCGAATCGACCTACCCACACAGGGGCCAAAACCCCGATAGTGCGCGCTTTAGGCCATGCCGAACCCCACATCGGGGTTTCACCCACCAGCGTTGCACAGAGCATCATTAGAGAGGGGGCAATGCGGAATCGGCCTACCGGCCGATACGCCTTCGTTGCGTGCCGCCTTTGGCGTCACCAAGGCGGCGCAAGCGCCGCAGGCTTTCCGAGAAAGCCAAGCGCGACCGGGGGCGCTTCAACTTAGGCGACGGTGCCCGGCAAATCGGACGCAGAGGCCTGTTTTCCGGGCCGTGGAGCGCCGATCAGAAGCTGAGGGTAGGGAGGCAGCCTAAGAGCGGTGAACGCCTTCCAGCGGCGCTATCGCCAACGCCGGTTCGATCGGGTATATCGGCTTCACCCAACTTTACGATCGCGATCATCGAACCCGCCGCGGCTGCTACCCGTGGCGGGTTCGTCTTTTGGGGGGGGGCAACAAGCCGCGGTGTGTGGATTTCGTGCTTTCGCCGACCGTTCAGGCAGGATCGAACAGGCCGGCGAACTCGCGCTGGTCGTAGTAGCGGATTTTCTCGACCGCGAGCGGGTGTTCGCCTTGGCGCAGCAGCAGCACCTGGTCGGGTCGCATCCGCATGATTTCGTCGGGCGTCGAGACGTGCGCGCTGACGCTTTCCGAGGGGCCGGCGCGATTGTCGCCCCAACCAATGCCCCGCGACGTGCTGACGGTATCGTATTCGATCGTGGTGTCGCCGATTGTGCGCGAGAGCATGTCGGCGGTGGCATGATCGTTGACCCCGAACGTCTGGATGACGCCCGCGTTGGACATGAAGGTGCCGGCTCGCTCACCATAGATCGCCTTGAGCTGGTGCATGTCCTGGAGGATCGGCCAGAGCTGGAGCCCATAGCCGGCCATCAATCCCATCGCGCGCTCGACCGGTTCGAGGCGGCCGAGCGCGGCGAACTCGTCGAGCAGGAACAGGACCGGGCGCGCGGGCTTCGCCGGCGAGCGCGCCATGTCGGTGACGGCCTGCGATACGAGAAGGCGCAGCCAGCGCGCATAGGTGTCGAGCCGATCGGGCGGCAGCACCAGGAACACCGTGCCCGTCGTTTCCTTTAATCCGGCGAAGGTGAAATCGGACGCGGCGGTGCTGGCGACGATGCGCGGGCTGTCAAGAAAATGGGTGTGGCGCTGGGCCGAGGACAGCACGCCGGCGGCTTCGCGGTCGGACTTGCCGAGCTGGCGATTGGCGGCGCGTGCGATCAGACCGCCGGCGCCGGCGCTGTCCTGCATATCGGCCAGCAGCGCGGCGAAGTGGGCAGGAGGTAGCGTCAGCTTGTCGCGCACGACGGCAAGCACGCGGCGATCGGCGGGCTCGTGGACGACGGTGTGCAGGACCAGCCCGGCGATGAGTGCCTTGGCTTCCTCGTTCCAATGCGCTTCGCCTGACTGCCCCGGCGCATCATGCACCAGCGCGTCGGCGAGCGTGTTCGCGTCCTCCGCAAGATCGAGGCTGGCAGGGTCGAGCCGATCGAGCGGATTGTAGCGGGCAGGAGGCTGGCCGGAGACGCCGAACGGATCGAGGCACCAGACCTTGCCCTTGGCGGAACGCGCGCGGGCGGTGACGCGCGCGTTCTCGCCCTTGGGATCGACGCAGATGATCGAGCGATCGAGCAGCAGCAGGTTCGGAATGATCGTGCCGACGCCCTTGCCCGAGCGCGTCGGAGCCATCGTCAGCAGATGCGCCGCGCCATCATAGCGGAGCAGCTTGCCCGACTTCGCCGAGCGGCCGATCAGGAGATCCCCGGAGGCTTCGAGTTTCCGCACGTCCGCCCGATCGCCGAAGCGGGCGGAGCCGAGCAGCTCGTTACGCTGGCCGGCGGCACGCCGGTTGAACCGCCAGGCCAGGAACAGGACCGCGCCCGCCAGCAGGAACGGAATGTCGGTCGCTATCTCGCCATAGCCGAAGATGCCCTTGAGCCAGGCGTTGCTCGCCATCAGCACCACGAAGGCGACGAAGACCGCGAACAGCGGGCCGATCCGCCGCCTGGGCATCAGTGCGCTGCTATCGGCGTGATCGGCAGGGACCGATCGGCGTCAGGATGATCGAGCAGCCGGAGCAGGATTTGCGACACGAGGGGAGGGGACACGCCCTCATCCACCATCATCTCGAAAAACGCATCCTCGTTGGGCGTCGGGATCATGTTCTCGATTACGAGGTTGGCGCGGGAGTTCGCCATGTCCTCGTGCCACATGGCGACTTCCGCCGGCGATCCGCGCACGAAATCCATTGCGCGAATTTGCGCGCGGATTGCCTCGATATCGAAATCGCTCATCCCCGTATCTCCGGTGCATCAGGGTTCCGCCTAGCCCGCCGCAGCAGCCACGGCATGGTGCCGCCCTGGACGAACAGCGAGAAGGCCACGACGGCGAACGCGACGCTGACCAGCGCGTCGCGTTCGGGCAGGGCGGCAGGCACCGCCAAGGCCAGCGCAAGCCCGAGTGCGCCGCGCAGACCACCCCAGAAGAGGATATGCTGGGTCATTCCATCGATCGCCTGGCGGGTGCGCCCGAACAGCGCGGCGATCGGATAGATCGCCGCGGCGCGACCGGCCAGGACCAGCAGGGTGGCGACCGCGGCCGGGAACAGGAAGGCCACCAGCGGCTGTTCCGCCTCCCGGCTTCCGATCAGTAGGAAGATGACCGAGTTGGCGAGGAAGGCAGCGAACTCCCAGAAGCGGATCAGTGCATCGCCACCCCGTTCGGTAAGCAAGCGTCCCCGTCCGTAATTTCCGACCAACATGCCTGCCGCCATCGTCGCCAGCACGCCCGAGACGTGCAGCTCTTCCGCGATCAGGAACGAGCCGTAGGCGGCCAGTACGGTCAGGGTCAGCTCCACCAGATGATCGTCGGACCGTCCGGCCACCAGCAGCAGGCCCCAGGCAACCGCCAGGCCGCAGGTGATGCCGCCGAACACGGTTAGCCCGAACGATTGGGCGACCGTTACCGCATCGGTGGGCGCGCCCGCGACGGCCGCAGCGCACAGGCCGAACAGAACGGCGGCGGCACCGTCGTTGAGCAGGCTTTCGGCTTCGAGCGTGAACCGCAGCCGGGGATCGGCATCCTGTTCCTTCATCATGGCGATGATCGCCACGGGATCGGTCGCGGCGATAAGCGAGCCGAACAGGAGCGACGCCTGCCAGCTCCATCCGACCAGCCAGTGCATTCCGCTCGCGACCAGCATCGCCGACAGCAGCGTGCCGACAAAGGCGAGACTCAGGACCAGCGACCCCCGTTCGCGGAAGCGCTGCCATTTGAGATGCAGCGCCGCGTCGAAGACGAGCGGTGGGAGCAGGACCGTGAAGACCAGATCGGGGGTGAGGACGAGACCGCTGCGATAGCCTGCAAGGCTGAGCGCGATTCCAGCCACGACAAGGCCGATTGTGTAGGGGAGGCCGACGCGCCGGGTGACGATCGCCACGAAGCAGGCCACCAGTAGCAGCAGCCCCAGCGTGACGATATCGACGTGTTCCATCACGATGCCGCCTCCGCGTCGCGACCCGACGCTCCCGATGCTTCGCTTTCCGCGTCGAACGCCCGCTTGCCGCGCCGTTTCCACAGCGCCAGCACGTTGCCGGCATCATCGCCACGCGCACGGCCCGCCAGCTCGAGCAGGGCGCCGTAAAGGGTGGCGCGATCGTCGTCTGCGAGTTCGACCAGGCCGGCCTTCTGGACGAGGCCGCCCAGCTCGATCAGGTGGCGGGTGCGCTCACGGCGTTGCACGACCCAGCGCCGCGTATCAGCCCGACGCCTCGCCGCTTCCAGACGCTGGATCAGCGCCCGGTTGCGTCGCTGCGCTGTCGCTGTTGCCGCCAGCAGTCCGACCAGCTTTGCGCGAGCGCCGGTGAAAGAACGCGGCGCCCTTCGCACGCCACGCCTCCTTCGCTTCCGCATCCTTCATGGCGACGGCGTCGAGCAGCGCGCCGGCGAGCGTTTCTAGGTCGAGCGCATCGGCGCCTGTCGCGGTGACGAGCTGGCCGAGCTGTTCGACGCGGCGCGCCTTGATCGCACGCGCGCGTTCCTCCAGCGCCTTCAACTCCGCGTCATAGTCGCGCACCTTTCGCATGGTGCCTTCTCCTTCCGCGTCAGGATCACCGCAGCCTAGCAAACCGGATGGAGCAGGCAACCCACAAGTGAAGCGGGCGGCAGGCAATCACGAGGAGCGCAGCGGATTGTGAGTGCGCGCTTATACGTCGTTGCCGACGTGCGCTAAGTAAGGCAGTATCGCAAGTGTCATGGCGATCTATCACTTTTCCGCCAAGGTCATCAGCCGCGCGAACGGTTCGAGCGCGGTCGCCAGCGCCGCCTATCGTTCCGCGTCCGAGCTGCACGACGACCGGTTGGGGCGCGATCACGATTTCAGCAACAAGGCGGGCGTGATCCACTCCGAGGTGATGTTGCCGGAGGGCGCGCCGGAGCGTTTAAACGAACGCGCCGCCTTGTGGAACGAAGTGGAGGCAGGGGAGAAGCGCAAGGACGCGCAGCTTGCCCGCGAGGTGGAGTTCTCGATTCCGCGCGAGATGAGCGAACGCCAAGGGGTGCAGCTCGCGCGTGACTTCGTGGAGCGCGAGTTCGTGAAGCGCGGGATGGTCGCGGACCTGAACGTGCATTGGGACAAGGCGAAAGACGGCAGCCCGAAACCGCACGCGCATGTGATGCTGGCGATGCGCGAGGTGGGGCCGGACGGGTTCGGCAAAAAGGTTCGCGACTGGAATAGCACCGAGCTGCTGAAGGAGTGGCGCGAGGCGTGGGCCGCGCACGTCAACGAGCGGATGGCCGAGCTGGGGCTGGAAGGTCGCATCGACCATCGCTCCTACGAGGCGCAGGGCATCGAGCTGGAGCCGCAGCACAAGATCGGCCCGGCGGCATCGCGCCGACCGGGGCAGGGGCTTGAGGCCGAGCGGATCGAGGATCACGCCCGGATTGCCCGCGACAACGGCGAGAAGATCGTCGCTAACGCGTCGATCGCGCTGGACGGCATCACGCGGCAGCAGGCGACGTTCACGACCCGTGACCTTGCCGTGTTCGCGTTCCGGCACAGCGACGGCAAGGAGCAGTTCGACCGGGTGATGAGCGCCGTGCGCGCGTCCCCCGAGCTGGTCGCGCTGGGCAAGGACGGGCGCGACCAGGAGAGGTTCACGTCGCGCGACATGATCGCGGTGGAGGGCCGGCTTGAGCGCGCCGGCGACGAGCTGGCGGGCCGCGCCGAGCATGGTGTCGCCGATCGGCAGCGCGAGCGCGCTACGGCCAAGGCCGAGGGCAGGGGGCTTGTCCTTTCGGCCGAACAGCGCGACGCCTTCGACCATATCACCGGTAAGGAAGGGCTGGCGGCCGTTGTCGGCTACGCCGGCACCGGCAAATCGGCGATGCTGGGCGTCGCGCGCGAGGCATGGGAGGGGCAGGGTTACACCGTGCGCGGCGGGGCCTTGTCGGGCATCGCGGCCGAGAACCTTGAGGGCGGGTCCGGCATCAGCTCGCGCACCATCGCCAGCCTTGAACACGCATGGGGGCAGGGGCGCGAGCAGCTAGGCCCCAGGGACGTGCTGGTGGTGGACGAGGCCGGCATGATCGGCTCGCGCCAGATGGAGCGGGTGCTGTCCCATGCCCGCGACGCAGGCGCAAAGGTGGTTCTCGTTGGTGATCCCGAGCAGTTGCAGGCGATCGAGGCGGGCGCGGCGTTCCGATCAATCACCGAGCGCCACGGCGCGGCCGAGATCGCCGAGGTTCGTCGGCAGCGCGAGGACTGGCAGAAGGAGGCGACGCGCCAGCTCGCCACGGGCCGCACAGGCGAGGCGATCCACGTCTATGACGCGCATGGGATGGTGCAGGCGGCCGACACGCGCGAGCAGGCGCGGGCCGAGCTGGTGGACGGCTGGGACCGGCAGCGGCAGGCCGAGCCCGATCGCTCCCGCGTCATTCTTACCCACACCAACGCCGAGGTCCGCGAGCTGAACGAGGAGGCCCGCGGCCGGCTTCGCGCGACCGGCGACTTAGGTGAGGACGTGGCGTTCGCGACCGAGCGGGGAGCCCGCGACTTCGCCGCGGGCGACCGCTTGATGTTCCTGCGGAACGAGCGGTCGCTAGGGGTGAAGAACGGCACGCTCGGCACCATCGAGCGGGTGACGCCCGAGGGTGTGTCCGTCCGGCTTGATGGGGGCCAGCGCGTCGCGTTCGAGGCGAAGGACTATGCCCATGTCGATCACGGCTATGCGGCGACGTTCCACAAATCGCAGGGCGTGACGGTCGATCGCGCCCATGTTCTCGCCACCCCCGGCATGGACCGGCACAGCGCCTATGTTGGCTTGTCGCGGCACCGCGACGGGGTGCAGCTCCATTATGGCCGCGACGACTTCGCCGACCAGCGCCAGCTTGTCCGCGCCCTGTCGCGCGACCGGGGCAAGGACATGGCGGCCGACTATGCGCCGACCGACCAGGACCGGGCGCGCGCGTTCGCCGAGCGGCGCGAGATCCGGTTCCCGGAACTCGCGCGGCAGGTGGTCGAGAAGGTGCGCGACAAGGCGCGGGGCATGTTCGCCGGGTTCCGGCCGAAGCCGGCCGCGACGCCCGAGAAAGCGACGTCGCCGGAGCGCGTCGGGGCCGATCGGCCGCTGGCGCCCTCACAGGCCAAGGCGATCGAGCGCTACGCGCGCGCCGCGGCCGATATAGGCCGGATGCGGGCCAAGGACTTGCCGGTGCTGCCCCATCAGGCCCAGGCGCTTGAGAAAGCCGGCGCGGCGCTGGACAGCACCCGTCCGGACGCGGCGCGCGACCTCGCTTCTGCGCTCGCACGCGATCCCAGGCTGACCGAGCAGGCCGCGGCGGGCAATACCGCGGGAGCGGCGCGCGCGATGGCCGAGGAAGCCAGGGTGCGCACCGACCCCGAGCTTCGCGCCGGCAGGTTCGTGGAGAGCTGGCGGGCCATGCAGCGCGACCGTGCCGGCATGGAGCGGGCCGGTGACAAGGCGGGCGCGGAGCGGTTGCGGGGCCGCATGGAGAAGCTGGCGGGCGGGTTGCATCGCGATCCCCAGCTCGAATCCGCGCTGGCGAGGCGCGCCCCCGAGCTGGAGCTGAAAATGGAGCGCGGCCGGTCGATCGGGCAGGAACTGGCGCAGCAGATCGGCGGGCGCGACCGCGACCGTGGGATGAGCCTGTAGGATGGCGGACGAGGACGAGCACGACGGAGAAACCGCGGCCGAGGCGTTCGCGCGGGTTGAGGGCGAGCTGGCGCTGTTGCGGCGCGCGGTGGAGCGGCTGGCGACCGAGCGCGCCGAACTGCCCGAGCAGCCCGACTATAGCGAGACGTTGGGCCGGATGGCGAAGGCGATCGTCACGGCGGGCGAGCGGTTGGAGGTGCTGTCCAAGGCAGCGCAGGACGGGCACCTTAGCTTTCCCAAGGGTTTGTAGGTGTCAGAACCCCGTGCCAAAAAGAAGGCACGGAAATCGGCTACGCCCGCGTATCGCGAGGCAATCACTAGGACTCGACCACCGATCCGGACGCTGACCGCCGCGCGAGCTGGCTATGGCCGGGAAGTGGGCAATAGGCCGCTCCACCTTATCTCAAAGTTTCGCGAGCCGTCCGCCGTCGACCGCTAGCGCTGCCCCGGTGATGAAGCGCGCGTTGTCGCTTGCCAGAAAAGTAACGGCTGCGGCGACATCGGCTGGCTGACCCACATCCCGTCTGTCGAGCACCTCCGCTCCCGATTTGAGGTTCGGATTTTCCCACAGCATTGGGGTGTCGATGGCCCCGGGCAGCAGGGCGTTGGCCCGAATTCGCCGATCCCGACCTTCGATCGCGGTCGTTCGCGTGAGCGACAGCATCCCCGCTTTCGCGGCGGAGTAGGGTCCGATGTTGGCGGAAGTCTCAACGGCATGGACGCTTGCGATATTGATGATTGCGCCGCCGTCCTCGCCCATGTGGAGAAAGGCCTGTTTGGTGAACAAAGCGGCGCCCAGGAGGTCCACGCGGAGTACCTCCAGCCAGTCTTCCGCTGTCAACTCGGCCAGTGTCTTGAAGGTCATCAGACCGGCGTTGTTGACGATCACGTCCAATCGCCCGAATCTTGAGATCGTTGCGGAGGCGGCCGCCGCTACCTGCGGCTCATCTCCCACATCGCAACCGAGCCCAATCGCTTCCGCGCCTTGCTCTTGCACCAGGGTCGACGCCACGCTCAGCGCCCTGTCGGCACGCAGATCGGTGACCGCGACAGCTGCGCCCTCCTCGGCAAAGCGCTTGGCAACGGCCGCCCCTATGCCGCCACCGCCGCCTGTGATGAGTACGACCTTTCCTGAGAACCGTCCTTCCACTCTTCGTCTCCGGGGTGATGACGTTGCGGCATGAGGACAGCCGCTAAGGGGCAGTCGCTTGCGAGGTTTTGGCGTGGTACATTCGCATCCATTCCATTCGGCGCTTGACGAAGGGTTCTTCGAACTCGCTCGGGAGCACGAGAGGCACCGTGAGGCATGCGCTCTGGGTGGGAAGGACGTTCTGCCAGTCCTCGATCAGCTTCTTGTAGGCCCGCCCGACAGGGCGGATATTGCGATTGAGATCATAGAGGCCGAGCGGGTTGACCGTGCCGTTGGCCTCGCGCAGGGCAGTGTCCCAGTCCACCTGATCAGTGAGCGAATACCAGGTGAACCCGACCGTGGGCACGCCCGAGTTCCGCACCCGCAGCACATTCGCCCATTGCTTCCAGAGCCACTGCACCGCTTCGTCGCCGTTCGCGCCCTGCGCGAGGTTCGTTTCGGTATGCATGACGGGGAGTCGATAGCGCTCATGATATTGGCGAGTGATCTCGTCATATCCGAACACATCGCCGGCGGCCCAGGTCCTTCCGTCAGGCGCCACTCGGTGTTCGTTGGTGACGTAATAATCATTACCCATGATGCAGTGATGGCGCAGGTTGTTCTGCATGAAGAAGCTGTACTCCTTCACGCTCATGCCGTTTTCGAGAAGATAGTCGTGCATCTCGGAGTTGACCCGCTGACCGTAATTGAGGTCCAGGCTAAGGAACCGCCTGGCGTTCATTAGCTCAGCGGGACGAATAGCCTCAGGGCTGTCAGCATGGAAATACTCGGAACTCTCCGACTGGATGAATATGGCGTCGGGACGGATTTCCAGTATGGCGTGCATGGCGAGAATGTTCGCCTTCACCAGATGCTTGAGAGCGGTGACGAACGTACGATCGCTTGTGCCTTGTTCGTTCCACCAGCCATAGAGGCCTGAGAACGTGGCGCAGACGAACATTTCGTTGACCGGCGTGTAGAGCTGCACCCAAGGATAGCGTTCTGCAAACCGGCGGGCGTAAGCTTCGAAGAGTCGGGGAAAGTCCGGATTCTGGAAATTGCCGATCCAGTCGGGCACACCGAAGTGGCAAAGGTCAACCACCGGAACGATGTCAAGCTCCTTGAGCCGGTTCATCGTCAGGTCGGCGAACTCCCAGTCGAAGCGGTCCGGCGCGAGATAGGTGCGGTGCAGCGGCGGACCATAGCGTAGGAAGCGTACTCCCAGCTCTTCCAGAAGGTCGAAATCCGTTCGCCAGAGTTTGTAGAAGCCGCACTTCTCGAGCTCGTCGACCCGTACTTGTCCATTTTGGATGGTCGGAATGCTGTTCTCGATACCGGTGGCGAACATGAAGAAGGGATTGATCATCACCGGCCTTCTCAATAGCCGACGCGGAGATTGCGCCGGACGGTGACAGGCAGCGGTACCTGGGCCTGGCCAATCAAAGCTGCATGTTCATGATGTCCTTATAGGCCGATAGCAGCTTGTTGCGAACCTGAAGTGTCGCCTCGAAATCGACCGAAGCACGCTGCTGGGCGAGCACCACGCCCACGATGTCGGTCGTCTCGCCGCGTTCGTAGCTCTCGGTCATTGCGTCCTCCTGCTCCTGCGTCGCGTTGACCCGTGCGAGCAACGAGGTGAGCGTCGAACTGATTCCCTCCGACGCCGCCACGCCTGTCGAGCCCGCTGGCGAAACCGGTGGTTCGACCTTCGTCGGTGTGGCCCGAAGCGCGGTGTCGAATGCTGTCGCGAAGCTCGGGCGAACGCCCCCGGCCGGATTGATCTCCGGCGCGCGGGCGGGCTGCGCGAGTCCGCGTAAGGCGGCGTTTCGCTGAAGGATCGCATCGCGTGCGGCGAGAACGTTGCGGACGTCGGTCAAGCTGCCAATCACCTGCTTCGTACCACATTCTTGTCGAACATGGTTGAGCAAGGGTTAACAGCGGTTTGCCTGCGGCACGGGAGGGATGTGCTATGTTCGATGGAATTGTGGCCCTGCTGACCAAGTGGGGCGCCTCTGGCGTGTTCCTGCTGATGCTCGCGGAAAATGTGTTCCCGCCGATCCCGTCGGAGGTCGTGCTCCCGCTCGCCGGCTATGTCGCGGTGAAGGGCCAGGGTTCGCTGGCGCTTACCATTGCCGCCGGCACGGCCGGCTCTGCCGCCGGCGCCACCTTCTGGTACTATGTCGGCCGGTGGGTCGGGGTCGAGCGCCTCAAGCGCTTCGCCGCGCGGCACGGACGCTGGTTGACGCTGACCCCGAGAGAAATCGATCATGTCGACAGCTGGTTCGATCGGCACGGCGGCTCGGCGGTCCTGCTCGGGCGCATGGTACCCGGGGTGCGGACCCTCATCTCGGTGCCGGCGGGTGTCACGGGCATGAAGCTCGCGCCGTTCCTGGCCTACACCATGGTTGGTTCGGCGTTCTGGACCAGCCTGCTCACCATCGCCGGCTATGAGCTTGGCGAGAATTATGGGCAGGTCGCACGCGTCGTAGAGCCCACCAGCAACATCGTGCTCGGGGGCGCAGTGCTCTGGTATCTCTGGCGCGTCGTCACCTTCAATCCGGAAAAGTGACTCGCTCCGAAGCATGCCAGAGAGGGAACGATGGGAGTGCCATCCGGTTCTCGGATCGTTGAAGCAAGTTGGTCAGCCGGCAAAGGTGCGATCGAATGAGGCGATTTCTGACGCTCGTGATCGTTGCGCTGCTCGCAACGATGCCGGCGCTCTACCTGCGCTTGACCGGCTGGTATCCCAGTCCGCTGCTCGACACCGCTTTATTCGGCGTGGGGATCCTCGCCGCCGGCTTCATGCTGTCGTGGGGTGCCGAAGCCGCGGAGTCGCGCATCTCGCAAGGTCTGATCCTGGCGATCGTGGCGTTGGTGACAGTGCTGCCCGAATATGCCGTCGATATCTACTACGCCTATATGGCCGGCCGCGGCGGCCCTGCATCGCCTTACGTGCAGTATGCCGCTGCCAACATGACCGGCGCCAATCGCCTGCTGGTCGGTGTGGCGTGGCCCCTCATGGTGTTTCTGCATTGGGCGAAGGACCGCCATCGCTCGATCGATCTTCCACCCGGCAATGCGACTGAAATCGGCTTCCTGCTGCTCGCCAGCCTCTACAGCTTCGTGATCGTCCTGAAGGACACGATCACGCTCGCCGACTTCGCCGTCCTGCTGGCGATCTTCGGGCTTTATCTTTGGCGCGTCCGCAAATCGGATAAGCCCGACGAGGGCAGCGGCGAGGAGGAAGAGCCTGGCCCGGCGGCTGCCCTCCGGGTGCTTTCGCCCGCCGCACAATGGGCGGCGATGGCGGCGTTGGCCGGAGTCGCGGCGGGCGTTATCCTCCTGTCGGCCGAGCCTTTCGCGGAAGCGATGGTCGGAGCGGGGCGCACGCTCGGCATCAACGAGTTCCTGCTGATCCAGTGGCTGGCGCCGCTCGCAAGCGAAGCGCCGGCGATCGTCATCGCCATCCTGTTCGTACGCGCCAACCGATCGGGCGACGGGCTGATCGCGATGATCAGCGACAAGATCAATCAATGGACGCTGCTGGTCGGCATGCTGCCGCTGGCGCTCAGCATCGGCGCGGGCGCGATCAGCCCGCTGCCGCTTGACGCACGCCAGGGCGAGGAGTTCTTCCTCACCGCCGCTCAGTCGCTGTTTGCAATCGGGCTGATCGCGCGGCTCCGGCTGACCGTCTGGTCGTCGGTGGCGCTGTTCGGCCTGTTCCTGGTGCAGGTGACGCTCGCCTTCATTTTCCGGGACGACGAGCCGCGCACGATCTTGACGCTCACCTGGCTCGCCTGGGGCTATCTCGTGCTCGCCTTCGTCCTCTTCGCGGTCAATGCTCGCCAGCTGAGCGCAGTCGTCGTCCAGGCGCTGACCGGGCGCCGATCCCCGGTCCTCTCTCCACGTGAGGGCGATACAGCAAGTGTGGGAACCACCCGGCCTGAGGTGTTGCAGCCGTGACGCATTGCGAAACAGGAACGCCGTTCCCTTCGCAGGCCCATAGGGATCAGAGGGCGGCGGCGAGGCCGCCGCCCTCACCGGTCAGTAGTTGTAGCTTGACCCGTAATAGCCATAGACTTGTTGGCCATAGGCGCGGTCGAAGGTGGGTTCGTTGCCGGCGCTGTAGTGCGGGCCGCCTTCGAGTTGTTCCCGGCTCAAATTGACGACATAGCCCCCTTGATCGGTATCGTAGGTGAGCTGGTCCCAGGGCAGCGGGTGATAATCCTCCCCCATGCCAAGGAACCCGCCGAACGACATGACCGCATACTCGACCTTGCCCGAGCGCTTGTCGACCATGAAGTTGTATACCGAGCCGAGCTTGTTGCCGTCGCGATCATAGACAGCGGTGCCCTCGACCTTGTTGGAGGCGATCAGGCGATCGGTTTCGTTGGTAGCTACGTTATTGTCAGCCATGCGGAGTCTCCTTCCTCTGGAAGAACGGTGGGAGCGGTCCGAATATCCGGCCGCGCTGTTACGGCTTCCGAATTTCCAGCTCGGGTTGACGCATTCTCTCGGCAGAGCCCGGCAGATCGGCTCGATCCCGTACACCTCCGGTGCTCGTCGGTGATGTCACGCGACTCTCTCAGGCAACATAGGTCCGCTGGATCGCGAGCGATTTGCTCCGGCGTCGCGGCGCGGCAAAGGAGCTGATGGCTTGCCCTGAGACCCTGCCGGGTACATCATCGAATGCCTCGTCGGAAAGGGGCGCTCAAGGATAGACCGCCCGATGCGTTTTGCTCCTAATGGCCTATGGGAGACTGTTTCCCACCTGCTCAGCTTGGCAGCCGCCTATGGTCTTGCGCTTCCGATCGGCTGGGATCGGGAAAAAGAAGAGCGCAGCGCAGGAGTTCGCACGTTCCCACTCGTCGCGCTTGCAAGCTGCGGCTTTGTTCTGGTCGCCATTGCCGTCCTCGGGAAGGAGTCGCAGGCCCAGGCTCGTATCCTTGAGGGCCTGATCACCGGCGTCGGCTTCATCGGCGGGGGCGCGATTCTCAAGCAGGGCGGCCAAGCCTCCGGGACAGCCACGGCTGCAAGTCTTTGGGCAACGGGAGCTGTAGGTGCCGCTGTGGGATATGGCCTCTTTGATATCGCGATCTTCCTGAGCCTCACCACATTCCTGACCCTGCGGTGCTCGCGCCCGCTCAAACAAACCACCCATGAGGGCCATCGATCTTCGGCGGAAGCTGATCTTGCGGCCAAGGGACAGTGACCGACGATCGCGGCACCCAGCGGCAGCGTCGGCCATCCAGGGGCGTTTTGCATGCACGGATGAGCAAGCGCTGCCCCGTATCATTCCAATCGGGTTCAGTGCCGACTACCGAACGGTAGCAACGTGACGGTAGCGAGGACGAGGTCGATGACGAGAGGATGGCGAATCATAGACTGCGCTGCCGGTGTCCATCGCCCAAACGGCCGTATCGAGCGCGACGGCAATGGCGTGCAGCGGGCGAATTGCCGAACCTGCGGCTGCGTATTGATGCGGACAGCGGCAACGCCGTGGTGGTATCTCTCGGGGCAACTCGGCTGACGCCTCCCTCGGGCCAGCGCAACGCTGAGCTGATCCGTTTGAGTGCGGAAACAGGCGACATCGACGCGCGTTGCCTTGTTGCCCAAGAAGGAGAAGTGCCATGGCGAACACTGAAAAATCCGGACAGCATCACGATCACCCCAGCCACAAGCCCGGCGATCTCGACGAGCACGGCCATCGCGACAAGAAGGGTAAGAAGGAAGTCGCGGGCGAGCATCATCCGCATCCCGGGCACAAGCCGGGCGATCTCGATGAGCACGGCCACCGTGACAAAGGTGGCACCGGCAAGCGCTGATGGACGGATGGGGGCGGGTGACCGCTCCCATCAACCAAGCATGCTTCAGCCTGAGTTCAGGCCTTGAACGCGGGTGTTGCGATGCTGCGGGATTTATTAAGCAGCTACCCGTAACCAAGTCCCTGTTGTGATAGCGCTACAATATTCTTCTCAGGCCACATACGCCGCGAGATCAGCGGCGATTTGCTCCGGTGTTGCGTCGCGGGCAAAGAAGCTGATCGGCTCGCCTTGCGGTCCCATCAGATACATCATCGCGCTGTGATCCATCAGATAGTCGGTGGCGCCCTTGGGTCCCTGACGGCTCGTGTAGATCGCGAAGCGCGAAAGCGTGGCCTTGATCTCAGCCGGGCTCCCCGTAAGCCCGATCAGCCTTGGATGGAAAGCGCGCACAAACTGCTTCATGACCGCGGGCGTGTCGCGCTCAGGGTCTATCGTCACCATGATCGGTTGCACGCGGGCGGCGCGCGCGGGATCGCGCGCCTCGAACAAGCGTAGTCCCTGGCTCATCTTTTGCACGTCGGTCGGGCAGATATCAGGACAGTAGGTGTAGCCGAAATACATCAGCCGATAGCGGCCCTTGAAGCTTTCACTGCCTCTGGTGTTCCCGTCCTGATCGATGAGCCTGAAAGGCCCGCCGACCGCAGCCCCTACCAAGGGTCCTACGCGACCAGCCTGAGGAGCTGAGCTCTTTGCCCTTTGCACTGCTGTGAGAGCCAGCCCTGCAACGAGAATTATCAGAACAAGGGCGGCAAGTCGGACGATTGGCTGGCGAGTCATTGGGGGGCTTGATCCAAGTTGCTGCGGTTAGGATAATCGACCGCCGGTCGATGATTCGGCCGCTCCAGCCAGCTGGGCACCGGCAGCCCCTTGGCGCACAGGAACTCCGGGTTGAAGAGCTTCGACTGATAGCGCGTGCCAAAGTCGGCAAGAATCGTCACGATTGTGTGACCGGGCCCGAGGTGCTCTGCCAGTCGTATGGCGCCGGCCACGTTCATACCGGAAGATGCGCCGAGACAGAGACCTTCGTGCTGGAGAAGATCGAACACGACCGGGATTGCCTCTTCATCCGGGATTTGGAAGGCGATGTCTGGCGAGAATCCCTCCAGGTTCCCCGTGATGCGGCTCTGACCGACCCCTTCGGTGATAGACGACCCCTCGGCTTTGAGCTCACCTGTCATGTAGTAGCTGTAAAGTGCGGCTCCCATCGGGTCGGCGAGACCAATGACCACGTCGGGCTTTCGCTCCCTCAACGCGGTCCCGATCCCCGCAAGCGTACCGCCGGTACCCACGGAACAGACGAACCCATCCAAGCGGCCTTCCGTTGCGTCTCGGGGATCACAATCACGGTGCGATAGCCAAGCGCATTGCCAACGAGCGTGAGCCCGATCCCGGTGTTTCCTGCCGTACCCTCGACGATGGCGCCGCCGGGACGCAACTCGCCCCGCCTCTCGGCGTCCCGAATAATGTAGAGCGCGGCTCGGTCCTTGACCGACTGGCCCGGATTCAGGAACTCGGCTTTGCCTAGGATGGTGCAGCCGGTGAGCTCCGACGCCTTCTTCAGCCGGATCAGCGGCGTGTTGCCGATCGCATCGACGATGCCGTGATGAATCGTCATCTACCTTATCCTTGTGCCGAGGGTCCAGGCGGCTCAGCGAGCATCGTGCGCTCTGCCTCAGGACAGTCGCCACATAGCCGGTTGGCAGGCACAGCAAGGTCGATGCGCTCGGGATAAGGCAGGTTCAGGCTGCCCATGATCGCGATGAACTCATCCAGCGTCTTTCCTCCGCCGAGCCGCGGGTTGCGCTCCCGTTCCTGGTCGACGGTGCTGACGTGGCGGTGCTGATAGTCGTGTGCCGGGAACACGAGCGTGTCGCCCGGAAGCGTGAAAATCTTGTCGTGAATCGAGCGATAGATGTAGGTGCTTGCAATCGTAGCGGCGTTTGCTTGCAAACAGAGCCTTTTTTTGCTCGGATTATCTGACAACCGGCTCGGCGATCTGCTCGCGCTATCTGCCAGTGTGCTCGCCATCATCCTGCGCTGCTCGCAATCATAAAGGTCTGCTCACATCCCCTGCCAGCGAAACAGGGCGTCAGCGCGGCACCCGGATGGAACCTTCCGCGATCCCCTCGGCGACATTGGAGAGCATGACGGCGTAGCGATGCAAACCGGGGAAGCGACCAGCGTTCTTGTCGATTTCACCGCCGTATCCGGCGTCGAGCAACGCCTTGAAGTCGGGCATCACGTCGAACATGCCGCCGAGCAGATCGATATCGGAGGCCCCGGTAAGCAACAGGGCGTTCGCATGGGCGTCGAGACGCTTCATCGTTTCCAGCATTTCGGTCCTGGTCATCGCATCCTGTCCGCTTGCGGGGTTCCATCGCCTAGCACGACGCGCCGGCCCTGTTCGCGAAAACCTTCCTTTCTGACGACCTCGCGGGCGGGCCATGACGACAACGCATTTCTGCGGCCCGCCGCTTGTCAGAACTGTTCTGGAAACCTGCTTCGCAAAAGCGCTTGCCGGCTACGGGTTTGGAGAGCCCATTGGCACGGAGCGTGAGCACAACGCCCCGTTTGCAAGCAGCGCCGGATGATGGCGAGCACACTGGCAGATAATTCGAGCAGGACGCTCCCCGCCAGTGGCAGAAAGCGTGAGCAGGAAATCAGGCTGTTTGCGAGCACACGCCGCTATGATTGCAAGCGCCTACAGATAGAGCGAGGCTGCATCGCCATCCTGGAAGTCGGTGCGACCGCAACCGTCGATGAGCAGCGCGTCGCCCGTAAAGACCCGCAGCGAGCCCGATAGATCGATGAGGTAGCTATGATGCGTGTCGGTATGCCCGGGCGTGAACAATGGCTGGAAGGTGAGGCTTCCTTCCCTCAGCGGATTTGCTTCGCTCACACCCAAGTCGGCGCAGGGCAGCCCATCCATTTCCGGGTAAGCCACCTTGCAGCCCGTCAGGCTGCGCAGCCGGCACGCCGACGTGACATGATCCGCATGAATGTGCGTGTCGAGCGTATGACTCAATGTCAGGTCCAGCTCTTGAAGAGCGGAGAGGTCACGCTCCACCGTCTCCAGAACCGGATCGATCAGCACGGCCCTCCCAGTATCGCGGCAGCCGAACAGATACGTGTAGGTCGAGGAATCCGGCTCGTAGAGCTGACGAAAGATCATGAGGGCAGCGGAGCGTGCGCCGTCGGGTCCGGGTGCGGTCGCCCGGAGGCGGCGTCCGCGGCACTCTTGCCCTCGGGCGCATCGGCGCTGCCTCCGTCCTCCTGCTCGGATGCGGATCGCTTCAACGCTTCCACCTGCTCCAGATAAGCATTGGCCAGCTCGACGTGCGGCACCATCACTTCAGGTGTGACGGCGCGCTGCGCCATCTCGAGCTCGACCTCCGCCCTGTGCTGGAAATACTCGATATCGTCCTCAGTCACGGGTCTACCTCCTGCATTTCGGGCGCCTTCGTTTACTCGACCATGTACAGCTTCGTGCCGTCGCCCTCGAAGCTCATCACCCGGAATGGCGCGGTCTTAGGTCCGCCCATTCCGGGTGAGCCCGCCGGCATGCCCGGCAGCGCGATGCCGCGCACTGCCGGCTTCTCAGCGAGCAAGCGCTTGACGGCGGCGACCGGGACATGGCCTTCGACGGCGTAGCCGCCGACCATCATCGTGTGACAGCCTTGGAGTTCGGCCGGGACGCCCGCTTTGGCCTTCAGCGCCGCCAGCTTCTCGGTGGGCACGACCTTGACATCAAAGCCGGCGCGCTTGAGCGCAGCCGCATGGCCGTCGCAGCACTCGCAGCCCGGATTCTTGTACATGGTGGCGCTGGTGACCTTGGCATTGGCCATCACAGGCGAGACAAGGGCGGCTGCAAAGAGGGTCAGGACAATTCTGCGTTTCATCACCGGTTTCCAATCCTTCTATAGAAGTTGCACCTCAATCGAGCTCGACCGCTACATTCGGCTCGGCGGCTCGGAACTGTGGCCAAGCCTGGCGGATCACGCCGATCGCCGAGCGGAAGAACAGCACGGCGATGATGGCGCCGACGACAATATCGGGCCAGCCCGCATTGAAGGCGTAGACACCGGCGGCGGCGACGAGCACTCCGGTGTTGGCGATCACGTCGTTGCGCGAGCACTCGAAGGTGCTGGACATGTTCACATCGCGATGGCGGTATCGGTAGAGCAGCGCCAGGCAGGTCAGGTTCGCGCCGAGCGCGGTCAGGCCGAAGATGCCCATGGTCTGCGCAGTCGGCGTCACACCGTTGATCAGCTTCAATCCCACCTCAACGAATACCCAGATGCCAAATGCGGCGATAATACCGCCTTTGACCAGTGCCGCACCCGCCCGCCAGCGCAGCCCGCGTTCGAGCGCGTAGAGGCTCAGCGCATAGACGAGCGCATCGCCAAGCATGTCGACCGAGTCCGCCATGAGGGCGGTGGAGCGCGCCAGCACCCCGGCCGTGAATTCGGCGACGAACATGACGAAATTGATGACGAGAACGATCTGCAGCACCCGCTTGATGTCGGCGTGAGCGCCCAGTGCGGCAATCTCTTGCTCCTTGGCCGAGCAGCAGTCGTCGTTCGCCGCCAGATGGCTCGACCTTGCCCCCGCCTGGTGCCGGGTCGCCACCGTCCCGCATGCGTCCGATGCACCACCCTCTACCGGGCTGGCAGCGCAGCAGCTCTCCTGGCCGCCCGGCAGCGGCGCGACGGCCAGGAGAGCTGCTGCGCTGCCGCGGATTTGCCCTCCGTGCCGGCGCTCGGCGTTGGGCAGCAATCCTTCATCGCGCGTTCTCCTGCGTCTTTACAAGGACGTCTCGCGCAGCGAAGATAGCCCCTATAGCTGGTATAGATACAAGAGGCGCATGCAGCAGTTTTTTCCTATCGGCGAGCTTGCCCGTCTGACGGGCTGCCGTGTAGTCACCATCCGCTATTATGAGCGAATTGGGATGCTGCCCGAACCTGCAAGGAGCACGGGGGGGCATCGAATATATGACCATGGTCACCTCGATCGTCTGACCTTCATTCGCAAGGCCCGGGAACTCGGCTTCCCCCTTGATGCGGTGCGTAGCCTGCTGGTGCTTTCCGAGCGGTCGCAGGCAGCCCCTTGCGCCGATATCGACAGGATCACCGCTACCCGTCTTCAAGAGGTGCGCGGCAAGATCAAAGACCTCAAGGCGCTCGAACAGACGCTCGAATGTCTGTTGGGCGAGTGCGGGCGTACAACCATCGAGGATTGCCGCGTGCTCGACGCCCTGCGGTTCGAGCCGGAGGCAACTCACTGACGGCGATGGTGTCCCCACCAAGCTTCCGTCAGTCTTGTGGCTGCGTCGTGATGCGCAGATAAGGCTTCAGCGTCTTCCAGCCGCCCGGGAATTTCTCTCGTGCCTGCTCGTCGTTGAGCGAAGGCGCAATGATGACATCCTCGCCGTGCCGCCAGTTCACCGGTGTCGCCACGCTGTGCTTGGCGGTCAGCTGCAGCGAGTCGATCGTGCGGAGAATCTCCTCGAAGTTCCGGCCCGTGCTGGCAGGATAGGTAATGCTGAGCTTCAGCTTCTTGTCGGGGCCGATGATGAAAACGGAGCGAACGGTGAGCGTGTCGTTCGCCTTGGGGTGGATCATGCCATAGAGTTCCGCGATCTTGCGGTCCGGATCGGCGATCAGCGGGAAATTGAGCGCGTGGCCCTGCGTCTCGGCGATGTCACCAATCCAGGCATGGTGATCGTCCAGCGGGTCGACGCTCAGGCCGATGACCTTCGCGTTGCGCTTGTCGAATTCGGGTTTGAGACGCGCGACCTCCCCGAGTTCGGTGGTGCAGACCGGCGTAAAATCCTTCGGGTGCGAGAAGAGCACCGCCCAACTGTCGCCTACCCATTCATGGAAATGGATCGGTCCATCCGTCGTCTCCGCCGAAAAATCGGGCGCTGTGTCACCGAGTTGAAGGGTCATCATCCGCTCCTTGCCATCGAAATCCGCTGGCTTAGACATGCCACCTATACCTACTATAGGTTCAAGAGGCATTTGCGACAATCAGTGCAATTCGAAGGATACCCAGCGAGGGGGGAACGCCAAGAGCCGCGTATCTAGGAGGGGAGCGGGGCGAAATGGAAGGAAAGACGATGCATCAGATCGACCCTGAGATGAAGGAGTGCCTGGACGCCTGTCACGAGTGCCACATCACCTGCCTCCACATGGCGATGAACCACTGCCTCGAGGCGGGCGGGCGACACGCCGAGCCCCAGCATATGAAGCTGATGCTGGACTGCGCTCAGATTTGCAGCGTTGCGATCGACTTCATGGCGCGCAAATCCGAGCATCATGCCCATATCTGCCGTGAGTGCGCTGAGATTTGCCGAGCGTGCGCGGCGAGCTGCGAACAACTCGAGGGCATGGAGGATTGCGCCGCCGCGTGCCGCCGGTGCGCCGATGCTTGCGAGAAAATGGCCGCTTAGCCAGATTATTGCACGGGCGGCGGCGAACGTCGCCCGTGCTCCCCATATCACCGAGGCCGGGAGTCGAGCGAGCGGCGCCGATGACGGCATGAAGGTGCAGACGGTCCGGTATAATGAGAAAACGTTCTGTTACCCGCGCCGGCGCGTACCGAGGGAACTACCGCACCTATGATGCGAGCCACCTTCGCGGCTATCTTTCATTCGCCACCCCTGCGATTTGGGATTCAGCCCCGACCACATCCGCGAGCTTTTGAGCTTGGCTGACTGCAGCAATCGATCGTGCGCTGGGGTTGAGAAGATTGCGCGCGAGCACCGGACAGCCATCGAGAGAAAGACTGCCGACCTGTTCGCGCTGAGCCGTGAACTCGAAAGCATCATCATCGACCGATGCGGCCACGGCACCGTCGCTGAGTGTGGCATCCTCGAGGCATTAGCTCCGTGATTGCGCAAGCGTAGTGTCACAACCGGCCGAAGCTGTTGAAAAAAGCCTACGCGTGGGAGCATACAGCGCTCGATAGAGGGGGTGCATATGGCATTATGGCAAGTGCCTTCCCGGCAGTCCGGACCTTGTGTTCCGCGGCCGCCGCAAGGTCATCTTTGTGCGCGGGTGTTCTGGCATCGTCATCCCGACCCCACCTGCAAGCTGGCGCGGATGCCAAAATCGAGGCAGGACTCTGAAGCCAGAGCTTGAAGGCAATCGTGAACGCGACGAGCGCACCCGCGAGACGTTGGAAATCAGGAGCCATGTTTCATGTATCGTATCATCGCGGCCGTGCTGGCTGCGGCATCCAGCGTCCACCTTCTCCCTCGAAAGCGCACTAGCCGCCGGTGGGATGGCGGGAGGCGGAGCCACCGCGATAAAGCGAGCGCGTTGTTCGCCCCGCTTACCTGTGGGTTTCGTGAGGAGGCGCTCATCATGCGGTTGACCGGTGTTCTGACGGTTGCGTCGGCGTTCATCGCTGCGGGCGCCACTGCTCGCGCCGAAACGCTGCGTGAAGCGCTCATGATCGCCTACCGGACAAATCCATCACTCACCGCGGCGAGGGCAGGCCTCAGGGCGACCGACGAGGGTGTGCCGATTGCGAAGGCCGGGGCACGGCCGACAGTGAGCGCCACGGCGGACTATCAGGAATTCGTCGTCCGCTCGGCCAACAGCTTCTCGGCTCCTTTGCGGGCGACCAACGCGTCGGCGAACGTTTCGCTGCCGATCTACCAGGGTGGCCGCGTTCGCAACGGGATCAAGGCGGCTGACGCGCGCGTCGAAGCCGGGCGGGAAACGTTGCGAGGCACCGAGGCCGACGTCTTCACCGCAATCGTCTCGGTTTACATGGACGTCATCCGCGACAGCGCCACTGTCGACCTTAATCGTCAGAACGTGCGCGTGCTTGAGACCAATTTACAGGCATCCCGCGACCGCTTCGAAATTGGCGACCTCACACGCACCGACGTCGCCCAATCCGAGGCACGCCTGGAGCTCGCCCGCGGCCAGCTCGAGCTCGCCGAAGCGCAGCTCGGCGCCAGCCTCGAGAACTATCTCCGCTTCGTAGGCGTGCCAGCGCGCGACCTCGAGCAGCCGCCCGAGTTGCCGAACCTGCCCGGGACTGCACAAGATGCGCTCGCGACCGCGCTCGACCGCAATCCCCAGCTTCTAGCCGCCCAGGCTGATGCCAAGGCAGCCGGCTACGATGTCCGGGTGGCGGCGGCGGCACGGCTGCCGCGTCTGTCGGCGGTCGCTTCGGGGAACTACAACAACTATCTCGGCTCGCTGGTCAGCACGATCCCAGGGCGGACGTTCCTGCAAGCGCAGCGCACGGCCACTGTCGGTCTATCGGCGACGATCCCGCTCTATCAAGGCGGCCTCCCAGCAGCGCAGGTCCGCCGCGCGCAAGCGCTGTCCAGCCAGGCACTCGAACAGATCGTGTTCGTGGAACGGCGCGTCGTTGCGGATACGCGAGCGGCGTTTCTGCGGCATCGCGCCACTCTGGCTGTGGTCAGATCGTCCCAGTCCGCCGTATCAGCAAATGAACTGGCGGTGGAAGGCGTACGAGCGGAGAACAGTGTTGGCAATCGCACCGTGCTCGAGGTCCTCAATGCCGAGCAGGAGCTGCTGAACAGCCGGGTCCAACTCGTGACCGCGCAGCGCGACGCCTATGTCGCAGGCTTCGCTTTGCTGGCCGCTACGGGGCGCGCGGAGGCGCGTGACCTCGGTTTGTTCGGCGACGAACTATTCGCGCCCCGCTTGGGTGACCACGCGCCCCGCTTGCCCGGCGGAAGCTACGGTCCTGTAGACGAAGCGGCAGGCAGCACCACGGCCGCAAACGAGAGTTCAGGACCATCGTAAAAGAGGCACCCGAATGGCCCATTAAGCAGGTCCAAGCTCGCTCGGCGCAGCAATGAGGAGGCCTAGCTCCAATCTCCTTGATCGCCTGCTTGGCAATCACAAGGAACGGTACGAGTTCGCACGTACTCGCTCCGAGCCCCGCGCCAAGACGCCGGTGGGTGTACGACACCATTCTTGAAGTGTTTGACAGGTGCCCAGGTTACCGGATCAGCGGAAAGACGATGGCGGGCAGGTGGAACGGGAAATGTAATAGCCCCTGCGGCGCGAGGTTTACAAGCTTTGACGCTAGGATTCAGGCCCCCGCAGGCAAAATCGGTTCCCACCAACGCACATGGCGACGCCGTGTCATCGACCCCGCTCCAATACTTTGGCATGCCCAGAGGCTGGCCGATGCCAGTGGCCAACCCCACGGGTTAGCCTCAATGACTAGAAGATTGACGTTCAATGACGCATTTATCCGTCTGTTTAGTCGTTGCACTACCTGCATTCGTTGCCTCGCTGGCTCCGCTTGCGCTCGGTTCGGCATTGATCGATCGTTCGATGCGAGCCCCCGGAGTGTTGCAGGGAACGTGCAAGTAGACGGACGGCGCAGCCGGTCGCGTGTTCGTCCCCGGAAACATGCAACCCGCAAGCGATCCCAACGCGCCGATGCTGAGAACCGCTGATTGCCAGACCCGTCTTGCCATGAGCTTACCTTCCCGACCCGTCAGGGGCGAAGTTCATCAACTATGGCTTCGACTGTATTTGCAACCCAAATTGTGCCTTGTTAGCGACCCGAGATCGAATTGTGAGCGATGGTTGAAGTGTTCGCGATCAGGTCAGGCCTTGCACGCCTGGCTGGCGGTGCCCGGCTTGCTCAAGGTGATCGAGGTGTCGCTGCCGACGAGGACATAGCCTTCGCCCGTGAAGGGCTCGCCTTTGGCGGGTGCAACCAGGCGAATGGGCGGCCCGCTTTTCTCAGTACGCAGCGAGGCCGTCACGCGATCACTGAAGAAGTCGACATAGACAAGACTGTTGTCCTTGCAACGAAAGGTATGGCTTGCCGCGATCGAGGGCGGCATCTGGATCGTTGGCTCGGGCGGCTGGAAATTCTGCCCCGCTTGATCCTGTGACCGGTCGCACGCCGCGACAAACCCCGTCAGCAGGCCGATGAGCAGGATGCGTCGTACTCGCCCAACATTCATCACGGCATCTCCACCCTCGCGGCGCAACGCCGATTCTGTCGACGGCTGATCAATGGCCGACCCGCCGGGCGCCCACATGACCGAAAGCATAGTTGCCGCCGGCGACCGCGCCAGCGGTCTCATAGGCCGGGTGAGCTGCCGTGCTCGCCGCCCCGCTCGTGTCATACGGCCGATACCGAAAGTCGAGCAAGGCATGACCGCTCGGCCGCGGTGAGGAGCGGGGCAGGGTTGGCGCAACAGGCTGCGGCCGTGCATCTGTGACCACCTGCTCGGATCGAAGGCGTGGCTGCCCGCTGCTTTGCTGCGCTGTGGCGGGGGCAAACGCCATCAATGCCGCTGTTAATACCGCCGCCATTCTTAAAGCCGGCATCGTTGCCGATAACATGGCATTTGTCTCCACTTTAGGGATGGTACCGAAGGTACTTGAACGGCCACTGAATAGGTCTATCGTCTGCTCTTGGTCCTTTACGACATCGGCGGTAGACGACCAATCTAGTGTCGCGCCATGCGGTCGATTGGAGGTGCGTCGCCATGGTCATGCGAGCGTCACGCGCGGTATTAGCCATTCTCCCGTTGGTGGTGCTCGGCGGCTGCGCTACCGGTCCCTCGGCAAGCCGCTATACCTATTACCGGGTCCCTTGCACGACTCCGGGAGCGATCGTCGCGCAGCCTATTGCGGTGGGTCCGGGTGATGCGGCGGGGGCAACGCCGCAGGCGGTGGCGCCGAGGAGCGAGCCTCAAACCGACGCGCCGCCTCGCATATCGACTTCCCCGACGTGCGTCATCGCCGTGAACGAGGCCAGCTACGGACGCGGGTATTATCCTTGGGGCGGCTATCGCCGGCCCTATTACGGGTCGTTTGGCGTTGGGATCGGCATCGGCTCGTTTGGGCATGGCTACCGTGGCGGTCACTTCGGTGGCGGACACCACGGTGGAGGACATGGCGGCGGGCACCATTAAGGCCCCTCGAAACTTAACCGGGCCTGCCAACCCCATTTCCGGCTGGTTCAGCCAGGGACCGCTAATAGCCCTCTTCATGGTGCGGCCCCTGCCGCACCTCGGGAGAAGGATCATGAAACGCTTTTTGATTGTTGCAGCGGCCGCCCTCATGTTCGGTGCGCCCGCGGCGATGGCGCAGTCCTATGGCGGTTATTATGGCCAGGGCTCGTACCGCGCCGGCGGACACGTGGCTCGGGGGTATGGTGGCGGGTATGGCGATGGTCAACGCTGGAACGGTGGAGCCTATTACAGCGATCATGGCGGCCGGCGATCTGGGTATAACGACCGCGGCTACCGGCACGAGCGCCGGGAGATGCGCCGGGCCGAACGGCGGGAGCACGGATATCGTCGCGGATATCGCGGCTGGTGAAGCCGAGAGCGACACTCCGTGTCCGGCGGAGTGTTGCTCGTGTCGCGAATCGACAGGAGAAGTTTGGTGAACGAGAGCGTTGCTTCCTCATCTGAGCGTCCGGCAGGCATGTTGTGCCCGACATGCAAGGTCGACCTTGTGCTCGCCGAGCGCCAAGGCATCGAGATCGACTATTGTCCGCAGTGCCGGGGCGTGTGGCTCGACCGTGGCGAACTCGACAAAATCATCGAGCGCAACATGGCTTATCAGAAGGATACGGCCCCGCCCCAGCCCGGATCGTCCGGAATGGTCACGCCCGGCTATGGTCAGTCAGGCCCCTGGGGCGGAGGATATGACGGCCATCATGGAGGCCATCATGGAGGCCATCACGGCGGTGGACACCACGGCGGCTTTCTCGGCGGCTTGTTCAGGCGCTGAGCCACGAGATTGGTTAGCCGCAAAAAAACCGCTGCTTGATGGCAGCGAGCAGCCATCCTTTGGACGGAGAGCCAATACTACTGTGCTTCTGGACTCCCGCATAACGCGGCTTGGGCGACGCGGAGCGCCATCAGCCGACCGGGATCTGCGGATGACAAATGCTCCCACCCAGAGGCAAAACGTTCGGCCGCGCCCTCCATCCAGACTTGCCGGGCAATCGTGAAAAGCTCGTGGACGGTCGGATCACGTGCGTCGGCGATGCAGGCCACGAGTTCGCTTGCGAACACTCCGTCTCCGACTTTCAGCATGCCTCGCCCTCACAGGACACGAATATGGTGTCTGTCCTCCGCCAGCCTAGCCGCTGTTATCGGTTTCCGTTCCGAGTCTCGGCTGTCCAGAATCAAAAGGCCTCGGGCGGAAGCGGGCAAGGCGTCCGCAACCTGGCCTGAAGCTATTCCGAAAGGGTCGACAGTCCGACCACCGTTTGTGAAAGGATCGGGTCATCGTCGCGCACCTTGCACCTAGGAGATATTAGGCCCTGTGCGTTTGCCGTTCATCTCCGCCCTTGCCCTCAGCTCCGCAGCCACACCAGCGCTCGCCCAGACTCAGGACGAGCAACTGTGGGTGAAGCTCGGCGCCTCAACCGAGCTGTCCGAAGGCGTCGAGCTGGAGCTCGAGACCAACCAGCGTCTCAGCGATGATCTGAGC
>NZ_JBHUFC010000004.1:0-6568 GCF_042681125.1 Sphingomonas floccifaciens | reverse complement strand
CCCCCTGACGAGGTCCGCACTCCGCTAATCTACGCCGCGAGTTGTGCCGAATGTTCTGACGACGGACAAGCCACTATAATCTCGCACGGCACATTGAACCGCTCGTCAATTTCGGTCTGTAGCTCCCGCAAGTTGTCGAGCCTTCGTCCAACAATCAGGGGCTTGGCCTGGTACGATGCCGCCAAGCGGAGGGCGGACGCTCTGCCCAAACCGGTCGAAGCCCCTGTGACCAGCACCCACGAGTTCTTGATCGCCAGCGGTTTCACGCGTTTTCCAGAGCCTTGTATAGGGCGGTTTTGCCGATCTTGAGCCGGGCCGCCGCCTCACGAACAGTGAGGCCCGCTGCGATATGCGCCCGCGCTTTACGTAGTTTGTCGGGGGTAACGACAGGCCGGCGACCACCCTTGTTGCCCCGCTCGCGTGCGGCCTTGAGGCCGGCATGAGTGCGTTCACGGATCAGGTCACGCTCGAATTGGGCCAGCGAGCCGAAGATGTTGAACACCAGCATGCCGCCCGAAGTGGTGGTGTCGATATTCTCGGTGAGTGAGCGGAACCCGATGCCGCGCGCCGCAAGCTCGCCGACCTTCTCGATCAGGTGGCTCATCGAGCGGCCGAGGCGGTCGAGTTTCCAGACCACCAGCGTGTCGCCGGGGCGCAAATAGGCGAGCGCTTCGGTTAGGCCAGGCCGATCGGCTTTTGCCCCGGATGCGTGATCGTCGAATATACGGTCGCACCCGGCAGTGTTCAGCGCGTCAAGCTGGAGCGACAGCTTCTGGTCTGCGGTCGAGACGCGCGCATAGCCGATCAGCGCCACATGATGCCCGATCCTGTCCGTTTTCCCGTCATTATGCGATCTTGTCCGAATCGCCGTTACAGGTCCAGAGTTAACGGACATATTCCTGTTGGCCGCCAGAGGACCGTCTGACGGACAGCCTCAAGGAGGTTCAGGGTCATGGCGAGGCGACGCCTGCTCACCCGCGAGGTGCTGGCGCGTCAGCTCGATCCCCCGACCGACGAACGCGAGATCGCGCGACACTTCACCCTGACACGCGAGGATCTGGATTGGGTCTCGATCCGGCGTGGTCCCGCATCGCAGCTCGGCTACGCCATGACGCTCCTTTATATGCGCTGGCCCGGGCGGGTACTCGGCGCGGACGAGACACCGCCCTTATCGATCCTGTCGTTCGTCGCCCGTCAGCTCGATGTGCCTGAAGCGGCTTGGCATGACTATGGCCGTCGTGAGCCGACCCGCCGTGCGCATCTCACCGATCTGGCACGACGCATGGGCTATCGAGCGTTCGGCCGGACCGACTTCCACGCACTGGCCACCTTCGCCATGCCCGTGGCGCAGACCATCATCCAGCCATTGCAGCTGGCCGAGATCGTCATCGACGAAATGCGACGTCGTCGCCTGTTGCTGCCGCCCGTCACCGTCATCGAGGCGATCGTACGACGAGCGCGCCGCCAGGCCGACGAACTCGTCCACGATGTGCTGACCCAGGGGCTGGGTGATGGCGGACGTACCCGCCTCGATGCGCTGCTCGCCCGTCGTGGCGACCGGGGTGCGACGTGGCTGTCGTGGCTGCGCAACCCGCCGCTGTCGCCGGCACCGCGCAACGTCATGCGCCTGCTCGAACGACTGGATCATGTCCGGGCGATCGGACTGGCCCCGGCGCGGGCCGCTACGATCCCGACCGCGGCCTTCGACCGCATCGCCGACGAGGCGGTGCGGATCACATCGCAGCATCTGGCGGAACTGCCCGACCGGCGCCGCCATGCCGTTCTGGCGGCAGCCGCGCTGCGGCTTCGTGAGAGCCTCGCCGATGCGGTGCTGGCGATGACGGACAAGCTGCTCGGCAGCATGATGCGGCGCGCCGAGAACCGGACGCGCGACAAGGCGCTGGGTACGATCCGCGCGCTCCAGGCACAGTTGCGCCTGCTCACCGGCCCCTGCCGCCTGCTGATCGATGCACGGGCGCAAGGCTTGGACTCGCTTGCCGCGATGGCGATCGACTGGGAGAAACTGGGAACGGCGGTCGGGGAAGCGGAGATACTGGTCGCGCCGGAGACGACCGATCGTACTGCCGAGCTGATCGACCGGCATCGTTCGCTGCGCCCGGTGATCGGGCCGCTCCTCAACGCCTTCACCTTCCAAGGTGCCGGTCCTGTGCAGGGGCTGCTCGATGCGGTCCGGATTGTCGGTGAGGTTTATCGGACCGGCAGGCGACGCTTGCCCGACAATCCACCGCTTCGCTTCGTGCCGCCATCGTGGCGGCCTTTTGTGCTGCGCGACGGGCAGGTCGTCCGCGCAGCCTATGAACTGTGCGCTCTCACCCAGTTGCGCGATCGGCTGCGTGCCGGCGACATATGGGTAGAGGAAAGTCGCCAGTATCGTGCTTTCGACAGCTACCTCCTGCCGCCCGCCACCTTTGCGGCGCTACGCGAGCGCGGGCCGTTACCGTTGGCGATCGACACCGACTTCGATACCTTCATTGCCGGTCGCCGTGCCCGCCTCGATACCGCGATCGAACAAGTCACGGCGCTCGCCCGGCAGGGGGAACTGCCCCAGGTACGGCTCGACGCCGGCGGGCTCGTCATCTCGCCGCTCAAGGCCGTAACCCCGCCCAGTACAGAGGACGTGCGGCGCATGGTCTACGACCGCCTGCCGCGCGTGAAGATCACCGATCTGTTGCTGGAGGTCGATGGCTGGACCGGCTTTTCCGAATGCTTCACTCATCGCCGCTCCGGTCGACCGGCCGATGATCGTAACGCGCTTCTCACCGTGATCCTGGCGGACGGCATCAATCTCGGCCTGACGCGCATGGCGGATACCTGCCAAGCGGCCACCCTGCGCCAGCTCGCACATCTGCATGACTGGCACGTCAGCGAGAGCGCCTATGGCGCAGCGCATGGCCAGCTCTTTCACGCCGGTGGGCGCGGGGCTGCGATCGGTGACATCAACGCGCGTAACGGCAACGAACCCGGCGTCAGCTTCTACACCCACATCTCGGATCAATATGACCCGTTTGCGAGCAGGGTGATCGCGGCGACAGCGGGCAAGGCGCCCTATGTCCTCGACGGGCTGCTCTACCATGCCACCGGTCTGTCGATCGAAGAGCATTACACCGATACCGGCGGGGCCTCCGACCATGTATTTGGCCTCATGCCGTTCTTCGGCTACCGCTTCGCGCCGCGTTTGCGGGATCTGAAGGAACGACGCCTGCATCTGCTGCCGCAGCAGGATGCCGGGGCGCTGCTCGTCGGACTGACCGGCGATCCGGTCGCGGTCGGCCACGTCGCTGACCATTGGGACGAACTGCTCCGCCTCGTCACCTCGATCCGCAGCGGCACCGTCACCGCCTCCGCCATGCTGCGCCGGTTGTCCGCCTATCCACGTCAGAACGGCCTTGCGCTGGCATTGCGTGAGGTCGGGCGGATCGAACGCTCGATTTTCATGCTCGACTGGTTGCGCGACATCGACCTGCGCCGGCGTGCCCAGGCCGGACTCAACAAGGGAGAGGCGCGCAACGCGCTCGCCCGAGCGCTGTTCTTCAATCAGCTCGGCGAACTGCGGGACCGCCGGTTCGAAAACCAGACCTACCGCGCCTCCGGCCTCAACCTGCTCGTAGCCGCCATCATCCTGTGGAACACCCGCTACCTCGAACAGGCCATCGCCGGCATGGCCGTGCCTCCTGAAACTGCCCGCCACATCGCACCGCTCGGGTGGGAGCATATCTCGCTCACCGGCGACTACCGCTGGAACACCGACGACCGCCCTCCGGTCGGCCAGCTCAGGCCGCTACGCACACCCACATCGTTGCTCGCTGCATGACGCGGCTTCGTGTTCGCCTATCGTTCACGCTTGGCGTACGCTGGTCACACTTTCGTGTCGTAGCCCCGCATAGAGCATGGGTTGATGGCGCGGATATTCGCCGACGCGCGAATAGAGCATCCGCACCAGGCTGGAGAGCGTCGTCACGCTGCCGACCGAGGATCGCGCGTTGGCCGAGCCGCGCTGCTGCTGCAACGCGACCGCAGGCGGCAAACCGTCGATCGCGTCGACCTCCGGCACGCCGGCCTGGTCGATCAGGCGACGGGCATAGGGCGCAACCGATTCCAGATAACGCCGCTGCGCTTCGGCATAAAGGGTGCCGAACGCGAGCGATGACTTGCCCGAGCCCGATATGCCGGTGAACACCACGAAGGCGTCGCGCGGTACATCGACGTCAATATTTTTGAGGTTATTCTGGCGCGCGCCGCGAACCTGCACGCAAGCGGGCGGCCCTGTATGCCCATGATCGGTGGCCGGCGTCGTCGCGTGAATATCCTTGCTCTTCAATTCAGTCTTCCTGCCCTAACCGCCCGTGCGGTCCAAGGTTCATCACAGTCGGGTAACAGATGAATGCTTTTCCGACTCAATACATCCAAAGGTCAGGCTGACCCGATATTCGGCACCTTTGGAATATTTTTCCAGCATTGGACAAAGGTTACGACAAAACCATTTTCCCCGTTGGGTCGCGCGACGAGGCCACACACACTCCGCTGGTAAGCGCCTGGGCCAGGCGGCCCTGGTCCGTGCCGCTATCGGCATGTAACGACCGTACTTCGGCGCTTGTTACCGCATTGCGACGGGTTGCCCATTTGCCAGAGCGCGCTTCATCATGGCCGGGGTCGGGCCATGATGACGGCCGAGTTGTCGATCCGAGCGCCTCGCGCCGCTTCGGATCGGCGGGTCAGTAGTGAATGACCGTGCGGATCGACTTGCCTTCGTGCATCAGTTCGAAGGCTTCGTTGATCTCCTCCAAACCCATCGTGTGGGTTACGAATGGGGCCAGATCGATATCGCCTCTCATCGCATCCTCGACCATGCCGGGGAGCTGTGTCCGTCCCTTGACGCCACCGAAAGCGGACCCCTTCCATACGCGGCCCGTGACGAGCTGGAATGGGCGGGTGGAGATTTCCTCGCCCGCGCCGGCAACGCCAATCACGATCGACTGACCCCAGCCACGGTGCGCTGATTCAAGCGCGGCGCGCATGACGTGGACGTTGCCGATGCACTCGAAGGTATGATCGATGCCCCAGCCCGTCATCTCGATCAGCACTTGCTGGATGGGCTTGTCATGGTCCTTGGGGTTGATGCACTCGGTAGCACCGAACTGGCGTGCCAGCTCGAACTTGGATGGATTGGTGTCGATGGCGATGATGCGACCCGCCTTCGCCTGGCGCGCACCCTGAATCGCCGCGAGGCCGATGCCGCCGAGGCCGAACACGGCGACGGAGTCTCCGGGCTGGACCTTGGCGGTATTGTGGACTGCGCCGATGCCGGTCGTGACGCCGCAGCCGAGCAGGCAGACATGTTCGGGGTTTGCCTCGGGATTGATCTTGGCGAGCGAGACTTCGGCGACGACAGTATATTCACTGAAGGTTGAACAGCCCATGTAATGATAGAGGGGCTGACCATTGTACGAAAAGCGGGTGGTCCCATCGGGCATCAAGCCCTTGCCCTGCGTTTCGCGGACAGCGACGCACAGGTTGGTCTTGCCCGACAGGCAGAAGTCGCACTTGCCGCACTCGGCGGTGTAGAGCGGAATCACGTGATCGCCCGGCCCGACGCTGGTGACGCCTTCCCCGACCTCGACAACGATGCCCGCGCCCTCGTGGCCCAGAACCACCGGGAAAACACCCTCCGGATCACTCCCCGCCAGCGTGTACGCGTCGGTGTGGCACACACCGGTGTGCGTCACCCGTATAAGGACTTCGCCTTTCCGGGGTGGGGCGACATCGATCTCGACGATTTTGAGTGGCTTGCCCGCCTCGAAGGCTACAGCGGCGCGAGATTTCATGTTGGGATACCCTCGTTGAGTTAAACCGATTGCTGGTGCGAGGCCGTTGCGTCAGCGCAAATTCGTGGGGGAGCGATCGCTCACTCCCCCGGTATGCCGGTCAGACCGTAACGACGACCTTGCCGATCTGGTCGTTCGATTCGAGGAAGCGGTGAGCGTCCTGGATTGCGTCGAGCGGGAAAGTGCGCGCGATCCGCGGCTTGAGCGCGCCCGATTCCAGACCCGCCACGATGAACGCCTTGGCACGATCGAGGGCGGCATCGTCCGAGACGATCTCGCTGTAGAGATACCCCTTGAGCGTGAGGCTCTTGCCCAGCACGGAGAACAACGGGAACGGCGTCGGTTCGCCGCTGAGCGCGCCATATTCGAGCAGGATGCCGCCGCGTGCCATGCTCTCGGTCAGCGGCTCGAACGACGGGCCTCCGACCGGATCGAGCACCACGCGCGCACCCTGACCATCGGTTATCTCCATCACCCTCGCTACCAGATCCTCTTCCCCGGTTGCGACGACATGATGTGCACCGGCATCGATCAGGGCCTGGCGCTTGGCGCCGGTACGCGTCGTCGCGATTACCGTCGCGCCGACCATCCGCGCAATCTGGAAGGCAGCAAGGCCGACGCTGCTGGAGGCAGCAGTGACGATGACGAAATCGCCCTCGCCGAGTTTCGCCTGCTCCACCAGCGCACCCCAGGCGGTGACATACTGCATCCACACGGCCGCCGCT
>NZ_JBHUFC010000003.1:904630-1331692 GCF_042681125.1 Sphingomonas floccifaciens | reverse complement strand
AGCGGCGGCCGTGTGGATGCAGTATGTCACCGCCTGGGGTGCGCTGGTGGAGCAGGCGAAACTCGGCGACGGCGATTTCGTCATCGTCACTGCTGCCTCCAGCAGCGTCGGCCTTGCTGCCTTCCAGATTGCGCGGATGGTCGGCGCAACGGTAATCGCGACGACGCGTACCGGCGCCAAGCGCCAGGCCCTGATCGATGCCGGTGCACATCATGTCGTCGCAACCGGGGAAGAGGATCTGGTAGCGAGGGTGATGGAGATAACCGATGGTCAGGGTGCGCGCGTGGTGCTCGATCCGGTCGGAGGCCCGTCGTTCGAGCCGCTGACCGAGAGCATGGCACGCGGCGGCATCCTGCTCGAATATGGCGCGCTCAGCGGCGAACCGACGCCGTTCCCGTTGTTCTCCGTGCTGGGCAAGAGCCTCACGCTCAAGGGGTATCTCTACAGCGAGATTGTCTCGGACGATGCCGCCCTCGATCGCGCCAAGGCGTTCATCGTGGCGGGTCTGGAATCGGGCGCGCTCAAGCCGCGGATCGCGCGCACTTTCCCGCTCGACGCCATCCAGGACGCTCACCGCTTCCTCGAATCGAACGACCAGATCGGCAAGGTCGTCGTTACGGTCTGACCGGCATACCGGGGGAGTGAGCGAACGCTTCCCCACGAATTTGCGCTGACGCGACGGCCTCGCACCAGCAATCGGTTTAACTCAACGAAGGTATCCCAACATGAAATCTCGCGCCGCTGTAGCCTTCGAGGCGGGCAAGCCACTCGAGATCGTCGAGATCGATGTCGCCCCACCCCGGAAAGGCGAAGTCCTCATACGGGTGACGCACACCGGTGTGTGCCACACCGACGCGTACACGCTGGCGGGGAGTGATCCGGAGGGTGTTTTCCCGGTGGTTCTGGGCCACGAGGGCGCTGGCATCGTTGTCGAGGTCGGTGAAGGCGTCACCAGCGTCGGACCGGGCGATCACGTGATCCCGCTCTACACCGCCGAATGCGGCAAGTGCGACTTCTGCCTGTCGGGCAAGACCAACCTGTGCGTCGCTGTCCGCGAAACGCAGGGCAAGGGCTTGATGCCCGATGGGACCACCCGCTTTTCGTACAATGGTCAGCCCCTCTATCATTACATGGGCTGTTCAACCTTCAGTGAATATACTGTCGTCGCCGAAGTCTCGCTCGCCAAGATCAATCCCGAGGCAAACCCCGAAAATGTCTGCCTGCTCGGCTGCGGCGTCACGACAGGCATCGGCGCAGTCCACAATACCGCCAAGGTCGAGCCAGGAGACTCGGTCGCCGTGTTCGGCCTCGGCGGCATCGGCCTCGCGGCGATTCAGGGTGCGCGCCAGGCGAAGGCGGGTCGCATCATCGCCATCGACACCAATCCATCCAAGTTCGAGCTGGCACGCCAGTTCGGTGCTACCGAGTGCATCAACCCCAAGGACCATGACAAGCCTATCCAGCAAGTGCTGATCGAGATGACGGGCTGGGGCATCGATCATACCTTCGAGTGCATCGGCAACGTCCACGTCATGCGCGCCGCGCTTGAATCAGCGCACCGTGGCTGGGGTCAGTCGATCGTGATTGGCGTTGCCGGCGCGGGCGAGGAAATCTCCACCCGCCCATTCCAGCTCGTCACGGGCCGCGTATGGAAGGGGTCCGCTTTCGGTGGCGTCAAGGGACGGACACAACTCCCCGGCATGGTCGAGGATGCGATGAGAGGCGATATCGATCTGGCCCCATTCGTAACCCACACGATGGGTTTGGAGGAGATCAACGAGGCCTTCGAACTGATGCACGAAGGCAAGTCGATCCGCTCGGTCATTCACTACTGACCCGTCGATCCGAAGCGGCGCGGGGCGCCCGGATCGACAACTCGGCCGTCATCATGGCCCGACCCCGGCCATGATGACGCGCGCTCTGGTAAATGGGCAACGCGTCATGATGGGGTAACAAGCGCCGAAGTGCGGTCGTTACATGCTGATAGCGGCACGGACCAGGGTCGCCTGGCCCCGGCGCTTACCATCGGAGTATGTGTGGCCTCGTCGCGCGACCCAACGGGAAAGCGCGCTGATGAAGAAGCGCGTCTCGCAATATATCATCGGCCGCGATTGCCCAATCTGCGACGGCAAGCGCCTGAAGCGCGAAGCCCTAATGGTCAAATTCGCCGGGCTCGACATCGCCGAGTTCGGCGACCTGACGGTGCTCAAGCTGAAAGACTTGATGATGCCCGTCGCGCATGGCGCGTATGGAACGGTCTCCGCCCCCTCAGGGGCATGTTCTGGAAAAAGCGGCTCGCGATGCAGCGGTCGAACAACGGGTTGCGGCGGGCGGCTCTGCGCACAAGAGCGCGCCCGACGTACGCCCAATCTCTTCGATGAGAAGCGGATCGCCGCCCAACGCCTTGCCTGAACCGCCGTCGACTGAGCCGGCGCCGCCGCGCCCGGCCGCTCCAAGGCTCAGCCGCGCGCGAACGCCTGCGCCGCTGCCTCGGCCACGCCCTGGTCCTGCTTGCCGGTGCCGCCCGACACGCCCACCGCACCGATCACCGTCTCGCCCTCCTTGATCGGCACGCCCCCGGCGAAGATCATCACCTTGCCGTCGTTGGAGGCATGGATGCCGTAGAAGTCGGCGCCCGGCTGGGCGAGCTTCGCCAGCGCCTTGGTCTCGACGTCGAACGCGCGCGCCGTCCACGCCTTGCTGATTGCGATGTCGACGCTGCCGCGCCACGCATCGTCCATCCGTGCGAACGCCAGGAGGCAGCCGCCCGCGTCCACCCCCGCGATGTTCGACGGGTTGCCGATCCGCTCGGCCTCCGCGATCCCCGCATCGATGATTTTCCCCGCGTCGTTCAGGTCGAGCGTCTGGGTGGTGCTGACGTGACCCCGGTCTTTCATCCAGCGGCAACCAGAGACCGACCGTGGTTTTCGCGCATGAGCGCAGGTGAAGCAACGGGCGGGGTTAACCCCGCCCGTTGCTGTTCGAGCCCGGCAGCGAAGGCTGCCGGAGTAGCGTAGCCGAGCGACGAGTGCGGCCGCTCGGTGTTGTAGTCGTCGACCCAGCGCGACAGGATCGAGCGGGCCTGACCGATGGTGAAGAACAGCGTCTCGTTGAGCAGCTCGTCGCGCATGCGACCGTTGAAGCTCTCGACAAAGCCATTCTGCGTCGGCTTGCCAGGCGCGATGTAGTGCCACTCGACGCCGACATCTCCCGACCAGACGAGCACCGCGTTCGACGTCAGTTCAGTCCCGTTGTCGCTGACGATCATCTTCGGCTTGCCGCGCTCGGCGATCAGATCGGCCAGTTCGCGCACGACCCGCCGGCCCGAGATTGACGTGTCCACTACCGCCCGGAGGCATTCGCGCGTGACGTCGTCGACGATGTTGAGCACGCGGAACCGTCGGCCGGTAACGAGCTGGTCGTGCACGAAGTCCAGGCTCCAGCGCTGATTGGGAAGTGCCAGCACCGGCGCGGGCGCCCGCGCGCCGACGGCGCGCTTTCGTCCCTTCCGGCGCCTGACAGTCAGCCCTTCCTCACAATAGAGCCGCTGGGTCTTCTTGCGGTTGATCGTGATGCCGTCCCGGCGAAGCAGGATGTGCAGACGCCGATAGCCGAACCGCCGACGCTGCTGCGCCAGCTCACGCAAACGCGACCGCAGGTCGCCATCATCTGCCCGGCACGAGCGATACCGCATGCTCGTGCGATCCGCTCCGACAACCGTGCACGCCTGCCGCTCGCTCATCCCCAACGTCGCCTGGAGATGCGCGACCGCTTGCCGCTTCGCGGCGGGCGTCACCACTTGTGGGATGGTCCGCCCCCTTTACGGAGCGACGCAGTCGGGAGCATCCTGGCTGCCTTCACCGAGGAGGACTGTCATGACAGAGATAGCGGTAATCGGCATCGATATCGGTAAGAGCAGCTTTCACCTTGTCGGGCTCGACCTGAAAGGTGCAATCCTTTGGAAGAAGAAGTTCAGCCGCGCGCAACTCATGCGCTTCATGGAGGCGCAGGAGCCGACGCTCGTCGGCATGGAGTCCTGCTGCGGCGCGCATCACCTGGGACGTGCGCTAATCGCGCTCGGCCACGATGCGCGGCTGATGCCTCCGCAGTTCGTGAAGCCGTTCGTGAAGTCGAACAAGAACGATTACCTCGACGCTGAGGCGATCGCGGAAGCCGTGCAGCGACCGACGATGCGTTTCGTGCCGGTCAAGTCGGTTGAGCAACTCGACCTGCAGGCGTTGCACCGCGTGCGCGAGCGGCTCGTTGGGCGACGCACCGCCGTCATTAATCAGCTCCGCGCGTTTCTGCTCGAGCGCGGTATCGTGTTCCGGGTCGGGCGCGCTCACCTTGCACGCGAAGTGCCACTGTTGTTCGCCGACGACCGCTCGCCGTTGTCGCCGCGCATGAAGGCGATCCTTCAACAGCTGTGGGCGGAATGGCAGCAACTCGAGCAGAATGTAGCGACGATCACGAAGGAGATCGAAGCTATCGCTGCTGCCGACCCAGCCTGCCGGCGTCTGCTAGCTATCCCCGGCGTCGGGTCGCTGGTCGCGACTGCGCTCGTTGCAGCGGTCGCGGACGGGACCGGGTTCAAGCGCGGACGCGATCTTGCCGCCTGGCTCGGCCTCGTACCGCGGCAGCATTCGACCGGCGGCAAGCCGACGCTGTTGGGCATGTCGAAGCGCGGCAACAGCAACCTGAGGCGACTGTTCATCCACGGCGCTCGATCCGCATGCCTGCACATGAAGCGCGAACAGGGGCTGGGGCCGTGGCTGGATCAACTCGAAACCCGCGTGCACCGCAACGTCGCGGTGGTGGCGCTCGCCAACAAGATCGTACGCATCAGTTGGGCGTGCTCGCCCGAGGGGAGACGTACCGGCCGCCCCTGCCGGTCGCTGCCTGACCGAAAACGAGCGCCGACAAGCAAGTCTGCAAGCACAAGGAGTGATGGCAAGCAGTCGATGGTGACACGGTCATAGCCTGAGCAAAAATGCAGCCGTCATCGGCTGGACCAGCTTGAAAGGACGACCGTGCGCGGATCCCATCATGGCCCGGGATCGAGATGTCCCGCAAGGAGGCCGGATACATTTACGCAGACTGCGCAGCCGGAACGATCAGCGCTTGCCAGACGGGGGCGGACCATACATTTTTTGACAGCAGGTCTTTCAACCCCGCGTTGTCGAGCATCGTGTCCGCCAATAGCCGTTTGAGCCGGGCGTTCTCCTCTTCGAGCGACCGCAGGCGCTTTGCGTCAGACACCTCCAGGCCGCCGAACTTCGCCTTCCACGCATAGTAGGTCGCGCTCGACATCCCGTGCTTGCGGCACAGCTCCGTCACCACCGCCCCCGCCTCGGCCTCCTTCAGGATCCCGATGATCTGCTCTTCCGAAACCTGCTTCCGCTTCATTCCGTCCGTCCCTTCGAGGGGCCGGTCTCTAGTTCCAGATGGATGAAGAAACGGGGGTCACGTCAGTGCGCATGGTGTGTCTCCCTGGCCGGTTCGGGGAAAGCCGTTCAACGTACGCCGCCGCCCCACCCCCCACACGCGGGCGATGAGAGCGACGCGCTAGGGTGCCGACCGCTCCGCTATTTCGCGGCCAGCAGGGTGACCTTGTGAATCTGCGGCGGTTCGGAAAACAGTTCTTCTGCCTTATCCATCAGTGCGGCGGCAACCTTGCCGTCGAGGTGGGCCTGCCGATCCTCCTCTGTGTCGAACGTATCGAAGATCGCGTACGCACCGGGACCTTCCTCGATCGCATACCAGGTCAGAGTGCCCGCCTCAGCTTGAACGAGCGGCAATGCCGAGGTCAGGAAATTGGCGACGTCACGCTCTTTTCCGGGCTTGGCCTTCAGTGGTACATACAAGGCAAGTTTGGGCATGAATTACTCCTCAAGTGAAACCGACAGTCATTATTCGGCAGAGTAACGGAAGAGCGGGCCGGTACGTTCCCCATGAGGCGGAGCACACGCGGCCCCGCCTCCTCGTCGAAATCAGAACTGCTGTGCGGTCGGCCGGATAACGATCGCGTTGACGTCGACGTCATCAGGTTGTTCGACAGCGAACGCGATAGCACGCGCCACCGATGCCGCCGGGATGGCCTGCTTGTAGAAGTCCAGCACCGTCTCAGCAGCCGTACCCGACGTCGTGAACTTCAGGTCGCTCTCGACGGCTCCGGGCTCGATCGACGTGACGCGGACCTTCTCGCCCACCTCCTGGCGAAGACCTTCGCTGATCGCGCTGACGGCGAACTTGGTGCCGGAATAGACCGTGCCGCCCGGGGCGAAGACCTTGATGCCGGCGACCGAACTCAGGTTGATGATGTGGCCGCTGCCCTGCTCCAGGAAGCCGGGAAGAGCCGCGGCGATGCCGTAGAGCGTGCCCTTCAAATTGACGTCGATCATCTGGTCCCACTCGTCGGTGTTGACCTCGGCCATCGGACGGATCGGCATCAGACCGGCGTTGTTGATCAGTACGTCGAGACGGCCGAAGTCGGCGACGATCGCGGCGACGACGGACTGGACCGCCGACTTTTCAGTGACGTCGAGCGCATAGGCGCGTGCCGTTCCGCCGTTCTCGGCGATCTGCGCGACGACCTCGTCGAGCTTGTCCTTGCGCCGTGCGGCGATGGCGACCTTCGCACCGCGTTCGGCGAGAAGACGCGCGGTCTCGGCGCCGATGCCGGTGCTCCCGCCGGTGATGAGAACAACCTTGCCTTCGATACCTTTGGTCATGACTGTGTTTCCTTCACTTCAGATGTTGATTTTTCGCTGGGTCGCGGCCCCGCGCCAGCGGTAGCCGCGTGGATGAACGAGGCCCATAAGGCCCGCGCGAAGCGCAGGTGCCAACAGGCCGATCATCCGCAGTTCCTCTATGTAGAACGGTTGTGCCAGCAGCGCCGACCCCACCCATTCTTTAAGCTTGCCCATGGCAGCGCCCTTAGGTCGCGGAGACGGGGTTGAGGACAAACGCGGTGCGCTCGGCCAGATCGCCGATCTGAGAGAGGTAGTTTTGGAAGTGGGCCGTCGCGCGGTGGGCGGTAACCGCATCCGCGTCCGCGTACAGCTCGTCGAGGACGAAGCGGTTCGGATCGCTCTGGTCCTGCCAGAGATCGTAGCGCAAATTGCCCGGCTCGGCACGGCTCGGCTTTAACATGGCGTCGAGCAGAGCGTGCAGGCGGTCGACGGTATCCGCACGGGCGGTGAGCACGGCGACGATCTTCACGTTGGCTGTCATGGCACCGTTCCTTGTGATGGTTTTATGCGAAGCGGGGCGCATCCTGAGCGCCCCGCCCGTCATCCTGGTACTCACGCAGCGGCGCGATCGAGGGCTTCGATCAACGCGTCGGCCATGGCCTGGTCCGACGCCGGATTCTGACCGGTGATCAGCTCCCGGTCCACGACGACATTCGAAGCGAAGTTCTTGTCAGTGACCGAGACGACGCCACCGGCCGAGCGCAGCGCCTTTTCCATGTCGAAGAAGAGCTCGCCCTTCAGCACTTTCTCCTCGGCGATCTTCTCCTCGCTCGCCGAGAAGACGGTCATGCGGTAGCCCGAGTAGATCCAGTCTCGCGCCAGGTCGGCCGCCCCGGCGTCATCGCCTTCCTCCAGCGCCTTGCGGAAGGCCGGAGCATCGTCGAGCGTAGCGACAACGGCTACCGGTCCGTGGCAGAGGAGCGCGGTCGGCTTGGCCGCTGCGTGGAAGTGACGGAGGATCGTGCCCGCATCGCGGTCCACCATGAGGTCGACGATGGGCGCGTGACCTCCCGGCACGAACACGCCAGCAAAGCCGTCCAGACCCTCGTCGACGACCGATTTCAGCGTACACACGTCGTTCATCGCCGGGTGGCTGGCAAAAAAGTCCTTGGCGCACTGGAATGCCGTCTCATCGCCGCCAAAATGATCAACCGAAACGGAGACGGCGTCGATGTGCGGCTTGGCCCCATTGGGCGTGGCGAGAACGATATCATAGCCGGCGTCGAGCAGAGCCAGCGCGGGGACCGCCGTCTCGTTGAGATACTGACCGACCGTCGCGGTACTGCCGCCACGCAGACCGATCTGCGTCGCGTTCGATCCAAGAACGAGAACCTGTCCCTTGCTCATCTGAACCTCCATGTTCGCGGCGTCCGTCGCCGATGGATGAGAAATGGGCGTTGTTGACATATTCCAGAAGTTTATCTTTTTGATTTCAGATATAACGCTAACAGGATGACTGCATGCGCTACGATCTGAACCTGCTGCCGATCTTCGTCGCGTTGATGGAGGAGCGCAGCGTCACGCGGGCCGCCGAGCGCATGGGCATGACACAGCCCGCCCTGTCTAACGCCCTGTCGCGTCTAAGACTGATGCTTCAGGACCAACTGTTCGTCCGCGAGCGCTACGGCATCCAGCCGACCCCGATCGCGCTTGAGCTCTCGCCGCTGATCGCCGAGGCACTCGCGCAGCTTGACGACGCGGTCCTCGGTCAGCAGGCCTTCGATCCCGCACAGGCCGAACGGCTCTTCACCATCGCGCCGAACGGCTATGTCGAGTTCGTCCTGGTCCCCGCTGTCGTGGCGCGCCTGGAGAAGGTCGCGCCCGGCATCAAGCTCCGCCTGACGCCCTACGGCAACGATCTTGTGGAAACAGGCGTCGTGTCGGGCACGACGGCGCTCGTGCTGGGCCGCATCGTCGATCCGCCCGACAACCTCGTCGTCCAGCACCTGATGGACGAAGGGCTCGCCTGCGCCGTCCGTGCCGACCATCCGGGCGTCGGCGATGTCATGACGCGCGAGCAGTTCGAGACGATGAAGCATGTCAACATCGTGCCGCCCGGACGGATGCGCGCCGGGCTGTTCCAGGCGCTGGCGCAGCAGCAGCTGAAGCGCGACGTCGCAATCTCCGTGACAAACTTCTTCGCGGTAGCCGAGATGGTGGCGGTGACCGACTATTGCGCCACCTTGCCCTCGCTCATCTGCAGGCGGCTGATGCACGACCCCCGGCTAAAGATCCTGCCGGCTCCGGTCGACCTTGGCAGCTTTCCCGTGGAAATGGCTTGGCACGTCCGCTATCGGCATGATCCCGCCCACCGCTGGTTACGGGCGCTGATCGGCGCGGTCATCGCCGACATCACGGGGAAGACGGCAGCGGCAACCACGCCGTCGCCAGCCTGAGGACGATGCCGAACCGCGATGTCGCTTGTGCGTATCCCGTACGCGACAAAGTTCGCTATACAGTCCCTGACAATAGGATTTATCATGCGCGCAATCGGCTACCAGCAGCCCGGAACGATCGATCGCACGGAAGCTCTCGTCGATATCGAACTTCCCGATCCCAACGCTACAGGCCGTGATCTCCTCGTCGAGGTCAAGGCTGTCTCGGTAAACCCGGTTGACACGAAGGTGCGCGCTGGCTCGGGTTCGATCCACGGTGATTGGCGCGTCCTGGGTTGGGATGCCGCCGGTGTCGTTCGCGCGGTTGGCCCTGAAGTGCGCGGCTTCGAACCGGGCGACGAGGTGTTCTACGCGGGCAGCATCGGCCGCGAAGGCACCAACGCCGAGTTGCACCTGGTCGACGAGCGCATTGTCGGGAAGAAGCCGGTCAGCCTCGATTGGGCAGAGGCAGCGGCGTTGCCGCTGACGGCGATAACCGCGTGGGAGGCCCTCTTCGAGCGATTGTCCGTGCGTACTCCTGTAGCCGGTGCAGCACATGCGCTGTTGATTGTCGGGGGTGCCGGCGGGGTAGGCTCGATGGCAATCCAGCTTGCTCGCCAGGTGCCCGAGCTCATCGTCATTGCGACAGCCTCGCGCCCTGAAACGCAGGCCTGGGTGGCCGAGCTCGGTGCGCACCATGTCATCGATCATCGCCAGCCGCTGGCTCGGCAAGTGGCGAATTTGGGCATTGGCGCGCCGGCTTTCGTCTTCTCGACCACGCACACCGACGAGCATATCGAGCAGATCGCCGAGCTGATCGCCCCGCAGGGACGTTTCGCGCTCATCGACGACCCCAAGACGCTCGATGTCGTACCGTTCAAACGCAAGTCGGTGTCGACCCACTGGGAGTTCATGTTCACCCGGTCCATGTTCGAGACCGCTGATATGGAAACGCAGGGTCAGATCCTGTCGACCATCGCCAGCCTCGTGGACGCCGGCGACGTGCGCACCACCCTCACCGGACGGTTCTCCCCCATCAACGCCGCGAACCTCAAGCGTGCGCACCAGGCGCTTGAGAGCACTACCGCACGCGGCAAGATCGTCATCGAGGGTTGGCAGTGATGCGGTTCACGCTCACCCGCAACGTCCGCCGCGCCCGCGGCCCCCGCTGCACCAACTGAAAGGGACCAAGCCTCGGCGTTATCGATGCCAGCCATGTGCGGTTGTGGGCGTCGCTTTCGCTGGGTCACTGATATCTACAATCATAAAAGACCGTGATGTTTCGAGATAGCAGACGCGATCCTCGGGTGAAAACTCGGGACGTCTGCCAGCTCGGCCTCTCACCAATCGGTGCCAAGAGCGGGGAGTGCTTCGGCTAAGAAGTCAATCCACGCCCGCGTCTTGGCGGCGGGGCGCCGCGTCGGGTGTGTGATGGCATATGCCGCTCCCAGCATCATAGGCGGCTCGTCCAGCTCAAGCTCGCTCAACTGGCCGGCGCGAAGCGCCTCTGCCGCAATAAAGCGAGGCCCATAGACCAGCCCTTGGCCTGCGATGGCGGCGCGAACCAAGGCCTCGCCATTGTCGGAACACATCGGTCCTGAGATCGGCACCTTGATCGTCCCGTCTTTGCCGAACGCCCACGATGTCGTTCCTGCAAGCGACGCGTTGGTGTGGCCCAGACAATCGTGATCGCCGAGATCGGCCAGGCGGGTTGGCGTTCCCCGCCTCGCCAAATAAGAGGGTGCGGCACACAACACGAGGCGCATCGCCACGAGCTTGCGGGCAACAAGCGCACTGTTGGCAAGGCGCCCGATCCGTACGGCGACATCCCAACGTTCTTCCAGCAGGTCGACGTAACGATCGTTGAAGCCCAGTTCGATCGTCACCTCGGGATGACGTGCGGAGAAAGCAGGGATGAGTGAGGCAAGGTGCAGAACGCCGAAGGTGGCCGGCGCACTGACGCGCAGCAGCCCCTGCGCGGTGATCGACCGCGACGATGCCTCCGCCTCGGCTTCGCCGATCTCCATCAGAATACGTTCGGCTTTCTCGAAATAGTCAGCGCCCGCCTCGGTGAGCGAAAGTCGACGGGTCGACCGCTGCACCAGCGTGGTGCCAAGCCGCGCTTCAAGAGCATCTAGGTGCTTGGCCGCCATCGCAGGCGACATGTGCAGATCGCGTGCGGCAGCAGAGATGCCACCGAGCCTGATCGCCCGCACGAACACGTCCATACCCGTCAACCGATCCGCCATGATTTCCTACCCGTGGTTGAAGCTGATCCTTCTACGCGAGCGATTATCATTGCGCGATATCGGGCACATATTTCGGTCGACAGATCGAACGATGATCCAGGCCGCCTCCGTGGCGCCTGCACCGGAGTGTATGACCATGAGCGTCCAGCCCACCTACTTCATCCCGCATGGCGGCGGCCCCTGCTTCTTCATGGAGGATCCGCGCGGTGTGTGGACCGGTATGGAAGCGTTCCTGCGCAACCTGCCGAACACGCTCGCCGAGAAGCCCAAGGCTATCCTCGTCGTCTCGGGACATTGGGAGACGGACGGCTTTGCCTTCACCGGCGCCGAGCGGCCTGAGCTGATCTACGACTATTACAACTTCCCGCCCCATACCTATCAGCTGCGCTACGACGTACCAGGCTCGCCCGCGCTCGCCGCCCGTGCCGCGGCGCTGCTCAAGGATGCGGGCATCCCCTCGTCTGTCGACGCGACACGGGGCCTGGATCACGGGGTGTTCGTGCCCCTCAAGGTGGCCTTTCCGGATGCCGACATTCCGCTGATCGAGATGTCCGTCGAGCGCGGGCTGGACCCGGCGCTCCATGTCGCTGCGGGCCGCGCCCTCGCGCCGCTGCGTGAGGAGGGTGTGCTGATCCTGGGTTCGGGCATGAGCTTCCACAACATGCGCGCCTATGGCGACCCGCGCTCGACGCCCGGCTCGCAGGCGTTCGACCAGTGGCTGGCCGAGAGCATGGAACTGGATGGTGCGCAGCGAGCCGAGCGTCTGGCTCACTGGGCCGATGCGCCATCGGCGCGGTTCGCCCATCCGCCCGCCAAGGAGGAGCATCTGCTGCCCCTGATGGTCGCGGCCGGCGCGGCCGAAGGCGAAGGCGAAGGCGCCCGGGTCTATGCCGAAGAAGTGCTGTCGACCGCCATTTCCGGCTTCCGTTTCAACTGATCTCACCGCGTCACTGAAGGAGAATTGTCATGACCATCGCCGTCACCGGCGCGACCGGCCAGCTTGGCCGCCTCGTCATCGAAAGCCTGAAGCGCAAGTCGACCGGCGAGCCGATCGTCGCGCTGGTGCGCTCGCCCGAGAAGGCCAGCGATCTGGGCCTCGAGGCACGCGCGTTCGATTACGCGCAGCCTGAGACGCTCGCTCCGGCACTAATCGGGATCGACACGTTGCTCCTGATCTCGTCGAGCGAAGTCGGGCAGCGCGAGCCGCAGCACCGCAACGTCATCGAAGCCGCCACGAAGGCAGGCATCAAGCGTATCGTCTACACCAGCCTGCTGCACGCCGACCGGTCGCCGATCAGCCTGGGCGAGGAGCACCGTGCGACCGAAGCGCTGCTGGCGTCCTCCGGTATTCCGACGACCCTCCTGCGCAATGGCTGGTACACCGAGAACTACACCGGCTCGATTCCCGCAGCCCTGGAGAATGGCGCGCTTGTCGGCAGCGCTGGCGAGGGACGTCTGTCGCTCGCGACCCGCGCCGATTATGCCCAAGCCGCAGCCATCGTGCTGACCAGCGATGGCCATGAGGGCAAGACCTATGAGCTGGCCGGTGACGACGCGGTGACGCTCGCCGACCTTGCCGCCGAGATCTCGCGCCAGACGGGTCGCGACATCCCGTACCGTGATCTGCCGCAGGCAGATTACGCCGCGATCCTGAAGCAGGTCGGCCTGCCCGACGGCTTCGCCGAAGGGCTTGCCGCGTGGGACGTCGATGCCTCGAAGGGCGCGTTGTTCGATGACGGCCATCAGCTCTCGAAGCTGATCGGGCGCCCGACGACATCGCTGGCCGATGCGGTGCAGGCGCAACTCGCCGCGCGGGGCTGACGTTACGCAATCCCGAGCCCGCCATACACCTTCTTCCAGCGATAGAACGTCTGCTCCGACAAGCCCATCCAGCGGATGACCTCTGCCACAGGCGTGCCCGTCTCCGCCTGCTTCACCGCAAACGCGATCTGCTCTTCCGTGTACTTCGACTTCTTCATGTCCCAGCTCCTTGCCCGTAGGCTTCAAAGGGCCGGAAAACCGCCACTCAACATGGATGAAAAAAAACAGGGAGGACGTCAGAGCGGACGAGCCGATCGCTAGAGCAGCACGGCTGCGGATGCCCGTGGAACGCGCGGTGGCGTTGATCCATGCGGCCGGGGTCGGCGCGGTGACGACATTGCTCGCAATCCCCGAGGAGGAACGCGACCCTCAGCTATCCTCCGGGGCTGTTGAAAAATGCCGCACTGGTGGCCGGGTATGGTTGGGAGCGAAATGACACCCCAAGGCAGCACAATCCTGTCCTATTGGGATGGTATTCTGGGAAAACACCTGCCGCCGCTACTGCAAACCTTGCCTTGTTGCCGGCATCCGGTCCAAGCGCTCGCTGTTCGCGACCGAAGGAATGGTCTATATTACGGCCGCAGGGGCACTTCCCCCAAACTGGGGAACCATGTCCGCTTCGACTGCCTTGCTGAACCGACTGCGCGATCTCACCGTCGCCCGCCCTCGCCCGAGGACGGTCTGCTACGGGCTGACCGTTATCACGGTGGCTGTGATCGCGTTCGCACAGGCGGCGATGTTCGGGTCATCGGCCCCCTGGTTCTTCTACACGCCGGCGGTGGTGCTGCTGGCCCTGTTCCTAGGCCGGGGGCCGGGGAACGTCGCGACGATCCTGTCGGCGATCGGCGCTGGTGCCGTGGTGACGCCCGGGTGACGATCGCTAGGCTAGCAAGGATCGTAGCGCGAATACGTGAAAAAGGGGTGTGCCACGTGGCACACCCCTTCTGTCTCCGATAGATTGAGCCGAGCGCGGGTCGATCCCGCACCCTCAAAACCGGAATGCAGCCTTGAGCCAGAAGCTGTTGCCTTGGGTGCGGTTCGAGGCCGAGAGCTCGTGCTGCCACTGGGCGACGATCGGCACCTTGCCGAGCTGATAGCGCACGAGCGGTCCGAGGGCGAACACCTCACCACGATACCCGTCGGTGCCGACCTTCACGCCATTGACCTTGTCGTCGGTCGTCTGCTTGAAATAGTAACCGGTGACACCGACTGTGATCGGATTGAAATTGTAGGACGCCGCGAAGTCGACGTGCGCTGCCTGCCCGGAGCGGTACTGGGTTGCCGTGTTCTTGGTGTTGAAGTCGTACATGAATTTCGCCGACACCTCGGGACCGCTGCCAGCGGGATTGAAGTGCGACACCGCGAACACAGGCTCGAACGTCCAATAATTGTTGCCGATGTTGGCGAGATCGGTGCGCTTGTAGCGTCCCGTGGGCACGAACGTGTCCATCGTCAGCACGAAGAACGTGTTCTTGCGGTTCCAGCCGAGAATGAATGGATTGACGATCAGATCGCCGATCCCGAACTTGTTCTGCCTCCTGCCTCCGGCGCGGACATTGACGTTCACCACGGGCACGAACACCTGCATCGCGAGCGTTGCGCCGAGGATCTTGGTATTGGTGACGTGGACGAAGCGTGGGATGTTGGCGACGGCATCCACTGACAAATCTGGCGGCCCGACGCTGTTGCCGTCGCGATCGTTAAGCCGATCGGCGGTGTAATAATATTGGTAGTCGAGGAGGTAGGTTCCGGGGGGCGGCAACGCCGCGATCGTCAGGGCCTCCGCGCCGTTGGGATAGGCGCTCTTTCCCCCCTCCGACGCGACCGCTGACGTCGCAAGGGACGCAGCCATTCCCGCAAGTCCCCAGGCAAGCATCTTCATGACGTAATCCTCCCCTTGTCATTTGGACGCAGCGATCCGTCGGCGAGGTCGTCGCCGGCCTGCGTTCCGGTTGGTGATCTGTTCAGAGCTTCTTGAAGAACGGCGATCGGACAGACTTCTCCGCGTCCGCTGCGGTGGCAAATTTTTCGACGAAGATGTCTTTCTCGAACAGCCGGCCCTTCATGAGCGACCCGATCCCTGCCTCGATCATCGGGGGCGGACCGCAAAGATAGGCTTGGTGACCGGCGAAACGGCCGCCGAAGTGGCGGTCGGCCGCCTCATGGACGTAGCCGGTTTCTCCACCCCATTCGTCCTGCGCCTCCGCCTGGGAAACGACGGGTATGTAGCGAAACAGCGGGTTCTCATCGGCGATCCGCCGAAACAGGTCGGCGAAATGCAGGTCGTGCGGTCGCCGGACACCGTGAAACAGCGTGATCTGCTGGTCATACCCCTGTTCGATAAGCTCGAGCACCATGCTCTTGGGGCTGGATAGTCCCGAGCCACCGGCAAGGAAGATCAGCGGCTTGTTCGCCGAGCGCCTCACGAAGAAGTGTCCGAACGGACCGGCGAAGCGCATCTCGTCCCCGACCTTCAGCTCCTCGTGCAGGTGCTTTGTCGCCTTGCCGCCTGGCACAAGCCGGATATGAAGCTCGACGACGCCGGTTTCCGCGGGGCTGTTCGCGATCGAGAAGGCGCGTGTCCCCTCGATCCCGTCAATCGTCAGGTTGACGTATTGACCGGCCTGGAACGCGACCCCGGTCGGAACCGAGAGCCACACGCCGAGGATGTCGGGTGTCAGCATCTCGCGCCGGGTTACCGTCCCGACGTAATCGGCCACCGCGATCCGCTGCGCGTCCGGATCATCGTCGACGTCCGCCTCGATCGTGACGTCGCCCTCGATCGTGGCGACGCAGGCCAGGGTCGCCCCCTCGTCCCGCTCGAAGTCCATGAGTGCGAAGGAACTCGCGCCGCCGTGATCGACTTCGCCTTCGAGCACGGTAACCTTGCAGGTGCCACACAGGCCATGCCCGCAGGCGTGGGGCAGGTAAATCCCCGCCCGGAGGCACGCGTCGAGGAGGTTCTGGCCTTCAGCCACCTCTACGGTGTCGCCGGTCGGTTCGATCGTGAGCGTCGGCATGATGTCAGGCGCGGCCGGACGGTTGCGTCCAGAAGCGAATGAGCGACTTGTGGCCGACGCCCTGTTCGCCGATGCCCTTGGCCGCTTCAGGCTGCCAATCTTCGCCGTCCAGCATCCAGCGCGCGGTCGAGAGATCGACCTCCGCCCAGTCGGGATCAACCGAGTAGAGCGAGGGTAGGATTTCCGCGGTGAGCGCCCCGAAAGGCGTCTCAGGCGGCAGCGGCAGCGTGATCGCCGAGCAGAAGTTGTTGTGGCCCTCCCAGTGGACATAGACGAGTTGGGCGCCGCCGAAGTTCTCCACCCGGTCGCGGACCGGGCCGGAGTAACCGGGGTTGAGGCTTGCTGTAGGCATCGATGGTCGTCCTTATTCCGCGGCCACGGCCATGGGAGCGGCAGGGCGTCGGCCTTCCATCCACTTCTCCCACTGCGCCTCCTCGGGCGAGCCGGCATAATCCAAGTTATCGGCACCCTGGTTTATGTGATACCAGTCGAGGACCTCCGGAACGGTCGCGCCGCCACAATTGCCCTGGAAGATTTGGTGGACCGGAAGCCACGCCTGTGAATACTTTTCCGGCTCATGGTCGAAGATGTCCTTACAGCCGTCGGAGCAGGTATGGTACTTGTCCCCGCCGAACTCCGAGACGCGGAAGCTGATCGTGGTGGGATCGTCGACCTCCGTGAACGCCATCGGAACCTGACATACCTGGCAAAGCTGCGGCAGCCCGTTGTTGTAGAAGCGCTTGCCCTGATCGGCCTGGTCGCGCCAATTGAGATAGCGCTGCTCGTAGTGCTGTGCGAACGTGTCCGGATACTTCTCGCGCAGCCAGGCGAGGTGCTGATCATCGACATCCCACGTGTGGACGGCCGCGGCGTGGGTATAGTTGTAAAAGATCGTCCACGCCTGGTGGGTGATGTGACCCTTCTCGGCCTTGGCGACGTCGGCGTACTTGGGCTCGCGGATGCCGTAGCGGGCAAGGTCCGCGAACAGCGCACCGCCTGCTTGCTCGTAGTAGGTCTCCCACGCCTCGGCCCAGGACATCACCTTCTTCGGCAGCATGTAGTCCATCATCATGGCGACGAGGGTGAGGAGCCGGTATCCCCGCCAAAACCACTTGTCGATCCAGCCCTGCACGATCGGCACGTTGGCCTCGTCCTGCTCCAGCAGGAAGCGGACGGCCTCGAGGCCGAGCGTCATGTGCCGGCTCTCGTCCGACTGGGCGGAAAAGCCGAACGTCACGGTCGCCATGTCGCCGTTGTAGGCGGCGCCCGACATGAACGGCACGAACAGCAGGTTGGTGAGGACGTACTCGAAGGCGAAGCTGATCGCGGTGAGGAACTCGAACGGCCCCGCCGTCGTCGCGTCATCGAAGAACGACTTCGGCACTGACAGATACCACACCCGGTCATGCATGTGGGTGAAGTCGTGGATGCCGTCGAAGAACTTGTTATAGTGGCTGATCGTGTGAATCTGCGTCTGGCAGTGCCGCAGCTCGTCGATCGACTGCATCTGCGCCGCCACCCGCAGGCCTGCTCCAGGCAGATGGCGTGCGAGGTGCGCGAAGTGGCGGTGCGCCTGATATTCCAGCGGCGTCACGCCCTGGATGAAGAGCTTTACTGCGTTCAGGTAACGCGCGTCGGTGATGCCGAGCTGCCCGTTGTTCTGCGCCATCGAATCGATGACCGCGTAAAGCTTGCGCTCTTTCTCTGCCTGAAACTTCCAATAGGCGTCCATGGTCAGCTTGAAGGGGTCTTCCCACGCATCCCAGTCATGGACCTTGATCCCCTCGTATTTGGCGAACGGGAAGATGTCGTCCTTGGACTGATAGCTCGGCTCCCAGTCGAGGCCGCGGGTGAAGTGGCCGTACTTCTGCTTCAGGTTCAGCTTACGGGCTGCCATGATTACCTCCAATAAACCGCGAAATAGTCATCGTCCTCGTCGACCGAACCGGACAGCGAGATGACGCTCAGGTGGATTTCCTGCGGGTCCCAGTCGCGCCCCAGTCGCTCGGATACGCTGGCTGCCTTGATCTCGAGCCGTCCCGGCCGGTCGATCTTCGTCATCGCAGGCATCGTGCGGCGTTCGGCGCCCGGATTGTCGGCCATGATCGCCTCGGCGATCGCGAAGCCGTCCTGGGAGTTCTGCAATGTGATGGAGACGGGCTGGGTCATGCCGCCTTCTCCCGTTCGGCGATCGCGCCGAGACCGGCCACCCGGTCCTGAAGCTGCGCACCGATCTCGGCGACCGCGGATGCGCCCCGATCGCCGAGCACCATGTCCGCGACCGGCTGAATCGCGGCGCGAGCGCGCTCGTCCCAGCGGTCGAACCAATCCCTGAGAGTCTGGCGATTGGCCTCGGATTCTCCTGCTGCCGCCTTGAGCACTGCGTCGGTCCAGCGGCTGTTGTCGGCGAACCAGTCGCCGAGGAAGCCGGTCATCATCGACAGCGGCGAGCCGTTATGGGCGGCACCGGCGCGATCGAATGCCTGTGTGACCAGCGGGTAGACGTAGCCGTCGAGCACGACGAGCTGGGCCATGAAGAGCTCGAACCAGTCGCGCACCACGAGGAGATCCTCGACCAGACGACGCATCGGCTGCCATTCGGGCGCATCGAGCCACTGTGTCTTGGCGGCGAGGAGCTGCTCGTCGGAACCCTCGCCGAGGACCAGGCCGATGCGCGAGATGATCTGGGCGATTCCCAGCCGATCGGTGCCGCAGAAGGCGGCTGCCGACGTGATCTGCGTTCCATAGCCCCAGTCGGCGATGAGCTGGCAATTCATGTTCGCCGCCCATTCGACGTGACGCAGCGGCAGCAAGTAGGCCGCGAACATCGCCCGCCAGTCCGCATCGACGCTGCCGACGAGACCGCGCTTGTCGACGAAGTTGACCGCATCGTCGAATGACTGCTGCATCGCCGAGCGGCTGATGTTGTAGGTCGCATAGTAGAACTGGCGCGGATCACGGAACGCGTACCAGTCGGCCATCTCGATGGCGGTGCGACGCGGGTCGAACAGCTCGCGCTCCGGATCCCAGGTCGGGCGGTAGTGGAAATTGGTGACCGGCTGCACGTCGTAGGTCGCCTCCTCGTAGCGCGAGGCCGCCTTGTCGGTCCCGAACCGGCGCGCAATGTGCGAGAAGGTCTGCCGCCGGGGCGTGATCGCCTCAGCCTGAATATCGATGTTCATCAGTGCGCTCCGACGGAAAAGAAGTTGGGCGCCGATCCGCTGACCATTCGCAGCACGGTGGCGCTTTCGGCGGGATCGGCGGCGGTGACCAGGCACCGGTTTTCAGTGCAGAAATCACGAAAGGCGGGGATCGGCAGGACGAGTTCGACCGTGAGATCGGGGTCACCGTAAACGAAGTCGAATTGCACGACCTGCTTTTCCGTGACGCCCGTCACAACGGCCTGGAGCTTGGGTCGCCGTGCCGGATCGCCTCCGGCTGTCCTTGTTTCAAGCATGACACCTCTTCCTTCGAGGCCGTCTTCGCGGCTTCTAGATGGAGAGAGTGTCTGACGCCACCATGTCGATCAAATACAATGTGGGCACATGTTAATGCCGAAACGGTATTGCCTCTTCGCTCTCCACGCGCTGTGATAGGGAATGGCCCGTCAGACATCCCCTTCCGATCCGCCAACGGCCGCATCACCTGGCATTGATGTTCGCCGGCTGCGGTATTTCCTCGCTGTTGCGGAGGAACTCCACTTCGGCCGCGCCGCCGAGCGCCTCCACATCGCCCAGCCGGCGCTGAGTCGACAGATCGCGAATCTCGAAGCCGGGATCGGGGCGCTGTTGTTCGACCGGACTCGGAGCACGATCGGGCTGACCGCGGCGGGCGAGGCGCTGCTTCCCCGCGCGCGGGACATTATCGTCCGGGTCGCCGACGCGGCGCGGGTGGCAAAGCGCGCATCGGAGGGAACTATCGGGGTGATCCAGGTCGGTTTCGTCGGCTCGGCCACGTTCTCGATCCTGCCCGGCGTCTTTAATCGCTATCGGGCTGCTCACCCGGACGTCGAACTCGTCCTGCACGCGATGAACACCGCAGAATTGCGCGTCGCGCTCATCGAGCGCTCGATCGACGTCGCGTTCGCACGGCCCGGCATCCAGGATCCTGAAATCGTCAGCGAGGTAGTTCAGCGCGAGCCGCTGGTCGTTGCCCTACCTGAGGTGGATGATCTAGCGCAGCAGGACCACGTGGCACTCGCCGACCTCGCCCTGCGCCCCTTCGTCCTCTATCCACGCCAACCCCGGCCGAGCTTCGCCGATCATGTCCTTGGGCTATGCCGGCGGGAAGGGTTCGTGCCGACGATCGTGCAGGAGACGCTGGAAATTCAAACCGCGCTTTCGCTGGTATCCGTCGGTGCCGGCGTCGCCATAGTGCCCGAGTCAGCGTCCGAGGCGCAACTTACCGGTGTCGCCTATCGTCCGTTTCTCGGCGACGTTCCGCAGACGCAATTGAGCCTGGCCTACCGGCGCGATAATCGCTCACCGGTCGTAAGCGGATTCTGCGCCCTCGCGCGCGACCGGCGGGCGCGATGAAGATCGCGCGAGGAAGTCGAGTACGAGCGACGCGAAGCGGTTCGGCTGCTCGATGTTCGATAGGTGGGCGGCATCGAGCATCTCGAGCGTGGCGCCGGGTATCGCGCTCGCAAGCGCCTGGGCATGATCGGGCGGCGTCGCCGGATCGGCGCTGCCGCCGATGACCAGCGTCGGCACGCCGATCAGCGTCGCGGCGCGTCGCATATCCATATCGCGGATCGCCGCGCAACAGCCGGCATAACCGGTCGGGTCAGTCGAGCGCAGCATCTTCACGATCGGCTCGATCGCATCCGGATGGCGCATCGCGAAGCCCGGCGTGAACCATCGTGCGATCGAAGCCTCCGCCAGCGGGGCCATACCCTCGGCGAGCACTGCAGCGATCCGGGCATCCCATGCCGATGGCGGCCCCATATAGCCCGAGGTATTAGCGAGCACGAGCCGATCGAGCCGGTCGCTTTCACGTATCCCGAGCCATTGGCCGACCATGCCGCCCAGAGAGAGTCCACAGAAATGGAACCGGTCGATCCCGAGCGACGCGGTTAGTTCGACAACGTCACGGCCCAGGCGGTCGATACCATATGCACCGGCAGAAGCCTGCGATCGTCCATGACCGCGGGTATCGTAGCGCAGCACACGATAGGTTTGGGCAAAGGCGTCGATCTGCGGTGCCCACATGCCGAGGTCTGTGCCGAGCGAGTTTCCGAGCACGAGTACCGGAGCATGTGCGGCCCCGTCGAAGCGATACGCGATGGTGCAGCCATCTCCAAGGGTCACCGTGTCCGTCATGCCCGCTCCAGCACGAGGCCGATGCCCTGTCCCACGCCGATGCACATGAACACGAGCGCGTAGCGCCCATCGATTCGATGCAGTTCTTCGACCGCCGTCATCGCGATACGGGCACCCGACATGCCGAGCGGATGGCCAAGCGCGATGGCGCCCCCGTTCGGGTTGACGCGAGGATCATCCATGGCGACGTCCAAGTCGCGCAGAACCGCGATTGCTTGCGCGGCGAACGCCTCGTTAAGCTCGATCACGTCCATGTCAGCCATTGAGAGGCCGGTGCGGGCGAGGAGCTTACGAGCCGCCTCGATCGGACCCGCGCCCATGATCCGTGGAGCGATGCCGGACGATGCCATGGCAACGATGCGGGCTCGGGGTATGAGTCCATGGCGCTGCGCCGCATCGGCAGAGCCGACGACCAGCGCCGCAGCGCCGTCGTTGAGACCGGATGCGTTCCCGGCCGTCACGGTCCCATTCACGGTTACCACCGGCTTCAGCGCCGCAAGTCCTTCGGCGGTCGTGTCCCGTGGATGCTCGTCGACGGCGAACACTACCGCATCGCCACCTCGCCGTGGCAGCGTCACGGGTACGATCTCGACACTGAAACGGCCGTTATTACGCGCAGTGGCTGCCTTCATCTGACTCGACAGGGCAAAGCGGTCCTGTTGCTCACGGGTGACGTTCCACTGCTCCGCGACCGCCTCGGCGGTCTGCGGCATGGTGTCCACACCCCATGCCGAGCGCATCGCCGGATTGACGAAGCGCCAGCCCATCGTCGTATCCTCAATCGCCTGTCCGCGATCGAAAGGCTTGGCGGCCTTGCCCAAGACATAGGGCGCACGGGTCATGCTCTCGACGCCTCCCGCGATAAGGAGGTCGGCATCTCCCGAGCGTATCGCCTGCGCCGCCTGACCAACGGCGTTCAGGCCCGAGCCGCACAGGCGATTGATCGTCGCTCCCGGCACGGTTTCGGGCAGTCCCGCCAGGAGCACGGCCATGCGGGCGACGTTGCGATTGTCCTCGCCGGCCTGGTTCGCACAACCGAGGATAACGTCGTCGACCTCCGACCAGTCGACCGATGGATTGCGTTCCACCAGCGCCCGTAGCGGGATCGCGGCGAGATCGTCGGCGCGAACCCCCGCGAGGCTACCGTTCAGCCGGCCGATCGGGGTGCGAATGGCATCGCAGATGAAGGCGTCCGACATCGTCAGGCAGCCTCAGCCACGGCATTCTCGATGCGCGCACCTGTGCTCGCGCGCAACTCATCGGCCGTCACACCGGGCGCGGTCTCGAGAAGGCGCAAGCCCGGCTTGTCGCACGCCAGTACGCCCAGGTTGGTAATGATGAGGTCGACGCACGCCTTCCCGGTCAGCGGGAGTGAGCAATCGGAAAGGATCTTGAATTCGCCGTCCTTGCTCGTGTGCTCCATGACCACGACGACGCGCTTGACGCCGGCGACCAGGTCCATCGCGCCGCCCATTCCCTTCACCATCTTCCCCGGAACGGTCCAGTTAGCGATGTCGCCGGAGGCGCTCACCTCCATGGCGCCGAGGACCGTGAGATCGATGTGCCCACCGCGGATCATCGCGAAGCTGTCCGCTGAAGAGAAGAAGGAGGAGGTCGGCAGCTCCGTGATCGTCTGCTTGCCCGCGTTGATGAGATCGGGATCCGCCTCTCCTTCGTAAGGGAACGGCCCCATGCCGAGCATGCCGTTCTCAGACTGGAGCACGACGTCCATGCCGTTCGGAATGTGATTCGCCACGAGCGTGGGGATGCCGATGCCGAGGTTAACGTAGTAGCCATCGCGCAGCTCCTGCGCCGCGCGCCGGGCCATCTCGTCGCGGGTCCAGCCCCGCCTGTGATCGACAATCATTCGTGCTCCCTCGCGCGCGTCGTCAGCTTTTCGATGCGCTTTTCATTGATCGTGCTGCGTACGATCCGGTCGACGTAGATGCCTGGCGTGTGGATGCAGTCGGCGTCGAAATCGCCAGGCGCGACGATCTCCTCAACCTCGGCGACGGTTACTTTCCCGGCGGTCGCCATCACCGGATTGAAGTTGCGGGCCGTCTTGCGAAACATGAGATTGCCTGATGGGTCCGCACGCCATGCCTTCACGATCGCGAGATCGGCCCGCAGCCAGGTCTCGCGGATATATTCCTCGCCGTCGAAGACCTCGACCGGCTTGTCCTTCGCGACCACCGTTCCCGCGCCGGTCTTAGTGTAAAAGGCAGGTATACCGGCACCACCGGCGCGGATGCGCTCGGCGAGCGTCCCTTGTGGCGTCAATTCAAGCTGCAGTTCGCCAGAGAGGTATTGTTGTTCGAATAGCTTGTTGTCCCCGACGTAGCTGGAGACCATCTTCGCGATCTGCCGGCTTTCGAGCAGCATCCAGAGTCCGAAACCATCGGCACCGGCATTGTTCGAGACGACAGTCAGGTCACGGACGCCGCTTTCGCGAATCTCGGGAATCAGGCTCTCGGGATTACCCGAGAGCCCGAACCCGCCCGACATGATGGTCATTCCGTCGAACAGCAATCCGTCCAGCGCCGTCGCGGGCGTGTCGTACACCTTGTTCACCCACAGCGCTCCGGATCAGGCGGCAGCGCGCGAGCGGGCCGAGAAGACCTCGTCATCGCTCGACGCCGACCGCTGCAACTCGAAGTCGAAAGCGACATAGGCGCTGTCGCCCTGACGCTGGGGAACCGGGAGCAGGCCCTCGCGCGTCGCGAACGCGAAGTCGTCGTTCGCGAAGGGATCGTCGCCGAAGTTGATCTGCGTGGTGAGCGCGCGATAGCCCGGCGCCTCAACGAAGAAGTGGACGTGCGCCGGTCGATTGCCGTGGCGGCCGATCGCCTTCAGCAACGTCTCGGTGGAGCCGCCAGGCGGGACTGAATAGCCGTTGGGCATCTTCGAGTGGAACGAGTAGCGGCCGTCGCTACCGATCTTGATGCGGCGACGATTATTGAACGGCGTCTGCGCGCCCGTCGGATCGAAGTGCGAGTAAAATCCCTTCGAATTGGCGTGCCACACGTGCAGGATCGCGCCGTCCGGATTCTCGCCCTCTGGACCCTTGATTTCACCGGTCATGTAGAGCGTGTCGGTCTCGTCGGGATCGTCGCTGAGGTCGGCGTCGCCCTCAACCAGCGGCGCGCCCTCAACATAGAGCGGTCCCTCGATCGTTCGCGGCGTACCGCCGCTCTGACCGGCCTCCTTGTCCTTGGCATCCATGTAAAGGTCCATGAAATGCTCTAGGCCGAGGCCGGGCACGATCAGGCCGAATTCACCTGCGCCGTTCTGGAAGAACTTGATCGCCGACCAGAACTCGCTTTCGGTGATGTCGTATTTGACGATCGTCGCCATCAAGCTTTCCACTAGGTCGCGCGTGATCGCCTTCAGCCGATCATCGCCACCCTCGACAGTCTTCCCGCTGGCGCGGTCCAGCAGCGCCTGCACCTCCGACGTCCTCACAAAATCCTGAATCATCGTCCTCTCCTTGTCGTTCGTTTGGTTAGGTTTGTTGTCCGCGGCTCAGCGGTCGTCGTCGTGGATCGAGGAGGGGTGTCGGCACAGCGCCGTGACGCGCACCTCCATGTAAGGGAATAGCGGCAACGTGCTCAGCAGGTCGTGCAGTTCACCGTTCGACGCGACGTCGAAGATGCTGACGTTGCTGTAGCGCCCGGCGACCCGCCACAGGTGCCGCCACACGCCCGCGTGCTGCAACTCCTGGGCGCGTGCTTTCTCCTTCGCCTTTAGCGCGTCGATGGCGGTGGGATCGGCGTCGTTGGGGATGTTCACATCCATGGTGACGTGGAAGAGCATCGCTCAGCCCACCGCCTGGAGAGCAACGGGCACCGTCGTCCGCGTAGGCCGATCGCGACGCAGCGCCGCCACCGCGCGTTCGCTCGGTTCCACCCCGAGACCCGGCCCAGTGGGCAGCACCAGGTAACCACCCTCATACCGCAGCGGCTCTTTCAGGAGTTCCTCGGTCAGGAGCAGCGGACCGAAGAGTTCGGTCCCGAAATCGAGGCCGGGGAAGCCGGCGAAGAGCTGCGCCGAGGCGATCGTGCCGATGCCACCCTCCAGCATCGTCCCACCGTAAAGGGAGATGCCCGCCGCCTCGGCGATCCCGGCCAGCTTCCTTGCCGCGAACAGGCCGCCGGCCTGCGCGATCTTGATCGCGAAGACGTCCGCCGAACGGTTGGAGGCCATGGCGTAGCCGCTCTCGGGTCCGCACAGCGCCTCGTCGGCCATCACGGCGACGAGGCCGCGCGCGGTTAACCTTGCCATGCCGGCACTCTGCGCCGCCGGGATCGGCTGCTCGACGAGATCCACACCCGCGTCGGCGAGCATCGGGAGCGCCCGCATCGCAGTCGTCTCGCTCCAGGCTTGGTTGACGTCCACCCTGACGCTTGCCCGATCGCCAAGCGCACGCTTAATCGCGGCGACGTGCGCTACATCCTCTTCGAGAGGCCGCTTGCCGATCTTGAGCTTGAACGCATGATGCCGATCCCGCGCGAACATATCCTCGGCCTCGGCGATATCGCGTTCCGTGTTGCCGCTCGCCAGGGTCCAGAGCACCGGTAGCCGATCGTGCAGTCGACCGCCGAGCAGCTCGCTCACCGGAACTTCGAGCCGCTTACCCTGCGCGTCGAGCAGTGCCGTCTCGACGGCATTCTTCGCGAAGTGGTTCGCGACAATGAGGCGGCGCAGCATCTCCATTGCCGCGGCCGGTCGCGCATCGCTTCCGGTCAGGACGGGCGCGATGTAGCGGTCAATCGTGAGCTTGATACTCTCGGGACTTTCGGCGCCGTAGCTGAGCCCACCGATCGTGGTGCCTTCGCCATAGCCGATCACCCCGTCCGAGCACACCAGGCGGACCAGAACTATCGTCTGAGACTGCATGGTGGCGACCGACAGGACGTGTGGTCTGATCGTCGGGACATCGAGAATGATCGTCTCGATGGCATCGATGATTGCGCCTGGCATCAGATAGTCCCTCTCCTCGTTGAGCAGAGGCTAGATGCTCACGATCATCAAGAAAAATGCCGTTTCGCTCCCCCACAATACCTTTTTGGCATTATACAAAAGCCGCGTTATTGATTTTGTTGGAATGCCTCCGCGCCTGATGTTCTGTCGGGCTGAGCGGCTGCCTTATGACGTGCCGCATCGCAAAACCTCACCGGAGCCGCGCGAGCGAGACGCCTTTTGCGGGTGCGACGATCCTCTTCGGAGGCTCGGCCGTACCGGGGGAACACCAAGGGCGCCTGCCCTTTCGTTCCCGAACGACAATCGACCGCCCGTGTAATCCGCCAAGCGTGGCCGACGCCCTGCAGGGCGTCGGCCACGCTAGGGCGGCTCGCCCGCGCCAGCGGAAGATTCTCGCCCTCCCTCCCCATCCCGTTCCTCGCCGGAAAGGCAGAGCCGGTTGCTGTTGCGACCGGCTTTCAGCCTCGAAGGAAAGGAAAAATCAAGGGACGGATCACCGACAACCGGGCCGACATCTATCAGGAAATCACCGATCAGATGATCGCCATGATCGAGGCGGGCACCCGGCCTTGGTCGAAATCGTGGAACGGTGTCCCTACGCCCAATATCCCGCTGCGCTCGACGGGCGTTCCCTATCGCGGCATCAACGTCCTGACCCTTTGGGTTGCCGCCATGACGAAGGGCTATGCCTCCCCGCATTGGCTGACCTTCAAGCAGGCGCTCGCGCTCGGCGGCTGTGTCCGCAAGGGCGAGAAGGGCTCGACCGTCGTCTATGCCAACAAGATCGAGGTGGACGCCGACAAGGGCGGAGAGCGTGCCGAGGACGGCAAGCGTCAGGTGGCGTTCCTCAAGCGCTACACCGTCTTCAATGCCGAGCAGATCGACGGCATCGAGGCGAAATATCCGGCTCCCGCCCCGATCATCACAGCGACCAATCCCGACGAGCGGGACGCCGAACTGGACGCGCTCTTTGCCCGCGTGCCGGTCACCCTCAAGCATTTCGGTTCGCAGCCCTATTATCAGCCGAGCGGCGATCATGTCGTCATGCCGCAGTTTGCCGACTTCCACACCAGCGACGACTATTACTCGACCCTGGCGCACGAGCTTTGCCACGCGACAGGACACGTCGACCGACTTGCCCGTCTCTCCCTCATTTCCACGAAGCGCGAGGACTACGCCCGCGAGGAACTGGTTGCCGAGCTAGGGGCCGCGTTCGTCAGCGCCACCATCGGCATCAAGCTTCACGACCGCGAGGATCATGCCGCCTATCTGGCGAACTGGCTCCAAGCCCTCCGCAACGACAAGAAGTGCATCTTCACCGCTGCGCGGCTCGCGCAGGATGCGTCCGACTGGCTGCTAAGCCGGATGGCCGTCGAGAAGGCCGCGGATATGGACGAAGCGGCGTAAGGCGCCTCGCCCCCGGCTCCGTAAGGGCCGGGGGGCGCGTCGGTACGGTCACGGTGCCGGAAAATCGCGCGCCGCCCGCCCGCCCGCCCGCCCGCTACGCGAGCAGGCGGCGCCGGCAATGTGCTTGCGACTTGGTAATTGAAAATCAGGGCGAATCGATTAAATGGGTTTTCGGAGGCTTTGTCGGCGGAAACGCTAGCATTGCCTTCTTTCGTTTCAGGGCCTCGGCTTCGGCCGCAGATCGTCGATCAGCTTGAAGCCGTAGATCCGATCGCCCCCTTCCGTCTCGCGCGCGAATTGCAACCGGTGAACCAGGTCGACCAGCGGGCGCAGCTCCTCGCGCGCCGGCGCCGTCATGCGCCTCAGACGGAGTCCCCAACTGATGACATAGGCGACGATAACGGCGGTCTGGACCAGCGTCGTCAGATCGCTGTGGACGAAGAACGGTTCCGGGATGATGAGCCGCGACCGGCTCCGCCCGTTGCGCGTGTTCACGAAGTAGTTCGACACTTGGCCGAGCAGGATGTGCGCCGCACTCCGGTCCAGCTCGTCGAACACGAGATAGCCCATCGGATCGCCGGGTAGTCCGTTGAGGAAATAGTAGCAGCGCTCGAACAGGAAGGCATAGTCTTTGCGGAGCGCTTCGCTCCGTTCGGGGCGCGGTGCCTCCTGCGGCACGATCGTCGCGAACACCTTGGCACCGTGGCGACGCGCCAGGTCGAGGCTGAAGCGGCAATACTCGACCTTGGCCTGTCCGAGCGCGGTCAACCGCGCCTTGGTGACGGCGGTTCCGTCGATCAGCAATTCCCGGGCGAGTTGTGCGCGCTCGACATGCTCGATCGGCTCGAGCTGCGCCGCGTGCTTGAACGTCTTCCGATCGAGGAGCTTCTGTGCCTTCGCCTCACGGCCATTAGGCCTCGAACAATCGCATCCCGAAGATATGCTGCTGGGCATCGGACAGATCACGGATCAGCGGCCAGACCTTGCGATCCTCGACAGCGATGCCGGCCAGGACCTCGTAGGGAGAGTGACGCTGATCCTGCCCCGATTCATCGATGAAAAAGCTCCAGCTCATGGTCGTGTGCGCATCCCCTTTTCGCACCAACGGTCACACTGCACGACCGCGCCCGCGCGCTGGAGGGTGATGCTAGAACGTCGGATGGAGAGTGGGCAACATCCTGAGCGGGAAAACCGATCGGGCGCGACCCTGCCGGGCACGGCTCTAGCGGCACGCGTGCCGCGCACCGCCCGAGCCAGCGTGCCGGCGTCTCGGCTCTGAGCGGGTGACGATCCTCGCGTGAGGTGTGCCACGTGGCACACCTGTGGCCGCGCCAACCGGCGCGAACACCGCTTTGCAGGGCGCCGCAGCCCTCCCCCGGAGGCCCGCCGTCGCGGGGAACACCAGGGCTGCTGCCCTTTCGTTCCCGAAGGAAAATAGACGGCCCCGTGTGGTCCGCCGAGCGCGGCACCCGACGCCCTTGGGGGCGTCGGCCGCGCTAGGGCGGCCTGCCCGCGCCAAGCCATCGATTTTCCTCCTCCCTCCCCGTCCCGCTCCTCGCCGGAGGGGCAGATCGGTTGCAGCGGCAACCGGCTGCGCCTCGAAAGAAGGAGAAAGGACAATGGCTTACACCCGATACAACGGCGACCCGTACTGGAAGCGTGCCAAGGTGGCCGGAACCAGCCCCGACGGCATCCCCTACGCCAAGGGCGACCGGGTTTTCTTCTATCCGCGCACCGGCGCGACCTACGCGGGCGACGCCGCGACCCGCGCATCCGCCGAGTTCGACGAACTGGCGAGCCTCGAAGGCTGACCCTCCCCCAGACACACCAAATTACGGAGCATCATCATGGCTCTCACCACCGTAAAGCTGTCGCAGCTTCGCCTCTTCCCGCTCAATCAACGCCGGGTGAAGCCCTCCGCCATCGAGAGCATGGCGGACGACATCGCCGCGCACGGCCTGTTGCAGAACCTTGCGCCTACGAGGAAGACGGCCTGTTCCATGTGTTCGCCGGAGGGCGGCGCTACCGGGGCCTCAAGGAACTGGCGAAGCGCAAGGCGATCAAGAACGGCGATGCGTTCCCCGTCGAAATCCGCACCAAGGAAGAAGCCATCGAATTGTCTTTGGCGGAGAACTTCCAGCGCGAGGACATGCACCCGGCAGACAGCATCCGCGCTTTCGCGGCGCTGCGTGACACCGGCATGGACGCCGAGGAAATCGCGGCCCGGTTCGGTCAGGCAGTCAGCTTCGTCTACAAGATGCTTCGCCTTTCCGCACTGGCACCGGCGCTGATCGACCTGATCGCCAAGGATCAGTTGTCGCTTGAGGCGGCGCGCGCGCTCACCCTCACCGACGACCACGACCAGCAGGTGAAGGTCTGCAAGGCGGCGAACGGCCACGCACACACCATCCGGCGGATGCTCACCACCGAGAAGGTGGACACCACCAGCGGCGCGTTCATCTTCGTCGGACGCGACACCTACGAGGCGAAGGGCGGGACGATCACGGTGGACCTGTTCAGCCAAGGGGCCGAAGGCTTTGCCGACCAACCCGAGCTTGTGCAGGAACTGGCAGAAGACAAGCTGCACACCATCGCCGACGAATATCGCGCGATCGGTTAGCATGAGGTCCGCGCCACGCTGGACCGGCCCTAGGGTCAGGACTCGTTGATCACAGCCAAAAGATGACGGTGGCAGCGAGGGCGATGGCGGAGAAGAAGGCGGTGGGGCAGCGGTCGTAGCGCGTGGCGACCCGGCGCCAGTCCTTGAGGCGGCCGAACATGATCTCGATGCGGCTGCGGCGCCGGTACCGGCGCTTGTCGTACCGGACCGGCTCGTTACGCGACCTGCGGCCTGGGATGCAGGGCTGGATGCCTTTGGCCTGAAGGGCGTCCCTGAACCAGTCGGCGTCGTAGCCGCGGTCGCCGAGCAGCCACTGCGCCTTCGGCATGTCATCGAGCAGCGCTGCCGCGCCGGTGTAGTCGCTGACCGGTCCCGCGGTCATGAAGAAGCTCAAGGGGCGCCCGTTTGCATCGGCGACGGCATGCAGCTTGGTGTTCATACCGCCTTTGGTGCGGCCGATCAGGCGGCCGAGATCCCCTTTTTAATCCGCAGGCTTGATGCCGTGCGGTGCGCCTTCAGGTAGGTTGCGTCGATCATGACCGTCTGCGGCTCGGCGCCAGCTGCAGCCAGACCTTCCATCATTCGCGTGAACACACCGGCCTCGCCCCAACGTTTCCATCGATTGTACAGTGTCTTGTGCGGGCCGTAGTCGCTGGGTGCATCTCGCCAGCGCAGCCCATTGCGGTTTACGAAGACGATGCCGCTCAGCACCCGCCGGTGGTCCACCCTCGGCTTGCCGTGGCTCTTTGGAAAGAATGGCCGCAGCCGCTCGATCTGCTCATTCGTCAGCCAAAACAGGTCGCTCATCCCGGTCTCCTTGTGGAGCCTGAATCAGATCGCGACGATCACATCAATGGGTCCTGACCCTAGCCAAGTTCGATACGAACTCTCACCATCCGCAAGGGGCAGGTAAGAATCAATTTAATGACGAGCTTTGAGTTGGAAGCCAACCGGATTTCGCACGTTCACAGTGACCAAAAACGGTCATTCCGGACGCAATTCTTCGTCCGTCAGCCGCTCGGCGACTAGCCCCGTAACGACCGTCTGGAGAATGTGTACTGCCCAGCGTTCGCTCGCCTTGCGCGCGCCCGCCGCTGTTTCGCCTTCGGTGATTCCGAGTATGGGCGCGATCCCGCCGATGTTCACCGCGTAAAGCGCAGTACCATAGGCCGCTGCGAGCAGCGGTACCGGCACGTCGGGAGCCAGACGCCGCAGTTGCGGCCACGCCGCCGCGAACGCCGCCGACGCACCGAGATGGTTGACGAACTCAACCGCCGTCGTACCTGCCTCGCCGATCACTGCCCGGCTGCCGGTCGTGTCGTCGATCCAGTCGACCGCATCGCGGTCCAGCGTCCTGCCGAGCACGCCACTCTTGCGCCCCGCCGTCATGACCAACGTAGTGACCACCCCGGCCACCAGTCCGCCTACGATCGCTGCCTTGTACGGTTTCATGCTTCTTCTCCGTTCCGGTCAGTGGCAAGCTCGGGCAGCAACCGGTTGATGACCGAGTAGTTGATCGCGCTCCACCATTCCGATCCCTCGCTGGCCAGCACGTTCTCGGACGCCTCGATCGCGGCATGGTCGGCGCTGACGAGATAGTCCTCGACGTCGTTCATCGATGCGAAGGCGAGGATCGAGACGGCATCGATCTTCGATCCCTCCGGATCTTCCTGTGTGGACCCGATATTGTGGAGCTGTGCATAGCGGCGCACGAATTCATGGGTCGCCGGAGCCTTCATCACCACTTCGGCATGCTCGTTCAGTAGACGGCGCTGGAGCACCTCCCGCGAGAGTTCGGGGCGGCGCATATGGATCTTGACCAGGCTGATCGGATCGCGGTGGCGCGCGGACGGAATAAGGATGAACTCACGCGTTATCTCGCGGGTTACCATGCGGAACGCGGTCTGCTCGTCGGCGATGATGCGCTCGGCGAACTTCTCTTGGCCCAGCACCCGCTCGATATCGGCTTCCTCGGCGTAGGTGATATAGGCGAGACCGTCCCAGCGCGGGCGGCGAAAGACGGGGACGCGGCGTTCGGGATCTTCCGGCAACCGACCGCTCTCGTCCACCATCGCGCGATAGGGCGGGCTAAAGAAGCAGGATGGCCCCGATGCGAGACGGTGCACCTGATCATAGCGTAGCACCCGTTCGGAGGAACTACCCGGCTCGTCCCACGCGAATTTTGGGCCATGGACCTTGCGCCAATATTCGTCCCAGTGCTCGAAGGCCAAGTTGGGATCAAGTTCGATTGCCAGTTCGTGCGGGTGGCGATCGGGGCTCGTCACCTCATCGCCCTGCCGGTCCTTCGACGACCCTTCGTCCTGCGGGCGTACGCCGCGCGACGTACCGTCAACCCGACTGACGAAGGTAGGCGTGACGATCAGCGGCTTCGTAGTCGCAGTGAACTCGCGACGGACGGGCGCACGGTGCGCATTGTCAGCGCGGGTGAAATCGGTGGACATGTGTCCCTTTCCGGTCAGCGGCTTGGCGCGCTAACGCACCAGCTGTGGTAGAGGGTGCAATGCACCGGCCCATCGGTAACGTGACCTGTAGCCGCTCGTATGTTCGTGCTTTTAACGACACCGCAATCCGTTGCACAGTAGACCCAATCCCGGACATTCAGGTGTCATCTTCGGAGCTCCAACTTCGGACCCCCATTAATGTCCGAAGCGGGGACTGCGTCATAGGCGCTCTCCCCGCCGAACCGCACGGCATCTTGCCGAGGAAAAATTTAGAGAAGCAGCGCCAATGGCAGCACTGTCGGCGCGGCGGCTGGACTTGCGATCGCCCCTGCGCCGACGGTGGCCACAACCCCGACCTCGCTCACCGACACCCGGAGGCCTCATCGCGATTAACCTGCGGTATGAGCTCGATCCTACGGCTGGCTCTGATGTGGGGCTGGCTCAGCCGCGATCCGGATTTCCGCGCATCGTCGGCCAGTCGGAATAGCCGACCGACCCGCCGCCATACCAATATTCTTTTGGCGCCTCTGCAAGCGGCGCACCTGTGCGCAGGCGATCAACGAGATCGGGGTTGGCAATGAAGGGCCGCCCCATGCTGAATAAATCGGCATCGCCACGCTCAAGAACCTCCTCGGCCAGCTTGAGCGTGTACTGGTTGTTCGCGATATAAGCCCCTTTGAAGCGCTTGCGCAGCGCACCAAAGTCGACGCCATCTGCGTCACGTGTCTGCTGCGTCACGCCCTCGATGTCGTGGACATAGAGCAGGCCGCGCTGAGACAGCGCATCAACATAGGTGCCGAAGGTTTCCATCACGGTGCTGTCGAGCGGCGTCTCGCCGGGCATTGTCGTTGCTGGCGACAACCGAATGCCGACACGCCCTGCGCCCCAAACGTCGACGACCGCGTCAACGACCTCGAGGGGGAAGCGCAGACGGTTTTCAATCGACCCGCCATAGCGGTCGGTTCGCCGGTTGGTGCTGTCGCGGACGAACTGCTCGAGCAGATAGTTGTTCGCCGAATGGACTTCGACCCCATCGAACCCTGCCGCCTTGGCGTTGGTGGCGGCGCGGCGATAATCCTCGACGATGCCAGGAATCTCGTCGGTTTCGAGTGCACGTGGCGTGACGTGGTCCTTCATCCCTTCCTTGGTGAACGCCTGTCCGACCGGCTTGATCGCAGATGGCGCGACCGGCGGCTTTCCGCCCTGTAGGTCCGGATGCGAGATGCGCCCAGTATGCCACAACTGAAGAAACATGACGCCGCCACGATCATGGACGGCCTGCACGATCGGGCGCCACGCCTCGATTTGCTGGTCGTTCCAGATGCCCGGTGTCAACGCATAGCCGACCGCCTGGGGAGATACGTTGGTTGCTTCGCTTATGATGATCCCGGCGTCAGCGCGCTGTGCGTAATAGTCTGCGGCGAAAGCGGGCGGGATCCCGTCTTCGTTCGAACGGCTGCGCGTCAATGGCGCCATGACGATGCGGTTGCGCAGCGACAGGTCACCGATCTGGACGGGCTGCAATATGGGCGATGTGGAATGGTCGGGCATGGTCGGCGATATCCATCAAGCAGTGCAAGATTAGGAACGCTGAACGGACAAGCTGCCGTTACGGTCCGGCGTTCGGCCAGATTCATCGGGACGAGCCGTGCTACGCTTCGCTGTTAACAGTCGCGGGCGCGATAACGACCTTCCCGCAATGACGCGCCGTCACGCGCTTCCCTGGCTCTTCAATCAAGTCGTCCGCGTCCGTGAGTTCGTCAATCACCTGGTCCTCGCCGCGATCGGCTTAACTGGGCAGTACCAGAGCTGGCTGCATCATTGCGCGGACCTCCGCTTTCCTGCCTGTTGCCGGGTTGATGGCGCCGCGAGTTGAACCATCGGTCTACTCGAGCGGCCTCAGGTCCAAAGCCAGTGCGCTCAGTTCGGCGATCTTAGTGTCGCTGCCTCTCGCCAGATGATTGACCAGATCCTCCTGGTTCGGCTGGCCGAGCGCGAGGCGATAAAGCAAACGCTGACGCTGGAGGTAGTCGAACCGTGCGATGTCACGGCTCCTCGACAATGCGAGCACGTGGCGATCGATGTCGGCATGCTTGAACGTCCACCAAGCGGGTTGTGCTCAGCTTGGGTGGCCGCAGGAGCTCAAGAAAGGCCTGGCCGGGGAAGTCCTTCGGCGCCCTTCTCATGCGCCGACGAGGTCCTGCAGCAGCATCTGCACCCGGTCTCAGCGGTAATGAAGCGGCGCACCCAGCGGATGGTGATCATTGTCCCAGTCCGCACGCTGATCGACGCCGAACTGGCTGCGTGAGAGCCGCGCTCGTCGCCCCTTTCGCGCCTCTTCGGCGTCACGGTACACGCGCTCCAACCGCATCGGATCGGTGTGTCCGGCGCGTATCCATGCGAGCGTGTCCTGAAGCGCAACAGAGACGACGGGAGCTAACTCGGTCCGGTCCGTCATATCGTCGAGAAAAGCTGGCCAGTCCAGGCGAGCAGCCTGGGCCTTCCAGCGCTGGACGATGCCGGTCAGTGCCGCGCGTTGCGTATCGGAGCGCTTGCTACGGTCCAGCTCCTCGCACAGCGTCTCCACTTGGGCGGCGTAAACGCCGCGGCCGATCGCGGCGAGAGCAGCGGCGTGGCCGGCCCGCTCAAGCGCTGGCCGTTCGGTTTCCGCAAGGTCCCGGACTTGTGGACCCCAAGCAGTACGGCTCGACGACACGTCGTGCCCGACCAACAGCGAGAAGATCGATCTCGCCCCGGGATTTCTGGGCGACGTCAGGCTTCGCAGTCGTTTGGCGAGGAACTTCCGCTCGCTACGAGTGAGATCGAAGCTCAGCGTTCCTTTGCCCTCGCTGTACCAATCGTCGGCCGGCTCCGGAACGACGAACGGCCAGGGTCCTCCTCCGAGCGACGTTCCTTCGTCGTCCTTCAGCAGCGCCCCCGGCTTGCCCGCGATCATCCGTTCGACCTGATAGCGGCTAAGCGGACCGCTGCCTTCCTGCTCGCGCACCAGGCCCCAGCGTTGCAGCGCACCCCAATAGACCTGGCTGGGACGCTGCTCGACCGGAGAGGGATAATTGCGGCTGCCGATCACGCCGCCCGGTTCGTTGATTAGGCGCCCGGTGAGCAGGTACTCGCGCCGCTTGACGCTTTCCTGTGCGCGCTGCCCCTTGGCTGGCTTGAGATGCTCATCGCGGTAGAGCCAGGGCACGAAGAGTACATAGCGCAAGCGGGTATGCAGGACCGACGTGCCGGGAAAGAACCGATCGGCGTAACGCTGGTGGACGATCAGGAACCCGATCTCGTCCCGAACCCCTTTCTGGTCCGAGTTCATGAATTTGCGCGCCTCGCGCATCGCGTCGGGCGACAGATAGGTCATTCCAAAAGACGCCAAACGCCACCCCCAAACTCTATAGCCGCCCACAAGGAGAGCCGCTGACAGACCGACGCGGTTAGGCTGTTTCCAGCACCCGCACTGCGCCGATCCCCTCATGTCGCGGCCGGACTCGAATCTTGACATCGTGGCCGAGTTTCCGGAGGCCATCGGCGATGTAAGCTTCGCTGATGCCGTCGAAACGGCCGCGGAGGATCTTGGAAAGCTTGGGCTGTGGCATGCCCATGCGAGCAGAGGCAGCGGTCTGCGTCAGCCCCAGTTCGCCAATCCTTCGCTGAAGAGCGGCGGCGAGCTTGGACTTCACCAAACGACCTTCCGGATCCGAAAGGCCGAGATCCGCAAAGACGTTGCCACTGGAGGTCACATGCTCGATTGCCATGTCGGGGTCCTTTATAAGGCTTGTTTGCGTTGCGCTCTCTTCTCGGCAGCCAATCTTTGAGCCGCTTTCAGTCGAGCTTCGATCGTTTCCTTCTGGTGCTTCGGAACGGCGATGCCGCTCGTCGATTTTTTCTGGAAGGCGTGGAGAACGTAGATATCGTCGTCGATCTTGACGTTGTAGACGCAGCGATAGGTGTCCCCGTCGTACCGTTCGATCAGTTCGATACTCGAGCCGTACGGCTTGGCGTTGACGTGTCTCATTCCAAGCTGGGCTAGGTAGAGGCCGTGTCCGAACTCGCTTCGGACATCCGGCGGGCGCTGCCTTGCAGTGGTCGGGTGGCGGATCGAGGATGTCCTTACAGCCGCACGTAAAGACGTCCGTACCGACTATGGCGCAGATGACGATAATGGCGGGGCCGGAGTGTCGGCGTCGGTGGAGCGATGAGCAGCGCGAGCGCATCCTGGTGGAGGCGTTTCGGTCCGGTGCGAGGGTTTGGGATGTGGCGCGGCGCCACGACGTTGCCCGCGGCCTGATCTACCATTGGCGTCGTGCGGCGCTCCGCCGGGCAGAGCCGGTGCTCGTGCCGGTGGTTGTGAACGAGCCGGCCGGGCAAGCGTCTGACCCTGGCGTACGGCCGATGACCTGTTGACCGCGTCGCTACGCATGCGCCCCGACCGTATCATCCTGGGCGAACTGCGGGGCTCTGAAGCCTTCAGCTTTCTCCGCGCGGTCAACACCGGCCACCCGGGATCGATGACGACGATCCATGCCGACAGCCCGTCAGGCACTGTTGAGCAACTCGCGCTTTTGGTCCTGCAATCTGGGGCGCGCCTGACTCATGGCGACGTCGTCCGCTACGTTCGCAACACCATCGATGTGTTCGTCCAGCTTGGTCGGACAGCCGGACGTCGTTTCGTGTCCGACGTCGTGCTGAAACAATCGGCCGGCTGAGAAATCAGCGGTTCCGCGGCACCGAGGCACCCGCATAGGGATCCGACAATGCCGGAACCGGTGGCGGTGGTTGCGTAGCGACAGGTGCCGCGACCGTGGCCGGCGGGGCGATTACCGCTGTCGCCGGCATCTCGTCTTGTGCCACCGATCGCAAGGCGGACGCGATGGTCGAGGCACCGAAAAGGATAAAACACCCAACGACGACGCTCGCCCCGCGGCGCAAGTCAATTCGCCCGGTCAGCATCAGAAATCCGATGGCCGCGACTGCCAGGATCGCGACAGCAGTTGCAAAGCTGCCAAGTAGAGCGCCCTCAAACCAACGCGCCGATGAGACAATCGCAGCGTCTTGTCCTGTGAGTTGCCCTCCGCTCAACATTCGTCGATCGTAAGCCATCTGGTCGCCGAAGTCACGGCGATCTAGCTTCGACAACTGCCTGCGGAGGGCTTTAACCCGCAGGCAGTTGTCGAATAAACGTCCTACACGGCGGGCAGCGTTGCCAGCGCCTGACGCACACGTTGCCAGTCTGCCGAGAAGGCTCGGTGCATCTCAGCAGGCGTGTCTGCGAACATTGAATGGACAGTACTGTAGCCGGACAAGTGATGGGTCAAAACAGGAGTCACCACGTGAAGGTGCGGCGCGCGATTCGATCGAATGTCCGAAGGCATGTGCTGCACGATCAGGCTGCTGAGCGCCTTCGGCTGCAGGCATAGCGCTACGTACATGTAGGCGGCGTGCATCATAGCATGACGGGGCAACGACGGCGGAAAGCGCAACGTCTGCATCACGGCCAATAGGTTCTGACCAGGCAATACCGCTGCGTCATAGCTTTCGAAGAACACCCGAGCGCCGCCAACATCAGCCACTCCATCGGCCAGAAGCAGCCGATGGTCAGCGGCGGTGACCGCCCACTCTGGTCCCGCAGCCTTGATTTCAGCTGCGGAGGGCTTCCGGGGCTGTAACTTTGCGCGGGCGAGGTCGGCAGTGCGATGACTGCCGCCCTTGCCATCACCCGACCAAAGCAGCGCGAAGCCAAAATCGGGGTCCGGGCCGATCCGTGCCGGGTCGTCGAATACCATGCTCATCGCGTTCGCTGGGCTGATCCAATCCATCGCTCAGCCCTCCAGAGCCTGATCGATCAGATCGCGCGCAGCGATCAGGCCACGACGGTGATCAATCTGATTGGTGAAAGGCGCTGAGCGCAGATCAAGCGCGTCGTCGCCGAGGCGAAACGAAGGCTGAGCATCAACGGGTGCGCGGTGATCGGGCACCACCCACACGGCGCCGTCAGCTGCCAGCCACGGCAAATGCGGCCCATGCCAATGGGTGCCGAGCATCGACCATTGGCAGATCGACACTGACATCTGCCGAATACCGTCGACGCCTTGGCCGAGCGACACGACCAGCGCGTCGCTACGCGCCGCGCAGACGCCGGCAGCGACCGATCCGCGCATCGTCCGTGGGTCTTCGATGGCCGGCACGAGCAGCAACGAAGCCTCCGGCACGTACAGATAATTCCAGAAGTCGAGAGGTAGCGCGGTCGTGGCATCTTTCTCTACCGTCCATCCGGCGGCTCTGACGAGCGCGAGGATCGCGCCGATGGCGTGCGCTTCTGCGACGCGGCGCGTGCGATTGTCGTTGGTCACTTGAGGGTCTTCTCGTTCGGCGCTGCCGCCGGCTGCGAGCGTGCGAGGCGCACAGGGAAATTTCACCTTACGGTACAGCCGCAGGCTCCTTTACGATCCTCCCCACGCCACCGATTGATCGATGGCGCCTTACCTTTGTGAGTGCCCGCGGCCCTGGTCGATTGATGCTGGCGTGGCGGCAGCCACGCCTGTCTGATCGATCACCGCCCACGCCTTCCCGGTCTGCGGTTCGGCCGGCATGGATTTCGCAGCATTGACCAGAAGCCAGTAACCGCAATCGGACACCGCCAAGACGCGAAGCCGATCGATAATCTCGTCATGCCGGCCTGCCGCCAGCAGCTTGCCGTTCTCGATCCTGAGCGAACTATGCCCGTCCACCAGATCGGTCATTGGGCCGACGAGCGCGGCTTCGAAGACTTCGCGCTCTGCCTTCGGAAGGCGCTGATAGAGTGTATGCTCTCTGAAGTCGCGGACAACTTGTCGGGCAAGCTCTAGCCGTTCGGCCTTGTGATCTGGAACGGACGGCGACGTGGTGGTCGGTGACGAAATCGTGGCGGCAGAGGACATCGGCGCACGCTGTCTTGCAAGACGGCGGGCTTGCTCCATCAGCGTCGGTCGAGAAGAAACTTCGTCGCTTTCTGGCGATAATTGCGGACGACTTCTCGGCGACGTCGTTGCCGTCGTACGCTTGGGAGCGATTTCAGCGGCGGCAGGAGCGCCGAGAGCTCTTCGCTCGGTAGCAACAGGGTTGTCCAGCGTTGCTGCCGCTGCGACAGGTTTGTGTTCCTTGTCCGCGGCGTCGGAAGGCGAGGAGAGCGGCGTCGGCACGGCTTCGCTCGTTAACGATGCCATCTGTGCTTGACGCTCACCGGGCATCTTCAGTGACGGCCGAGCAATCGTTTCAGCCCCGTCGCTTTGGGCTGTCTGCGGGCCAGCTGGCGATTGAGAACTGGCCTTGGTCGGCAATGACGAGGCATCTTCACGGCTCGGTTCAGCTTCGTCATCGCTCGCTTCCGGCAGCAGCGCATCCCGACCGGCCGGAAGGGGCATCGAGCCCCCTCCTCGATCCGGCTTGTCACCGCTTATGTCAGCATCGGCGGGTATCTGCGGTGGGATGTGCGCCGCCGACTGAATGGTAGTATTCATCGCGGCCTGCGATGCCGACGCGACGCAGCCATCCCGGGCATTTGCCTCGCTGAGATTTCGGGACGTCTTCGTCGAAACAACGGCCTTGATCACCACCGTGGTCACGGTAGCGGACAACTCAATCGGCCTCTCTTCCAAGACCGAGTCCGCAACAGCGGCAGGTTCAGCGGACAGCACGGCGGCGGGCTGCCCCGCCGCGGGTGGCGCATTTACCAAGGACCGCTGCGAAGCATCGAATCTGGCCTGTGCGCCAGGCAGCAGATCGCCGAACCTTGGGTGATGTCGGTATAGCCTATAGTGCCGGCGAACGGTCCGATGTGGCGCGCCGGAGTCCGAGCCGAGCAGCGACGCCTCACCGTGCGCCGCGATGTAGTCGATGACGCGCCCGATCTCCTTGTCCTGCAGCTTGCCGGCCTCTTGCAGCACGGCATCGAACCGCCGCTTGTAGGGCTGTTGCGCAACCAGCGTACGGTCAGCCGGACGTAGTCCAATAGCGGCATATTGTTTGCTGTCGCTATCCGATCGAACGATGAACACGAAGCGGTTTGCCGGGGTCGACCACTCGGCCGACCGCTGCCGCGTCAGATGCTCTAAAAGCGCATCGAAATGCGCTTCGCCATCAAGCGGCATTGGATAACGATCCGGCATCAGCACGGTGTCATCGGCCCACCGCCGAGTGGTCCGATCACGACTCTCGCAAACGCTCTGCCGCTCGATTGCCGCATCGATCTTCCGATCGAGCTGGGCGAGGTTTTGGCGGAGGTTCGCGACCTCGCGTCGCGCCGCGCGCACCGTATCGCCATGCGGCTCAATTGCTTCGTTCACGGCGTCTAGATGTGCACACGCGATATCGCTGCGGGCACGATAGGTCGCGACCGCCCGCGCCTCCGCTGCACTGGCCGAACCGTCCGCAATCGCAGCCAGGACGTCGGAGGTTTTCGCCGCTAAGCGTTCGGCTGCGGACCGGGCCATCTCGGTCGAAAGATCCCAATCTGCTACGGCGCGTAGGGTCTTGGCCAGACGGTCGCGAGCGTCCTCATAGGCCAGGCGCAGTCTGGCCAGTTCGTCCTCGTCGCCGGCCGGTGCGGCAGCATCAAGCTTGTGCAGAACGACGTCGTGCTGATCGAGCTCGGCGGCGATCTCCCGCTCTGCCTGCCGCTGTCGTGCAGACCAGGCTTTGACCGCATTCCGACGGTCGATCTCGACCGCAAAGCCGGCGTCGACCAACGCCGCTGCGGCGCTGCCCAGGTGCTCTCCGGGCGCCTGATCAATCCCCATTTCTACATAGGTCCGCGGATCGTAGCGACGACGGACACCGCAGGCGATCAGCCGGTCATTGACGATCTTTGCAAAGGCATGTCGAAGCGCCGCGACGTCGGCAGCGGATCGCTGCTTGAAACTCAAACGGAGGAGCTCTTCCCGGGTCGCCTCGCCCAATCGGGCGGCGAGATCGCCAGGCTGCAATTTGCCGCCGCGAAACTCCCACTGACCATCATACCCCTGTCGGCATGCGCCGGGATAGATCAGGATGTGCGGATGACGATTTCGTGGGTCGTTGCGGTGCGTCGACTCATGTGCAGCTATCGTGTACTTCAGTCCCAACTTATCGAGTAACGATCCGAAGGCATCGGCGATGGCACGATTGTCGTGGTCGCCGAGTTCATCCGGGAACTCGGCCTCGATTTGCCATTGCAGGACCCCGCCGCGCGGATGGACGAAGTGGATCAACCGCTCATCGCGCCGCGATCCATACCGGCTGATGTCCAGCGCCTCTGCCCAAGGAAGAGCGTGGTTGTCGAGTTCGATACGATGGACACGACGACACGTCGTTTTGTTCCCAGCGTTCGACGCATCGACGACTTCCCGTAGCGCTTCTCTAACAGACCGTGGCGTGGCCGCGTCTTCGGTCAGGCGGATCAGCTCCGACAGGTCGCCGCATGCCGGTCGGATCTTCAAGACTGGCGGCGATGGTGTCGAGGCGGCGGCACTCACCGCCGTCCAGAACCGCTCGCGCTCCGCCGCACCGCGCGAGATGTTGCTGACCACGAAGGCTGTTCGCGACTTACCTTCTACACCCTCGTCTCTATCGACGACGTAACGTTCGTTGACCGTCGCCCGGTCCTGTTCCGCTGTGATGTAACGCTCGAACGCCAGGGCACCATTCGGTGCCTTCCTGCCCGCCGGCCTGACGTTGCTCACGGAAGATAGCGAGAAGTGAAAGCTCGTCGCACCGGCCGTTGTCATCGGTCGCCAGCGTGGCGGCGCCGGAAAACTCAGGTCGATATTCCGGCGTGACAATCCCCCGCCCTGGCGATGCCGTTCCAGTCCCTTCTCAGCCTTGACCCGCCGCCCGGGCTTCGCTCCGCCGAGCTCCTCCAGCGCCTGCCGCGAGATCATCGCGCGGACGGCGGCACTGGCACGGAACAGGCGATCGGACAGGTTCACGGTGGCTCTCGAAGCTCAGGTCATGGCAATAGGATGACTCCGACACGCCGCGGCGGCCAGCCCACCTCAGAAATAAACCTTCTCGCCTTCCGGAGCGACAGCGGCGGACCCACGCGATGCCTGCCGGACCGCGGCCTCAACGACCGGCCGTTTTTCGGGGGATCGTTCGCCCACTGGGCCTGAGCAACATCCTGCTCCCCCCATCCATCGGTAGTCGTCGACGACTACCTTATTGCGCAAATACCTACCCCTTTCCTCCCTCACTCGCATGCGGGCGGCGCATGCGCGCGTACGTGGCACGCACGTGTGTATGCGCCACGCGCGCTTCCCGCGCGCATCGCGCGCGTTCCATATTCTGCAGGTCGGGTTACCCGGAAGCCCTTGCAAATCACAGGCAAAGCGGTCGGGCTTGGCACTCCGCCAAGTGAAGTTCGGAGGTTGGAGATGGACGGACTGAACACCAGCAAAGTGTCCGCCGAGGTAGCAAATGCCCTCAGCAGGTTGATGGCGGAACTCATCCTGACCGCGAAGGAAAATCCGCTCGCGATCGAGCGTATCGCCAAACTTGCGGATGCTCCCGCGCGCGACACTCGGTTGCTGTGCGGGATGCTTGAAATCCTGCCTGACGAGATCGACGCAGGGCAGTGGTTGGACTGGATTGAAGGTGGCGCGGCACCCGTCGCCGGTAAGCCCATGGTTGACCCGTCGCGCGGTCAGAAGAAGTCGGCCCGGGGGGCATGGCAGTCCGCCGTTCGACTGCGTGCCACCGCGGCACAGGACGTCGCGACCGCGCGCGAAAACCTCGCTATCGCCGAGGCGAGGCACGCGCTTTGCGAGCAGGCCGTGAAGGAAGCCGACGCTCATTTGCGAGCGGCGGTCTGTTACCGGCTTCTGATTGATGAGAGCAGGATCATGGCCGGCATGTTTGCCATGGGGCCGGCGTTCACGCTGCTGCGCGCGATCAGTGCGTATCAGCGGCGTGATCCGGTGTTCGAGGCGACGCTCGACGAGCACGGTCGCGCGTGGATCGAGGAGCAAATTGCCAAGCGCGAGGACACCGCGCGGACGATCATGGAACAGCTCGATTTCTTCGCCGGCGACGTGAAGGTTGAGATGAAGCTGCACCGGGCGATCCAGAAGGTCCTGGCGGAGGCGTATGCCGACGTCGAGGCCGAACGGGCCGAGGCGAGGGCGGTAGGCAAGCCGCTGAGCCCGCTTGGAAAGCGAACGTTCCGTAATCACGAACAGCGTCGCACCAGCGTACGCCGCACAGGTTTGCGAAACGACTATTCAGCCGTGCTCGGTGGCTTCCGAACCGGAGCGTCGAGTGAATCAAACGATGAGCCGTCCGACACTGACGAATGATCAAAATGAGCGGCTCAATGAAATAAGCCCGAGCATCCTGGAAGGGCGCTCGGGCTCCACGTGTTAAGATGTGACGCGTCCGTCAGGCAGCCTGCAATTCTGCCTCTCGTACGAAGCGTCGGGATACCTTCAATTTGAAGTCGGTATAGCCTTCACGCCGCGACCTTCCTGACGTGATCGCTGCACCGCCAACGACTGTGTCATCGCCCAGAAGCTGATGCGCCGGGTTGCCGACGACGCGCGCCAGAGCTTCGGCATTCAACGCTCTGTCGATACGCAGTTCGGAGCCGTGAATCAGTCCTGTCGGCGCGGTCTTACCAAGCCGAGCCGACAGAAAAATCCGCCCCTCCCACAGCACAACCGATACGGTGTTGCGGTCTCCCGGCAGGTCCTCGCTGATCAGATCGAGTTGCCGCCAACCGGTTCGCAATTGCGCGATGACTTGGCTGCAATCTCGGCCATGCGCGGCAATCGCCGCATCGGCAAGCGCATCGATCTCGAGCACGGCATGGTTGGCGTCGAGGCGCGCCTTCATACGGCGGCGGCGCCGCTGCGACCGAGCCATCATGGCAATGTCTCCGGCGAACGCACGCGGAGTCGTGCCGCCGATGACCATCGTCTCGTTTTGGAGCATCGGATTCAGCGTCTCGATCGCGGCATCGAATTGTACGCGACGCCAATTGAACGCCGCCCAGAACGGTAGCGGCTCCATCGCGAAGCTGATCAGTCGCATGCCCGCCTTGGCACGTTCGATCGAGCTTTCGACGCGGTTGCGAATGCGCGAAAGATGGTCGGCAAAGCGATCTCGCTGCGTCCTCATTTCAGCGATGCGGCTGCGCAGCGCGTCGACAATAAATGCGTCGTTTTGGCCTCTGCTGGATCCTTCATCGACCAGCAGGATCAAATCGACGCCATCAATCGCGAAGCTGACACGCACGCCGTCGTTGTCAACGCCGAGAATGTCTGCCGAAGCCGGCGTCACGGTAGCGACAGCGTCAGTCTCGGTGGCAATACGTGATGCAATTTCTCGCACCCGGCTCGTCAGACCCGTAGGCTCTTGGACATCATGTTCTGAGGTGTCGATGGTCACTATATCGATCCTTAAATTTCGTTCGAACGACATCGTTCGCTCACATAATCCTGATCAAACCTTGCCTAAATCTTAGGCCCGGACAGGACCGGGCTAAGCTGCCACAATGGGATCAAATACATCGGGCCGCATTGCGCTTCCGTCAGCGGAGTCGTTAGTCGGTTGACGACCCAGCTTTACCCGCGCCAGCGAAGTTCTAGACGGCAAGAGACAGCAAGAGTTTTGGTCGTTTTGGCAACGACGCCGATGCAGCTGTCTTTATGGTCACGATCGCGTCAAAATCGGTGACGAGAAGTATCAGTTCAACTCGACTACGGCCGCTTCGCAACTGAGCGTCACGCGATCAGTCTCGACCATCGGATCAGACAGCCGTGCGCTGGCCCATGCCCGCAATACGCTTCGCGCTCTCGCAGTAGTTGCCCGCGTCACGAACACGAAAGCGCTGGGCCGCTCGTCGCACGGCGGCACGCCAGCGCCGCGGTTGCGGCAGCGGAAGCCGATCATACCAGCACCGACGATGCGCCCATCGCGTGTCTGGACCACAGCAGCCTTGTCCTCGCAGTTATGCGGGCGACAGGTCGCGACGAAGTGGTCGCCACCGGGCAATCTCCGCTTATCCTCAATACCCCCGCTGATGCCCAGCGCGAACTGCCTCGCCAGCGTGTCGTCGAAGTAGATCGGCTGGCGGCGCTCGCCGAAGAAAGCCCGGATGGACTGTTTGGACGGCGGACGAGTCGACATAATTGTAGTACGGGCCATCGGCGGCGTGGTTGCCAACATGCCGCCTGCACAGCACGCGAACAAAACCTTGCGCCCGACCTTCATCATGAAGCCTCCATCGCGGCGTTTCGGGCGTCCCGCTCAATCCACCACCCCAGCGCGAAGCTGGTCGCCATCGCAGCGATGAGCAACGCCAACATTCGTTCATCCTGCGCCAGCGGCGACAGCGCGAACCCCGCCTCGAACAGCTTGAAGACCAGTCGCCCGGCGCACACGATCGCAACGATCCGGCTCCAGGCGAAGATGCCATCGAGCAGGGTCAATTTTATCCGGGACGCGGTCGGGCGGACGAGCGCCCAGACGAGCACGACGACCGGGACTGCAACCGTGGCAATTGTCCCCGCCGACTGGGATATGTTCGCGTCCGCCAGACGGCCGGCGATCAGTGGGATGGCGATCCAGATGGCCATGACAATCACCAATCGGGAAAGCATCACCCTGCCCGCAGCGTTGCCGATGAAATAGCCCGTCAACAGCGACATCGTGCCGGTCTCCGCCGATCAGAAAGCCGAGCGTCGGGCGGGTGGCATCTTCGCATCGACAGCCACCTTGACCGCCTGTCGCCGCTGTCGATCGGTGCCTTCACCGTATCGCAACCAGAGCGACTGCGTCGGAAAGGACACGGACAGGTTCGGCAACGATGGGGACGACATTATCGAGCAGTCGGCATCGCCGGCGGTACACCATCTCGGCTCATAGCCGCCCGGCTGAAGCGTGGCCTTGCCGTATCGCGCGGCGACCTGGGCGCGAAACGCTTCGCTCGGCTGACGATCCTGCGGCACACTAAGATAGACGACCGCTGCCAGCGAACCCGCCGGCCATTGCGCGAAGTCTATCGTCAGATACTCGCGGCCGGGGCCATGAGCCACAATCTTCGACACACCCCGGGACTTGCCTCGCAGGAGCCCGACGCCCTTCAGGCGGACGTTGACCTCTGATGCCACCTCCTGCTCGAAATCCTGTGTCTCGTCGGCGCGTTCGACCACATACCCAGCACGAGCCAATGCCGACCGCGCCTCTGCAGCGGACATACCCAACTTCACCCCGGCGACGTCCATCGTCGCTGGGCCCGTCCGTGGCAGATCTGGTCGCTCCATCGCGGCCGACGCCTGCACCGGACTTGTCGCCGCCGCGGTCAGCGCCATCAAAACGTGCATCACCATCGGATCCTGCCCCCTCTCGCGGGCGCCGCACCGGCGGCGTCGCCATCGTGATCGAGGCGACGCCGGCCCTGGTGGAACCGGGTGTTCGAAACCCGCAGCGCAGGCGCGGACGCCTTTGGGCCGGGTGGCCTTGGACATACGCGTCCGCCACCCGGTCGCCAGAGAGCAACCGGCCGGTCTTTCGACCGGGAATTCGCTGCGAGGTTTCGACGCCTCGGCCCGCCTGAATGGCGGGCGGCTGCACGGTAGAACTCGTGCCGAAAGATGCCAAGAAGTATTCCAGCGACACCTGCGGCCGGGGGGAAGCCAAAGTTTTAACCTCCGGCGGATAGGGTCAGCGGCGCACATCTGCCGATGGGCCGGGGCGTCGAAACCCTGCAGTCGAAGCGAAGCGCGGCTCAGTCGCGTGTCGTAATGCGTGCGGAGCGTCGCGCTCCACGCACGCGCTCGTCTGCGGTCCGTCGACAAGGGTTCGACCCACCCCGAAACGGGAAGGGGCACGAGCATGACGAAGACTATCATCACGCTGAGGACGACCACCGCTTTCCTTGGGGCCACCATGCTTGCCGCGTGCGGTGGCGGTGGCGGCGTCGCGTCGAACGGTTCGACGGCTCCCCCGGTTGCAGCGCCCGCCCCCACTCCGAGTCCCTCTCCCGCACCGGCCCCGGTACCATCGACCGGCTACACGCCGACCGCCGAGTACCTGTCGTCGAAGCCGCTCGTCGGTATGAAGGCGCAAACGGCCTACGGTAAAGGGCTGACCGGCAAGGGCGTAACCATCGCCGTGATCGACAGCGGCATCGATCTGCCCAACCCCGAATTCGCGGGCCGCATCTCTGCCGACAGCAAGTCGTTCGACGCTACCTATGCCCGCTGTGGCACGTGTGCGCCCGAGACGATCTCCTTCGGGCTGCAGGACGTCCAGGGCCATGGCACGGGAACGGCATCGGTGGCCGCGGCCGCCGCAAACAGCTCCGGTATTCAGGGCGTCGCGCCAGGCGCGACCATCCTCGCGCTCAAGGTCGCGGCTCCGAACCTCGACGCGGTCACAGCGACATCGACACTCACCGAGGGCGGTTTGAACGGGAGCGCCATCCCAGCCGCCCTGAACCATGCGGTCGACAAGGGGGCGTTCGTCATCACCATGTCGATCAACGGCAGCTTCGCCCCCGGAGCGGCAACTGAAGCTCGCGCCGCGATGGATCGCGTACGCTCCAGCAACATGCTGGTCATCGAGTCCGTCCGCAACTTCGCGGGCGACAGCCATAGAAGCCAGATCAGCGAGAGCCTCGTCGGCACGGACCTCGCCAACAAGGACTGGTTTCTCTTCGGCATCCGCGTCAATTCAAGCTTTCAGGCGCATCCCGACAACGGCAGCCCCGGCGCTCTCGCAGACCGCACCCTCGCCGTCGTCGCGGACGGCATCGAGGTGACCAGGATTGGCGGCGGTACAGAATTAGTGACCGGCAACAGCCTCGCCGCGCCGGCCATCGCGGGCGCCGCCGCAATCCTGAAGGAATACTGGCCGCAGCTGGGCGGCAAGGAAATCAGCCGCATCCTGCTCGATACCGCCAAGGATCTGGGTGCCCCCGGCGTGGATCAGATATACGGCGTCGGCCTGCTCGATCTGGAAAACGCCCTGAAGCCGAAGACCGCCTTGGTCCCAGATGCCACGTATGCCGCCGCCTCGACCGCTGCCCGCTCCCTGGTGTTCTCCGGTGCTTTCGGGTCGAGCGATGGCGCGGCCCGCTGGGCCGGGTTCGCGGGGCAGACCGTGGCGATCGACCAGTACGGACGCGACTTTGCCGTCGATATCGGCGCCGCGGGCCATGCTACTCCGGCACAATCCTTCTCGCTCTACGGCACATTGGCCGCTCCAACACCGGCATGGACGCCCATCCCGCTCAATCAAGCGGGCGCAATGAACTGGACCAATCGCAACGTCGGTCCACACGCCGCGACCGTTACCGGGCCGCGAGCTTTCGGCTTCAGGGCATCGGAGCATGTGGTCGTCAGCGGTCAGGTCGGCGGCGCCATTGAGACGAGCGGATTGGTTTCGGGATCGCTGCTGCGACCGCTCGGCATCGCTACGTACGGATCGACCTTTACGGTCCAATCAAGTCGTTGGACGCTGGCTACCTCCCACGCAACACAACAACGCCGCGGTGCAAGTTCTCGTACACAACGCACGGTGCTCACGACTCCCATCGGCGTGGCGCTGGGCGTCACGACCACCCGCGAGATCGGGTCGGCGCTTGGGCTGACCGGACTAGGTGACTACGCTATCCGTGGAGCGGACAGCACTTTCGCGTCGGTGGGCTGGAACGGCAAGCTCGCCGGGTTCCGGCTAACTGCAGAAGCGATTGCCGGGCGCACGATCGTGGACGCCCGCATTGCTCGGCTCTCATTCGAGCCGATCATTTCCACCGGCTTCCGGTTTCAAGCCGATCACCGGCTGCTGGGTGGATTTACCTCGTTAGGCCTCACGGCGCCTTTGCGTGTCGATCGTGCTCCCGTGTCATTCGCCGCCCCAAGTGGCTTCGACCTGTCGGCACGCGCAATCACCGACGTCATTCGCCGGTTCGACCTCGCCCCGAACGCGCGCGAGCTCGACCTGGAGTTGGGCTGGACCAAGGTCATGCACCAAACACGGGTAGCGGTAGGCGCTGCCTACGGCGCGAACGCCGGCAACCAGCGTGGAGCTACAAACGCGGCGGCGTGGATGCGGCTATCCACCGCATTCTAATGCTTCTGCATATCAGCCGTGGCTTCAACGGCCTTCCGCCTTAGCATTGAGGAACGCATTTTCTTCTGCAACAAGGGTATCGATCACGTCAAAGCGACAAGCAACTATTCAGCCGTGCACATCGACCTTCGCTACGCGAAGGTCGACAGTATCTTTCGTCCTCGGCTTAGACGTTGAAGATGCGCCGGCGCTGGCGGAGCGTACCGACGTCTGAGCAGACCCATTTGCCGACACTCGCTGGCGCTTTTCGACTTCCGAACTCCGGTCATTGGTTCATGCTGCGGGAGCGCTGGTCGAATGGCTCGATATGGGACAAAGCCGTCATTCCCAAGTTCTGGCCTGAATGTCAGGTCTTGCCGCGAGCAGACATTCGGCGTTTGCTAGACCTCCCTCGCGCGGCGGCCGCGACTGGGCCGATAGCGCACTGGCAGCCTATAAGTTTTGGATCGCTAAAGTCGACACACTTCCATCTAGCTAATGAACGGAGCAGACACGCGCGCGTGTCATTTGTCGAATGGAATGTTTTCCATCGATATGGCGACCGGAGTTGTTTCTCGTCTAGCCGGTCAGCGCGCTTAAACCAACGCTCGCGTCCGATCAACGAAAGAAAACGCGGAAGATAGGTTTGCGAGGTCCTCTGGTGCGGTGGGCCGCAGCAATTGCATTATTTAACCCCACCGCCGGCTTCATTTGAGTTTGAAACCGAGTCCGCCGCATTTGAAGGGATTGCGCCACTCGAATTGACGCGCGGGTCGACGCTTGCATTATCCGCTTGATCCGGCCCGGTTGACGAGGCGGCCAGAAGTTGCTGCAAGCCACCTTCGCGCACCCAATTTGTCACCATGGCACCGACGAATAGCATCAGAATTAGCGCGATGACCCTATAATAGGTTTGTTCGCGTTCGACTGCGTGGATGCGGCTGGTGAGGTCTTTATCAACATCCTTAATTTTCTTGTTGATCCCGGCAATTGATTGCAGTTCGCCGGAAATGCTAGGTATTAATTCTGCCGGGAATGAGAGTTGTGCCGCATTCTTTCGGCCCAATTTTGTCGGGCGATCAAGGCTCGAAAGCCAAAGTAGGAACATCGGCTGCCCCTGCCGAAGGTGGACCGGCACCGGCCCCGCATTGTAGACAGAGAAGATCAGACGCCCCTTGAAGCCAGGATCCACATGAAACCCCGAAACATTGATGAGGCCGCGCCACTTGATTTTCGCTTTGATCGATATGAAGCCCAGCGCATCATCGGGCACTTCTACGATTTCTTCGGTCAGTAGAAATGCAAACTGGCCCGGCGGAATCGTGAACGCATCACCATCAGCCAGCTTGCGGATCGTAACGCTTTCTGGATCTTCAGATTGATCGCTTGGAGAAACATAAACCTCGCGACCCATGCTCAAGGTATATGCTGAACAATCTATTCGGTCTTTGTCGAATGGCGCGATGAGCGCTGGCAAACGTGTAGATAGCGTTTCTCCGCTCCAGAACCCCGTCGCCACCATCATGCTCCTCCCGTTCGTCAAAATTCGCGACACCAGTCTGACAAGCCGTCTGAGAGATTTGTCAGAAATATGAACGAGCTGACAATATGATCATCGCGCACGGCATCGATTTGGTCGACATCGCCCACACCGCCCGTTTGCTCGCTGATCCGACCGATCAGCTTCTGACCAGATGCTTCACGCTACACGAACAGGAATCTGCCGGGACCGGCGCGGATCGCGTCGCGCGTCTGTCCGGGCGACTTGCCGTCAAGGAGGCCGTCATGAAAGCGCTCGGCACGGGCTTCTCGGGCGGGGTCGGTTTCCTCGGCATCGAGGTCATAACGCTGCCTTCCGGCGCTCCGACAATCGCCTTGCATGGCGAGGCACAGGCACGCGCCGAGGCGCTTGGCATCGTGTCTTGGCTGGTCAGCACCAGCCATGAAGGTGACATGGCCTTGGCGAGCGTGATCGCTCTGGGAACTCAGAGCGCGCCGAGGTAGCTGATCGTGCGGGCGTCGAGATCGACCGAAATCTCACCGCCGTTGTTGGTGAGGACCTGCCGCCAGACCGCAAAGCCTTCCAAGATCGCGCGCTCCCAATCGGCTGCGCTGGCGCCGCCGACCTCCAGATGCGACGTCATGCTCTGGATCGTGCGCAGCAGCCCGTAGTCGATCTCGCTGACGCCATCGAGGAAGCTATGCACGCGCGCATAGTCGAAGGCCAAGGCGGACACGCCTTCTTCGATGATCCGAGCCCGGCCGCCGTCCTCCACCTCGTCGAGCAGCGGGCGGCTCTTGCGCTTACGCTTGAGGAACGCCCGCAGGTTCGGCGACCAGCCCAGAACCGCCGCATAGGCCAGGTGGAAAACATCATGAAATCGGTAGCCGTCGGGATCATAGGCATTGTCGCCCAGCAGCGACCCGATACCCTCGCCATTGATCGTCATCCGCACTTTCGGCCTCGGCCCCGTCTCGTGCTCTTCGGCCAGGCGCACGATCATCTGGCGCGGCAAGCGCTCGAGGTCGGGAAATTCGGAATCGCGCTGGGGCGCCTGCGCACTGGAGGGCGCAAAACGCGCGCGAACCTTGTCTAGATTCTTCTCGGCGATCTGATCGAGGTCGAGGCCGAACTTGCTCGCGACATTGGCGATGTACCATAAGAGATCGCCAAGCTCTTCGCCGACCCGGTCCTTGAAGAGACGGTGCGCCGCGCCGTCCCGCAAATGCTTCTTGTATTCGCTCAGCAGCTGTCCAGTCTCGCCGGCCAGGCCCAGCATCGGCACGATTAACGCCGTCGCGGCTTCGTCTTCACTGGTTCTCGGCACCTTGTCGGTAAGCAGCGCCTGCGCTTGATAGGCTTTTAGATCCACCGCAATGCTCCCGACCTAGACGCTTTCATCTTGCGTATTTGCAGCGCCCGGCCGAGTTGCCTCAAACGCTTCGTTCGGCACCGCACCGGCGGCAATACGATCATTGATACCCCATTTAGGTGGATACCAGAATTCGATGGGCTGGGCCTGTGCGGCGAACTTCTGTTTGATTCGCGTGCGGCCAGTGAGACCTGCCGCTTCAGGATGCGCCACGCGGGCATATTTATCGACTTCGCAAAACAGGTTCTGGCAATCGATGAGCTGTAGTGGCCGCCCCCAGAGCGAGGGAAATTCCAGGCCCAGCCGCGCACATTCCTGCTCCTGCCGGTCGGCCATCAAGCGGATCAGTTCAGCATCGCTCAGGCCGCCCGTGTCGGCGAAACATTTGCGCAGGCCGTCGCGGGCGCCCGGTCCCGGGATCACGAAATCCATTTCGGAAAAGTTCGTCACCTCGCTGTAATTGACGTCGGTGACAAATTGATAGGCGAGAAAATCGCCGATCGTCGGATAGGCGCGCAGCAACTCGAAGCCGCGTTGCATCGTGTGCGCCGATGCAAGCTTCTGCGGGAGGGACTGCGCCATCATCATCTCAAGAAGCTTGAGGTGATTCTGGTGCTTGGCCTTGTGGCCGAACGCCGAGCTGCCCGGCGGCATGATGTAAGCGGCCGAGTAGATACGGTGCCCTTCGGCCATTGCCCGCGTCAGGACGGCGTCGTAATGCTCGAAGCGATAATCGGCGAAAGTGACCGATCCGAGCGCGCCTTCGAGCTTCTCCCAAGTCTCGATCTTGTTGAACAATTTGAACAGCAGGATGCGGAACACCACTTCGTCGATCGAAGTGGGAAGGTCCTCCCGGTAGATCACATGGCGGATCAGATACTGGCTCACGCGATCGGACGCCCGGTAGGCGTTGGTGAATTTGAAGACGCCCATCACCGGATTATCGGTCCACGGCCATGGGCTGCCGAGGGCGCGGCGATAGAATATCCGCTGCCGCTCAGCCGCGAAGCGCCAGTAGCTGTCGTAGACGGCTGTCGTCTTGGCTGGCGCCAGATGGCTCGAAATGATCATCGGCGCCGCCGGCGCCGCCGCGGCGGAATAGTCGAACTCAAAAGTCCGCGACGTCGCTGCGGGAATCTTGGCAGGGCGGCCGCGCTTGCGACCGCACGGGGTACCAGTCTTGGTCACAGCGCGTCAGGCCGGCTGCGCGGCGAGCTGGAGGGACGCAGACGGCCGCGGAGCCGGCGCCACGCAGGCGCGGGCTGCCTCGATCAGCGGCTTCATCGCGCTGTCCGTTTTGGTGATTCGCTCCAGCTTGGCCACCCCGATCGTCACGTTGAGACGCGCGAGCGGAATGCCCATTTCATGCGCCATGAAAGCGGCGAGCTGGGCGAGCCCGAGATAGTTGCCATAAGCTTTATCGAACAGCTGCTGGGTGGCGTAGAAGGCATTGGTGACCAGACCAGCCTTCGTGGGCACAAAGCTCACATGCTGAAGGCAGGGAAAACCAAGCTGGGCGGTCGCGCTATGGTCGCGGTCGGGGTCGAAAGTCGTTGCCTGCCACATCGACCGGCGCACGCCAGGGCGGCTATCATACTGACTCAAAATCCACTCCAACTGGTTTCCGTCGCAAGGGCCGCGGCCGTACATCATCAGCCGCTCGAAATAGAGGCCCTTGCCATTAGCTTTGGGATTCTGGGCGCGATAGAAGGGGAACGCCATTTTGTAGAATTCGAACAGCTTGGCGCGGTCGCCCTGTGCCATGGTCCAGAGCCGCTGCGGGAAGATCGTGTAGGCGACGTCTTCGACGTCCCGCTTCTTTTTCTTGCTCAAAAGGGCATCCAGTGCGGCGCGAACCTGGGTATTTTCCGGGATTTCATACCCGTCGCCGAACCCATCCATGGTAAGAACAAGCGGGGCAATCTCATTTCCCTGATGCTCAAGAACGTGGAGCAAGGTTCGGGCATAGGCCTCGGACACGCTCTTCGCCGCGATCATCAACGGCTCCGGATTCTCCGGTCGGGATGCCTTACTCATCTGCATCATCCTCCAAATGGCGGAATTCGGCACGCCCGACATAGGCCGTACGCGCAATACGCCCGAAGGCGGCCCAATCGGTTCCCGGGCGATCGATACGGACCAGGCCCGGGCGCTTCGCCTCGAACAGGCGTCCGCTCTCCAGATCAGCGACCGGCACCACGGCGTCGCCGTGCGCGACCGTGCCGGTCGGAAGCAGCAGGAGGTGCCCGACCTCAGCGTCGATCGCATGGCCGCCCCATGCCTCGTCGGCGACGATGAGCGGGTTCGGGGTGAGCGAACCGAGGATGTGGGCGCGTAGCGTGCGGGGCGTGAACTTGTGCAGCGCGTCCGCCCGAGCGCGGCTGATCATCGCCTCGCCCCACAGCAGGTGCGTGACGAGCGTCGAGTACCCCACGCCGAACAGGCAGGCGATGCGATAGATATCGATCGGGGTCGCGGTTTCCGGTTTCAGGCCGCGAACGGCGAAGGCATTGCGCAGCCCCAAGGTCGGCACGAGGGCATAGGCGGCGAAGGTGTCGGCGCTGTATTCCTCGGGCACATCCCACGGGCGGACCAGCTGGTTCTCGCGCAGCTCGTCGATTGACGATCCATGCCCGAGCAGATGGTGGCCCAGTTCGTGCGCGCAATTATAGGCGCGGCGCGGCAACGGGCGCTTGCTGGAGAGATGGATGCGCGGCGGCGAGCCGCGCTGGTACATCCCTTCCATGTTGATGTCGTTGAAGGTCACGCGAACCCCGTGCGCTTCTGCAATCGAATAGATGCAGACCGGGCTGACCAGATCCTTGCCGGCTTTCAGCCGCGCCGTAATCGCTGCCTTCATGGCCTTGTTTGCCAAGGCGCGGCGGTTGTGCATCATCGTCTTGGCAAGCGCTTTCATGGGTTAGGCTCCTTTCTCGTCATCGTCGGACTTCATGGCGGCGATGAGCTTCAGGAGGAGGTCGAGGTCATCGGGCTTGAGTTTGCTAAGCTCGCGAGCAGCGAGCTGCAGCTTGGGATCGTCGGTCGCGGCACGTTCGGGCGCGTCGCCCAGCAGCCACGACAATTTGGTGTCGTAGAGGTCGGCGAGCTTCGCGAGTTCGTCGGCGGTGATCCGGCGATTGCCGGCTTCCATTTCAGAAATTGTAGGGCGGTGCATGTTCATCAGCTTGGCGACCTGACCTTGCGAGAGGCCGGCAGCCTCACGCGCGGCACGAAGGCGCGTCGGAAGTGTCGCAGTCTTATCCGAGGGTGCGTCGGTCATCCCGCCACGGCCTCTTCGGCTTCCTTGGCGTCCTGCGCTTCAAAGATCATGAGAACGAGCGCGACGGTCTGGTCGATCGCGAGCGGCACTTTCGTGTCGTCATCGACAAAGATGTTCGCTTCGCACGGGATGGACTTGCCCAGCGCGATGCTGAGCATGCCGGCAGCGACCGGCCAAACCTTGCTGGTGAACTTCGGCAAGGCTTCGGCGGGCTTCGTCCCCCCGTCGATCGTGGGGCAGTCTTCGCCGCTCAGCGTCTGCACGGTCTGCAGCACTTCGATTAGCTTGGCCTTGATAATGTTAGCGTCCATCGCGACTCTCCGTCTCTTACGGTTGGTAAGATATGCTTACCACTCGTAATGTCAACGGTGCGGCGTTTCAGTTTGGGCATGGCAGCATCACGCGGTCGCGGTCACGTACGCCGCCATCGCCATTCCAATCTCAATATTCGCTACGATAATCGGAGGTGAAACGGCAGCTCTTTGCACAAGCTGTCGTTAATCGCTCAACCGGCGAACGTCGCGATCTGGTCCGTATCCGACTGGCAGCTCCGCGGCCGAGCCGCCGCTGCGCTAGGGTCAGGACCCATTGATGTGGGAGGCGCGATCTGATTCAGGCTCCGTGAGGAGAGAGTGGATGAGCGACCTGTACTGGCTGACGGATGAGCAGATGGCGCGTCTGCAACCGTTCTTTCCCAAGAGCCATGGCAAGCCTCGGGTCGATGATCGGCGGGTGCTCAGCGGCATCATTTTCGTCAATCGCAACGGGCTACGCTGGTGTGATGCACCGAAGGACTATGGGCCGCACAAGACGCTCTACAATCGCTGGAAGCGGTGGAGCGAGAGGGGTATTTTCCTGCGAATGATGGAAGGTCTCGCGGCAGCGGAGGCCGTGCCGAAGACCGTCATGATCGACGCGACCTACCTGAAGGCACACCGCACGGCATCGAGTCTGCGGGTAAAAAAGGGGATCTCGGCCGTCTGATCGGCCGCACGAAAGGCGGCATGAACACCAAACTGCACGCCGTCAGCGATGCGGACGGGCGGCCCTTGAGCTTCTTCATGACCGCCGGGCAGGTCAGCGACTACACCGGCGCGGCAGCCTTGCTCGACGATCTGCCGAAAGCACAGTGGCTGCTTGGCGACCGTGGTTATGATGCCGATTGGTTCAGAGACGCCCTGGAAGCCAAAGGCATCCAGCCCTGCATCCCGGGCCGCAGATCGCGCAACGAGCCGGTCAGATACGACAAGCGCCGCTACCGGCGCCGCAGCCGCATCGAGATCATGTTCGGCCGTCTGAAGGATTGGCGCCGCGTCGCAACTCGCTACGACCGCTGCCCAACCGTCTTCTTCTCTGCCGTCGCCCTCGCGGCCACCGTCATCTTCTGGCTATGACCAATGAGTCCTGACCCTAGGAGATAAAACGCCTCGATCGCGCGCATCAAGCTGGCGCGTCTGGCGCAACTGCCTTCGCCTTCTTCTTGCCGGCACCCACACCTGGCTTCTTGATCCACGCGAAAGCCACGCCGTAGCCGAGTTCGTTGGCAATCCGCCTCGCGGCATGACGAAACGAGATCAGGCTGAAGAATGGCAGCTTCAGCTCCTTGCCCGGTGCGGCGTTGACCAGCACGCCGAAAACTACCGTGAATTTAGAAGTATCGAACGGCTGGTCGGCCGCCGGGATAATGTCTTGGAAGACAGCCCCGCCTGGCTGAGCCGCTATCTTTGCTCGAACCGCGTCGCGAAATTTGCCGTCGCGCTTCAGCACGACACTTGACACCAAACCTTGGTTGAACAAGTGACTGAGCTTCGAAGACTCAGATTTGTCCTTGATATGAATAAGCGCGCCACCCTTAGAAAGGAAGTCGCACACCTCAATCGGCGAGGAAGCATCACTCGGCTTCACGAGTTGGACGTCCAGCGATAGCAAGTCACCGCCTGCTGCTCCCAGCGCGGCGTTATAAGTTTTCTCGTTATCCCCGGCGGCAGCCGCCGGCAAGTCGACCTTAGCGACATCATCGAAGTACGCCTCGACCTCCTCCGCGAGGGTGTTGTCGATCTTGTACCAGCGCCCTCCGGACAAGGTGTAAGTTGAGCCTTCCAGCTTCGTCTCGTAAACCAAGCAATCCCGCATCTTCCAAGATGAACCGGCGGAAGTCCCGTCCTCGTCAACTTCCTGCACAAAATGGCTGTCGAGCATATCCGCCGTGTAGGCGGCCTTGCCCTTGTCCTTCAGGCCCTGAAGGTAATGCGCCACCTCTAGATCAGGATAGACCAGACGCGAGCCGTAGCCACGAAAGGAGACCGATCCACCCTTGTCTGGATCGTACATGGCAGGAAAGGCCAGGCTGACCTCATCAACTTCGGATGCGTTTTTTATGAGCGCTCCCGTCATCGTATCGACAAGGCTTGCTTCGAGCTTGGCGAGCGTTCCTCGATCACGAACATGCCTGATGTGGTCGATCCAGCCGAACTCGGCTTTATACGCGTCCTCATTGTATAGCTCGAATGCCCGCGCGCAGATCGCTGGCAAGTCGCCCACCGTCGCCTTGCGGCGAATCGACAAGCTGTCGCTCCCGCTGATACGTGTCGCAAATGCCTTGTCCTTCGGTTCGCCGAGCAAGCCTCTAACGATGTCCCGTTCGGGGTCGATTTCGAAAACCGTTCGCTCGGCGCCACGACTCGCCTGCGATCGACGATTGAGCGTGTTTGCGTCCGGTGTGCGGACATCTGCACTCTTGAGCTTGCGATGGTCGACAGCATTAAGAACCACGCGGAGGCCGAAGTCCTGCTCGATGGCTGCGGCGTCAAGCTTCGCATGGCCAAGCCCAAAAGCAACAGCGAACCAGCGTTCCGCCGCCCTGACGAAGACCAGCCCATAGCTTGAATGCTGGAACAGGTCAGCCTTCTGCCCTTCAGTGAGCCCCAAGAATTCCGCCCAATTAGGCGTACCACCGCCAACTGGCCCAGTCGCGATCTTTGCTCCGGCCAGCGAAGGTAAGTCGTATAGGATAACGCCCGCACGCACAGCGTCCGCCGGCTCCACGCCCTGCCGTATCAGTCGCAGCGCCAGGTTTTGAATTCTTTCAGCCACACTGGAATTTGACGCTTTCGACCCGGCCGAGTCAACTCATCAAAGAACCATGAGTTTAAACCAATGCGGATCTTTCTCTTCGGCGAAACTTCGCAGTCGCTAGACTTCGCGCAATAGATTAAATGACATTGCTGCCATAAAGTCCTCGGCAGACAGCTGTTCATGGCTTCCGCTTGCAACGAGGCGGCAGTGGTCTGGCAGCCCTTTTCGATGTGGCCGTCTACCGGGTGGGAATGGGCGCTTTTGACCAGTAGCTGACGTTAGCCAGCAGGTCGGGCAAACGGCAGCTTTCGTGATCGCCGCCGATCAATTTAAAAGACGAAAGTCAAGACGCGTAGCTACCGTCTGACGGTTGGCGAACGAACGACTGGGAACGCAAACCTGACGGCCCAAACCGGCCGTTCCGCTATCCACCCATTATTGACGTCCGCGCCGTGTAAGGCGGCTCAAGTTCTGGCGATAAAATCAACACAGATCTCGGCAGACCTATTCTGCGCTTCAACTAAAGATCAATCAGGTAAGCGCCATGTGAGCTTAACGACGCTCCACCACCCGATACGCTCGGCGCCGGAACATAGGGAAGCAAGTGGGAAAGCCTCGGCTGGTTGGTAAAAATCCAGGCCGCCAGTTCGCGCCAGTGTTCGATCCCCGGGTGGGACGACTGCGTCGATCGCCACATTTGGGCAGCGAGCCAGGTCGAAATCACATCGGACTCGCAGTAGCGTTCGATCCGCCCATAATGGCCCTGTGCGGCGAGTTCGGCGACGCTGGTGCCAGCTAGATCCAGTTTCGCAGGAATGCCGAACCCGGCGCATACGTCGATCAGCCGAGGTCGAACGGCGGCACCCTGACAAGTGATTTCGTCCAGTAGATCGGTGTGGAAGCCGGCGTTTGATCGGCTCCCAGCGCGTAGCAGCATTGGGGTGTGCTCCCCAGTCATGGCAGCGCGAGCGAGAAGTACGGGGATGTCGAATCCACGCCCGTTGTATGTCAGAAGCGAGCGGCATCCCTCAAGGCGCCGCTCGACCTCTGCGACGATGGCGCGCTCGGACATCATGGAGCGAGAAAATGTCTCGATCCCAAATTTGTGCCGCTGGTCGCGGTCACGCTGAACGGTGAGCAGCGATACGCAAAGAAGCTGGTGCAGTGGCCACGCCGGGAAGCCGGCGGCGGGGTCAACGCCCGCATTCTCGCATGCGTTCAAGTCTGCGACTGTCTCGATATCGAGGACAATATTCATTTTTTTCGTCTCCTGTGTAACGACAGAAGACTTTCGCTCAAATCCTTCGGCGCTAGCCTCGCTTTCGTTTCACCAAACGTGCATCTTATCCGGAGCAGAGCGGTGCAGCGTTAGGCCGTTGTCTCGCGATAGATTTTCCGCTTTTGCGGCGGTCTGACGTGTGATATTCGCTGCTGCGTCGATCGCTTTGAAGGTGCGGGCCTTCGACAAGGGTCAGGTGGCGTGAACTGGGCGCCACAGGGAGAAGCAGCGGGGCGCGTCAACCCCCAGTCGGTCGAGATCGCCCCCGAGTGCGGTCAAACCCCTAGAAAGGGTAAACCCAATCCGATCGCTGCCAGGATGCGGTCCATAGCAGAGGCTATGGTCGTATGCGCTCCAGCCCGGTCCCATCTAATCGTCGATTGCTAACCTACAGTCAGGCAGCGAATGCGGTTGCGGAGAATGTGCGTGCTCTCGGCGGCGTCATTCCGGTCGCGACTCTGATTGCCAATAGGATCTGCGACGCCGGATACGGGCGCCGTGTCCAACCTGCAGAATTTCAGGCAGCGAAACAATCCCGCGACGCCATTCTGCGCAGCACATTAGCAACGAATACCGGGTTTGTGCCGGAACGCAATTTACAAGCGATCAAAGATCACCTTCTTGCGATCACATCACCCGAACGAAAGACAGCGGTCGAGGAATGGGTGCTTGCTGACTGGATACACAATCGACTGATTGGTCATGCAGACATGCTGTTCATGCTCAGTTCGACGCATCCCAAGGTCTATGAGGCTGCATTCGGCCCGTCTGTCAATCAGACCATTCAACTCGCCCGGCGAGATGACGTGAAACATGCGTGGGTGCGCGACCTGTGCATTAATCAGGCCCGGTTCGTCCTGGTCGCTTCCGCTCATTATCGGACTAGGCATGTCCGCCAGATTGCGACCAGCCCGAACGGCGGGCTCTTCTGCGGAGTCGAAGATTGGAAGTCGGCGGGCCACGCTCTGCTGACGACCATTGCTGAGCCGGCTCTGCGCATCCAGCGTATCTATGAATGCGCTCAGACCTTCTTGGGCACCGACAAAACGGTCCGAAAAGTGCTGGCAGAGAAAAAGCTACTGCTCAACAACGAGGCCGGCGACCTTGTTTACCTGATCGCACTTGAGGTCCGCGCCATCCTCCTGCGTCGCCAGATCGATCCGGCTAAGGTCCAGGCGTTTCTCGATCAGACTTGGGACCCACTCGTCGAAGCCGGCGCGATCACCCGCAAGACCGTCAGAGACGAGGGCCTGAACAACATCAGCCTGAGCAGTCTGTGGTATGGGCTCGAACCCTCCGAGCTTTCCGCGTACATCGCGATACAGTTGCTGAAGGCTCTGAACGCGGTCGATGACTTGGTTGATCGCGCATTGCTGGGGCGAAAAGGCAAACCCATCGATTGGGAGCCAACTAAGGCCGCAGCCTCCATAGCGACGACAATCCTGCGTTATGAAAGCAGGCCCGATCGCGAAACCGTCCAGATGGGTAAGAGCAGAAGCGGAGGCGATGGCGGCATCGATGCGGGATTTAACGGCTCGCGCAAACCATTGGCGACGATGCTCGAGAAAATAAGTGATCCCGCCATCGAAAAGGCGGTGTCGGACGTCTTCGGTATAGATCCGACGAGGCTGTTCCTGTGATGTCGGTTTTACACGTCGGGTTACCGGGGATGGCTCCGCGAATCGGGTCAAGGCTCGGGGATGAGCCCCACGCTGCCTTTCCCTCGAGTGATCGACCGGTTGCCGGAAAACCTTCCGATCGATCGCGCCGAATCCGAGTGGCTCCTCTCGCTCCTGAGTGCAGACGAGCTTCGCTACATCTTCGACGGGCACACTGCTCATGTCGAGGACTAAGCGCGTTTCGCCGAGCGTCGCGCACGCGGCATCCCGCGGCAATCTTCCTGCGGACGAGCTCTACGACCAGTATGACACGTCTGAGGACGTCGTGACGCTTTGTCTCGATATTCTCCGCGAGCATTGCAAGCTGGACGACATGTTGCTGTTCGATCCGAGTGCAGGCACCGGGCAATTCTTCAACCGCTTCCCCAGCGGCAGCCTGGGTTGTGAAATCGACCGTGAGTGCGATGGCGTGATCAAAGCAGACTTCTTCGACGTCACGCCGGAGAGTGATCGCCCGATCGCAGTAGTCGGCAATCCGCCGTTTGGCTCTAACGGAAACTTGGCCAAAGACTTTTTCAATCATGCCGCCAAGTGGGCCGACGTGATCTCGATGATTTTGCCGCGCTCATTCCGGAAGACTTCGGTCCAAAACAAACTCGACAGAAACTTCCGCCTTCTGAGAGATGTAGATATACCTCCCAACGCCTTTATCTTCCGAGGGGCGCCTTACGACGTTAAGACCGTCTTTCAGATCTGGGTACGCTGTCGCGAACCTCGGGAACTGCACCGCTTGGAGAGACAGCATCCGGACTTCGAGTTCGTGAGCGCCGACCGGGCCGACTTCGCCATCCGACGCAATGGCGCACGCGCAGGCGCGATCCACCACGATCCTCTCACCGCAAATCCTGAGTCGCATCATTTCATCAGGGGCGATGTCAAGGCTGCCATGTCGCTGATCAACTTCAAATCCGTCGCCGGCAATGTGGCAAGCATCCCCAGCCTGTCGCAGGCCGAAATCATCGCTCTCTACGATGAGTTCCTCCGTCAATCTCCGCCAACTCCGAAAGGGCCGGTCATGTCCAAACCTCGAGTCGAACGCGCGCTCGGTTACGTTCGCGTCTCCACGCCGCGTCAGGCCGACGGGGGTATCAGCCTCGAAAACCAGGAACAGCTGCTGGCTGCGCATTATGCTCAGCGCGGCATCGAACTGGTCGATATCTACCGAGACGGCGGATTCAGCGGCACGACCGAGAACCGGCCGGGCTTTCAGGCGCTGATCGAGCACGCGCTCCGTCCGGGCAGCGGCATCACCGAGATCGGCGTGTACAGCTTCTCCCGCCTATTTCGCGACCATTATCTGCTCGAACATTACCGCCGCAAGCTGAAGCGCGCCGGTGTTCGCATCGTCGCGATTACCCAGGAAGTCGGCCAGGATGCCGAAGGCGACCTCGTCCGCTCGGTTCTATCTAACTTCGACGAGTATCAGTCGCGTCAGACCGCCAAGTTTACGCGCGACACGATGAAGCGCAATGCCGAAGCTGGGTTCTGGAACGGGGCGGTCCCGCCGTTCGGCTATGTCGCCGAAGTCGCTGAGATGCGCGGTCCCAAGGCGAAGAAGCGGCTGGCGATCGAACCGTCCGAAGCACTGCAAGTCCAGCAGATCTACCGCATGAAGCGGATCGGGATCGGCCACGGCCCGATGGGCTACAAGAAGATCGTCTGCCATCTCAACGCGAGCGGCGCGACCCTGCGCGGGCGCAAGTGGCATGTGTCGAATGTCAAGGACATCCTCCAGCGCTCCACGTATCGCGGCAAGCACGTCTATGGGGTCAACGACACCCGGAACGGGATCAAGCGCCCGGAAGAGGAATGGCAGATCATCGACGTGCCCGCCATCATCCCGGAGGCCGAATGGCTCGAGGTCCAGGCAGGTATCGCCCGCAACGCTCGGCACATCACGGCGCCGACGTTCGTGGCCGGGCCGACGATGCTCGCCGGCATCGCCAAGTGCGGACACCCCGAGTGCGGGCATGCTCTTACGATCGCGACCGGTAAGGGGGGGCGCTATCGCTACTATCGGTGCTCGCGCAATCTGCGCCGCGGCGAGACTGCTTGTCAGGGCACGAGCATCCGCGACGAAAAGCTCGAGACGATCGTTATCGATGCCTTGGCCGAGCGAGTCCTGCGCCCAGAAAGGCTTCAGCAGCTTCTGGCCAATCTGCTTGACGACAGCTCTGCCGCCATGCGCGAGCGGCAGGCTCACCTCAAGGCACTGCGCACCGAGCGTACCCGCATCGAGGGTGCGATCCAGAATATGTTCGATTTCATCGAACAAGGGGTCGTGTCGCCCCGCGACGCCGATTTCACCGCGCGCCTTGCCGCGCAGCGCACCCGCCGCGCCGATCTTGAGCAGGAGATCCTGCTGGTCGAACGGCAACTGTCCTCTGCCGACCGACGCGTCACCCCCGAAGCCGTCGCCCGGCTCGGCGACGTCATCCTGACCAAGTTGCGCGATACCGATCCCGCCACGCGACAAGGCTATGCCCGCCGCTTCATCGCCAAGGTAGTCGTCGCACCGAAGACGATCACCATCACCGGGCCAATCAAGCCGCTAGAAATCGCTGCTGATGGCGGTCCGGACCAGCCGACACCGCTGGTGCCCTCTCTTGATCGGGAGTGGTGCCCCTGGCCGGACTCGAACCAGCATGCCTTGCGGCAACCGATTTTGAGTCGGTCGCGTCTACCAATTTCGCCACAGGGGCAGCGAGGGGCTGTCGCTAGACGATGCGGGCGACGGGGGCAAGCGCTTGCTCCGTCGCTGCGACGACGATAGCGGCGCAGGGGCGTCGTTCCCATATTCGTGTCGTGATCATGCGTATCCTGCCTGCCCTCCTCGCCCTCCCTATCCTTGCGCTCGCCAGCCCGGCGATCGCGGCCGAGCCGACCAATCGGCCGACGCCGGGCTATGTCCGCATCCGGCTGAACACCTCGGCAGGAGCGATCGTCGTCGCACTCGATGCGAAGCGGGCGCCGCGAACGACGGCGAATTTCCTCGCCTATGTCGACGACGGGCGGCTCGACGGGACGGTCTTCTATCGCGCGGCCCGCAAGAAGATCGCGCCGAAGTTCGGCTTCGTGCAGGGCGGCATCCGCCAGGATGCGCGGCGGATGCTGCCGCCCTTCCCGCTGGAGAAGACCAGCGTGACCGGCATCAAGCATCTGGACGCGACGATCAGCATGGCGCGCCCGGCCTATGGCGGGTCGGCGGGCGGCAATTTCTTCATCACCGTGGGCGCGGCGCCGAACATGGACGCGAACGGCGCCTATGAGGGTTATCCCGCCTTCGGTCGCGTCGTCGCCGGCATGGACGTGGTGAAGCGTATCCTGGCGATGCCGACCTGCTGCGGCACCGGCCCGATGAAGGGCCAGATGCTGCGGCAGGACGTCGTGATCGTCACCGCGCGCCGTATTGACGGGACGCCCCGACCGACCGGCGGCGTGAAGCCGTGGCTGATCGGGGTGCCGCGTCGCTGAGGATCAGTCGAACACGCCTTCGTACGTGACCGGATTTTTTGGGTCGTCGCCGAACCGGTTCGGGCCCTGCGTGCCGTCCTGACAGAAGAAGACGAGCAGGACGATGAAGCTGATCGCGCCGATGCCGATCGCCGCCGACGCCCCGCCGAATCCGCCGGACATGCCCAGCACGACCGCCGCGATAACCGCGACGATAATGACCCCGACCGGCATCAGCAGCCATCAGCCCGAGCGGTCGGTATCGTGCAACCGCCGCACCCCGACCGCCACGCTGGGGACAAATGTTGCGAGCGAGAAGATTGAACCAAGCACGCCGGTCTGCCGCGCCGACTCCGGGTTTCCGAGCGTCAGCCCCAGCGCTTCGTCAAGCACCCCCAGAATCGCGCTGACGATGACCGTGAACAGCACGAACATCCAATACTCCTTGCGCCGCGACCGGCCGGAAAAGTCGAAATACCGCTTCAGCGGCAGGATCATCCATTCCATCACTCACTCCCCCTCAAGACTCGCGTCCGTGACGCCGGCCGCACAGTCATATTCCGCCCATAGCCGCCCCGACACCAATAACGGCGCCCCAGTCGACGACTAGAAGAATGGCGGGCATGATCATGCGCGATATCCCCCGGTTCGCCGCCACCCCGAGCATGATGGGCAGTAGAACTATCCAGATCAGGTGCCACGGGCTCGGCTTCCCGATCATAGCCGATCCATAGGTTGCCATTCCGCTAAAGACGGCGACGCCCAAGATCTGAGCCGGCCGCGAAGGCCGCTCAATGACAAGGCCTTTCATTGTCAGGCGCCCCCTCACGCCCGCGGTGCCTGCCGACGATAGCTCAGCGCCTCCGCCACATGGATGCGCCCCACCCGCTCCGCACCCGCAAGATCGGCGATCGTCCGCGCGACACGTAGCACGCGGGTGTAGCTGCGCGCCGACAGCCGCATCGCCTCCGCCGCCTGCGCCAGCAGCGCGCGGCCCGCATCGTCCGGTGTCGCGTGGGCGTCGAGGACGGGGCCGTCGGCTTCCGCGTTCGTGCGTGCCGTGTCACCTGCGTACCGCGCGGTCTGGATGGCACGGGCTGCCGCCACGCGGGCGGCGACCGCGGCCGAGCCTTCGGACGGGGACGGCAGGATCAGGTCGGCGGCGCTGACCGCGGCGACCTCGACATGCAGGTCGATGCGGTCGAGCAGCGGGCCGGATACCTTTGCCTGATAGTCCGCGGCACAGCGCGGCGCCCGCGAACAGGCAAGCGCCGGATCGCCGAGGTGCCCGCAGCGGCACGGGTTCATCGCCGCGACCAGCTGAACATTGGCCGGGAAGGTGACATGCGCATTCGCCCGCGCCACGCTGACCGTGCCCGTCTCCAGCGGCTGGCGCAGCGAATCGAGCACGGCGCGCTGGAATTCCAGCATTATGGATCAGAGGGGACCAAGGCTTTAGCCAGTCTCCTTTCGCGTTGACCGCAAGCCGGTGATGTCTTGCATCAACGGCGTGAGGACAGCGCAGTTATAGAGTAACAGGCGGCCAGCGCAAACCACGCGCTTTCCGATCGCCCGACCCGTGTGGCCGCCTCCGAAAGGAGATGGTTGATGGAAAAATACGAATTGCAGAGGTCGTCGCTTCAAATCGGCTTGGCTACGAAACTATGCGCAGTGGTCTTCGCCATGTTTCCGGCGCAGGTACTTGCCGCTAGCCATCCGTTCGAAGATCGCCCAGCACCGCCACCGGCCGCCCAGCATGTCGGCATATTCGATAACAACGGCGATCGCCGGTTCATCGTCGAGATTCCGGCAGAAGTCCTTTTCGCCCGCGGCAAGGTAGACGCTGTCTGTGTCGAGCGTCACCGCCGCGATTTGCGAATCCGCAACAGCAACCGACGCCCCGGAGAACCACTTGTAGCCTACGACTTCGGCGGGACTCTCCCCGATGTTCTCGAGCCGACCCTGCACCCTGCGGGTGGACGCACTGCCAGTGGCCCTGACAATCGGGACAACCTGGCCGCGCACGACACGGTTCGCGGTGTCCATGGCTTGGGCAGCAAGTCGAGTCGCCTGCGCCGCGACGATCAGACCAATGGCGGTCATCGCCCCGACCAACAGGGTGACAATCAGGTTCAGCCATTGCAGGACAAGACCGGAACGACCGATGGCATTGGCCGAGGCAGCCTCTCGGGCGGCCAGCCACTGTGCGCAAAGGTCACTGTCGCCTTGGTTCTTTGGGCTCTGGCAATGGGGCTGATACCCTTCGGCCTGATATGGTTCGGCCTTGCCCGCACTTTCCGGGGACAAGTAATCGGAGCCGGAATTACGATTGGATGCTGCCTGACCGCGATCGCGTGCTTCAGTCTCTTTTGGCCGTATTACCCGTAATTCCGGCTTCTCGATCCATTGGTAACGCATCCGGATTATCTGGTCGCCCGCAGTGAGGTCGGCTATTCCGTCCGGCTGGCGCGGCGCCGGTTGGCGCATCGGATCGTAGGGAATATTACTGCTCGCATTTTTTGATTGCAGATTGACTTTCCAAGGAAACAACTCTCGCGGCGTGACATTTCGATCCAACTCGACACTGGCGGATGCAGCCATCCAAGCAAGCAGGGCCAGCAAAGCCACCAACACTCCGGCCAGCAGAAACAGGAAACCCCTGGTCACGCCCTGCCTTCTCAACTCTTCTATGATTCGCGCCATTTGGCGAGGATGACGCCAATTTGGTTTCCACCTCGTTTACGTTAACTGTGGTCGTACAATCACGGCGTAAACGACGGCAAGCCCACTGGCGTTTTCAGTTCCGACCACGGTTCTGGCCGCACGCTCGGTCTTTTCGGCGCGTAGGGCTTACGCGCCTTCCACTTACGCGACTTTGGCTTCTCGACCGGCCCGAACGCCTGCTCGGCATACTCCTCGCCGAACACGGTCGCCACGTCTTCGCGCGTCATACGCCCTTCGTCCGCAACGATCTCCTCGGCGACCGCGAGGGCGTCGGCATCGTCGATTTCAGCGCCCAAGCGATCGATCAAGCCCGGATCGGCCTCGATCCCTTCAAGGTGGCGCTGCCAATACCCTTTCATCGTCCTGGAGACGGTGTTGTTAAGCAACGCGCCGAGCAGGTTGTCAAACTTCTCCGCCTGCGTTTCGCGGCGATGGTCCTCTCGCCATACCGCGTCGCAGCCGTAGCCCCACAGGTAGGGCCCGGCGATGTGGTGGTGCGTTCCCATCTCCATTCGGTCCACCCGGGAGAAGAAGCTCTCCGCCTGGTTGGTGCACACGCCCTTGTCGAAGTAGCGCTGAGAATGGTTCACCTGATCAACATTCAGGGCGACGCGGAGCGTGTCCCAGTGGCTGCCATCGTCGGCATGCACGCTGGCCATGCGGTCGACGGTATCGAAGATGAACGGCCGCGAGTCAGCCTCGTGCGGCACGATCGTGCAGGCGCTCAGCCCCACGCGTTCACCACGACTGCGTTCGCGCGCGATCACCATCGTCATCTTCTTGCCGGTGATGTCGCCCAGCCGGCGCAGATCGACGCGGTCCTTTCGCTCGTTTACCTGGTGATAGTAGCCACCATAGACCGAGCCGTCGATCTCGACGATGCCGTGCAGCTGCCGCCCGAGCTGCGCTTTGATCTGCGACTCCCGGATCTTGTGCGACAGGACGAACGACGACTTGTAGGCCATGTCGGACAGGTTCGCGAGGGCGATGGCCGAAATGCCTTTCGCCCCCTCCGAGAACAGCTTCAACGCGATGAGGATAGTGCGCAGGTCGAGCTTGCGGCTGTGAAGAAGCGTCCCGCTGGTGACGGTGAACTTCTTTCGGCACGCCTTGCACCTGAACTGGCGCTTGTCCTTCTTGCCCTTGATGATCCGCTCGTTCTCCGCGTCCCACCACTCATGCTCGGGTTGATTATGGTTGCCGAGGGTCCAGCCCTCGCCGCCACAATGCGGGCAGATCGGCTCGCCGTCGGTCTTCGGCCAGCGCGCCATGCGGAACATCGCATACGCCTTGCTCTCGCTCATGCGCGCGATCTTCGCGACCGGCAGGTCACGATAATTCGCCGACAGGAGAACGTGCTGAGCCAATGACCACCGTGTGAGGTTATGATCACCATTATCTATGATGGTGTCGTCATTGCGTCAAGGCGACATCATCGTTAATAATGGTGCCCATAATCGCGCGCGCTTGCGGGAGTAGCGTTACAATCCTAGAACGACGGAATGGAAGAGGATGGCCAGATAGACGAGGCGGCCTGGGAGCGGCTGGTGAAGAACATGCTTCGCGCCGAGATGATGCTTCGCGGCATATCCTATGAGCAGCTCGTCGCCCGGCTTGCCGCTCTGGGGATCACCGAGAACGTCCCCAACCTTCGCAACAAGGTCGCCCGGGGGCGCTTCACCGCACCGTTCTTCGCCCAGTGCATGGTGGCGATCGGGGTCGACCGGCTGCAGTTCCCGACCATCGACGCGATCCGCACCGACCTCGCCGGGGATCACGCCGCGCAGGCCTTGGCAAAGAGGAACGGCCTGAAGGCGCGCCAGTAGAACGCGACACGCAGAACGGCCCGAACAAGCCATTTTGCATCACGCCCCCTCCATCCTAAAACCCTATTAGCCGCCCCTTCGAGGGCGTAACGACGAAGGCTGAAGTCCAACAACGGATAGAGACCATCCTCTCCCGATCGGCCCTTTGGTTTCGGGGAGCGGAAATAATGTCCGCGATGGCGACGACCACGAAGCCGTCCGCTTGCAACCCTGCATTCGTTAACTATGTTTACGAACAAATGCCGAACGATGGCGCCGGGGCTAAGCAAGGGGGCACGATGACAATCGGAGAAGGCGACCGCGCTCGCATAATCGACGAGGGGCGCAAGCTCGCGACCGACGTACTCTATTCCGAGAAGGCGCACTTCGCAGCCGCGGGTCGTTGGCGCTACTGGCAGTTCTGGCTGGGGAACAGCGCGGCGGTCCTGGCGGCTCTGGCGGGTGCCGGTTTCCTTTCCAAGGTCCTGAGCGTCGAGTTGCAGAGCTGGTTGCCGGCGGTTCTTGCCTTCGTCGCTTCGCTCATCACGATACTGGTCACCAACATGAAGCCTGACCAGATATGGGAGAAGCATCATGCTGCGGGCGTCGATTACGGCATCGTTCGTCGCAAGATCCGGCAGTTCGTGCAGATCACGGCCCGCGCCGAGGGTGCCGACGAAAAGAAGCTGGCGGAAACGCTGGATGAACTGACCGAGGAGGTCGGGGCCATCCAGAAGCGCGCGCGTCCGATCCCCGGCTACGCCCACGCGAAGGCCTACAAGAGCATCCACGCGGGACAATCGGATTACGAACAGAAGGAACTCGACGCCGCCACGGGGCCGATCGCGTGAAGCTCACCGGCTGCTTCACGTCGTTCTTGAAGGACACCGTCAATCTGAACCAGACGCGGATCGGCGATCTGGAGCGGTCGATAGAGGCGATCCAGCGTTTCATCCGTCAGAGTACCTGGGAGCCAGGCATCCGCGGCTTCGAGGAACAGGGGTCGTGGGCACACGACACCATCATCAAGCCGGTCGATCAGGGCGAATTCGACGCCGATCTGCTGGTGATGGTCGATCCAGTCGACGGCTGGACCGCCAAGGATTACGTCAAGGAACTGGGCAAGGTCTTCAAGGCCAGCCCGACCTACGGCGATAAGACGAAGACGTGGGATTATTGCGTCACGATCACCTATGCGAACGAGCGCAAGATCGACATCGCGCCCTGCATCGTCGATCGTGTCTATGTCGGCACCTACGAAGTGTGCAATGCGAAGACCGACGCGTTCGAGGACAGCGCGCCGATCGAATACACGCAGTGGATGAAGGACCAGAACGGCTATTCCGGATCGAACTCGTTTCGCAAGGTCACCCGCCTCGTCAAGTATCTGCGCGACATTAAGCTGACCTTCAGCTGTCAGTCGGTCCTGCTGACCACGCTACTGGGCAACCATATTTATAGCTGGGACAAGGGGACGGACGCCTTCGCGGACGTGCCGACCGCCCTGAAGACCATCATGGGACGTCTAGACGACTGGCTGCAGGACCGGCCGTTTAAGCCCGAGGTGCGCAACCCGAAGCTATGGACCGAGGACTTCGCCTCGTCCTGGGCGGACGAGAAGTATTCAAACTTCCGCGACAAAATCCATCGCTACCGTGGATGGATCGACGAGGCCTACGACGCGCTTACGCGTAGCGACAGCATAGTCGCCTGGCGTCGCGTCTTCGGATCGGATTTCGCGAAGGGCGAAACGGTCGACCTGAAGAAGAGCCTGAACGAGGCCTCCGCCATGGCGCGGGTGATGGTCGCTAGCGACTCGACGTACCAGCATGACCTGGTGCGCGACGTACTCATCTACGGCACCGGGGTCGTCCCCAATTCGGTGACGCATCCTGCGCACCAGACGCCATCCCCCTGGCCCATCAGTTCACGCCCTTGGATCGACATTTACATCACGGCGACACACCAGCGAAAGAGGAGCCGCGCGGGGAAGGTCATCGGCTCCGGTGACGTCATCGCCCCCACAGGCGGTCTCATGTTCCATGCTCTGCTGGCGGATGGGCAGCCCATTCCGCACGACTGCCATATCAGGTGGCGGATCACGAACACCGGGGCGGCGGCCATGTTCGCCGGTTGTGGTCGCGGCGACTTCTACTCGGCCGAAAAGGGCAACACCCGGTGGGAGCCGCTCCAGTATCACGGCGTCCATACGGCAGAGGCATTCCTGGTGTCGTCCGATGGAACTTTACGCGGTCAGAGCCTGCCGTTTCACGTCGTTCTCGATTAGATCGGGTGGCCCATGCCCATTGGAACGCAGCACCAGATCGTTGGCGTCCTTCGTCACGGCCGGGAGGGGCTCGTAGTCGAGGTGACCGAGGGCGGCACATGGCGGCTCGACGCGGGTTGGCGAGCGCGCAGACTGATCGGACATCGCGTGCGGATCGTAGGGATCCGCGACGGGTTCGACCTCTTGGCGGTGAAGAGCATCGAACGGCTCTGAGGCGGGAAGCATCGCCCAACTATGGATATTTTCGGATCTACACGCCGGACAGAGCCTCTGGACGATGCCCGACGCGCCGCTGACCGGGGAGGACGGCTCGAAAATCCAGATTTCGATCCCAAGCTGATCATCGAGGCGTAGGCAATCCTGGCGCCGGGGCGGTCCGAACACCGCCCCGACCACTCACCTGACCGGTTTCGCTCCCGTCGTCCCGCACTTGGCGAACTTCCCCTTGGCATCCTTGCAGTTCACCGGTTTGGCAGGCGCCGCGTCCGGGCACTTGACGAACTTGCCCTTGCTGCCCCGGCAGGGCGCGGCGTTGGCCGGCGTGACCGCAAGCGTCATCAACGCAGTCGCGGCGAAGATCGATCGGTACATCATGTTCTCCCTGGCGGTGGTCGGCGAACGGAGCGTAGCTCGTCATCCCCTTGGCTCCAAGAACCGATCGCCAGTCCTTCAGTCCGGCCCTAGGTGATCCAGCAGATCGCGCAGCATGGACCGCAATTCCCGCCGTGATCCGGCCTCTTTCGCAGCCGCCCCTTCGATGTTGCGATCAGCCATGTTTAGGACAGCAGCCGTCACAGCCTTCGAATGCCGCATCAACACGATGAGGCCGGCGCCGTTCGGCCCGTTGTCGGTCCGTAGCCAGTTCTTCACCGTCCGCGGATTGACGCCCATCAGCCTCGCCATCCGTTTTATCTGCAGCGGGCCGTCCCCGAAATCGCGACGAAGCGCATCGGCGACCTCGATCGCCAACGTCGCCTTGATCTCGGCGATCGGATCGACTGGAAAGGTCTTTCCATCCGACGGCTGAACTTTTCGGTCCCTTTTCGACAACGACATTCCATCCTCCTTGCAGTTACGAGGAATGAAGTTGATCAAAGCGGGCCCGGCCCGCGACAGAGTAGAGGGTCGCGGTGTCGCTGGAATCCTTGCAGTCTAATCCGAAACGCGCTGCCCAGTACGTGCGCATGTCCACGGATCATCAGCGATATTCGACTGATAATCAGGCGGATAAGATCGCCGAGTACGCCGCCGCGCGTGATTTCGTAATCGTCCGCACCTATGCGGACGAAGGCCGGAGCGGCCTAAACATCGCGGGACGCGACGCCCTCCGCCGCCTGATCGACGACGTGCAGAGCGGCAGTGCCGACTTCGAAGCCATCTTGGTCTACGACGTCAGCCGCTGGGGCAGGTTTCAGGACGCCGACGAAAGCGCATATTACGAATTCATCTGCCGCCAGCGCGGTATCCACGTCCATTACTGCGGCGAGCAATTCGAGAACGACGGCAGCCTCACGTCCGACATGATGAAGGTCATGAAGCGCGTGATGTCGGGCGCCTACAGCCAGGAGCTGTCGACCAAGGTGTTCGTCGGTCAGTGCCGGCTCATCACGCTCGGCTATCGACAGGGCGGCCCGGCGGGATACGGCCTGCGCCGTTTCCTCGTCAACGACAGGGACGAACCGAAGGCTCCGCTCGCTGCGGGCGAACACAAGAGCCTCCAGACGGATCGCGTGATCCTCGTTCCCGGCCCAGACGACGAGGTCGAGACGGTCCGACGGATCTATCGCCTCTTCGTCCTCGAACTGCGTTCGGAACGCGAGATCGCCACGATCCTCAACGCCGAAAGTCGAAAGACCGATCGCGGTCGGGCCTGGAACCGCTCCGTGGTTCGCCAGATTCTGGTCAATGAAAAGTACATAGGCAACAACGTCTACAACCGCGTCTCCTTCAAGCTGAAGAAGACGCGGGTCGTGAATCCGCCCGAGATGCTGGTGAGACGGGACGGCGCGTTCGAGGCGATCGTCGACCCCGGGCTTTTCGCCGCCGCTCAGAGCATCCTGGCTGAACGGGCGCGGCGCTTCACCGACGACCAGCTTCTCGATCTGCTTCGCTCGCTCCTGGCGTCACGCGGAGCGCTGTCAGGCATGATCATCGACGAGGTCGAGGATATGCCGTCGACGGCCGCATACCGGTCACGCTTCGGCAGCCTGCTGCGCGCCTATGAGCTCATCGACTACCAACCTGCCCGTGACTATCGGTACGTCGAGACGAATCGGCAGCTCCGGCTGATGCACCCCGACGTCCTGGCGAGCACGGTTGCCGGCATCGAAAGTATCGGCGGCGAGGTGGCCGTCGACGAACGGACCGATCTCCTCGTCGTCAATCGCGAACTGACCATAGCGATCGTCATTGCACGATGTCGACGGACGGAAGCAGGATCGTTGCGCTGGCGAATACGGCTCGACGCGGGCCTGCGCCCCGACATAACCGTCGTCGTGCGCCTCGAATCCGACAACGCAACCGTGCGGGACCATTATCTGCTGCCCTGGATCGATGTCGGAGCGAAACTGAACATCGGCATGGCCGAGGATAACGGCATCATGTTGGACGCCTATCGCGTCAATGATCTCGCACCCCTCTACCATATGCTTCGGCGCCATGCCGTGGAGCGCGCCGCGTGACGCCGGACATCATCAGCATCCCGATCGCCGAGATCGAAATACTCAACCCGCGTGCGCGCAACCGCCAGGTGTTCGACGAACTCGTCGACAGCATTCGCGCGGTCGGGCTGAAGCGACCGATCACGGTCCGCCGGGCCTCGGTCGGCAATGGATACGAACTGATCTGCGGCCAAGGCAGGATGGAGGCGTTCGCCAAGCTGGGGCAGACGGAGATTCCCGCCATGGTCATAGAGGCCAGCCGCGAGGAATGCTTCGTCATGAGCCTCGTCGAAAACCTGGCAAGACGCAATCAATCCCCCATCGAACTGATCCGGGAGGTGGGCTCGCTGCGTAAGCGGGGATACAGCCACGCGGAAATCGCCCGCAAGATCGGCTTCAGTCCGGAATACGTCTGGACCATCAACATGCTACTGGAGAAGGGGGAGGAACGCCTCATCGACGCGGTCGAACGCGGGATCGTTCCACACACGATCGCGGCGGAAATCGCCAGGGCCGACGATGTCGAGGTCCAGCGCGCCCTCACCGATGCGTACGAGCGCGGCGAACTTCCCGGATCCCAGATCCTCACGATCCGGCGTATCGTCGACGAACGAAATCTCATCGGCAAGCAGCTGAAGTCGGTCAATACAAGCCCGACCAAGAAGCGCGCCACCACCTCCGCCGCACTCGTCCGTGCGTATCAGAAGGAAGTGGAGCGCCAGAAGCTGCTGGTCAGGAAGGCGGAGCTCACCGAGAGCCGCCTGAACTTCGTCGTTGCCGCGATGGGGCGGCTGCTGGCCGAGGCGCATTTCGTCGACCTGCTCCGTGCAGAAGGACTCGCCCGGCTACCACAGCCCATCGCCCAGCGGCTCGGCCTCGCGGAGGCATGATATGACGCCACCCATCCGCATCTCCTTCGAGCCGACGGTCGTGGACGTTCCTCTCGACCGTCTGCTGCCACTCCGCCCGATGACCGCACCGATCATCAAGTCGAGGAAATATGCGAGGATCGCCAGTTCGATCGAACAGGTCGGCGTCATAGAGCCGCTGGTCGTCACGAAAGCGGATGGCGATGGTCGGCACATGCTCCTCGATGGCCATCTCAGACTTCATGCACTTCAGGCGAACGGCGCGCCCACCGCGCCCTGCATCGTCTCGGACGACGACGAGGCATTCACCTACAACAAGCGCGTCAATCGCCTGGCGACGGTCCAGGAGCACTACATGATAGCTCGCGCGATCAGTCGGGGCGTCCCGCCAGCGATGATCGCCGCCGCGCTTGGCATGGACGAGAAATCGCTAGGCCGACGGCGCTCGCTGCTTGACGGCATCTCACCGGAGGCGGTGGAGATATTGAAGGACAAGCAGGTGAACACCGCCGTGTTCGACGTCCTGCGGAAGCTGAAACCACACAAGCAGTTCGCCGCCGCCGAGATGATGACCGCGATGAACAACTTCACCGCAGCCTACGCCCGGGCGATCCTCGCGGCCACTCCGCAGGACCATCTCGCGAACCCGGACAAGCCGAAGAAGCTGGCTGGCGTCACACCGGAGCAGATGGCGCGCATGGAGCGGGAACTCGAGTCACTGAACACGACCTTCCGCGCACGGGAGACGACGTTCGGCGACGACGTGCTCCAGCTCGTCCTGTCGGCGAAGTACGTCGAGCGGCTCATCGCGAATGAGAACGTGGCGGGCTATCTGTCGGAACGCCATCCGGAAATACTGGCTCAGTTCCGCACGGTGTCGCAGGCGACATCGCTAGACGCGGGATGACCTATATGGTCCGCGGGCCGAGCGCATTCACACCTTTCAGCGACCAGAGCAGGAAGCCACCCTTAGCAGGCGCTTCCGATTGGACCATGCCACGGTCGCGCATGTTGCGAAGCGCAGCGCCCACACGCTTCTGGATTGTCTTGATCAACTTTTTGTCGGCGAGGTTGAGCTCGCGCTCCTCCATCAGCCGCTTCGTTATCGATGCGCCGTCCATCGGGGATCCGGACTTCCTCAGCATGTCGAGGATCGCCCGGGTCACTTGCCCTTTGAATGCATGATGGCGCGGCGGCATCGGCTTGGCCTTGATCTCGTCGAGTTCGGCGTCCGGGTCGAAGAGGAGGATCGTGCAGTCGACGTGATCAAGGTCGATCAGCGCTTGACGAAGCTGGTCCTGCAGCGCGTCGACGCGGCCGGCGATCTCGCCGCGCTTGTCTTTCAGGGCGGAGATGGCGTTGGGGCGTTCCATGGCCCCATTGAAGCATCAATCTAGCAGGTCGGGGAGGCTCCAGTTGGTCCCCTCTGCTCCACAATGCTGTGGAATTCGGGCAGTTCGTCGAGGAACAGGACGCCCAGATGCGCCAGGCTGACCTCGCCCGGCTTCACGCGCAGGCCGCCGCCGGTCAGCGCGGCCATCGAGGCGGAATGGTGCGGGCTGCGGAACGGTCGGGTGCGCGTCATCCGCCCGCCGCTCAACGTCCCCGCGACCGACTGGACCATCGACACCTCCAGCGCTTCGGCCGCGTCGAGCGGGGGCAGGATGCCGGGCAGGCAGGCCGCCATCAGCGACTTGCCCGACCCCGGCGGCCCGATCATCAGCAGGTTATGGCCGCCAGCCGCCGCGATCTCCAGCGCGCGCTTGGCGGTCTCCTGACCCTTCACCTGCGCGAGATCGGGGCCGAAGCCGGCCTCCTCCGCCTCGCCCGGTTGCGGCGGCGACAGCAGTTGCTGGCCCTTGAAATGGTTGAGCAGGCCGATCAGGTCAGTCGCGGCCAGCACCTCGACCGACCCGGCCCACGCCGCCTCCGACCCTTGCGCCGCCGGGCAGACCAGCCCCTTGCCCTCCGCCGACGCATGGAGCGCAGCGAGCAGCACTCCGGCCGACGGCTGGACGCGACCGTCGAGGCCGAGTTCACCGACGACGACATAATCCGCCAGTGCCTCGGCATCGACGACGCCCATCGCCGCCAGCAGAGCGCAGGCAATCGGCAGGTCGAAATGCGACCCTTCTTTCGGCAGATCGGCCGGCGACAGGTTGATGGTGATCCGCTTGGGCGGCAGCGCGAGGCCCATCGCCGCGATCGCGCCGCGCACCCGCTCGCGGCTTTCCGCCACCGCCTTGTCGGGAAGACCCACGACGACGAACGCCGGCAGGCCCGCGACCAGCGTGCATTGCACCTCCACGCCGCGCGCTTCCAGTCCAAGATATGCCACGGTCGACACGATCGCGACCAAATTCCGCCCCCTTCGCCCCTGATCTATGTTGGGAGCATAGCGAATCAAATGTACGGCGGAAGTGTCTTGCAAGGTCAATACGGCGAGCGCACATGCCGCCGGTGAGTCGTCCCCGAAACCCAGCCCTGCGCACCGCGGCCCTGTCGCTGGGCGTCGTGCTGATTCTGGTGACGCCGGTCGTGGCGCTGTTACCGGGGCCGGTCGGCATCTTCACCTTCGCCGGCGGCGCGGGACTGGTGTTGCAGAATTCGCGCTGGGCCAGGTATCAGTTCGTGCGCGGCAAGCGGCGGTTTCCGCGGACCGGGCGGCTGGCGGACCGGGCGCTCAGGCGCGCGTCGGCTCGGCGGCGGCAGGCGCGCGAACAGGCGGCGGCGGCCGTTGACTAATATCCGGCCTTTGCCTATGGGGACCGCCGACGTGGCCGTCCTCCGTAGGCGGCCTTTTGACATTTTGACGAATTGGGAATGAACGATGAAGCGGACCTTTCAGCCGAGCAACCTGGTGCGCGCACGCCGTCACGGCTTCCGCTCGCGGATGGCGACGGTGGGCGGTCGCAACGTGATTCGCGCCCGCCGCGCCCGCGGCCGCAAGAAGCTGTCGGCCTGAGTCACGGCATGCTCGCGCGGGTCACGGCCCGCGCGGATTATCTGAAGGCGAACGGCGGACGCCGGGCAGCGATGCCCGGCTTCGTGCTTTTGGTGCACCCGCGCAACGACGGCGATCCGACACCGCGGATCGGCATTACGGTTTCCAAGAAGGTCGATTCGCGTGCTGTCGTGCGCAATCGGATGAAGCGGCGGTTCCGCGCTTTGGCCCGGGAAGTGCTGGCGAGCGAGGGCATCGCCGGCGCGGATCATATCCTGATCGGGCGCGGTGGCGCGGGGGTCGAGCGGTCGTGGGACGACCTGCGGGCGGATCTGGTGAAGGCTCTACGCAAGGCGGCGCCGCGGTGACGCATCCTTTCTTCGTCATGCCGGACTTGATCCGGCATCCAGGGTCGCAAGCGACGTCGCCTGTGGCTCTGGATGCCGGATCAAGTCCGGCATGACGAAAAGAGCCACCCAATGATCGCCCGCCTCCTCATGGCCCTCGCCCGTGGCTGGCAGCTCGGCCCATCGCTGCTGCTGCCGTCATCGTGCCGCTACAGCCCGTCATGTTCGGCCTATGCAATCGAGGCGCTTCGCCGCTATGGCGCGGGCAAAGGTAGCTGGCTGGCGGCAAAGCGTATCGCGCGCTGCCATCCATGGGGCGGGCATGGCCATGATCCGGTCCCTTAAAGAACGCGTCGGGGAAGACTTTTGAGCAACGACAACAAGAACTTCGTGCTGTTCGCGGTGCTGGCGGCGCTGATCCTGTTCGGCTGGCCGGTCATCACCCGCACCTTCTTCCCCGCCGCCAACCCGCCGGTCACGAAGATCGAGGGCGGCAAGACCAAGCCGCTGGCCAACCCGTCGGCCGATCCGACCGCCGACAGCCCCGCCGCGATCCGCGACCGCAACGTCGTGCTGGCCGAGTCGCCGCGCGTCCGCATCGAGACGCCGACGCTGAAGGGTTCGATCAACCTGAAGGGCGCGCGGATCGACGACCTGATCCTGACCAAATACGACGAAACGATCGCGAAGAACTCGCCGCCGATCCGCCTGCTGTCACCGGCCGGCACGACCGACGCCTATTTCGCCGGCTTCGGCTGGCGCGGGGCGGAGGGCTTCGTGGCCCCGGCCGCCGACGCGGTGTGGCAGGCGTCGGGCCAGTTGCTCAGCCCCGGCCGGCCGGTCACGCTGACCGCCGCCAATGCCACGGGTCAGCGCTTCGCCATCCAGTTGTCGGTCGACGACAATTACATGTTCACCGTCCGCCAGACCGTGGCGAACGCCGGCGGCGCACCGATCTCCGTCGCGCCGTACAGCTATGTGACCCGCGTCGGCGTGTCGAAGGATGCGGACAGCTGGACCAACCACACCGGCCCGATGTCGGCGCACAACGGCAAGGCCGATTACGGCGTCAACTTCGAGGACGTCGACAAGGCGCCGGTCAGCTTCACGTCGAAGGGCGGCTGGTTCGGCTTCGTCGACAAATACTGGCTGACTGCGGCGATCCCCGACCAGGGCGCCGACGTCACCGCCCAGTTCCGGGGCGGTGCCAACAAGACCTATCAGGCCGATTACACCGCCGCGCCGAAGACGGTCGCGCCAGGCGCCGCGATGGTCACCACCGGCCGCTTCTTCGCGGGCGCGAAGGAAGTGAACCTGCTCGACCGCTATGAGGATACGCTGGGCATTCCGCACTTCGGCAAGGCGATCGACTGGGGCTGGTTCGAGGTCATCGAGAAGCCGATCTTTAAATATCTCGACTGGCTGTTCCGCATGATCGGCAACTTCGGCGTCGCGATCATCCTGCTGACGCTGACGGTGCGCGGGATCATGTTCCCGGTCGCGCAGCGCCAGTTCGCGTCGATGGCGGGCATGCGGGCATTGCAGCCCAAGCTGAAGGTGCTCCAGGAACGCTACAAGGACGACAAGCCACGCCTCCAGCAGGAGATGATGGCGCTGTACAAGACCGAGAAGGTCAATCCGTTGGCCGGCTGTCTGCCGACGCTGATCCAGATCCCGATCTTCTACGCGCTGTACAAGGTGCTGATGCTGACGATCGAAATGCGTCACCAGCCGTTCGTGCTGTGGATCAAGGATCTGTCGGCGCCGGACCCGCTGACGCCGGTCAATCTGTTCGGCCTGCTGAACTTCACGCCGCCGCACTTCATCGCGATCGGTGTTATCCCGATCCTGCTCGGCATTTCGATGTGGGCGCAGTTCCGCCTGAACCCGCAGCCGATGGACGAGATGCAGAAGCAGGTGTTCTCGCTGATGCCGTGGGTGCTGATGTTCGTGATGGCGCCGTTCGCTGTCGGCCTGCAGGTCTACTGGATCACGTCGAACCTGCTGACGATCGCGCAGCAGCAGTGGCTCTATTCGCGCCACCCGGGCCTTAAGGCGGCGCCCGCGAAATGACCGACGTCCCCACCCCCGCGCCGGAGGGCTTCGACCCCGAACTGGTCGAGGCCGCGCGCAAGACCTTCGCCGGGCCGATCACCTTCCTGAAGTCGGCGCCGGCGCTCCAGCATCTACCGCCGATGGATGTGCCGGAGGTTGCCTTCGCCGGCCGGTCGAACGTCGGCAAGTCGTCGCTGATCAACGCGCTGACCAACCGCAATTCGCTGGCCCGCACGTCGAACACACCCGGTCGGACGCAGGAGCTGAACTTCTTCGACGTCGGCGAACCCCTCAGGTTTCGCTTGGTCGACATGCCCGGCTATGGCTTTGCCGAGGCGCCAAAGGACCTCGTCAAGAAGTGGCGGTTCCTGGTGAACGACTATCTGCGCGGCCGGACCGTGCTGAAGCGCGCGCTGGTGCTGATCGACAGCCGTCACGGGATCAAGCCGGTCGACCGCGAGATCATGGACATGCTCGACGCCGCCGCGGTCAGCTACCGGGTGGTGCTGACCAAGGCCGACAAGATCAAGGCGTCGGCGCTCGCCGAAGTCTCCGCCAAGACCGCCGAGGAAGCCCGCAAGCGGCCGGCGGCGCATCCGGATATCATCGAGACGTCGAGCGAGAAGGGCATGGGGGTCGCGGATTTGCGGGCTGCGGTGCTGGAGGCGATCGGGTAAGATTCACCGACGTCGCCCATCCACTCCCTCGCTTCCCGCCGTCATCCCCGCGAAGGCGGGAATATATTCTGGCTGACCTTGCGGAAAGAGCCGAGAGTATAGCCAGAATATATTCCCGCCTTCGCAAGAATGACGATGGTTTGGGGGGGCATACCGCAGCGCCCTGTTCGGGCTGAGCCTGTCGAGGCCCTGTCCTTCTTCTTCGTGGCGCAAAGCCTGGAACGCGAAGAAGGGCAGCCCTTCGACAAGCTCAGGGCGAACGGAGGTGGGGTTCAGCCCACCCCCTCCCCGCTACTGCCCCGCCACCGGCGCGGCAGCTACCGCCTTCTTCGGCTTAACATAGCGATCGAGCCAGTCGGTCATCTGCCACAATGTCTCGTTGGTCGACTCCAGCGCCCGATACCCATGCGGCTCGTTCGGCAGCGAGACATAACGCACGGTCGCGCCATTGCCCTTCAGCGCCGCGTACATGCGGTCGGACTGGATCGGGAACGTGCCCGAATTGTCGTCCGCCGCGCCGTGGATCAGCAGGATCGGTTCCTTGATCCGGTCGGCGAAGGTGAAGGGGCTCATCTCGGTATAGGTCGACGTCGCCTGCCAATAGGTGCGCTGTTCGGTCTGGAAACCGAACGGCGTCAGCGTGCGGTTGTAGGCGCCCGAGCGGGCGATGCCGGCACGGAACAGGTCGGTGTGGGCGAGCAGGTTGGCGGTCATGAACGCGCCATAGCTGTGGCCGCCGACCGCCATCCGGTCGCGGTCCGCGACACCCATCTTCACCACCGCATCGACCGCCGCCTCGGCGTCCATCCGCAGTTGCTTGATATAGGTGTCGTTCGCCTCGGCCTTGCCTTCGCCGATGATCGGCATCGCCGGGTCGTCGAGCACGGCATAGCCCTGGGTCAGCAGGAACAGGTGGCTGATCCCGCGCGGGCGGGTGAAACGGTTGCCTTGGTCGACGGTCTGCCCGGCGACCTTCGCATCGGTGAATTCGGACGGATAGGCCCAGAGCAGGGTCGGCAGCGGGCCGTCGCGCTTCGCATCATAGCCCGCCGGCGTGTAGAGCGTGCCCGACAGCGGCACGCCGTCGGCGCGGGTATAGGTGATCGTCTGCTGCTTCACCCCGGCCAGCGACGGCGCAGGATCGGTGAAGGCAGTGATCGGCTTGGCCGCGCCGCCCTTCACCGTGCGGACGACATAGTTGGGCACGGCGCTCGCGCTCTCCCGCCGGGTCAGGATGCGCTTGCCGGCATCGTCGAGCAGCGCCACGACCGGCTCGTAATAGGGGGCTTTCGCGGTCCACAACCGGGTCTGCGGCGACCCGTCGAGCGGCATCGCGGCGAGGAAGGGATAGGCGCCGGCCTTGGTCGCCCCCTCCCCGCTGACGAACACGGCTTTCTTGTCGGGAGTGAAGCGCATCACCGGCTTGCCCGCGGCATTGTCCTCCATCATCGGATCGCCCGGGTCGCCATATTGGTCCTGATAGTTGCGGGTCAGCAGCAGCCGCGCCTCACCCGGCCGCGCGGGCGAGACGGCCAGGCGATGCTCGGTGCGGGTGCGCCATTCGGCGTCGCGGACGATGGCGAAGTCGTCGTTGCCCCACATGATGCCACGATAGCGCGCCGGGGTCCGCGCGAGCTCGACTGCGGCGGCGGTGAACGGCGCCGCCTGCATCATCACCTTGTCGTGATGCGGCATGGGCTTCTTGGGATCGCCGCCGTCCAGCGCCTCGGCCCAGACCAGCGTCGCTGGCGCGTCGGACCGCCATCCCGCGCTGCGCGGGCCGGTCACCACCGCGTCGAAATCGACCGGCAGGTCGTCGGCGAGCGGGCGATCGACGATGGTGCGCACCGGCGTTCCGTCGATCGTCGAAACCGCGATCTCGGTCGGGAAGAAGCTGGCGGGCAGCAGATAGGAATAGGGCTTCTTCAGCCGCGTCGTCAGCAGGTAGCGGCCGTCCGGCGACACGCTGAACCCGGTGATCACGCCCGGCTGTCCGATCGGTGTCGCCGCACCGGTCGCAGCATCGACCCGCATCAGCTGGCCGGTGAAATAATAGTCGAACAGCCGTTCGTCGTCGGCGTTCTTGATGAGGTCTTCATAGGTGCGCGCGGCCGAGCGGCGGCCGAGGCTTTCCTGGACGGTCGGACCGGTCGGCGTCGTGCTGACGACCGGCGCGGCCCCACGGTTGGCGACGACCTGGCGCACGATCATCGCGCTGCCGTCCGGCATCCAGTCGACCGCGCCGCCGGGCGCGGCGTTCACGCCCTTCGCGATCGGCTTCGCGGTGCCGGCGGCGACATCGGCGACCCACAGTGCCAGTCCGTCGTCCTCCTGCGCCACGAAGGCGACCCGCTTGCCGTCGGGCGACCAGCTCGGGCTGGAGAAGCGCGTGCCGGCGGGCAGTGCGACCTTCGTCTCGCGGCCGGTTGCCATGTCCTTGAAAGACAGCGCATTCAGCCACTGGACGCGTACCTCGGCAGGGCCGTTAGTCCGGGGATCGATGCGATAGCCGCCCAGCCGCAGGATCGGCTTGGACACATTGGCGATCGTCGGCAAATTCTCGCGCCCCAGGATGGCGAGCGTGCGGTGATCGGGGCTGACCGACACGCCGGGCGTCGGCGCGGCTTCCAGGATCTTCGCGATCGCATCGGGCGCGCGGTGATAGCCGCCATCGGCTTGTGCCAGCGCCGTCGTCGACATGAGAAGCGCGAGCGGCAGAAGAGCGAGACGCATGATGATTCCCCCGGATGTGCAGTTGCTGGGTGGAAGCTTAGCGATGACGACGCGCGAGGAAAGCCCGACTGCTGCGAGCGACCCGCCCCTGTCCCACGAACCGCACCGGCTGGACAGCGTCACGAGCGCCCCCTACCCCTGCCGCCCATGCTCAAGCTCATCATCGGCAACAAGGCCTATTCCTCCTGGTCGCTGCGCGGCTGGCTCGCGTGCAAGCAATCGGGCCTCCCCTTCGAGGAAATGGTCGTGCCGCTCTACGACCAGGAATGGGAAAAGCGGCGCGAGGGCGACGAGTTCGCCCCGTCGTCGGGCAAGGTGCCGATCCTGTGGGACGGCGACTGCGTCGTGTGGGATAGCCTGGCCATCATCGAATATCTGAACGAGGCGAGCGGCGGCGACAAATTCTGGCCGACCGACCCCGCCGCGCGTGCGATGGCGCGGTCGATGGCGGCGGAGATGCATTCGGGCTTCGCCGCGTTGCGCCGCAAGCACAGCATGAACATCCGTCAGGTCTATCCGGCGAAGCATCCCGACGACGACGTCATCGCCGACCTGCAGCGCATCATGGAGCTATGGGCGCAGGCCCGCGCCCGCTGGGGCGGCGACGGCCAGTTCCTGTTCGGTGAGTTCGGCGCGGCAGACATCATGTTCGCGCCGGTCGTCACCCGGATCATCACCTACTCGCTCCCCGTCGCCCGCTTCGCGCCGGCCTATATGAACGCAGTGCTGCAACACCCCTTCATGCAGGACTGGATCGCGGCGGCGCAGGAGGAGGATTGGGTGATCGAGAAGTTCGAGCAGCCGGCGGCGTAACACCCCGGCGTCGTTCCCGCGCAGGCGGGAACCCATCTCCCGGATGTGCCCGGTGGCGACCGCTGGAGATGGATCCCCGCCTGCGCGGGGATGACGGAAGGGAACGGGATTGCGCCATCGCCCCGCATCGGCGATGCCGCCTCCCATGTCCGAGAATACCGACGTCCTAGCGCTGGCGAAGGCGCTGATCGATTGCGAAAGCGTCACGCCGGCGCACGGGGCCGTGTTCGACGTGCTGGAGGCGGCGCTGACCCGCCTCGGCTTCGCGGTCGACCGGTTCGTCGCAGGCGAGGCGCCCGACGGGCCGGTCGAGAATTTGCTCGCCGTCCGGGCGGGTGAGGGCCGCCATGTCGCCTTCGCCGGCCATGTCGATGTCGTGCCGCCGGGCGCGGGGTGGACCGGCGATCCGTTCGTCGGCGCGGTGCGTGGCGACCTGCTCTACGGGCGCGGCGCGGTCGACATGAAGGGTGCGGTCGCCGCCTTCGTCGCGGCCTGCGCGGACCTGCCCGCGCACGGCACGGTGAGCCTCATCATCACCGGCGACGAGGAAGGCCCCGCCACCTACGGCACGCGCGCGCTGATCGATCGGATGGCGGCCCGCGGCATCGCGCCCGACCTGTGCCTGGTCGGCGAGCCTACGTCAGCCCAGCGGCTGGGCGACACGATCAAGATCGGCCGGCGCGGATCGGTCAACATCTGGATCGAGGTGCCGGGTCGTCAGGGGCATGTCGCCTACCCCCACCTCGCCGACAACCCCTGCCCGCGCCTGGTCGCGGCGCTGGCGGCGATCGACCGGCTCGTGCTTGACGACGGCACCGACTGGTTTCAGCCGTCGAACATCGAGATCACCGATATCGAGGTCGGCAATCCCGCGACTAACGTCATTCCGGCTGCGGCGCGCGCGCGGATCAGCATCCGCTTCAACGACCTCCACACCGGCGACGCGCTGGCCGAGCGGATCGCGGGGATCGTCGCGGATCATGCGCCCGGCGCGACGACGCGGGCGGTCGTCTCGGGCGAGGCGTTCCTGACCGAACCCGGCGCGCTGTCCACCCTGCTCGCCGAGGCGATCCGCGACGAATTGGGTGTGACGGCGGAGCTGTCGACCACCGGCGGCACCAGCGACGCCCGCTTCCTGTCGCGGCTCTGTCCCACGGTCGAGTTCGGCCTGCTCAACGCGACGATGCACAAGCTGGACGAGGCGGTGGCGGTCGACGACCTGCGCGCGCTGGAGCGGGTGTATCGACGGTTCCTGAAGGCGGCGCTGATCTGAGATCGCACCTCTTCGATAGCGTCAAACCTCGCCGTCGGACCCTCGACCCGTGTCTGCCCTTCCCGTCTCCGTCATTCCGGACTTGATCCGGAATCCAGGGTCAGACACCGTGTCGCTCTTGGCTCTGGATCCCAGATCAAGTCCGGGATGACGATCAGCTGAGAGCGCATATCCGACGCACAATGCCGAATATCGGCCGACCCTTATGCCCGCAACCGCTCCCGCCCGGCGTCCGACCAATCGAGGAACGCGTCCTCCGTCATCGGCCTGGCGACCGCATAGCCCTGGATCACGTCGCAGCCGATGACGCGCAGGACGTCCGCCTGGGTCGCGCTCTCGACGCCCTCGGCCACCGCTTCCAGGCCCAGCCCGTGGATCAGCCCGACCAGCGACTGGACGATCGACCGCGCCTCGCGATCGGTCGCCACGGCCTCGATCAGGCTGCGGTCGATCTTGACGCGGTCGATCGGCAGCGCGCGCAGGCGCAGGATGTTCGAATAGCCGGTGCCGAAATCGTCGATCGCGATGGTCGCACCGTCCGCGCGCAGCGCCGCGATCGCCGCGACCACCGCGTCCGAACAATGCATCGCCAGCGTCTCGGTGATCTCCAGCTCCAGCAGATGCGCCGGTGCGTCCGCCGCCTGCATCGCCGCGTGCAGGCGACGGAAGAATTCGGCATGGTCCAGCTCGCGGCGGCTGATGTTGACCGCCAGCCGGTGATCGACGCCGATCGCGCTCCAGCGATGGATTGTTTCCGCAACCGATGCGATCACCCAGTCGCCAATGTCGACGATCAGCCCGCTTTCTTCCGCACGCGGAAGGAACGCGCCGGGCAACCAGTCTTCGCCGGAGGGATGCCGCCAGCGCAGCAGCGCCTCGGCGGCGACGACCCGGCGCGTGCCGATCGCGACCTGCGGCTGGAACACCAGCGAGAACTGATCGCGATCGAGCGCGTCGCGCAGATCCGCCTCCAGCTGTGCGCGCTCGGCGATCTGGTCCGCCAGCGTGTCGCTGAAATATTCCGCGCGACCGCGGCCGGCGTTCTTGGCGTGATACATCGCCGTATCGGCCGACCGCATCAGGTCGCTGAGCATCGTCCCGTGATCGGGGTGAATCGCGATGCCGATCGATGCGCCGATGCGAACGTCCCGCCCGGCGAGGTCGAACGGCGCGCTGAGCGTCGCCAGGATCGCCTCCGCGATCGGCCCCGCATCCGTGCTTTGCATGAGGGTCGGAAAGAACAGGGTGAATTCGTCACCCGACAGCCGCCCGATCGTCGGCGCGGATCGTTCACCGCCCGGCGTGAAGCGGTCGCCGATCGCGCGCAGACGGCTGCCGACCATCGTCAGCAACTGGTCGCCGACGCCGTGACCCAGCGTATCGTTCACCGCCTTGAACCGGTCGAGATCGATGAACACCATCGCCGCGACCATATTTTCCGGCATGTCCGCCAGCTGGCGTTCGACCGACCGGCGGAAGCTGGTGCGGTTGGCCAGACCCGTGACCGGATCGAACATGGCGAGCCGCTGGATGCTGACGAACTGGCCGTGCAACTGGCGGAACAACCGCCGCATCGCGCGTGCCAATGTCGGCGTGCGGGCGCGGACGACCGGCGGGATCGGACTTTCGAGATCGCCATGCGCCGCTTCTTCGAGGCGATGGATCGCGGCATCGAGCGCCCCACCCATCGCCGCCACGCTCCAGCGAACGCACAGCCAGCACAGCAAGGCGCAGACCCCACCCGCAATCAGCGCCTGTCGAAAACCGGCCAGCGCGCGTTCGTCATAGCCCGCCAGCAGCAACGTCAGCACGAATGCCGCCAGCCCGGTCCCGGCGGCCTGCAAAGCAGCACGATTCTTAAGCAGAAGGCCGACCATCGCTATGGGTAACATCCCTTTTTCAGGCCGAACCGCCTTGACCGGGACTATCCTTGATGAGGGTTAAGAAACCTTCGACCGTCGCAAAATGATATAAATTGCACCTGTCCCGCCATGACGCGGATGGGCGCCCCGCACAGCCGCGATGCGGTCGCCATGACGCGACGCCGCCAGCCAGTCGCCGACCGCCGCCCGGATCGCGCCGCGTGCATGCGGCCGTTCGGATTCGCGCGGCGGCGGCTTGCCGGTCACGAGCAGGACGACGCGGTCGCCGGCCGCGATGGCGCGGTCGAGCGTCTGGTCGAGCAAACTATAGGCGCCCTGGAGACCCAGCCCGTGCAGGTCGACGCTGCGATCCGGCGAGACCAGGCCCCGCGTCAGCTTGCGGTCCCACGATGCGTCGAGCGTGGCGGCGTCGATCGGCCTCGGCGCGGGCTTGCGCGCGGGGGCGGGCTTGGCCGCTGCGGGAGCCCGGACCTTCTGTGGATGCGTCATCTGGGGCAGCGCGGGAAGCGACGGCACCGGGGCGGCCGGCACCGCCGGCGTCCGCCCGGCGATCGGCCGGACGCCGGCCATCACCCGCCGCCAGAGCGCGGCCTCGTCAGGGGAGAGGCGACGGTTCGACACGCGGCGCCCCCGCTTGCAACCGCGCCAGCGTGCCGACAGGCAGCAGCAGGAACGCAGTACCCCGCGCGGACATGCCGCCCGCCGTCGCCCGAGCCGCATCGCCAGCGCCCCAGAAGGTGTCGACGCGGTTGGCCCCCTTGATCGCGCCGCCGGTGTCCTGCGCGATCCACAGGCCGTTGGCATCAGCCCGATCCATCGACAGAAAGACGGGCGCGCCGAGCGGAATGAATTTCGGATCGGCCGCGACGCTCGCCCCGCCGACGACGGGCACGCCCATCGCGCCGAGCGGTCCGGGTCCGGTCAGCTCGCGGAAGAACACGAAGCTCTTGTTCTCGCGCATCAGGTCGGTGCCCGCCTGGCCGTTGCTGCGGATCCAGCCCATCAGCCCCTGCATCGACGCCTGCCCCGGCGTCAGCAGGCCGCGCTGGCGCATCAGCGATCCGATGCCGGTATATTCGCGCCCGTTCTGGCTGTCGTAGCCGATCCGCATCACCCCGCCGTCGGGCAGGCGCAGGCGACCCGACCCCTGGATTTGCAGGAAGAAGAATTCGACCGGGTCGGCGGCATAGGCGATCTCGAGCCCACGGCCGGCCAGCGCGCCCTGTTCGATCTGCGTCCGGTCGTAATAGGGTACGAAGCTTTGCCCATCGACCCGGCCGCGGATGCGTTTGCCCTTCAGATCGGTGGAGAACAGGCCCAGGTCGACCTCGACCAGATCCTTGGGCTTGGCATAGACCGGGGTCTGATACGCGCCGCCGCGGGTGCGTGAACCGGCGATCTCGGGCTCGTAATAGCCGGTCGCGAACGCCTTGCCGTCGGCGATCTGCACCGCCTCGAACCAGCGGGCAAAGAACGGAAGCGCGTCGCGATCGGACGCGCTGCGCGCGGCATCGCATGCCGGCTGCCAGTCGGCGCCGCGGGTCAGGCCCGACACGTCGGTACGGCGGATCAGTGCGTTGCACGACGTGCGGAATGCGGCGAGCGCGGCGGCGGCATCGTCGGCCGGGATCGGCAGCGACGCGATCGGCGGCCCGGCGACCAGTCCTGCCGCCGCCGCCGTCGTCACCCCCGCCGGCACCGGCAGGCCGGGCATCGCCGCCATCGGGGTCGACGGCGTCGGCTGGCGCACCGGCACGGTCGATTCGCGCGGGACAGGATAGGACGTCTGCGGCCTTGTGGCGGGCGGACGGGCGACGGGTGGCCGCTCCGCGGTCGGGCGTGGGGCAGGGATGACCGCGTTCGAGCAGGCGGACAGCAGGCTTGCCGCGACCCCCGCGACGATCAGACGCTTCATGCTTTTCCCCGTAACGCACACGGCCGGACTACCGCCCGGCCGCTGTAAAGGATTGAGGGAAGGATGGGAATCGCCGTTCCGAAATCCTCCCCTGCAAGGGGAGGTGGCAGGCCGCAGGCCTGACGGAGGGGTGTCCCGCTGCCCGGATAGGGTGACACCTCTCCGTCGCGCGTACCGCGCGCCACCTCCCCTTGCAGGGGAGGATCGAGAAAGCCTTACGCCTCGTCCGTATCCGCCAGCTTCCAGTTCGGATCGCCCGCCTTCAGATCACGGACGAAGGTCCATTCGTCGTGCGTTTCGACCGCATCGGTCATCGACCCGGCGATGACATTGCCGTCGCGGTCGCGCGTGACCGCCGCGATATCGGCATCGAACCGCACGGTGATGCGCGCGACCTTGCCGGTCAGCGACGCGTCGACGATCGCGGCCCGTTCGATCGAGACGAGGCGATTCTCCAGCGTCTCGCCGGCCGCTTCGCGCGCCTCGATCGCGCTGACGAACTCGCCACGGACAGCGTCATCGACCAGATAGGCCAGCGTCTCGCGATCGCCCTTCCAGAACGCTTCCAGCACCATACGATAGGCACTCTTCGCACCCTCGATGAACTGCGCGACGTCGAAGCCCGGATCCGCCTGAACGATCGAACGCAGACCACCTTCCGCGCTCGTCTCGACCGCGCGCGGGCCGCTTTCGCGGACCTCGGGCGTCACGTCGATCGTGCGGGGTACGGCCTGTGCGACCGGGCGATCCTCCGCCGCGCGGGGCAGCGGTTGCTGCTCGTGGCCCGTGCGCTTGCCGAGCACCGAATACAGACGGAGCGCCAGGAATGCCGCAACCATCGCGAGCAGGATGACGTAAACTAACACCGGACCTCCAGACACTGAACGCGTTACATAGTCGCGGACGCGCATCAGTTCAAACGCCTGCGCACCGCCGTTGAAACCCACGCTGCGCCCTGCTAGGCGCGGCAACGTTTTTCTCGCACGTCGCCCCCGCCAACGCGTCAGGCGCCGGTGCGTTGCCTAACAGGGATTTATAAGCACATGGCCGACGATTTCAGCGCCACCGGCGAACCGATGAGCAACGGTGCGGACACCACGCCCGTCGCGGGCATGATCTCGCAGTACGTCAAGGATTTCTCGTTCGAGAACCCGAACGCACCCGCCATCTACCAGTCGCAGGGCGCGCCGAAGATCGACATCGGCTTCAACATCGGTGCAGCGCAGGTCGGCGAGGACGTGCACGAAGTGCTACTGAAGATCGACGTGAAGGCCGAGAGCGACGACGGCACCGTCGCGTTCGTGGTCGACCTGACCTACGCCGGCCTGTTCGGCCTGCGCAACATCCCGGCCGAGCATGTCCAGCCCTTCCTGCTGGGCGAAGCACCGCGCCTGCTGTTCCCCTTCGCCCGCCGCGTCGTGGCGGATGCGGTCCGCGACGGCGGCTTCCCGCCGCTGCTGCTCGATCCGATCGATTTCGGCCAGCTCTACCTCCAGCAGCTCGCGCAGCAGGAACAGCTGGCCGAGGGTGAGCCGGCCGGTCAGGCGTAAGCGTTCTCCGCTCCCCTTCCGTCTTCTCCCACCGTTCGTTTCGAGTAGCCATCGAGCGAAGTCGAGGCGGCGTATCGAGAAATCTGTCTCGATACGGGCTCTCGACTTCGCTCGATCCCTACTCGACACGAACGGTAAGGGGTGGACATGCGGTTAGGAATGGAACGGGGACGGAAGATCATACGACAATGAACCTCGTCCGCGCTCTCGGCTCGATCGGCAGCCTGACGCTCGCCAGCCGCGTGCTGGCGCTGGTGCGCGACTCGCTTCAGGCGACCTATGTCGGCGCGAGCTTTGCCTCCGACGCGTTCCTGGTCGCCTTCCGCCTCCCCAACATGTTCCGTGCCTTCTTCGCCGAGGGTGCCTTTTCCGCCGCGTTCATCCCGATGTTCAACCGCAAGGTGAGCGAGGGCGGCGGCGAGATGGGAATGGCGCTGGCCTTCGCCGAACGCGCGCTGGCGGTGCTGTTCGCGATCCTCGTGCTCTTCACGGTCGCCATGCTGGCTGCCGCCTGGCCGATCACCTGGGCCTTGTCCGGCGGCTTCTCGCGCCAGGCGCCCAGCCCACAGCAGTTCGACTTCGCGGTCACCCTGTCGCGGATCACCATTCCCTATCTGATGCTGATCAGCCTCGCCTCACTACTGGGCGGCATCCTCAACTCGCTGCACAAATTCTGGGTCAACGCCGCCGCGCCCATCCTGCTCAACATCGCGATGGTGACCGCGCTGCTGGTCTTCCACGGCGACCCATACCAGACTGCGCAGGCGCAAGCCGTCGCGGTGCCGATCGGCGGCGTGATGCAGCTCGCCTGGCTCGCCTTCGCCTGCCACCGGGCCGGCGTGTCTCTGAAGCTCCGCGCCCCTCGGCTCGACCCCGAAGTGCGCGCGCTGCTCAAGCTGATCCTGCCCGCCGCGGCCGGCGCAGGTGCGGTGCAGATCAACCTGCTCGTCTCGACCGCGCTCGCCGGATATCTGCTCGACGAAGGTTCGATCTCGTACATCTATTATGCCGACCGGCTGAACCAGCTGCCGCTCGGCCTGATCGGCATCGGGCTGGGTACGATCCTGCTGCCGACCGTCTCGCGCCTGCTGACCTCGGGTCGCGAGGTAGAGGCGATGGCGACGCAGAACCGCGGGATCGAGCTGGCGCTGTTCCTCACCCTGCCCGCCACCGCGGCGCTGATGATCGCCGCCGAACCGATCGTCCGCGGCCTGTTCCAGCACGGCCAGTTCACCGCCGAAGACACGCAACGCTGCGCCTGGGCGCTGTCCGCCTTTTCCGCCGGCCTGCCGGCCTATGTGCTCATCAAGGTGCTGACGCCTGGCTTCTATGCGCGGGAGGATACGAAGACGCCGGTGCGCTATGCGACGATCTCGGTCGGCGTGAACCTGGTGCTCAACCTCGCGCTGATCCCGCTCATCAAGCATGTCGGGCCGCCGCTCGCCACCGCGATTTCGGCGAGCGTCAATCTTGCGCTCCTCTACCGCACGCTGCGTGCCCGCGGGCATTTCGCCGCCGATCCTCAGGTCAAGCGCCGCGTGCCGCGCCTGCTGGTCGCGGCGGTGCTGATGGGCGCCACGCTCTACGCCGGCCAGCGGCTGCTCGACCCCTGGTTGCTGGGCAGCATCTGGCAGCGCTTCCTGGGGCTCGGCCTACTGGTCGGCACCGGCGGCGTCATTTATGTGCTCGCCTGTTTCGCGACCGGCGCCTACCGCGTCGCCGACCTCAAGCAACTGACCGCGCGCCGCGCGACCAAGGAATGACGATGCGTATCCTCTCCGGCATCCAGACCACCGGCAACCTGCACCTCGGCAACTATCTCGGCGCGATCAAGCAGTGGGTGGCGATGCAGGATCAGGGGGAGTGTCTGTTCTTCCTCGCCGACCTCCATTCGCTGACCGGCAGCATCTCGCCCGCCGAACGCACCGCGACCACGCTGGAGATGGCGGCGACGCTGCTCGCCTCGGGCATCGACGACCGCTCGGTCCTGTTCAACCAGGCGCGCGTGCCCGAACATAGCGAGCTGTGCTGGATCCTTCAGGGCACCGCCCGCATGGGCTGGCTGAACCGCATGACGCAGTGGAAGGACAAGGCGGGCAAGAACCGCGACGGCGCGCCGGTCGGGCTCTTCACCTATCCCGTACTCCAGGCCGCCGACATCCTGGTCTATCAGGCGACGCACGTCCCGGTGGGCGAGGACCAGAAGCAGCATCTGGAGCTGACCCGCGACATTGCCGAAAAGTTCAACACCGACTTCGGCGTCGACCTGTTCCCGCTGCCCGAACCGTTGATCTCCAAGGCCGCGCCGCGGATCATGTCGCTACGCGACGGCACGGCCAAGATGTCCAAGTCCGACCCCAGCGACATGAGCCGCGTCAACCTGATCGACCCCGACGACGTGATCGCACAGAAGTTCAAGAAGGCACGGACCGATCCCGATCCCCTGCCCGACAGCTTCGACGCGCTGGCCGAGCGGGCGGAAGCGCGGAACCTCGTCACCATCTATGCGGCCCTCGCCGACATGAGCCCGCAGGCGGTGCTCGAGCAGTTCGCGGGCCAAGGCTTCGGCGCGTTCAAGCCCGCGCTCGCCGACCTCGCCATCGCCAAGCTCGGCCCGATCCGCGACCGGCTGGTCCGTCTGCTCGACGACAAGGCGGCGGTCGGACAGGCGCTGGCGGACGGTGCGGTCCGCGCGCGAGCGCTCGCCGCTCCGACCCTTCGAAAGGCGCAGGAGGCAGTCGGCCTTCAAGTTTGACATCGCTCGAACCCGGTAGTTTCGACAGCGCGGACTTAACCTGGATTTGCAATCTGTGGCCTAGCCGTTGATCCTCACACGAGGGTCAGATGCCACAGGTAACCGGCAGTATTGATGCAACTTGGGCAGCGATCAACCGGTCGCTGGCTGTCATCGAATTCTCGCCCGGCGGAATCGTCCTCGAAGCGAACGCGCTGTTCCACACGATCTTCGGCTATCCACGTGACGCGCTGATCGGCCGCCATCACCGCATGTTCTGCGATCCCGGCTATGTCACGACCGAGGCCTATGCCGCCTTCTGGCGCAAGCTCGGCCGCGGCGATTTCGATCAGGGGGAATATCGCCGGATCGATGCAAAGGGCGAGAATGTCTGGCTGCAGGCGACCTACAATCCCGTGTTCGGTCCCGACGGCCGCACCGATCGCATCTTGCAGATCGCCACCGACATTACCGCCGCCAAGCGAACCGCCTTCGCGCTGGAGGACGTCGTCGGCGAACTCGACGGCATCGTCCGCACTATCGGCGCGATCGCGCAACAAACCAATCTGCTCGCGCTAAACGCGACGATCGAGGCGGCCCGCGCCGGCGAGGCCGGACGCGGCTTCGCGGTGGTCGCGACGGAGGTGAAGAAATTGGCCAGCGACACGCGGCTGGCAACCGACCGCGCGTCGGAGATGATGGCGGGGCGGGTGCTTCAATACCACTGTGCTCCCGCGCAGGCCGGAGCCTAGGGCAAACAGGGCATCGCAAGCGATCATTTGCCGAAAGCACGTCAGGCCTTGGCCTGCGCCACGCCGTCAGACGTGCAAGCTATGCTTGCCCGCTGCCCGCCGTGGCGAGTCGGCGGTTTGCGTTCGCAAACCGCACGCGCCCGCTCAGCGCTCCAGCTGCCTCAGCAGCGCATTCACTGCGCTATCGACATCGCGGTCGGTCCCGCGCAGTTCCTCGATCCGCCGCACGGCATGGATCACCGTCGAATGATCGCGGTTGCCGAACTTGCGGCCGATTTCCGGCAGCGAGCGCGTCGTCAGGCGCTTGGCGAGATACATCGCGATCTGGCGCGGACGCGCGACGGCGACGGCGCGGCGCGCGGACAGCAGGTCGATCGTCTTCAGGTCGAAATGCGTCGACACCGCCTTTTGGATCTCGTCGATCGTGATCCGCCGCTGGCTGCCGCGCAGCTGGTCGCCGAGCACGCCGACTGCGAAGTCCATCGTGATCGCCTCGCCGTTCAGCTGGGCATAGGCGACGACGCGGTTCAGTGCGCCTTCGAGCTCCCGCACGCTACCGGTGATCCGCGCGGCGAGCAGCTCCATCACGTCACCCGGCACTTCGGCATCGGGCACGTCGGACAGCTTGGCGGTCAGGATCGCGCGGCGCAGCTCAAGCTCAGGCGCCTTGATGTCGGCGACGAGACCCGAGCCAAGGCGCGACAGCAGCCGTGGCTCGATCCCGTCGAGCGTCATCGGGCTGCGATCGGCCGCGATCACCAGCCGCTTGCCCGCGCCCATAAACTCGTTGACCGTGTGAAAGAATTCTTCCTGCGTCGAATCCTTGCCCGAGATGAATTGCAGGTCGTCGATCATCAACAGATCGACGCCGCGCAACCGCGCCTTGAACGCATGGGTATCGCGAGCACGGAGCGCCTGGACGAATTCGAACATGAAGCGTTCGGCCGGCATGTAGAGCGCGGTCGCGTCGGGGCAGGCGTCGAGGAACGCCTGGCCGATCGCGTGCATCAGGTGGGTCTTGCCCTGCCCCGTGCCCGAATGGAGGTAGAGCGGGCTGAACCGCGGGCGGCCCGGCTCGGCGAGCGCGCGGGCGGCGTTGAAGGCGACGCGGTTCGACGCATCGACGACGAACCGGTCGAAGGTGAAGCGCGAGTCGAAGTTCGCCCGCTCCACCGTCTTGATCGGCGCCTTGGCCGAATCAGGCATTGCCACTGGTGCCGGTGCCGGGGCCGGCTGTGCCGCCGGGCTCGCTGCCGGTGTTTCCACCGTCAGCGCGCGGGTCGCCTTGGCTTCGCTGACCGTCTCGATCGACACCGACCGCAGGTTCGGCAGGAAGGCGCGAAATTCGTAGAACAGCCGGTCGGCGTAATGGCTCTTCACCCACGTCGTCATGAACGCGCTGGGCAGGCCGATGCGGACCGATTCGGTATCGCTGCCGTCGATCAGCGTCGCGGGCTTCAGCCACTGGTCGAACAGGCGCTGCCCGGCCGAATGGCGCAGGTTCGTCCGAACGCGCGCCCAGGCCTTCGCCACGGCGTCGTCGGAGTCTGCCAGTCTCGCCATCCCAAATGCCACGCGCGCATTCCTTCCCGCCGAGACACACGCTGTCGGCGCGTGCCCCCTGTTTCCAACCGACAAATGTCCCCCAGAGCCGGAGCGATACTCCGGCTCGATGTGCCCCGAGACTGTCAAATGCCGATCAGCGAACGCCGACCGGAGGGCTGTTGTGGATCGACTGAACGAGTCGATCAACCCGCCGGTCCGTCAAGAATTTGAAATAAAGCGGATTGACTCACGCTTTTGCGTCGGAAAAATTTCTTCGCGTTTTATATCAGATACTTAGCCAAATCGAACCACGTCTTCGGCCGCGAATCGCGGCAAATGCGCGATTCGCGTTTCGGGAGCTTTTTGCGCGTTCTCACCCCGTTCCGAAGGACGTCGGCAGGCACGAAAATGGCCCCGCCGGGACATCCCGACGAGGCCATAATTCAGATCAGCAGCGTGCGGCGCGCGCGCGCGCCGACGACCTCAGCCCAGGGCGGCGAGGCGCTTGGTCAGGCGCGAGAACTTGCGCGACGCGGTGTTCTTGTGGAGCACGCCCTTGGCAACGCCACGCGCCAGTTCTGGCTGAACCTGCGCGATCGCGGCGGTCGCGGCATCCTTGTCGCCGGCGGCCAGCGCCGATTCGAGCTTCTTCACGAAGGTCCGGATACGGCCGAGACGGTTGCCGTTGACTTCCGCGCGACGCTCGTTGCGACGGATGCGCTTCTTCGCCTGAGGCGTATTCGCCATTACGTTCAAATCCTGCTGTTTTGATAGGCGCGCGGACAATCTCCACGAGCCGGGAAAGCGGCGCCCATAGCGAGCGGTGGTGATTCAGTCAACCGGGAAGGGTGTCTCCAACCCTTCCACCGTCATCCCCGCGAAAGCGGGGATCCAGGGCCAAACAACCAAGGTCTCGCGAAAGTAACACTGGATTCCGGCTTTCGCCGGAATGACAGAGGAGCAGCCGTCCCTACTTCTGACACTTCGGACACCAGAAGGTCGACCGCCCGCCCTCGACGTATCGCGCCACCACCCCGCCGCACTCGCACGGCAGCCCCTCGCGCCCGTACACCTTGAACTGCTTGGAGAAATAACCGAGCTCCCCGTCGGGCCGCGCATAGTCGCGCAAGGTCGACCCACCCGCCTCGATCGCCGCGTTCAGCACCAGATGCACGCACTCGACCAGCCGCGCGAGTTTGACCCTGGCGACCTGCCCCGCCGGCTTCGACGGTCGGATGCGCGCTTCGTACAGCGCCTCGCAGACATAGATATTGCCCAGCCCCGCGACGATCCGCTGGTCGAGCAGCATCTGCTTGATCGACGCGATTCGCCCGGCGAGTGCTTGTTCGAGATGCTTCGCGGTGAAATCCGGCCCCAATGGCTCCGGCCCCAGCGCGCGGAACGCCGGCCAGTCGGCGACCTCGACGGTCGGCACCAGATCGACCGAGCCGAACCGCCGCGCATCGTTCAGCGCCAGCCGCCGCCCGGCGTCGGTCTCGATCACCAGATGGTCGTGCGTCAGCAGTTCGTCCGGATCGACCCGCCACCGCCCCGACATGCCGAGGTGGAAGATCATCGTGTCGCCGCGATCGGTGTCGATCAGCCCGTATTTCGCGCGCCGCCGCAGCCCCGTGACCGTCGCCCCCGTCATCCGCTGGGCGAGTTCCGCCGGGAAGGGGCGCCTGAGGTCGCCACGGCGCGTCACGACCGACGACAGACGCTGACCGTCGAGCACAGGAGTCAGTCCGCGGACGGTGGTTTCGACTTCGGGAAGCTCTGGCACTCCAAACAGCTAGGTTGCGTTTGCGGGGGCCACAAGGCTTCGCTAGGGCCGTGTCCATGACTGACACCGTCTCCTTCGGCTATGAAGACGTCGCCCCAGAGGAAAAGACCCAGCGCGTCGGCGCGGTCTTCAAGAATGTGGCGAGCCGCTACGACCTGATGAACGACGCCATGTCGGGGGGCATGCATCGCCTATGGAAGGACCGGTTCGTCGCCCGGGTGAAGCCGCGCGCGGGCGAGCAGGTGCTCGACATGGCCGGCGGCACCGGCGACATCGCCTTCCGCCTCGCCAAGTCGGGCGCGAGCGTGACAGTCGCCGACATCAACCCGGCGATGCTCGAAGTCGGTATGGAACGCGCGCAGGAACGCGGGATCGACGGCCTCGTCTGGACCGAAGCCAATGCCGAGACGCTGCAATTCCCCGACCGTTTCTTTGACGCCTACACCATCGCGTTCGGCATCCGGAACGTGACCGACATCCCCAAGGCCTTGCGCGAGGCGCACCGGACCTTGCGGCGGGGCGGGCGGTTCTTCTGCCTGGAATTTTCGACGACCACCTGGCCGCTGTTCGGCGATGTGTACGATGCGTACTCGCACAAATTGGTCCCGAAGCTCGGCAAGCTGCTGGCGAACGACGAGGACAGCTATCGCTATCTGATCGAATCGATCCGGCGCTTCCCGGACATGCCGACGTTCGAGCGGATGATCGGCGAGGCGGGGTTCGTCCAGACGAAGGTCGAACCGCTGCTCGGCGGGCTGGTCGCGATCCATTCGGGTTGGAAGATTTGATGGCTGCTGCGCGTCTCCCCTCTCCCCGTGGGAGAGGGAGGGGCCCGCTCGGCGCAGCCGAGTGGGAGGGTGAGGGCAGCCGTCTGCGCTTGACCCTGCCCTCACCCTTCCGCCGCTACGCGGCTCCCTCCCTCTCCCACCGGGAGAGGGATTTCGTATGACCGCCTCCATCACCCACCTCTGGCGCCTGTTCAAATGGGGCCGCACGCTCGCGCGTCACGGGGCGCTGCGGGGGATCGAGCGCGATCCGAATACGCCGGCCGCGGTCCGCCGCCTCGCTCGCGTCGCCCGCGTCGGCGCACGCGTGCCGAAGGTGCCGCAGTACGCCGAAGCCTTCCAGGCGATCGGCCCGGCCGCGATCAAGCTCGGCCAGACGCTGGCGACGCGCCCCGACCTGGTCGGCGAGGACGCCGCGCACGACCTGCTGCGCCTCCAGGATTCGCTGCCCCCCGTCCCGTTCGACGCGATCCGCGCCCGCATAGAGGGGAGCTTCGGCCGCCCGCTGTCGGCACTGTTCGCCGAGTTCGAGGAGGAATCGATCGGCGCCGCCTCGATCGCGCAGGTCCACCGCGCGATCACGACCGACGGCCGCCGCGTCGCGGTGAAGGTGCTGCGTCCGGGCGTCGAGGCCGATTTCGCCCGCGCGATCGACACCTATGAATGGGCCGCCGCCCAGCTGGAGGGCATCGGCGGCGAGGCGATGCGGCTGCGTCCGCGTCTGGTCATCGAGACGTTCAAGCGCTGGACCGCCCGCGAACTCGACCTGCGGCGCGAAGGCGCATCGGCGTCCGAACTCGCCGAGGGGATGGAGGCGGAGCCCGATTTCGTCGTTCCCGCGATCGACTGGCAGCGCACCACCGGCAAGGTGCTGACGCTCGAATGGGTCGACGGCATCAAGCTGTCGAACCGCACCGGACTGATCGAGGCAGGCTACGACGTGTCCGTCCTGGCGTCGAAGCTGGTCCGTGCGTTTTTGCGCCAGGCGATCTCGGATGGCTTCTTCCACGCCGATATGCACCAGGGCAATTTGTTCGCGCTGCCCGGCGACCGGATCGCCGCGATCGATTTTGGCATCATGGGCCGCATCGACCGCCGCGCGCGGGTGTGGCTGGCGGAAATCCTCTACGGCCTGATCACCGGCGACTATAAGCGCGTCGCCGAAATCCATTTCGAAGCCGGCTATGTCCCCCCGCATCATAACGTCGCCGAATTCGCGACGGCACTGCGGGCGGTGGGCGAGCCGATGCGCGGCCTGCCGGTCAAGGACATGTCGGTCGGCGCGATGCTGGACGGACTGTTCGCGATCACCCGCGATTTCGACATGCAGACCCAGCCGCACCTGCTACTGCTGCAAAAGACGATGGTGATGGTGGAGGGCGTGGCGACCCGGCTCGATCCCGACATCAACATGTGGGACGTGTCCGGCCCGTTCATTCGCGAGTGGATCCGCACCGAACTGGGTCCGGAGGCATGGGCCGCCGACCGCATCGTCACCGACCTGAAGACCTTCGCCCGCCTGCCCGAGCTGATCCGCAATATCGAGGCGCGCTATCCCGCCCCGGGCGGCGCGCCCCCCGCCCCGCCGCTGCGCGAAATCGAGGTCGTCCGCGTCGGCGGCGGCTGGCGCTACGGCGCGGTCGCGATCCTGTCGGCGGCGCTGGCTGTTGCCATGACTTTGTGGGTGGCGTGAGCGACCCCGTTGCTCCGCCGCTTCCGCAACGTGGCCGCGCGTCGCTCTGGCTTGCCGCCCCGACCCGTTTCGCCGGGTTGAACACCGCCGGCGCGCGCCTCGCCGCCGCCTTTCTGGCGCTGCTGCTGGCGCTGGCGTTCACCGCACTCGCCGTGCCCGACCCGACCGTCAGCGCCGCCCAACCGACCAACGACGTCAGCGACCTGGGCATATATGAATCGGTCATCGCGGGCCTGCGCGGCGGCGGCGATTATTATGCGCTGCTCGCCGACGCGCTGCGCAGCGGCGGCTATCCGTTGAGGCCCTTCGTCACCTTCCGCCTGCCGGGGCATAGCGTCGTCCAGGCGATCCTGCCGCAGGGCGTCACCATCGCGATCCTCTACCTGCTGGCGGCGGGTGTCGTGGTCGCCTGGTGGCTGCGGCTGAGATCGCTGTTGTCGCGCCCGCTGACCCGTAGCATCCTCGCGCTGGTTCTCGCCGGCGGGCTGGTGCCGTTCGTCCAGACCGATTTGATCGCCTTCCACGAGATCTGGGCGGCGATGCTCGTCGCGCTGTCGCTCGCGATCTGGCGGCCCGACCGCTGGTTGCCCTCCGTCGCGCTGGCGCTGGTCGCGATGCTGGTGCGCGAGACGGCGGCGCTGTTGCCGATGGTGATGGCGGCCTATGCGCTGAAGGCGGGCGCACGGCGGGAAGCGCTCGGCTGGGCGCTCGCCCTGCTCGCTTTCGCCCTTGCGCTCGTCGCCCATGCCTGGGCGGTGGCGCAGGTCGTCGAGCCGCTCGATCCGACGTCGCCGGGCTGGTCCGGGCTGCACGGGCCTGGCTTCTTCGTCCGCTCGCTGGTCATCTCGACCGCGCTGTCCGCGCTTCCGCTGGCACTCGCCGCGCCGCTGGTCGCGCTGTCGCTGTTCGGCTGGAGCGCCTGGCGCGACCCGGTCGGTGCGCGCACGGCGACGCTGTTCTTCGGATACGCCGCGGTCATCGCGATCTTCGCGCGGACCAACACCTTCTACTGGGCGCTGATGCCGGCACCCGTCTTCCTGATCGGACTGATGTTCGTCCCCGACGCCGTCCGCGACATCGCCACGCGCCTGCTCGACAGGCGGCGCGTCCGGGTGCAGAGGATCACGCAATGAAGCGCATCCTGCTGATCGTCGGCGGCGGCATCGCCGCGTACAAGGCGTGCGAGCTGATCCGCCTGATCCGCAAGGCGGGCATGGCGGTGACGCCGGTCCTCACGCAGGGCGGCGCGCATTTCGTCACCCCGATGACGCTTGCGGCGCTCGCCGAAAGCCCGGTCTACACGACGCTGTGGGACCTGAAGGACGAGGCCGAGATGGGCCACATCCAGCTCAGCCGCGCCGCCGACCTGATCGTCGTCGCCCCCGCGACCGCCGACCTGATGGCGCGGATGGCGCACGGCCATGCCGACGACCTGGCGACCACGCTCCTCCTGGCGACCGACACGCCGGTCCTCGCCGCGCCGGCGATGAACGTGCGGATGTGGCAGCACGCCGCGACGCAGCGCAATGTCGCTCAGCTTCGGGCGGACGGTATCACCGTGATGGAGCCCGACGAGGGCGCGATGGCCTGCGGCGAATATGGCCCGGGCCGCCTGCCCGAGCCGACCGCGATCCTTGCCGCGATCGAGCGCCATTTCGCCGGCGACGGGCCGCTGACGGGCAAGCACATCCTGGTCACCGCCGGTCCGACGCATGAGCCGATCGACCCGGTGCGCTACATCGCCAACCGCTCGTCGGGGAAGCAGGGCTATGCCATCGCCGGCGCACTGGCCGAACTGGGCGCGCGGGTGACGCTCGTGTCCGGTCCCGTCGCCCTCGCCACGCCGCCGGGCGTGACCCGCATCGACGTGGAAACCGCGCGCGAGATGGCCGATGCGGTCGACCGCGCCCTCCCCGCCGACGCCGCCGTCATGGTCGCCGCGGTCGCCGACTGGTATGTCGAGGCTGCGGCACAGAAGCTGAAGAAGGGCGAAGGCGCGCCCCCGCTCGCACTCCACACCAATCCCGACATCCTCGCGACGCTGGCGAAAAGCCCGACCCGCCCCCGCCTGCTCGTCGGCTTCGCAGCGGAGACCGAACGCGTCGTCGAGCACGCCACCGCCAAGCGTGTGCGCAAGGGCGCCGACTGGATCGTCGCCAACGACGTTTCCGGTGACGTGATGGGCGGCGATGCCAACACCGTGCATCTGGTCACAGCGGACGGCGTCGAGGACTGGGAACCGCTGCCGAAGGACGCCGTCGCGCGCCGGCTGGCAGAGCGGATCGCGGCGGCGCTGGGCTGAGGGACGCGTTCCTAATCTGCCATGTCAGCAGATCGCGCGTCCGTTACTCACCGCGTTACCGCCAGCCCGAACAGCACCGCCCGCGTGTCCGTGACCCAATCGGTGTCGGTCGTCGTCACCGCGGTACGGATCACGGTCCGCACCCGGCTGTCCTGCACCAGTCCGCGCGCGGTCAGCGAGGCCGTCAGCCGCGGTGACAGCGTGTGGCGCCACACGACATTCACTCCGCTCGTGCCGCTCCGGCGCCCTTGGGGCAGCAGGTCCGGGCCGCGGCGGTCGGCGTCGATGTGCAGCTTGTCCCGCTTCGTCGCATCCCAGTCGATCGACGCCTGGAGCGAATAGCCGGTCAGTGCAGCCCGGGTCCGGCCGAACCCGTCGTCGGTGTCGATCCCGTCGCGGCGAAACGACGCGGCCAGGCCGTACTTGACCGCCTTGCCGATCGGCCCGCCGACCGTGACCTCCGCCCCGGCCGATCGCCGGGTGCCGGCATTCGCCGCCGTCCGCAACAGCACGCCGTCGCCCGCGATGTCGTAGAATTCGCCGATCAATCGGTCGGTCCGTCGCAGGAATATGGTCGCCGTCGCGCGCAGGCCCGACCGGTCGATGCCATATTCCACCTCCGCCGTCGTCACGTCCTGCGGCCGCAACAGCGGATTGCCGCGCGACAGCCGTTGGGGATCGACCGTCACGACGATCGGGCTGAGATCGCGCGGGTCTAGCCGCTCGCGGCTGCGCGAGAGACGCAACGCCCAATGATCGCGCGGCCTGTCTCGCATCACCGACAGCCGGTGTGCAAAGCCGCCCAGCCGCCGCTCGACCCGCGCGACGCCGGGCGAGGCCGCGACGGTGATCGCGATATCCTCGACCCGCGTGCCCGCCTCCGCCGACCGGTCGCCCTTACGCCAGGTCACCGCGCCGTCCAGCACCGCGATTCGCTGCATCCCGTCGAACTGCGCCAGCGCCGGGACCGGCAGCGAAGCCGACACGGCCGGATCGAACGAGACCGCTCCATTGCCGATCGCAGTTACCTCCCGCCGCCACTCGCCGCCGCTCCGCAACCGCCACCCGGTGGCGAGCGGCAGGTCATAGTCGGCCGCGATGCGATCGATCGCCGTCCGCGTGCGGTACAGCACCCGCCGCCCCCCAGCCGGTCGCTCCGGACGGATCCAGGTCGTGACGAACGGCCGGTCGGAGCGCAAGCTGGTCACGCTATGCTGCGCATCGACCGACAGGGCCGCGACGCCGTCATCCGCCTTTTCGCGATAGGACAGGCTGACGTCATGGTCGTCGTTGGCGTAGGTCCGGTCCGTACGCGACGATAGAGGGCCGGGAGCACATCGCCCGCCGCGACATCGCGATGATCCTCGAACAGTTGATTGATCGGAGCGGCGTGCGACACCGATGCCTCTAGGCTCACTTCGGCATCGGCAGGCAGCGCATAGGACAGGCTGCCGCCCAGACTGGCCGACCGGGTCAGCGTCGGCGTGTAGCGCGACAGGGTGTCGAACCGCGCCGTCACCCCGCCGTCTTGGTCCAGCAACCGACGCTCGTCCCTCACCGTCTGCAACCGGACATCCTGACGAAATCCGGCATCGAGCAACGCCTTCACCCGCCCGCGATTGAGCCCGGCATTGACCGACAGGGTGCGCCGGCCGCGGTCGCCGACCGTCACATTTGCCTTGCCGCTCGGCCCCGGCACCCGGGGCTTCTTCAGGACGATGTTCAGGATTGTGCCGCCATCGGCATCGTCGCGGACCGACGGATTGGTCAGCACCTCCACTGACGCGATGTTGCCGCCCGCGATCGCCTCCAGCGCCGCCCCGCGCCCCGCCCCATTCAGCCCCGCGGACGGTCGGCCGTTCACGAAGATGCGGACGCTGTCATTCCCCCGTACCCGAACGCTGCCGTCCGGCGCGACGCTGACCGACGGCAGCGCGTTGAGCACATCGACCGCACTCCCCGCCGCCCCCTGCGGCGAATCGGCAACGGGATAGGCGGTGCCCTGCAAGGTCGACTGCGCGCCCATCCGCCGGCCCTTCACGACGACTTCCGTCGGTGGCGGGTCGGCGGATGGTGGCATGACGACCTGCGCCGTGGCGCCGCTCGACAACATGGCGCCGATGGCCGGGCTGCGGGCGAGGATCAGGGACGCACGGGACAAGGCCCGGCAGCACGCAGGGCGCGAAGACGGCATGCAGCACCTGAATTTTGGGGTCGCCGCGAGGGCGTCGACGCTTGGTACGAGCGACGCGCCCAAACGACTATCGATCAATTGTCAGCCGAGCCCCCAATTAAATCGATGGCTCGGCCAACCGTCCGTCCCGCCAACTGGTCGCCCGCCCGAAATTCATTTTCCTACATGGGCGCAATCTGCTTCACCCGTTCGGATGATGCGTCGCCCGCCTCTGCTCCGCGCTTTCGGTCCAAAGGTGACAAAAGTGTTCGGTCCAAAGGTGACAAAAGTGACGAAGGCTGACCGATGGAGCGCGGTATCGCAACTTTTGGGGTCGCTGTCCCTTGCGGTACTCGCCTTCGACAGACCGGCGCGGGTCCGGTATTGGGGGCAATCATGACTGCGATCCGCATTGCCCTGAAACGCCTGCCGAACGGCGCCGACCTTCCCCTGCCCGCCTATGCCACCGCGGGAGCCGCGGGGATGGACGTGGTGTCGGCGGAGACCTGCGAGATCCGCGCCGGGGAGCGCCGCGCAGTCGCGACCGGCTTCGCGCTGGCGATTCCCGACGGCTATGAGGTGCAGGTGCGCCCGCGCTCGGGACTGGCGCTGAAGCACGGCGTCACCTGCCTCAACACGCCGGGCACGATCGACAGCGATTATCGCGGCGAGGTCAAGGTGATCCTCGCCAATCTCGGCGCCGAAACCTTCACCATCGCGCGCGGGGATCGCATCGCGCAGCTGGTCCCCGCCCCCGTTCTGCGCGCCGAACTGGCCGAAGTCGACGATCTCGATGCGACGGCGCGGGGGGACGGCGGCTTCGGATCGACCGGGCGATGATCGGGGTTCTCGCCATCGCCGCAACCTTGCAGGCCCAGTCCTTTGCGCCGTTGCCCCCGCCCGCCGAAGCGACGGCGCTGATCCCGCCCGCAGACTGGTCGATCCTCCCGCCGCTACCCTGGCGCGTGCCGCCGGAGGCGTCGCCGGAGCTGAGCGCCTTCGTTCGTCGCACGATCACACAGGAAAATTGTCCGGTCGCGGGTGAGCGGCTGATTGTGGAGGTTGCGATCTTCATTCGCGGCGATGGCGTACCGCGCCGGGTCGTGCCGCGGGCGATCGACTGCCCGACCGTCGAGCAATTCGCCGCCGGTTTCGTGTCCAGCCTGGCGCGGAACAACGTGCGCCTGCCCGCCGGCGGCTGGTATCGCACCACCATCACCTTCGACTGGGGCCGATGACCCTCACCGACGCGGAACTGGAGCGCTACGCGCGCCACATCGTGCTGCGCGAAATCGGCGGCGCGGGGCAGATGCGGTTGGGCGCGGCGCATGTCGTCGTCATCGGCGCAGGCGGGATCGGCTCGCCTGCCATCCAGTATCTCGCCGCAGCCGGCATCGGGCGGCTGACGCTGATCGACGACGACCGCGTCGACCTGTCCAATCTTCAGCGGCAGACGATCTTCACGACCGACGACATCGGCCGCGCAAAGGTCAAGGCGGCGGCAGAGGCCGCCCGGCGGATCAATCCCGGCGTGACGGTGACGGGCATAGCCGCGCGGATCGATACCACCAACGCGGCGGATCTGATCGCCGGGGCCGACGTCGTCCTGGACGGCTGCGACAATTTCGCCACCCGACTGGCGGTCGCCGACGCCGCGCTCGCGGTCCGCATCCCGCTCGTCTCCGCCGCGGTCGGCCAGTTTGAGGGGCAGCTTGCCGTCTATCGCGGATGGGAGGCGGATCGCCCCTGCTATCGCTGCCTCGTCGGCGACGATCCGGACCGGGCCGAAGCAAGCTGCGCGGAAGCCGGGGTGCTCGGCGCGATGACTGGCGTGATGGGCAGTCTCGCCGCGCTGGAGGTCATCCGCGCGATCGTGCCGTTCGGCGACGATCCGACGGGCAAGCTACTGCTCGCCGATGCGCTCGCCTTCCGCTTTCGGACCCTGACCGTTCCGAAGGACCCGGGGTGTCGATGCGCGGGCTGACGATCATCGTCGCGGATGCCGATCCCGCGCGGTTCGATGCCGCGCTGACGCTCGCCACCGCGCAGGCCGCGCTCGGCGCGCGCGCGCGGCTGTACCTGCACGACGCCGCGGTGACGCTGCCGCTGACCGGCGCGCTGGCCGACACGGCCCACGAGCTGGGGGTCGAGATCATCGCCTGCCAGACTGCGCTCGATGTCCACGGCATTGCGCCACAGCCCGGTGTCGACGGCGGTGGCATGGTCGGCCTACTCGGCACGATCGGCGAAGATCGGCTGCTATTTGTCTGATTTCCGGGCAATGGAAGCTATGGTAGCAAGCCTGTCTCGACAGGGAGATTTGACGATGCAGCGGGCCACCAGCGCACAGCTGGTCACGGCGTTCGATCCGAACAGCGAGCCGCTGATCGAAACCACGTTCGAACGCGCGATCATGCAATGGTCCTCGCTCGACCGCGTGACCCAGGCCGACGCCCTGCTGATCGTCTCCGGCGCGGGTGGCGAGCGTCGGGTCTATGGCCGCGCGGCCATTGCGGAGATGGCCGGAAAGGACTGACCGGTCCCCTCCGCCCGCCGCTGAGCAGCGGGCGAAGGGACCGATCGCTACCTCACTTGCGCAGTGCGGATTCCGCGAACGCGCGCACCGCCGGGCCGATGTCCGACCGCGCCAGTGCGAGCGCAAGATTGGCCTGGATATACCCCGCCTTGTCGCCGCAGTCGTAGCGCTGGCCGTCGAAGGTGAAGCCGTGGAACGGCTGCTTGCCGATCAGCTGCGCCATCGCGTCGGTCAGCTGGATCTCGCCACCCGCACCCGTTTGCGGATTGTCGAGGATGCGCATCACTTCGGGCTGGAGGATATAGCGGCCGGGCGTCATCAGGTTCGACTTGGCAGTGCCCGCGGCCGGCTTCTCGATGACTTCCAGCACTTCGGTCAGCGGTCCGTCGACCGCGCCCGGCGTGATGATGCCGTATTTGTCGGTTTCCTCGGGCGCGACTTCCAGCGCGCCGATGATGTTGCCGCCGACCCGCTCATACGCCGTCACCATCTGCTTCAGGAAGCCCGGCGTGCCGCACATCAGTTCGTCGGGCAGCAACACCGCGAAGGGTTCGTCGCCGACGATCTCACGCGCACACCATACGGCATGGCCCAGACCCAGCGGCTCCTGCTGGCGGATGTAGACCGGAGAGCCCGGCTTCTGGCGGATGCCGGCGATCAGGTCGAGGCTCTTGCCGCGCTCGCGCATCGTCGCTTCGAGCTCGTAGGAGATGTCGAAATGATCCTCCAGCGCGCCCTTGCCGCGGCCGGTGACGAAGATGATCTGCTCGATCCCCGCCTCCAGCGCTTCCTCGACGGCATATTGGATCAGCGGCTTGTCGACGACGGTCAGCATCTCCTTCGGCATTGCCTTGGTGGCGGGAAGGAAGCGCGTGCCGAGACCGGCGACGGGGAAGACAGCCTTGCGGACGGGTTTGAAAGTCATGGATGCTCCGTAAGCGCGCCCGGTGGCGCCCGCAATGTGCTTAGTTAGGCCGGGTTTAAGAACGGTGACGGTAAACCTCTGTTCGATGAAGAAACTTCTGGTGATCTTCGGCACGCGCCCGGAGGCGATCAAGCTGTTCCCCGTCGTCCGCGCGCTGGCAGATACCCCCGGCATCGCGGTCCGGACCTGCGTGACCGCGCAGCATCGCGGGCTGCTCGACCAGGTGCTGGCGATGGCGGACCTGACGCCCGGCATCGACCTCGACCTGATGGAGCCCGGCCAATCGCTCGACCGGCTGACCGCGCGGTTGCTGACCGGGCTGGGCGAGGTGATGGACTCCGAGCAGCCCGATCGTGTGCTGGTGCAGGGTGACACCGCGACCGCAATGGCCGGCGCGCTTGCGGCCTATTACCGCCGCATCCCGGTCAGCCATGTCGAGGCGGGGTTGCGCTCCAGCGACATCTGGGCGCCCTGGCCCGAAGAAGTGAACCGCCGGATCGTCGCGCCCATCGCAGATCAGCATTTCGCCCCGACACGGACCGCCGCCGACGCGCTGCTGCGTGAGAACATCGCGGCCGACACCATCCACGTCACCGGCAACAGCGTGATCGACGCGCTGCTGTGGACGCAAGACCGTGTCGCCGCCGATCCGGCGCTGGCCGCGGGACTGGACCCCGTCGCCGAACGCTTAGCCGGCAAGCGAATCATCCTCGTCACCACCCATCGTCGCGAGAATTTCGGCGACGGCATGGTGGAGATCGCGCACGGCCTCGGCCGGATCGCGCAGCGTGACGACGTCGGCATCCTCTTTCCCGTCCACCCCAATCCCAACGTCGCATCGGTCATGGACAGGATAGTCGGCGACCGGCCGAACGTCGCGCTCGTCGATCCCCTCGATTATCCGCAGTTCGTCCGCGCGCTGGGCATGGCCCATATCGTGCTCAGCGACTCGGGCGGCGTGCAGGAAGAGGCGCCCGCGCTCGGCAAGCCCCTGCTCGTCCTGCGCGACACGACCGAGCGCCCCGAAGGCATCGCCGCCGGCACCGCGAAGCTGGTCGGCACCTCGGCAGACCGCCTTGTTTCCGAAGTCTTCACTCTTCTCGACGATAGCCGGGCCTATTCGGCCATGGCCCGCGCCCACAATCCGTTCGGCGACGGCCAGGCTTCGGCACGGATGGCAAGGATCATCGCGGATGGTTTCGGGCTCTGAAATACTGGTCGCCGTCCGCGGCACGACCAACGGGCACGCGCAGACTCACATCCGACGCCGAACCCAACGGTTTTCGCGATCGTCGTTCCGCTCGACCCAAAGCCTTCAGGCGACTAATAGGATCAGGTTCGACACGCCGGCCGCCGAGCCGCGCACACGTTTCGTTCCGCTGAAGTTCGGGACTTGATCCACCGCCCGCCAATCGGCAAGGCTATCCGTCATCGTATAGAGTATCTGTTTCCCCCGATGCTTGGCTCTCTGTTCCGTACCAGCCGCGCGGCGGCCCCTACACCTCGGATTCCGGACGACGTTCGCGTCTATGCGATCGGCGACGTTCATGGCCGCGACGACCTGCTGCGCCAGTTGCTCGATCAGATCGACGCGGACGATGCCAGCCGCACGCCCAAGCCCAGCCAGCTGATCTTCCTCGGCGACCTGATCGATCGCGGCGAGCAGAGCGCGGCGGTGGTCGACCGCGTGCTGCGCCTGACCGCCGAGCGGCAGGTGCGCGTGCTGGGCGGCAATCACGAAGAACTGCTGCTGCGGACGCTGTCCGGCGACAAGGAGGCGGCGCGCATCTTCGTGCGGGCAGGCGGGCGCGAGACGATCCTGAGCTATGGTGTCACCGCGGCCAACTATGACCGCGCCGATTTCGACGAACTGCCCAATCTCATCCGCGCGCACATGCCGTCCGGCCACATCGCCTTTCTCGAAGGGCTGGAGGACATGATCGAGATCGGCGACTATGCCTTCGTCCATGCCGGCATTCGTCCCGGCGTGCCGCTGGCCGAGCAGAAGCCCGAACATCTGCGCTGGATCCGCTCCGGCTTCCTCGACCACAAGCAACCGCACCCGCGGATCATCGTCCACGGCCACACCATTACCGAGACGATCGACGAGCGCCCCAACCGCATCGGCATCGACACCGGCGCCTATGCGACCGGACGCCTGACGGCGATGGGCCTGGACGGCGACGAGCGGTGGTTCATCGCGACGGCGTGAACAGGTCGGCCGGCGGATCGACCGGCCGGCCGCTCGCCTTCAACGCCTTCAGCCGCGCCAGTTCGGCGTGCAGCGCCGCGACGCGCGTCTTCCACCCCGGATGCGTACGGTCGGACAGGATGCCCAGGTCGTTCGCGCGGAGGAACTTCGTCCAGAACGCGACCGCATCGTCCGGGCTGTAGCCGGCGCGGTCGAGCACATAGAGGCTCAGCCGGTCGGCGGCGATCTCGCTCGCCCGGATCGCTGCCCCGCCCTTTCCGAACCCCGGCAACAGCCCGCGATAGCTGCGCGCCAGCGTCTCCGGGTGCCGCAGGATGATGTGCGACAGTTCATGAGCCAGGACTGGCGCCAGATCCTCGCGCGCTCGCGACGGGTCGACGAGATCGCTCGACACTTGGACGCGACCGACGTCGGCGCTGGCGTTGGTGTCGCTGCCGGCGCGCACCTCGAACCGCGCGCGGCAGGCGGCGAGGCCGTCGATCGTACGCGCCAGCGTCTCCCCGCCGCGCTCGACGGTCAGCACGGCCCGCCCGTCACGCATCGCGGTGTCGAGCAGATCGGCGGCGCGTTCGCTATCAGTGACGGTCGCCGGTCCGGTCTGGTCGACGGTCGTGGTCGCAGTCCCGTCGATCGACAGGATGCGGTCGCCGGTCGCCAGTCCGGCGCGCGCGGCCGGCCCGCCGGGCACTACGGCGAACACGACTGGTCGCTCCCCCATGGCGTACAACCGCCGCGCCGCATCGCGATAGTCGCGACCATATTGCGAGATCGCCTGCACCGTCATGCCCGTCACCCAGCCGCGCTGCGGGCACCATTGCGCAACGGCCGTCTGCAACCGATTGCCGACGGCCGTCACCGCGCCGTCCTGCGCCGCCAGCGTCCGCAGCACGGCGTCACGATCGATCGGATCCGCCGACGCAGCAGGCAGGATCAGAAGCGTTAAGGTCATCGCAACCATTCGTCGCATTTTCCGTTTAACGCTTCCGTAACGATCGCCCGTCATAAGCCAGTGTGTTCCCGCGACTGCAAATCGTTGGGGCAATAAGGGCAGTATATTCAAATCGATCGTCCCGATGAAACCAACGGCACGATCGGGAGTTTGATCGGCCGGGGCTTGCACTGCACAATATGCTGTGACATAGCCTCACGAGATTATTAACCGAAGACCACGTAAAAGGGAGTAGTTTATGCGGTTGTCCAAGGTAGTGCTGGCGTATGCGGCAGCGTCGATGGCAGTGATGCCGGTTGCTGCGACTGCGGCCACCGCTAACCCGGCTGCGAAGCTCTCGCTGTCGAAGGCGGTTCCGGCTTCGGCGCGTGCGTCGTCGCACAGCGGCAAGTCGAAGGCAGCGGGTTCGGGGATCATCATCCTGATTGCAGCCGCTGCGGCTGTCGGTCTCGGCATCGCCGCCGCGACCAGCGGCGGTTCGTCGGCGGACAGCAACTAAGCTGTCGCGACACGCTAGGAATTGGGGCGGCTGGGCAACCAGCCGCCCTTTTCTTTTGTCTGTCGTTTGCGTGAGGTTTGCCGGGCTCGCCAGAGACGTCTGAAGGTCGACGCTGCGGCGCGTCGCCCCCTCCATACAGACGCGACGGACGTGATGCACAGCCGCCCCCGGCGCTGGTCGGAGCGTTGATCGGCGTCGGGCCTCGACCGCCGAGCTTTCACCTGCTCGAAACCTTTGCGAGACTCCATCTGTGCTCCCGCGCAGGCCGGATCCCAGGGTCGCAAGCGCCATCGCTCGTTGGATTGCCTAACCCTGGGTTCCCGCCTTCGCGGGAACACCGACGGGTCTCAATCAGGGGCAAGGGCTTTCGGAGAGCTTTGCTGGCGCAAAAACACTGTCGGCTGCGCGCGACACATTCGCCCCCTTCTGTCCTAGCCGTATCGCGCGCCGCATCACGGATACGCTGCAACCACGGCCGCCCCATCCCATCCCGCTTTCCAATTCCCGCGTTCGGCAATAAGGCGAATGCGACACGCGTCCGCTCACAATGTGAGCGCGCCGCTTGAGAATTGACCTGACACCGGTTACCAGCCTTTCGATTTTCTTCGGAGATACCCGACCCATGTTCGACCGCACCTATTACGCCACCCACCCCGACATGATGGAATGCGTCTCGAACGACGAGCTGCGCGACCGGTATCTGATCCAGGGCCTGTTCCGTGACGGCGAGTGCGTGCTGAATTACACCCACGCCGACCGTTTCGTGATCGGCGGCGTCGCGGTGGCGACCGGTTCGGTCAAGCTGCCCGATCAGGAGGAGCCGGCCTCGGCCAAGGGCCATCCTTTCCTCGAACGCCGCGAACTGGCGATCGTCAACGTCGGCAAGACCGCCGGCACCGTCACCGTGGACGGCGAGACGTTCGAGCTGGGCAACAAGGACTGCCTGTACGTCACGATGGGCGCGAAGGACGTGCAGTTCTCCGGCGACGGCGCGCGCTTCTACCTCGCCTCCTGCCCCGCGCATAAGGCGTTCGCGACCAAGAAGCTGAGCATCGCCGACGCGAACAGGCTCGACCGCGGGAGCCTCGAGGAATCGAACGAACGCAGCATCTATCAGCTCGTCATCCCGGGCGTCTGCGATTCGGCGCAGCTGGTGATGGGCCTGACCGTGCTGAAGCCGGGCAGCGTCTGGAACACCATGCCCCCGCACATTCACGAGCGCCGCAGCGAGATCTATTTCTACTTCGAACTCGACAATCTCGACACCGACCGCGTCATGCATTTCATGGGCGAAGGCGAGGCGACCCGTCACATCGTAATGGCGAACGAGGAGGCCGTCATCTCGCCGCCGTGGTCGATCCACATGGGTGCGGGCACCAAGAGCTATGCCTTCATCTGGGCGATGGCGGGCGAGAACCAGGATTATACCGACATGAACGTCCTGGACATCTGCCAGCTGGCGTAAGCCACGCGCGAAAGCCCCTCCCTGCCAGGGAGGGGTTAGGGTGGGTGGCGTGCTCGCGATATGAAGGCTCGCGCGAGACGGCCACAGTACCGCCCGGACTACCCACCCCCAGCCCCTCCCTAGAAGGGAGGGGGGAGTAGAATTGATGAACCCCTTCGACCTCTCGGGCCGCGTCGCGGTCGTCACCGGTGCGAATACCGGCATCGGCCAGGCGATCGCCCTGGCTCTCGCCGCGGCAGGCGCCGACATCGCCGCGGTCGGCCGTTCGGCGGCGACCGACACGGTCGACCAGGTTCGCGCGATGGGCCGCAAGGCGGAGATCGTTTCGGCAGACCTGTCGACCATCGAACCTGTTCAGCGCGTCGTCGACGAGACGGTCGAGAAGCTCGGCGGCCTGCACATCCTCGTCAACAATGCCGGCATCATCCGCCGCGCCGACGCGGTCGACTTCAGCGAGGAAGATTGGGACGCGGTCGTCGACACCAATCTGAAATCGGTGTTCTTCCTCTGCCAGGCGGCCGGGCGCCACATGATCGCGAACGGTGGCGGCAAGATCATCAACATCGCCTCGATGCTGACCTTTCAAGGCGGCATCCGCGTGCCGTCCTATGCCGCGTCCAAGTCGGGCATCGCCGGCGTGACCAAGCTGCTGGCCAACGAGTGGGCGACCAAGGGCGTGAACGTCAACGCGATCGCGCCGGGCTATATCGCGACCAACAACACCGCTGCGCTCCAGGCCGACGCAGCGCGCAACAAGTCGATCGTCGACCGCATTCCCGCCGGCCGCTGGGGCGACCCGAGCGACCTGGGCGGCGCGGCTGTCTTCCTCGCCTCCTCCGCGGCGGACTATGTCCAGGGGCATATCCTGGCGGTCGACGGCGGCTGGCTGGCGCGCTGAGGTTTTCTAACCGTCATGCCGGACTTGATCCGGCATCCAGAGTCACGAACGACACCGCGTGTGGCTCTGGATCCCGGGTCGAGCCCGGGATGACGAAATCAAGGATGGGATGAGGATGGGCACTTTCGTAGCATTCGGCGAAATCATGCTGCGGATGTCGCCGCCGGGCCGCGAGTTGCTGCTCCAGACGCCGCGGCTCGACGTGTGGGTCGCAGGCGCGGAAGCGAATGTCGTCACGCAGCTCGCCCGTCTCGGCCACGATACGCGGATCGTCACCGCCCTGCCCGCCAATGGCCTCGGCGACGCCGCGGTGACCAGCCTGCGCGGTCACGGCGTCGACACCCGCCACATCCAGCGCCGCGACGGGCGGATGGGCTTCTATTTCGTCACCAGCGGCGCCGGCTTCCGCCCGACCGACGTGCTCTACGATCGCGCGCATTCGGCCTTCGCCACTGCGCCGGCCGATGCATGGGACTGGGATACGCTGCTCGACGGCGCAGACCGGCTGCACCTCTCCGGCATCACCCCTGCGCTCGGCCCGGACGGCACCCGAGCCGCGATCGCGGCCGCCGAAGCTGCGACCCGGCTGGGCGTGCCCATCTCGTTCGACGGCAATTATCGCGCCCGGCTGTGGGAGGCGTGGGACAGCAATCCCCGCGAGACGCTCACCACACTCATCAGCCATGCCGACGTGCTGTTCGGCAACCACCGCGACGTGTCGCTGCTGCTCGGCGAGACCTTCCACGGTGACGGTTCGGAGCGCCGGCGCGAGGCGGCGGAGGCGGCGTTCGCGCACTTCCCCAAGCTACAAGTCATCGCGTCCACCGCGCGCCACGCCGACGACGCCGACCGCAACCGCGTGTCGGCGCGCATCGACACCCGCGAGCGCGGCTTCCAGACCGACGAAGCGCTGATCACCGGCATCGTCGACCGCATCGGCGCGGGTGATGCTTTCGCCAGCGGCATCCTCCACGGCCTGCGCACCGGCCTGCCACTGGAGGACATCGCCCGCACCGGCCTCGCGCTGACCGCGCTGAAACATTCGCTGCCGGGCGACGCCAGCCTGTTCGGGCAAGCCGATATCGATGGCTTCTTCGCTGGCGGGTTCGACGTTCGGCGATAATCTTCCGGAGCTCCCGCGCAGGCGGGAGCCCAGGGTCGCTAAGGACATCGCTAAATAACCCTAGGCTCCCGCCTGCGCGGGAGCACGGAGGGGCGGAAGGGAGAGGATAATGGATCGACGCACCTTCGTCGGCGCAGGCCTGGCATTCGCCGCTGCGCCCGTCCCCGCCCTCGCAGCCCCCCGCCGCTGGACCGGCACGGTCGAGAACGGCGTCCACGCGTTCAAGGGCATCCGCTACGGCACCGCCGAACGCTTCCAGGCGCCCAAGCCCTACCTCCCGACCGGCCCCGTCGCCGCGACCGCCTTCGCCCCGTCCTGCCCCCAGTCGAGCAAGGTCGGCCCGACGTCGGAGGACTGCCTCTACCTCAACGTCTGGACCGCAGACCCCGACGCGCGCGCCGGCAAGCCGGTGATGGTCTATATCCACGGCGGCGCCTATTCGAACGGCAGCGCGGTCGATCCGCTGCACGACGGCCAGCCGCTCGCGAGCACCGGCGACGTGGTGGTGGTGACGGTCAACCACCGCCTCAACGCGCTCGGTTACCTCTACCTCTCCCGCCTCGACCCGCGCTTCCCCGACAGCGGCAATGCCGGCCAGCTTGACCTCATCCTCGCGCTCAAATGGGTGCGCGACAATATCGCCGGGTTCGGCGGAGATCCGCGTCGCGTCACGGTGTTCGGGCAGTCGGGCGGCGGTGCCAAGATCGCGACGCTGCTCGGCATGCCGGCCGCGCGCGGCCTGTTCCACCGCGCCGCGACAATGAGCGGCCAGCAGGTCACCGTGTCCGGCCCGCTCAACGCCACCGCCCGCACGCGCGCCTATCTCGGCAAGCTCGGCGTGACGACGGACGACATCTCCCCGCTGTTGGCGATGCCGGTCGAGCGATTGATCGAGGGGCTGTCGGCGACCGACCCGATCCTCGGCGGCGGCGCCTATATGGGTCCGGTGCTCGACATGCGCTGGCTGGAGCGCCACCCCTTCTGGCCCGATGCCAACCCGATCGGCAATGCCGTGCCGCTGATGCTTGGCAACACGCGGCAGGAAACCGCAGCCTTCATCGATCCCGACGGTCCCAAGATGCGCGGGCTGACGTGGGACACCCTCCCCGCCCGCATGGCGCCTGAACTGCGGATCGACCTTCCCCCGGAATGGATCGTTGCCCACTACCGCGAACGGTTCCCCCGCTATTCGCCGATGGATGTCTTCTACGACGCGACCACCGCCGGCCGCAGCTGGCCCGGCCAGGTCATTGAGGCGGAGGCACGCGCCCGTGCCGGTGCGCCGGCCTGGGTCTATCAGGTCGATTTCGCCAGCCGCACCGACCCGCGTCGCGGCGCGTTCCACACGATGGACATCCCGCTGGTCCTCGGCACGCTGGACCGACCGGGATCGCAGACCGGCACCGGGACGGCCGCCCAGGCCGCCAGTGCCGCGATGCAGAGCCGGTTCATCGCCTTCGCCCAGACCGGCATTCCCGACCCCGCATGGCCGCGATACGACCTGAAGACGCGATCGACGATGATCTTCGACGTGATCAGCCGCGTGGAGAACGATCCCCGTCGCTGGCAACGCGAACTCTTCGCGCGGGCGCCCTATATCCAACCGGGGACATAGTCCTCACTTTGCGTCCGACGTGTCGCCGTCACCCGCGGCGCTATCGGCCGCTCCACTGCCGAGCTTAAGGATTTTGGCGATCGGACGCTTGGCGTCGATCGCCTCGACGACCCGCGTGAAGCGGTTCTTCTCCGCCGGGATGTGGGGATCATAGGCAAGCGGCAGCAACGTCGCTCGCGCCGCAGCCAGTTGCCCGTCGACGACATATTGCCGCGCCGTCATGATACGCAGCCCCGGGTCCTGCGGCGACAATTCCAGCGACCGATACAGGCCCAATGCCGCGTTCTTCGTCGGCTGCTGCCCTGCCGCTTCGAAGCTTTCGTAGAACAGCTGCAAGGGCTCGGCCGCATCGGGGTCGGCACGGTTCGCCTTGACGAACCAGCCGCGGGCTTCGCTCCACACCGCCGGATCGCGACTTCCGGCCGTTCGCGCGCGACGGATGCGTGCCCGGCCCTTGTACATTAACGCCTCGATATTCTTCGGATCTACCGCAAGCGCCCGGTCGGACGCCGCCTCCGCTTCGGCATCGTTGCCCGCATCATATTCCGCTTCGGCCAGCACCACCTGCGCTGCGGGATCGCTGGCGAACGGCGCGGATCGTTTTCGGGCTTCCGGTAGGATCTCCAGCGCCTGCTTGCGCGACACGCCGCGATCCGAACGCAACCTGACCGGCATCATCGCGGCTTCACCCGGACTCAAGGGGCGGAGACTGACCGGTCCGACCTTCACCATGTCGGCTGGCAAGCGGAGGCTGAGGATCGGCTTGCGGACATAGTCCTCCATCTGGCGACGCAGAGCATTGAGATCACCGAAGGCTTCGCGAGCGGCATCCAGGTTCGGCGGCCCCCTGTTGATCGCCTCAAGATACTTCGTGAGCTGGCCGCGGCGGTCCTTGCTGAACGTCAGCATGTGGGTCAGCACCCAGGCCCGGCCGTAGAATATGTCCTGGCTCATGTCGTCTCGCCGCCCGGTCGAATCGAGCAGCTGCTCGATCTTCATGTCGGCGTTCAGCACATTATACGCCCGATGCTTGGCCGGTCGGCCGATTTCGACGGTTCCGTCGGGTTGCGTTCGGATCGTCGAGAAGAATTCGGCGAACCCCTCATTGTACCAACGGGGCAGCGCTCCGTTGGACGAACTCAGCAGGAAGTGATGCGCATATTCGTGAAACAGGACTATGTCCGACGATATGCCCCATTCACTGGATGCCGGCGTCCGTGCCGTATAGGCGACCGAATGACCGACGCGGGGAATGTAGAAACCCGCGACCGAACCACATTTTCCGCAGAGTTTCTCAACGGCGCCGGTTCCGGAGATCGCATAGATCACGACCCGATTGGATTTGCTGGCGGTGCGGTCTTGCGACGGGTGCAACTTATCGAGTGCGGCTGCCGAGCGTTCGAGATTGTCGGCGAACGTCTTCAACCAGCGCTCCCCGGAATCGGCATAGATCAGGAAGTGATCGGTCGACGCCTCCCGCCACTCGGCGGCTGCGGGGGCGGTGATCGTCAGGGCGGCAACGGCCGCGAAACAACGCAGGATGCTGTGCATGAGCGGAAAGCTAATTCAGATCAGATAGCCTGAAAAGCGGCTATCCGCGGTGCGTGCGCCACCATTCGGCATAAGCCGTATTCTCGACCTTGTGACGGTTCACGTCCGCCGCGCCATCGTCCCACCAGACCGGTCCCCGCTCCCCGAGCGCGATCTTGGCGGCGTTGACGTCGGCCCGTGCGGCCTTTTCCTCCGCCGCGGTCTTCGCCTGTCCCACCGCGCGGCGGGCGGCCATCAGTTGCTTGACCAGCCGGTCGCGATCCGCCTCGCTCAGGTCGGGGCGGGTCGCGCGCCACAGCACGCCGTCGACCACGATATAGCGGCCATCAGGCGTCCGGGGTGGCGCGTCACGCATGCGGAGCCATCGCGCTACTTGCGCATCGCCGCGTCGCGCGCCGACAGATGTTCCTGCGGCACGTCGCGGGTCTGACCGGGATAGCGGCCCGATTTCGGCTCCATCGTATCGAGGTTCCAGTCAGCCTCGACGAACGCCGCGCGGGTCGGCTTCTGCACCGGATAGGCGCTGACGTCCTTCTCGTCGTTGATGATCGCGCCGCGGCCTTCGGCGACGAAGAAAAACACGCGGATATCGTCGGCGTCGCGATCCCACGGCCGCGCACCGGCGTTGGCGAGGACATGGGTCTCGACATCGCGCGCCGGCAGAACGGGCAGTCCGGGCACCCAGACGACCGGTTTGGCGACCTCGATCAGCCTGGCCTTGGTTTCCCCGTAGCGGCCGAACATCGGCAGCGGCTCGCCATGTTTGTCGACCGCGATGTTGTCGCGGCCATGATAGCGCAGGTCGCCATCACCACCGAGCATCAGGAAGGGCACGCGCCCGTCGGTCGACGGACCGCCGCGATAGACGTTGCCGACCGCGCTGATCTCGCCGGTCACATAGGGATGCCCCTCCCACTCGAGCGCCATCAGATTATAGTGAAGCGCTCGCTTGCCCGCGTCATAGATAAGGTTGTTGACGAACACGCCCTGCGCGCCGCCCTTGAACAGCGCGTTGCGCTCGACATTATGGGCGTAGAGGTTGCGCCAGATGGTGATGCCGGTCGCATTGTCGTGGATCAGCGAGCCCTTGGAATGCTCGCCCTTGGGATGCGAACTGTCCGCCAGTCCTTCGTAAGCGGCGTTGTACGAGAAGGTGATGTCGTGGCTGGTCCCGCGGCGCCAGTCCTCGACGGTCGTGCCGGTGAAACGCGGGCCGCTGGCGGACATGTTCTCGTCGACCGCCCAGCTGAAGGTGCAGTGATCGACGATGACGTTATAGGCGCCGACCGTGGAGAAGGCGTCGGCCTCCCAGCCCGATCTTTTGGCCTGGCCATCGGCGCCGGTGCGGACGCGGATATGGCGCATGATCACGTCGTGCGCCTTCACATCGAGCCCGCCCTTGATCAGCGTGATGCCGGGAGAGGGTGCGGTCTGGCCGGCGATGGTCACGAACGGTTCGGTGATCGTCCAGCTCTTCAGCCCCATGTCGATGACGCCGCCGACTTCGAACACGATGATCCGCGGCCCCTTGGCATCGAGCGCGGCTTTGAAGCTGCCGGGGCCGGAGGCATCGAGATTGGTGACGCGGATGATCCGCCCGCCGCGACCGCCGGGCGTCTTCGCGGCCGGTCCCACCGCACCGGGGAAGGCGATCCGGTCGCCGGTCGCGACACGCGCCGCCTGAGCCTGCGCCAACGTCGGTACGGTAGCGGCCAGCAATGTCGCGACTGCGCCCAGAATCATCGATTTCCGCATCACGCTCTCCTCACCCATCCCCGCGCCGTTGCGGCGTCGCACGACTGACTGACACCGGTTTCCACAAATGACAAGCGGTGATCGATTCACCCCCCTCTCCGCGCGTCCGTTGGCATTCCTTGTTTAATCAATTGCGGCTAGGGGCTGCACGACGAATTTTGAAAAGGTGGATAAGTTGCGGATCACGATGATCGGGACGGGGTACGTCGGGCTGGTTTCGGGCGCGTGCTTCTCGGACTTCGGGCATGAGGTCGTCTGCGTCGACAAGGACGCGGGCAAGATCGAACGGCTGCACCAGAACATCATGCCGATCTACGAGCCGGGGCTCGCCGATCTGGTCGCAGCGAACGTCAAGGCGGGCCGCCTGACCTTCACCACCGACCTGGCCGAGGGCGTGAAGAATGCCGACGCCGTCTTCATCGCGGTCGGCACGCCCGGGCGCCCGGGCGACGGCCATGCCGACATGAAGTATGTCTTCGCCGCGGTGCGCGAAGTGGCCGAGGCGCTGACCAAGCCGGCGGTCATCGTCACCAAGTCGACCGTGCCGGTCGGCACCGGCGACGAGATCGAGCGGATCATCGCCGACGTCGCGCCGGACAAGGGCATCACCGTCGCCAGCAATCCCGAATTCCTGCGCGAGGGCGCCGCGATCGGCGACTTCAAGCGTCCCGACCGCGTCGTCGTCGGTTGCGAGGACGACCGCAGCCGCGAGGTGCTGCGCGACATCTACCGCCCGCTGTCGCTCAACCAGTCGGCGCCGATCCTCTACACCGGGCGCCGCACGGCAGAGATCATCAAATATGCCGCCAACGCGTTCCTGGCGGTCAAGATCACCTTCATCAACGAGATCGCCGACCTGTGCGAAACGGTCGGCGGCGACGTGCAGGAGGTCGCGCGCGGCATCGGGCTCGACAACCGCATCGGCCGCAAGTTCCTGAACGCCGGACCGGGCTATGGCGGGTCGTGCTTCCCCAAGGACACGCTGGCGCTGCTCCAGACCGGTGCCGACAACGACGTGCCGCTGCGCATCGTCGAGGCGACCGTCCAGGTCAACGACGCCCGCAAGCGCGCGATGGGCCGCAAGGTCATCAAGGCGATGGGCGGCGAGGCGCGCGGCAAGACAGTCGGCGTGCTGGGCCTGACCTTCAAGCCCGATACCGACGACATGCGCGACGCCCCCAGCCTGGCGGTCATCCAAGCGCTGCAGGACGCCGGCGCGACGGTGAAGGCGTTCGATCCGGAAGGATTCGAACAGGCCCGCCCGCTGCTGAAGGACGTCGAATTCTCGGCATCGGCCTATGCGGCAGCCGAAGGCACCGACGCGCTGGTCATCGTGACCGAATGGGACGCCTTCCGCGCGCTCGACCTGCCGCGCATCGCCAAGTCGATGAACGACCCGGTACTGGTCGACCTGCGCAACATCTATCCGCCGGAAGAAGCGGCGCGCGCCGGCATGAAGCTGACGGGCGTCGGCAAGGGCTGAACGGCGGGGGCGCTCTTAATCAATCCTTGTGAGTGCGGCGCGTCACCGTCATCTACTCCGTGTTCCCGCGAAGGCGGGAACCCAGGGTTATTTAGGCCTCAAGTAGTTGTATTGCTTGGCCCTGGGCTCCCGCCTGCGCGGGAGCACGGATCGCTTTGTCGTCGAAGCTTACATTTGGCTTGGGCTTTTCGTCGGACTCTTGGGACGGAAGCCAGGTCGGATCGATCTGCAATTTCCTCCCCTGCAAGGGGAGGGGGACCGCCGCGAAGCGGTGGTGGAGGGGTGTCCCGCTAACGAGAGCGCGACACCCCTCCGTCAGCGCTGCGCGCTGCCACCTCCCCTTGCAGGGGAGGATTGGGGTCAAATGTCGGTCCGATCTAAGGTCGTTATCTACCCAATTCACCGCAAACCCTTGGTTTTCCGTGTCCTCATCCGATATCGGGGGCTTGGAATGACCGCAGCGCCCCCCGAACGCCCCGCCTGGCGGATGGCTTCGCAGCGCCTGTTCGCAGGCGTGCTGGCGCTTCTGTTCGCCTGGCATGCGCTCCCGACGGCGGCCCCCGTCGCGGCGAGCGCGCCCGCCGTTCACGTCGCACCTGCCACACCCGGCGTCTCAACATTGCGCGAGGCGGCGAAGCTCGGTCCCCCCAGCGCCCGCCTGACGGCGCAGCGCAGCCAGGCTGGGCTGGACGGCGCCCCGCCGCCCGCCCTTCCCGCGATCATCGCACAGGTCACCCCGCCCACTCGGATCGCGAGTGCCGGGTGGTCGACGACCGGCGCCTCGACATCGCAGCGCCGGACGGGCGACCTCTATTCGGCGCGCGCGCCACCGATGACGGTCTGACGGCGCCCGTCGCGCCGTTCCCTCACCCATCATCGAACCATCCGGCACCGCTTCGACGCGCGGTGCCGTTTGCGCGATTGCGCGCGAGAGGATCATCATGTCCGATATAACTGCCGACGCCGCAGACCTGCGGCTTCACGTCACCACGTTGCTGCGCCGCTACCCCGACCTGCGGCCGGGCGAAACCGACGAATTGCTCACCTTCTTCACCAGCGGGCCGCTGGTCGACCGCGGCATGCTGCGCGGTGAGAGCGGGTTGCGCCCGATCATCGAACAGATCGAACGCGATCACCCCGCGCGCTTCCGCGCCGGTGTCTCGCGGTCGCTGTTCGTCGCCTTCCTGCTGCTCGCGCCGATCGCGCTGTTCTGGTGGGTGGCGATGAAGTACGCCGCCTGACGCTCATGAAGCTTGGCTCCCCGAATGCACACAGACGCATCCGGGGAGCCGGTCCATCGCCGGCCTCACCCGTTCGCCTGCATCTCCGCCATCAGCGCATCGTCCTTCTCGCCGCCGCGGACATAGGCCGGACGGTCGGCCAGCCGGGCCATGTACGCGTCGAACGCATCCCGCTTGGGCAGCCAGCCGAACTGCGATCCCCACAGGATGTGCGAGCCGACATAGACATCGGCCGCGGTGAAGCGGTCGCCGGCGATATAGTCGTGCGCCGCCACCGCCTGCTCCAAAGTGTCGACCACGGTATCGAAGCTGCCATAGCCGACCATCCGCGACTGTTCGGGCGTGACGACGATGCCGCGCGCCCGCTCGGTCGCCGCTGCCTCCAGCGGGCCGGCCGCGAAGAACATCCAGCGGTAATAGTCCGCACGCTCGTCCGCAGTCGGGGCCAGCCCCGCCTCGGGAAAGGCATCGGCGAGATAGGCACAGATCGCCGCGCATTCGGTGACGGTGCGCCCGCGGTGGACGATCGCGGGGACCTTCCCCATCGGGTTGATCGCGCGATAGTCATCGCCCTTCATGCCCGCGGCATAGTCCAGGCCGACGGTTTCATAATCGGCGCCCGCCTCCTCCAGCATCCAGCGGGCGATCCGCCCGCGCGACTGGGGGTTGGTGTAGAAGGTCAGTTCGCTCATCATCCCGCCTCCCGTCACAGCATCTGCTTGAACAGCGCCAGCTGGCGCGCCCAGGCTTTCTCTGCCTGCGTCGCGTCATAGACCTTGCTGTCGGGCGGGCACCAGCCGTGCATCGCCGGATAGACCTCGATCTCCGCCGGCAGCTTGGCCGCGGCGAAGGCGGCGCGCAGCGTCTCCTTCTCCTGCGGGGTTCGCGCGTCGTCGTTCTGCGCGACTGCGATCAGGTAACCGCCCTTCATCTTGGGGATCAGCAGGTGCGGGCTGTCCGGCTTGTCGGTCGCCATTCCGCCGCCGTGGAAGCTGGCGCCGGCACGGATGCGGCCGGGCTGGGTTCCCGCTGTCAGCAGGACCATCGGCCCGCCCATGCAATATCCTGTAGTGGCCATGCCGCGCTTGGCGTCGGTCTGCGGCTGCCTGTCGATCCACGATACGAAGGCCGCGGCATCGCGCTTGGTGGCGTCTGGGGTCAGCAGCGCGCGCCACGGCATCACCTTCTCGCGCACGCCCGGCGTCTCCAGCGTCTCGCCCGGCTTGATGAACGGCGTCTTGGTCGAGCGGTAGAACTGGTTGACGACCAGGACCGCATAGCCCGCGCTCGCCAGCCGGTCGGCCATCTGGCGGAATGCGGGGCGCAGACCGTAGATGTCGGGCCACACCAGCACCGCCGGGTGCTTGCCCTTCGCGGGCGCGACCCAATAGGCGTCGCACGTCCCGTCCGGCGTGGTGATCGTCACGTCCTTACCGCGCGTCGCCTGCGCGTTCGCCTCGCTCGGAAGGACGGCGATAATGCCGGCCGCACCGGCGATTGCAGCGAAGTGGCGACGGCTGACGCCGCCATCGGACAGATAGGCCTCGTTATCGGCCTCAGTCAGGTCGTCGCACATACGCAAGCTCTCCTTCGCAAGCCCTTGAGTCGGGGCGCGTTGGGGAGAGGTTAGTGCGTTCGGGCGGGAGTTGAAACCGCTCGCGCCAAGCTTGAGCTAGTTCGATCAGCTTCACTCAACCCTTCGTGCCGAGCGCAGTCGAAGCACCTTGTGGAAGGCAGCCCTTCGACTTCGCTCAGGGCGAACGGGGGTGGGGATCGCTTCCAAACCTAATCCTCCCCTGCAAGGGGAGGTGGCCGGCGCAGCCGGTCGGAGGGGTGTCGCGCAATCGATAGCGCAATCGGCCTCATCCAACCTTCGCTAGGTCGCTTGCGCGACCAAGCTGCGGTATCCTTCTCCCTCCGGAGAAGGTTTGGGGCGGCTATTTCTTCGTGCCTTTGTGCCTTCGTGTGCGCAAATCGGCACTCTCACCAAGCCAAACACGCGAGACCTCACACCACGCCGTCAGACGGGACGGCTACGCCGCCCCGCTGCCCGCCGTGGCCAGTCCGCGATTTGCTCAGCGCAAATCGCTGGCCGCCCGCATCACACTTACCGCTTGAACAGCGTCTCCGCCGTATGCTCGACCGGCGCGGTGCTCGTCTCTTCGCCGTCCGCCTCGCGCGCCGCAGCGTCGCGTTCGGCGCGCAGCTGGCTCAGCAGCGCCTCGCGGTCGCCTTCCAGGCGGGTGTCGGTCGGCGCATCCTGGCCGCTCGCCTTCGCCGCCTTGGTGACGAGAGCGTCGAGCTCACGCTGGCTGGTCAGGCCCAGCGTCACCGGGTCCTTCGGCACGATGTTGGCGATGTTCCAGTGGCTGCGGTCGCGGATCGCGGCGATCGTCGTGCGGGTCGTGCCGATCAGCTTGCCGATCGCGCCATCCGAGATTTCCGGGTGATTCTTGATGATCCAGGCGATGCCGTCCGGCTTGTCCTGACGCTTGCTGACCGGCGTGTAGCGCGGCCCCTTGGTGCGGCGGACCTGCTCGGGGCCCTTTAGCATCTTCAGGCGATAGTCGGGATCGGCCTGGCCCTTCTCGATCTCCTCCATCGTCAGCTCGTGCGCACGGACGGGATCGCGCCCGGTCAGCTTGGTCGCTGCCGTGTCGTCGGCGATCGCCTGGACTTCGAGGATGTGCAGGCCGCAGAAGTCGGCGATCTGATCGAAGCCGAGGGCGGTATTATCGACCAGCCAGCTGGCGGTCGCGTGGGGCATGAGCGGCTGGGTCACGGCCGTAGTCTCCAGAAACGATAAGGGCCGCCCCAACGAAGGAGCGGCCACCTTTGCCGGCCTGATCTAATGCAGTCGCGGCGAGCGTGCAAGCTCAGGCCGCACGCGCCGTCGCGACCGGCACCAGCGCATCGAGAAATTGGCGCGCGCTGGCGGCCCAGGTGAAGCCGCGGGCATAGTCGGCGCATGCGGCGGGCTCGCGGGTCAGCGCTGCGGCGATCGCGCGGTCGAGGTCGTCGTCCATCGCGCCGACCGTGTCGGTCAGTACGTCGATCGGCCCGGTGACCGGATAGGCTGCGACCGGCGTTCCGCACGCCAGCGCCTCGATCATCACCAGTCCGAAGGTGTCGGTCCGGCTGGGAAAGACCAGCACGTCGGCCGCGGCATAGGCTCCGGCCAGCGCTTCGCCGAACAGAGCACCCATGAAGATCGCCTGCGGGAACTCCGCCTCAAGCCCGGCCCGCGCCGGCCCGTCGCCGACGATGATCCGGGTGCCGGGATGAGTGCCGGACAGGAAGGCGCGGACGTTTTTCTCGACCGCGACCCGCCCGACGTAGAGCTGGATCGGCCGCGGCAGATGGCCGAGCGCCGGATGCGGCGCGGCGCCAGGATGGAAGGCGGCCAGATCCACCCCCCGCCCCCAATGCCGCACCTGGGGCAGATCATGTGCCACCAACGTCGCCCGGATCGACGGCGTAGAGGCGAGGATCCCGCTCGCCGGCGCATGGAACCAGCGGATGTAGCGCCAGATCCACTCCGCCGGAATGCCGGTGCGGGCGGAGACATAGTCCGGGAACTGGGTATGATAGGCGGTGGTGAACGGCCGCGCCCGCGACAGGCACCATGCCCGCGCGGCCAGGCACAACGGCCCCTCCGTCGCCAGATGGATCGCATCCGCGCCGAACTGTGCGAGCATCCCGCCGACGGTCGAGCGTCGCGCGAAGGCCAGCCGGATCTCAGGATAGGTCGGGCACGGCACCGACGGGAAACGGTCGGGGGAGACGATCAGCACCTCATGGCCACCCGCGATGAGTTCGTCGCGCGTGGCGGTTAGCGTCCGCACGACGCCGTTCACCTGCGGCGCCCAGGCGTCGGTGACGATGGCGATCCTCATTACACCGTGCTCCCGCGCAGGCGGGAGGCCAGGGCGTCATGGGGTGTCGCTCGTGGCTCTGGGCTCCCGCCTGCACGGGAGCACTGAAGGCTATGATCGCTCACGCCGCCAACGCCACGACCGTCGCGCTCTCGCGCGCCGCCACTTCCGCCGCCCAATCGAGCAATTCCATCCGCCCGTCGAAATGCTCGACCAGCGCGGTGCAACCCTCCACCCAGTCGCCGTCGTTGTAATAGGCCACGCCGGCGATCTCGCGGATTTCGGCGGTATGGATGTGGCCCGCGACCACCCCGTCGACGCCGCGCGCGCCGGCTTCGTGGGCGACGATCTCCTCGAACTTCGAGATGAACTCGACCGATTTCTTGACGCGGTGCTTGGCGTGCTTGCTCAGCGACCAATAGGGCAGCCCCATCCGCCGCCGGTACGCATTGACCCAGCTGTTGGCCCACATCGCGAAGTGATAGGCCGCGTCGCCCAGATAGGCGAGCCAGCGGTGCGACAGCATGATCGCATCGAATTCGTCACCGTGGAGCACCAGCAGCCGGCGGCCATCGGCGGTTTCGTGCACCGCCTGGCGCTTGATCGTCACGCCCCCGAAGTGCAGGCCGGAGAATTGCCGGAACATCTCGTCATGGTTGCCGGGGATATAGACGATCCGCGTGCCGCGCTTGGCCCGCTTCAGGATGCGCCAGACGATGTCGTTATGTGCGTCGGGCCAGTAGAATTTCTTCTTCAGCCGCCAGCCATCGATGATGTCGCCAACCAGATACATGGTGTCGCTGTCGACATGGTCGAGGAAGTCGATCAGCAGGTGGGCGTTGCACCCGCGCGTGCCGAGGTGAACGTCGGAAATCCACACCGTCCGATAGCGCTGCCGCTCGACGATCCGTTCGGGGATCGCGGGCCGCGAATGAACGAAGTCGGCCAGATCGGCGACATCTGCGAGCTTGCGAATATACGTCATGCCACTCCCCCGAGGCTTCGGCTGTCGGGAGGGTGCAATGCCTGCGGTTTGTTACGCTTTCAGGCGACGGGCGTCATGGAGGTGTCACCAAGGCTTGTGCGCAAGAAAGCCTCCCGTCGCCCCCGCCTGCGCGGGGGCGACGGGGTTTGCTCAATCCACCTTCGGCTTGGCCACGGGTTTCGCCGTGACCGGGGGCGTGAAGGTTGCGGTGACGGGTCGTGGCGGCGCGACGCCCGTTGCTCCGGCGACCAGCCCGTCGAGCGATGCGCCGTCCAGACCCAACTCACGCATCAGCCCGTCGATCACCGGGGCCTGCGCGCGATAGCGGAGTGCGGCATCGACCGCCGACGCAGCGAGGTTGCGGTCGCCGCCGCCCGCATCGGCGACTCCGGCCGCCCCGCCCTGCCCGGTGATGCCATCGACCTGCACGATCTTGATGCTGTCGATCGCTTCCATCGGCTTGGCCGCCTCGCGCACCAGTTCGGGCAGCACCTTCAGCAGCGCGAGCTTCGTCTGGAGCGACATCTGGTCCGACGACAGCAGGTTCGCCGCCTCGTTGACCGCGCGCTGGCCGGCAGCCTCGACCTCGAAGCGGACGCGGTCGGCCTCCGCCTTCAGCTTGGCGGCTTCCGCCTCGCCCTCGGCCTGCAGTCGGGCCGCCTCGGCGCGGTCGGCAGCGGCCTGCTTCTCCGCCTCCGCCTTGACGCGGATGCCGATCGCGGCGCGTTCCGCCTCGCGCGCGGCGTCGATCAGTTCGATCCGCTTGGTGCGCTCGGCAACTTCCGCGTCGCGCGCGGTGATGACCTGTTCCTGCGCGACGACGGCCGCGGCACGAGCCTTGTCGGCCTCGGCCTTCGCCTGGCTTTCCTCGCGGCTCTTGTTCTGGACCGCGATCTGCTGCTCCTGCCGCGCGAGTTCGAGCGCCTGGGTCTGCGCGATCTGCGCTTCCTTGACCGCGCGGTCGGCCTCGATCTGCTGGCTGTCGACCAGCTTCTTTGCCTCGATCCGCGCCTGATCGGCCTCTTGGCTGCGCAGCGATTGTTCGCGCGCGACCTCGGCGGATTGCGCCGCGCGGCGCATCTCGACCTCGCGCTCCTGCTCCAGCCGGGCGAATTCGGTGTCGCGGCTGATGAGGAAGGACTGGCGCTGCGCCTCCAGGTTCTTGGTCTCGATCTGGACACGGGTGTCCTGTTCGATGTCGTTGCGCGCCTTCTTACGCAGCTCGATCTGCTCGGTCAGCTTGGTTAGACCCTCGGCGTCGAACGCATTGTTGGCGTTGAAATGCTCGATCGACGTCTGGTCGAGCCCGGTCAGCGACACGCTCTCCAGCTCCAGACCGTTCATCGCCAGGTCGACCGACGACACCTGCTGCACCTTCTGAACGAAATCGGCGCGCTGCTCGTGCAGTTGCGCCATCGTCATGCCCGCGGCGACCGAACGGAGCGCGTCGACAAACTTGCCCTCGACCAGCTCCTTCAGCGCATCCGGGTTCATCGTGCGCATGCCGAGCGTCTGCGCCGCCGTCGCGATCGCGCCGGCATCGGGGCGGACACGGACGTAGAATTCCGCCTTCACGTCGATCCGCAAGCGATCGAGCGTGATGAGCGCATCCATGTTCTTGCGCTCGACCGCCAGGCGCACCGTGTTCATGTTGACCGGCATCGTCTCGTGAAACACCGGCAGCACCAGCGCACCGCCGTTCATCACTACGCGCTCGCCGCCGAGCCCGGTGCGAACGAAGCCGATCTCCTTCGACGCGCGCCGGTACAGCCGTGCGAGGATGAGGCCGAGCACGAGCAACGTCGCCAAACCGATGCCGGCATAGATCAGATACGGTACCATCGAACTCCCCTGAGTGGTGATGTCGGTCATCGGTCGAGCCCCGGCAGCAGATGATCGCCCCGCGCGATGGCGCGGAAGCTGTCGCCCTCGCGGCGGACGAGCAGCACGGTTTCCCCCTCGACGAAGGCCTGACCGGAATTGTCGGGCTCGACCATCACATGATGGGCCTGACCAAAGCGATCGACGACGCGCGCGCGGGCGGGCGATCCGGGCATCGCGCGGCCGATCTGGATCGTGGCGGGTCGGCCGACCAGGTCCTCGATCGCAATGGCGGTCGTGTGATCCTGCGGCACCAGCCCGCCGACCATCCGCGCGACGAGCCCCGTCGCCGGCAACGCCGCCACCGCCGCTATCGGAGCCGCGATCCATAGCGGCTGCAACCCGCCGAGCAGGTCGTGCGACAGTTGCTGGCCGATCAATCCGATCAGTCCGAAGCTGGCGAGATAGAGGACCAGCAGCACGAGCAGCGGCACCCGACCGACACCAAGCCATCCTAACAGGTCGCTATCGAAATCGGCGTCGAATCCGGTATCGACCGGCGCGAAGCCGATCGCCTGCACGATCCCGATCAGCAGCATCAATACGATGGCCGCCGAAAAGAGCACGTTCTGCGACGCGCCCAAAAACTCGAACACCCCCGCCTCCCTGATTCGCTTCGAAAGGTATCGGGTAGAGGGGCGATTCTCTAGCGAAATCGGGCCGTGCTCTCCGCATCTCGGGAGGGGCGCCGGCATACGGCGCGGCGTTCTTGCGGTTGGACAGGATGTAAAAGTAACCGCCGCCTATTCTTGTGGCTCCTGCAGGAGATGGGTCCCCGCCTTCGCGGGCGCGAGGGTAAGACCTGAAATTCGTCGCCCCCGCGAAGGCGGGGGCCCATCTCGTGCAGATGCCAGCAGAGTCAGCGGTTGAGATCGAAGAACAGGTCACGCCAGTCGGGATTGGTCGCCTCGATCAGTCGCACCTTCCACGGTCTGCGCCATTTCTTGACCGTCTTCTCGCGGGCGATTGCATCGAGGATAGTGGGAGCTTCTTCGACATAGACCAGCCGATAAATGTCGTACTTCTTCGCATGCGTACTGCCGGCGCGTTTGCGATGTTGCACGATGCGGTGGCGGATGTCCTTCGTTACGCCGGCGTAAAGCGCGCCGTTCTTGCGGTTGGCGAGAATATAGAAGTAACCACCACCCATCCTTGTGGCTCCGTCAGGAGTTGCCCCCCCCCCCCGCCTTCGCGGGCGCGAGGGTAAGACCTGAAATTCGTCGCCCCCGTGCAGGCGGCGGCCCATCCCCCCAACTCTCCCGTGAACCGCCAAGCTAAGGAACGAGCACGATCTTCCCAACATGATCCCCCGCCTCCATCCGGCGGTGCGCCTCGGCGGCTTCGGCCAGGGGAAAGCTCCGGTCCATCACGGGCTTCAGCCGCCCGGCCTCGACGTGCGGCCATACGGTGCGGGACAGTTCGTCCGCGACCAACGACTTGAAGGCGACGTCGCGGTTGCGCAGTGTCGATCCGGTCAGCGTCAGGCGGCGACGCATGATGTCGAACAGGGGGACGGTCGCGGTGGGGCCGCCCTGGACCGCGATCGAGACGTGGCGACCGTCCTCGGCCAGGCATTTCAGGTTGCGCGGCACATAGTCGCCGCCGACCATGTCGAGCACCACCTGCACGCCCCTGCCCCCGGTGATCTCGGCGACGCGCGCGACGAAATCCTCGCGCTTGTAGTCGATGGCATGGGTCGCCCCCAGCGCCGTCGCCGCCGCGACCTTCTCCGCCGATCCCGCGGTCACGATGATGTCGACGCCGAACAGCTTGCACAAAGCGATCGCCATCGTCCCGATGCCGCTGGTTCCGCCATGAACCAGCACCGTATCGCCTTCGCTTGCGAAGCCGCGCTCGAACAAATTGGTCCAGACCGTGAAGAGCGTCTCGGGCAGCGCCGCGGCTTCGGTCATGGTCAGCAGCTCGGGCACCCACAGGCACTGGCCCGCCGGCGCGACGCAATATTCGGCATAGCCCCCGCCTGCGACCAGCGCGCACGTCGGCTGGCCGATCATCTCGGGCGGCACGTCGTCACCGACCGCGACGATTTCACCCGCCACTTCCAGGCCCGGAATGCTGGAGGCGCCCGGCGGCGGCGCATAGCCGCCCATCCGCTGGAGCACATCGGGCCGGTTCACTCCGGCGGCAGCGACCTTGATCAGCACCTCGCCCGGCCCCGGCTGCGGCACGGGACGGGTTACCGGTACCAGCACCTCCGGCCCGCCCGGCGCCTCGGGATCGATGGCGGTCATCGTTGCCGGTATCGTCATGCCGCCCATCCTGTGCTTCGTCGCAAGGCTTATTGACAGCCGCCTCCGTCAGGTCAACGATTGGTGACATGGAAGCAGACGATCTTCCCCGCCGCGCCCGCGATCTAGTCGCCGAACTCGCCCGCCAGGATCTCGATCCGCTGTCGGTCGACGAGCTTCACGCCCGCATTGCCGGGCTGGAGACGGAAATTTCCCGCGTTCGTCAAAGGATTGAACGCGCCGTTAACCATCGGTCAAGCGCCGACGCCCTATTCAAGTCATGAGCGTAGGCACCGGCCCTTCGCCCGACATGCGAAACCGGTGCGAAAACCGCCTGCGCTTGATGAGTGGCACATGGCTTCCGACATATTGGAGGTCCGGGCCGCCCGTCCTCCCAAGCGGCTCGCTGGAGTAAGTACATGCCGTCTTTCGCTTCCGCGCTAGAGAACACCCTGCATGAGGCCCTGAAGGCCGCCTCGTCGCGCCGTCACGAATATGCGACGCTGGAGCATCTGCTGCTGGCCCTGATCGCCGACGAACATGCGTCGAAGGTGATGGCGTCGTGCGGCGTCGACCTCGGCGAATTGCAGACCACGGTCGCGCATTATCTCGATACCGAGCTTGATGCGCTCAAGGTCGCGCAGGCGACCGATCCGTCGCCGACCAGCGGTTTCAGCCGCGTCATCCAGCGCGCGATCCTGCACGTCCAGTCGTCGGGCCGCGATGAAGTGACGGGTGCGAACGTGCTCGTCGCGCTGTTTTCCGAACGCGAGAGCTATGCCGTCTATTTCCTGCAGCAGCAGGACATGAGCCGCCTGGATGCCGTCAGCTTCATCAGCCACGGCGTCGGCAAGGGCTCGGCCCCGACCGAAGCGACTCCGCCCAAGGGGGCCGAAGAAGAGAAGCCCGCCAAGGGTGACGGCAAGGGCAAGAGCGAAAGCGCGCTCAAGCAGTTCACCGTCGACCTCAATGAAAAGGCGAAGACCGGCAAGATCGATCCGCTGATCGGTCGTGGCCCCGAAGTTGACCGCACCGTCCAGATCCTGTGCCGCCGCAGCAAGAACAACCCGCTGTATGTCGGCGATCCGGGCGTCGGCAAGACCGCGATCGCGGAGGGCTTGGCGCGCAAGATCATCGAGGGCGACGTGCCCGAGGTGCTGAAGGACGCCGTCATCTACTCGCTCGACATGGGCGCGCTGCTGGCGGGTACCCGCTATCGCGGCGACTTCGAGGAGCGGCTGAAGCAGGTCGTCAACGAGCTGGAAAAGCTGCCCCACGCGGTGTTGTTTATCGACGAGATTCACACCGTCATCGGTGCGGGTGCCACGTCGGGCGGTGCGATGGATGCGTCGAACCTGCTCAAGCCTGCGCTGTCGGGCGGGACGATCCGCTGCATCGGGTCGACCACCTACAAGGAGTTCCGCAACCACTTCGAAAAGGACCGTGCGCTGCTGCGCCGGTTCCAGAAGATCGACGTGAACGAACCGACGATCGAGGATACGATCAAAATCCTCGCCGGTCTGCGTACCGCGTTCGAGGGGCATCACGGCGTCAAGTACACTCCCGACGCGATCAAGTCGGCGGTCGAGCTGTCGGCCCGCTACATCAACGACCGCAAGCTGCCGGACAAAGCGATCGACGTGATCGACGAAGTCGGCGCGATGCAGATGCTGGTGCCGCCGAACAAGCGCAAGAAGACGATCACGCCCAAGGAGATCGAACAGGTCATCGCGACGATGGCGCGCATCCCGCCGAAGACGGTGTCGACCGACGACACCAAGGCGCTCGCGAGCCTCGACACCGACCTGAAGCGCGTCGTGTTCGGTCAGGACAAGGCGATCGAGGTACTGTCCTCCGCGATCAAGCTGAGCCGTGCGGGTCTGCGCGATCCGGACAAGCCGATCGGCAACTATCTGTTCAGCGGCCCAACCGGCGTCGGCAAGACCGAAGTCGCGCGGCGGCTGGCCGATATCCTCGGTATCCCGCTCCAGCGGTTCGACATGTCCGAATATATGGAGCGCCATTCGATCAGCCGGCTGATCGGTGCGCCTCCGGGCTATGTCGGCTATGATCAGGGCGGCTTGCTGACCGATGCGGTCGACCAGAACCCGCATTCGGTGCTGCTGCTCGACGAGATCGAGAAGGCGCATCCGGACCTGTTCAACATCCTGTTGCAGGTGATGGATAACGGCAAGCTGACCGACCACCACGGCAAGACCGTCGATTTCCGCAACACCATCCTGATCCTGACCACCAACGCCGGTGCGTCGGACATGGCCAAGGAGTCGCTGGGCTTCGGCAATATCGGCCGCGAGGACGTGCAGGAGGAGGCGGTGAAGAACCTCTTCACCCCCGAATTCCGCAACCGCCTCGATGCGATCGTGCCGTTCGGCTACCTGCCGCCGGAAGTCGTCAGCCGGGTGGTCGAGAAGTTCATTCTTCAGCTCGAACTCCAGCTGGCCGACCGCGGCGTCCACATCAACCTGGACGACGAGTCGAAGGCGTGGCTGACCGAACGCGGCTATGACAAGCTCTACGGCGCGCGGCCGATGGGTCGCCTGATCCAGGAGAAGATCAAGCAGCCGCTGGCCGAGGAACTGCTGTTCGGCAAGCTGGTCCATGGTGGCGAAGTGACGGTCAAGCTGAAGGACAACGCGCTGTCCTTTACCATCGAACCGGCCGCGCCGAAGAAGTCCAAGCCGAAGGGCGGCAAGCAGGCGGCGGTGAAGGCGGACTGATCCGTCCCGCGTGATCTCATGGAACGAAAAGCGGCCCCGTACCGATGGTGCGGGGCCGCTGTCGTTTCGAGGGGGCTACCGACCGAAAGGCGATTGATCCGCCTGGAGCCACCTATAGCATCGCGCCTTGAACGACCCGTTCGCCCCGAGCGAAGTCGATGCCCCCCCATTCCCCTAGGTACAAACGCTACGGCAAGGCTGATCGAACCCGACTCCCACCGTCACGCCGCGACGGAGGGTCCCGACATCACAGTCCCTAGAGGCGCTTTCCGGCGAGACATCGCTTTCGATCGCCGTGTTATCCGGCGATCTCGGATTAGCGCCGCGATAACGGCGATGTTGAGCACGGCGAGAGCCTGGATGGCATAGGTATGCGTCGCGAATTCAAGCGTGTTATGAATCAGGTTCGCCGATAAGGCGACCGCACTGCCGAGCGCTGCTTCCCCACGCGGATCTCTCCTGTCGGCGAAGGCGAAGACCAGTCCCGCCACTGTCGGCACCGACAGCAGACAAATGAAGGCAATCAGCCCCCATAATCCGGTCTCTGCGCGAGCCAGGAGATACGCATTGTGCACTGGCACCGCCCGGCTCGTGAACTGCCAGCCGACCCCGGCGAGCGCCGCATATCCCTCGGCATTCGAAACCGACACATACATGTTCGATCCGACGCCGAACGGATGGTCACGCGCCATCGCCTTCGCCGCCCGTTCGAACGCGTCGCGCTCCCCCTCCTCGGTCACGAAGTCGGAGCCGTTGAACCTCTTCTCAAGTGTATAAATAGCGAAAGGGACCGCAGCCATAAGCACCGCAGCGGTCAGGCCGGCCATCATCATTTTTCGCGCAGTGACGCGGCGTATGATCGACAGCAGCAGCAGAACCAGGATGGCGCCGCCCGCGATTCCCATGGTTCCGCGCGATCCGGAACCGGCAATACAGATCAGCCCCGCGACCACGCCGAGAAAAATGATCTTTCGGCGCTCACCACCAAGCAATGCCGCAATCAGCGGCAATATCGACAATTCGATCATCAAGCCGAGAATATTCTGGTGCGTCAAGGTTCCAGAGGCTTGGACCACGCCCGTAAGCTTCTGAAATATGACGTATCCAGACTGGTAGATCAGACCCAGCGAGATACCGAACAGCAGTGACGAATATAGTTTCTCGCGATTGACCTCGCCGGCGACGGCGGCGAAGAGCAGGACGATTCTGCCATACTGCCACCAGGCAAATGTCGTCGCCATCCACACGCTTGAGAAGAATATCGAAACAAACACCGCCCCGCCATAAAATGCGAAAAGGCCCCAGAACGGCAAAGTGCCTTTCTGGGGCTTGCGCGTCAGGATCAACGCGAGCGCAATGACGTCGCCCAGAGAAACGGTCATGCCCCGGACCGTTCCGAACCATGTCCACCAACCATAGATGTTGCCGATAACAGGCAAATTATTCAAAAATATCAGCAGGACCAGCGCCGAAAACGCTATGTGACGCTTGGCTGGACGCGATCGAAGCAAATGAACGATCACCGGTATCAGAAGCAGAAAAACGCCAGCCAGCAACTGCGTCATGTCAGAGCTCTCGGGGAGTGCGGCATACGTCTCGCTTAACTCGGATGGGCTGTGGCGCCCAAATTTTTAAATTCACGTGCGTCGTAAACCGCAAGATACTGCAATGTGACAAGTGGCCAGCGGAAACCTTGGCTTTTTCGAAGCGCTGACGAAAGCACGCTCCGACAGGGTCGCCGCTCGCTGTCACGTGCAGACCCGATCACTCCCCCGATCGGATCAGATACAATCGGTCACCCCTCACCTGTCCGGATCGGCATGGATAGTCCCGCACCGAATGGCAATGAAATTCCGTGACGGCCTACACGCTACGAGCCATATCGGCCGCACCGGCAGCCGACATGCGTCGACGCATGACACCGCCGATGACACCGAAACCGAGGATCATCGTCAGCCATGTCGCCGGCTCGGGGACGCCCGACGGCGGCGCGAACGCGGTGATCGATGCCAGTTTGAAGCCGTCGTCGCGATCGGACGGCGACCGTGCCGCACCGACCAGCCAAACTGTACCGACCTTGTTGCTCGACAGATTCGTGCCGCTGGCGACGTCGATGCCGCGATTGAGATAGCCCTGCCAGTCGTCGTTTGTCGCGAAGCCGCTCGATCCGTAGGACACCCAGGCGTCGGTATCGATCGGCGTGTAGCGCGATCCATCGACGTCGTAACCGGAAAGCGTCATGCCGGTCAGTTGCACCGCGGTCGAAAAGGTCAGCTTGATGAAGTCGTAGCTGCCGATGTTATCGACGGTGTGGCTGTTGTTCGTCTGGCCATTGCCTTCGCTGACATTGGTCACGCCCAGACCGTTGACGTAACGCCCCAGATAAGCCTCCTTCGGCGCCGACGACAAGGAGTCGGTCGACCAGGCAGTCGCCGTCACCGTGATCCCGCCGACCGTGACCGGCCCTAGGCTGTTACCGACCGCACCCGACAGCGCGCTGTTGCTGTTGCTCGTCAGCACGAACGTCCCGGCGTTGGCCGGTGCCGATACCGACGCGGCCGCGGCAACCGCGATCAGCCCGCCCGCGAGCATCTTCATCTTCCCCACTGCAATTCTCCCCGACGATGGCCCTTCGACCATCGCCCCCATTCCCATTCCCGTCTTCTACCCTATCGCCCCCGTTCCAGCGAATCGAAAAAGGAGCCGTTAACCAGCGGATTGAACGCGACCTGTAACAATATGATACGCCATCGCCATGACAGGGCCATCGCGCGGACGGTTGGGCGCACCCGATACCGCTGATGCCGAGTGACGTAGAAGTCCTCTCTCCTCGACTTTGCTCACGGCGGGTTTCGACTTGGATCGGGTCGAACGCTTGATGCCTTATGGCACGCGGACGAGCCGCGGGGTCGCCGTGTAGCCGAACCCGGCCGGCCGCTTCATGCCGGTGCCGTCACCCAATACGCCATCCGAACAGTTGAGCTTGCGGTTGATGCAATGCGCCGTCCAGGTCGCCATCGTCTCGTCATCCCAGGCACCCCACCAGTCGGAATGGAGCGACGTCCCGTCCTCCATCGGCGCCATGCCGGGCATCCGGTCGGATGACAGATGCCATTTCGGCAGCGAGGCGTCGGATGTGTACCAGGCGCCCAGCGTGAACTGCGGGATGACGAAGGGGTGGCTTGCCGGACACCGCAGGACGCCGGTGTCGCCATAGCCGGCATAGGAAATGTGGCTCCGGTGGTCGGGACTGTCCAGGTTCGCGCCGTCCCAGCAATCGGGCGCGACGATGATCGCGCCGATCTGCGAACCGGCCGCGCAGTGGCGACGCGCCTCCGCCAACGAGGGGTAATGACCCGGCGTCGCGCCCGCGCCCTGACAGTTCCAATAGGCATTGCCGGTCGGCGCATTGCGCATGTCGAGCATGTCGTGCCCGAATATGAACCGCAGTCCGCGCGGCAGCGGGACGCAGGCGCGGCCCTGGCGGCGGCACGCCGGATCGCTTTCGGGCAATCGCTTGTAATAAATGCTGACATAATCAGGACGAACCACCTGCCCCATCCCGTTGAGCATCGCCGGCATCCAATAGGCCGAGCGATTGAGCGGCCCCATACAGGTGCTGTCACCGGTCGTGCGCAGGCTTTCGTAGCTGCTGTCGGCATTGGTCAGCGTGTTGCCGAAGAACTGGTGGAGATGCGATCTGCCCCTCTGCCCCGGATAGACGATCGGATCGTCGGCGGAGATATGCCCGGCCTGACAGATGAAGCGAAAGGCGCCGACGACATCCGGCGAAGCACTGGCCGGCACATCGGCACGTTGAAGCTCGCGGCGGCGGTCGAAATTGCTGGCGATCGGCGCATGCTGGTCAAGCCGGACCTCGTCCGCGATCAGTTGCGTCGAGGCTGGCGCGAGCAGACCGCCGCTCGCGGCCCCGGCGAGCCCGAGCAGGCACGCGAACAGCATCGCCAGCCCGCCAAGGCGCATCCGTCGTCCCGCAGCGCGTGGAGCCGTCATACCGTGTCTTCCCTAAGCCGACCGCACCCGGGTTCAGGCGATCCGCCGGTCGACGAACCTATCGCCGACCCGTCGTCCATGATCTTAACCGAAATTTGGGGCATCGCGCCATAAGTGTCCCTAAAGACAACGTATCTACAGGAAAGCGTCGCGAATTGCCTCTCGCTTAAACCGCAGACTTTAGTATAGATTGCAACGGCTGTACCCCTTCGATACATATCGCGCGATGGGGATTACGCGAATTTTTCGGAAAAACGTAAAGTCATGACCCCCGATATCGCGCCGACAGGCGCCCCCAGATTCGGACGGTCGCTGGATCAGGTCAGGGACCGGCTACGCCACGTCCCCCTGCCGCTGGCGATCCTGCTGATCGGTGTCGCCATTCTTGCGACGCCGACCATGCTGTTCGTCGCGTCGGCCACCTGGACTACCGAACAGGGCGGACACGGCCCGATCGTGATGGCGACGGGGTTCTGGCTGCTCTGGCGATTGTTCCCGGATGCGCGCCCCTATTTCCGGGTGCCGCCGACGTGGCGTCCGGCCTTGCTTTTCGCGCTGCTCGTCCCGGTCTATTTCATCGCCCGCATCTCGCAGATCGTCGAGGTCGAGGGGTTTGCGATGTACGGCCTGCTGCTGATCGCGCTCTACAGCGTCATCGGCGGTCGGGCGATGCGTAAGCTCTGGTTTCCGCTGGTCTATATCTCGTTCATGTTCCCGCCGCCCGATACGGTCGTCGCGTTCGTCACGCTGCCGATGAAGACGCTGGTTTCGCAGAGCGCGATCGGCCTTCTGTCCGCGCTCGGCTATCCGATCGGCGGGGCGGGCGTCACGATCCTGATCGGCCAGTATGAACTGCTGGTCGCCGCCGCCTGCTCGGGTCTGAATTCGATCATCTCGCTGTCGGCGATCTCGCTGTTCTACGTCTATGTGCGGCACCAGGCCGACCCGGTCTATTCGCTGCTGCTGACGCTGACCGTCGTGCCGATCGCCTTGCTCGCCAATTTCGTCCGCGTGCTGGTGCTGATCCTGTTGACCTATTATATGGGCGATGCCCCGGCGCAGGGCTTTCTTCATGATTTTGCGGGATTGCTGACCTTCGCGGTGGCGCTCGGTACGATCATCCTGGTCGATGCGATCGGGCATCGGCTGTGGGTACGCTTCGCGCGTCGTGGGCGAGAGAACGCCTTGTCGCCCGCCCTGTCGAACCAGAAGGAGCGTTCCGTTGGCTGACGACGCACCCAAATCGCCTCTGTTCCGCCGCCGGCACATCGTGTTCGGCGGGCTGATCGCGGCCGCCTCCGGCGCGGCATATGCCCGCATGCCGAACCAGACACGTACGCGCATGGCACCGGGAACCGTCGACAAGATGGTGCCGGCCAAGGTCGGCGAATGGACATTCGCGCAGTCGAGCGGCGTCGTCCTGCCGCCGTCCGATGCAATGTCGGACCGGCTGTACGACAATCTCGTGACGCGTGTGTACACCGCCCCCAACCTGCCGACGGTCATGCTGTTGATCGCCTACAGCAACTTGCAGGACGGGATGCTCCAGGTCCATCGGCCGGAGTTCTGCTATACCGCAGGTGGCTATGCTCTGACGCCGACCGTGCCGATCACCGTCTCCGATGGCGACGGCACCAGCTTCGGTGCGAATCAATTCGTTGCGAATAATCCGAACCGGACCGAACAGGTCCTCTACTGGACCCGCATCGGCCAGTCCTTCCCGCAAAGCTGGATGGAACAGCGCTTCGACGTGCTGCGCGCCAATCTGGCGCAGACGGTGCCGGACGGCTTGCTCGCCCGCGTGTCGCTGGTCGACGGCGACAATGTCACCGGGTTCGATACCGCGCGCAAGTTCGTCGCGATGCTCGATCGCGCCGCGCCGCCGAAGTTGAAGACAATCCTGTTTGGGGACGAAGCGACCAGGGCGCGCGCCGCGACGGCCTGATCTTTCTAGTGGGGAAACGACAGTGAAGAAGTTTATTCTGCTCGCCAGCGCCGTGGCCGTGATGGCGCCGCTCGCCGCCTGCAACAAGAAGGCGGAGGGCCAGGTCGCCGCCGTCGTCAACGGCGACGAGATCACGGTGCAGGAAGTGAACGCCGAGATCGGCACCACCGAACTGCCCAAGGGCGCCGACAAGGAACTGATCCGCAAGCAGGCATTGCAGCGGATCATCGATCGCCGCCTGCTGGCGCAGGTCGCCAAGGAGGACGGCATCGACAAGAGCGCGGAATATCTGATTCGCCGCCGTACGCTCGACGACACGCTGCTGATCCAGCTGCTGGCAAAGAAGATCGGCTCGACGATCCGCATCCCGACCGCGACCAAGGTCGACGAATTCATGAAGAACCGTCCGTTCGCGTTCGGCGACCGCGCGATCCTGTCGCTCGATCGCATCCAGTTCGCGATGCCGCAGGACCCCAAGCAGCTCGACGCGCTGAAGAACGCGCACAGCATGGACCAGGTGGCGGCGGCGCTGCAGCAGCTGGGCATCAAGTTCGAGCGGGGCCAGGGCGAACTGGACACCGCGCGGATCGACCCGAACGTGCTGCAGCAGATCTACAAGCTGCCGAACGGCGAGCCCTTCATCGTGCCGGCCGGCAACGTCGTGACCGCCGCGGTCATTACCGGCCGTCGCCCGCTGCCGATGCTGGGCGACACCGCCAAGCCGGTCGCCGCCAATGCGCTGCGTGACGAGGAACTGGGCGAGGCCGTCCAGCGTCGCCTGAAGGCCGCGACCAGCACCGCCAAGATCGAGTATCAGCAGGGCTTCGCACCCCCGCCGAAGGGCGCGCCGACGCCCAAGGCGGCGGCGACGCCGGCTGCGCAGTAAGTCGCCGACCGACCGATCGACTGACATACTGATGCGGATCCTCTTCGCGCTCCCCGGCTTCCATCGGTTCGACCGGGGGGCCGAAGTCGCCCTGCTTGCCGTCGCCAACGAACTGGCGCTGGCGGGCAATGCCGTTCGCGTGATGGGCTCCGGCCCGCCACGCGACGGCGTCGCCTATGATTTCGAGCAGGTCGGGTCGATCCGACGCGAACGCTTCGAATCGCTACCGTCCATCCCCCCTTTGCGCAGCGAAGTGAATTGGGAAGACGCCACCTTCGCCGCCGCGTTGCTGAGGCGCTATCGCCCGGCGGACTATGACGCGGTCGTCACCTGTTCCTTCCCGTTCACGCACTGGGCCTTGCGACGCCCGGCCGCGCGCAAGCCGGCGCAAATCTTTGTCACGCAAAACGGCGACTGGTCGGCTTTCGCGACATCAGGCGAATATCGCACCTTTCGATGCGATGGCTTGGTCTGCACCAACCCCGATTATTTCGAGCGCAACCAGCCGCGCTGGACCTGCGCGCTGATCCCCAACGGCATCTCCGCCGCCGCCTATCAGGGCAAGGCGTCCGATCGCGCCCGCTTCGGACTGCCGCAGGATCGCCCGGTCGTGCTGATGGTCAGCGCGCTGATCGATACCAAGCGAGTGATCGACGGCATCCGGGCGGTCGGACGGCATCCTACCGCACATCTGGTCGTCGCGGGCGATGGCCCCTTGCGCGATCAAGTGAAGGCGGAGGCTGAACGCCACCTGCCCGGCCGCTTCTCGAACATCACGGTCGCCGCCCCCGACATGCCGGTACTTTATCACAGCGCCGACACCTTCCTGCACATGTCGCTGCTCGAATCCTTCGGCAACGTCTTCGTCGAGGCGATGGCTTGCGGCCTGCCGATCGTCGGCCATGACACGTCGCGGCTGCGCTGGATCGTCGGCGACGACCAGCCCTTGTGCGATACGCAGGACGACGGCGCGCTCGATGCAGCGCTGGCGACCGCCCTCGCCCGCGGCAAGGGCGCGCCCAACCCGCGCGTCGAGAATTTCTACTGGCCGACGATCGCGCGCCAGTATCAGGACTTCCTGTCCGGCATCGTCGCCGCACGCCAGGCAGGCACGCCGTGATCACCGTGCTGCTGTGGGCGGTGGCCGCGCTGATCGCGATCCCGTTCCTGATCTATACGATCGAAGTGCTGGTCGGACTGCCCGCGCCATCCGCCGGACCGCTGCCGTCCGGCGACGCCCGCGCCGCCGTGCTGATCCCCGCGCATGACGAACAGGCCGGCATCGGCCGGACCGTCGCGGCGATCGCCGCGGTCGCACCTGCGGGCACACGCATCCTGGTCGTCGCCGATAATTGCAGCGATGCGACCGCCGAGGAAGCCCGCCGTGCCGGGGCCGAGGCGATCGAGCGCCACGACCCCGTCCGCCGCGGCAAGGGCTATGCGCTCAGCTTCGGCCGCGACCACCTTTCCGCATCGCCGCCCGACGTCGTCATCGTCATCGACGCCGATTGCACGATCACCCGCGGCACCATCGAGCGCTTGGCCGCCCGCGCCCATGCGAGCGGCCAGCCGGTCCAGTGCGTCAACCTGCTCGAAGACGATCTCGCCGCGCGCCCGCTCGTCCAGATCTCAAGCTTTGCGATGCTGGTAAAGAATCTCATCCGCGCGCGCGGCGTCTATCGGCTCGGCGGGGCGACGTTGCTGACCGGGACCGGCATGGCCTTTCCGTGGAGCATCTATCGCGACGCTGCGCTGGCGACGGGCAATGTCGTCGAGGACATGGAACTCGGCATCGCGCTGACCCGCGCCGGGCACCGCGTGATGCTGGAGCCGGGCGGCCGCGTCTCCAGCCCGTCGGCGCATGTCGACGACCTGCGCGAACAGCGCCGCCGCTGGGAAATGGGCTTCATCCAGAGCGCGCGGCGTTGGGCGTTGCCGACGCTGCTGCGCGGGATCGCGGCGGGGTCGCGGGCGCAGGTCGCGCTCGGCCTGCACATGCTCGTGCCGCCGCTCGCGACGTTGTTCATGAGCGGCGCGATCGTCGTCGTCATCCTCGCGCTGGCGGCGCTGATGGGGGTCACCGCCCAGCCGGCGATCACCCTCGCCTTGCTCATCGCACTGGCCGGCGTGATGACGATCCTCGGCTGGCTGCGCGAGGGCCGCGGCACGCTGACCGGTGCGGCACTGATGAGCGTGCCGGGCTATCTGCTGTGGAAGGTGCCGATGTACCTGGGCGGCGGCCCGAAGCAGTGGGTACGCACGCGGCGGCGGTGATCTGCGCGCCACACCCCGTTCGGGCTGAGCCTGTCGAAGCCCTGCCCTTCTGTTGCGAGCGGCGCGACTGAAAGAAGGGCAGCCCTTCGACAAGCTCAGGGCGAACGGTAGGGAGACGGCGCAAGGAAGGCTTACCGCAACCCCAGCGCCTTGTGCGTCTGGAGCGACAACCGCCACTTCGGCCGCGCCATCGCGAAATCGACCGCGGCACGGACATTCTCCGCTCCCCGCGCATCGTCCATCGGCTGCACGAGGAAATGGGCGAAGTCCCACCCCTCCATCGCGTCGGGATCGCTGCCCGGCTGGGGCCAGACGAGCTTCAGTTCGTCCCCGGCCCGCTGAACGACCTCGCTCCCCGCCTTGGGGCTGATGCAGACCCAGTCGAGTCGCGGATGCGCGGGCAGTGTTCCGTTGCTCTCGATCGCGATCTCGAAGCCCGCGGCGTGCAGCGCATCGACCAGCGCGTCGTCCACCTGCAACATCGGCTCGCCACCGGTCAGGACGACGAAGCGGCGGTCGCGCCCCTCGCCCCAATGCCCCGCGACTTCGGCCACGAGCAGATCGGCGGTCGCGAACTTGCCGCCGCCCACCCCATCGGTGCCGACGAAATCGGTGTCGCAGAATTTGCACACTGCCGCCGCCCGGTCCTGCTCGCGCCCCGACCATAGGTTGCAGCCGGCAAAGCGCACGAATACCGCGCGCCGCCCCGCATTCACGCCCTCGCCCTGGAGCGTGAGGAACATTTCCTTGACCGCGTAGGTCACGCGACTCTCCTTACGGACGGACCGCATAGGCTGTGGGATCGGGCCGCCCGGCGTCCTCGAATCCCTTCGAGCGTAACCGGCAGCTGTCGCACAGTCCGCAGTGCAGGCCGCCCGGCGCGGGATCGTAGCAGGACCAGCTGATCCCGGCGTCGAGCCCCAGCCGCGCCGCCTCGACCACGATCTCCGCCTTGGTCATGTGTTGGAGCGGCGCACGGATGCGGAACGGCGCGCCTTCGACACCCGCCTTGGTCGCGAGTTCGGCGAGTTGCTCGAACGCGGCGATGAATTCCGGGCGGCAATCGGGATAGCCCGAATAGTCGAGCGCATTGACCCCGATATACAGGTCGCGCGCGCCGATCGCCTCGGCCCAGCCGAGCGCGAGGCTGAGAAAGATAGTGTTGCGCGCCGGGACATAGGTGACCGGGATCCCCTCGCCCACGCCGTCCTTCGGCACCGCGATGTCGTCGGTCAGCGCGGAGCCGCCGAATGCCGACAGGTCGAGCGGCAGGACGACGTGACGTTCGGCGCCCAGCGCGATCGCGACGCGGCGTGCAGCGGCGAGTTCGATCTGGTGGCGCTGGTTATAGTCGATCGACAAGGCGACCAGACGGTGCCCGTCTTCGCGCGCGCGCGCTGCGGAAACCATCGAATCGAGCCCGCCCGATACGAGCGCGACCGCCACGGATGCTGAAGCTGTCATGATCCGGCGCGGCTACGCGCTTCGACGCCGAAGTGCAACGTGCGCGCAAAGAAAGGGCCGCCACACGGGCGGCCCAGGGTCTTTTCAGCTAGGGAGCTGCGTGCCGAAACAGACACAGTCCCGTCTTAGTTGATAATGGTTAAGCCATGCTGAACGGCTGGCTTAGGCGGCGACCTTCGTCACGAATTCCCCGGTGTTGCCGCGCAGGGCATCGAGCTGCCCTTCCAGCGCCGTGAAGCCCGATCCGACGCGATCGATGTCGGCGGCGACAGTTTCGGTATCCTCGCGGATCGCTGCGATCGTCGCCGACATCGAATCGGCGGCAAGAGCGGTTTCGTCGACCGAGGCGGTAATCGCGGTGACGGTCGTCGCCTGTGCCTCCATCGCGTGGCGAATGCGGTTGGCCGAATCCTGCACCTCGACGACGGTCGCCTTGATGCTGGCATTGGTTTCGACGGTCATGCGCGTGGCGGACTGGATCGCGGCGATCTTCGCGGCGATGTCGTCGGTCGCGCGCGCGGTCTGGTTGGCGAGGCTCTTCACCTCCTGCGCGACCACCGCGAAGCCGCGCCCGGCGTCGCCGGCGCGCGCCGCCTCGATCGTGGCGTTGAGCGCCAGCAGGTTGGTCTGTCCGGCGATGTCGCGGATCAGGCCCAGGATCGATTCGATCGACTTGGCGTGATCGCTGAGCGCCTCGCTCATGCCCACCGCCTCGCTCGCCTGGCCGCTGGCGCGGGTGGCGACTTCGGCCGCGGTCTCGACCTCCAGCCGGGCATCCTCGATCGCACGGATCAGGCCGGCGGCAGTCTGTGCCGCTTCGCGCATCGCGACTGCCGACTGCTCGGCCGCCGCTGCGACTTCGCTGGTCTTGCCCAGCATCCCGCGCGCCGCGAGCGAGGTCGACCCCGCCTGGTCGCGCAGCGAGCCGCCGGTCTGCGACACCTGTTCGACGGTCGCGGCGATCTTCTCGCGGAAATCGGTCGCCAGGCGATCGCGCACCGACCGCTCCTCGTTCACCTGCAACATGCGATAGATGGAGCCGGTAATATCGCCCTCCAGGCTGGTCAGGCGCATCAGCGCGTCGATCATGCCCGTCAGCGCAGGGTCGCCCGGCTCCGCCTTGCGCAACACGATCTCCAGCGCGACGCGGTCGCTGGCGCAGATCATCGATCGCAGCGCGGTCGGATGGACGCCCGCGGCATAGGCCGCCGACACCGATCGCTCGATCGATTCGATCCAGCCGCGGCTGGAAGTGTGCAGGAAGCGTTCGCGCAGGAACGCCGACCCCAGGTCGATCATCTTGCGCGTTTCATGCGGCGCCCAGTCGCGCTGGTCGCCGAAATGTGTCAGCCACTGGCGCCAATAGGCCTCGGCCACGGTATCGACCTCGGGCTCGATGATCGTCCAGACGGCGCGGCTGGCCTCCGCCATCGCCGTATCGAACCCGAACACGCGCAGGCGCTGGTCGAGATCGATGCTGGCGGCGAGGCTGCCGGACTGCGGGATCGTTTCGGTCACGTCGGTCTCCATCACGGGCGCTGAAGGCCCGGGTGTTCGCCGACATCGTTACCGTGCGAAGGTTAAACGCCGGTTATTTGGCCACCATCGACATGCAGTCGCACCGCATCCCCCGGCAGTGCTGCGAACAACGCCGACTCGGTCCCCGTCATCCACACCTGCCCCACCCCCGACAGCGCATCGAACAGGGCGGCGCGGCGCTGCGGATCGAGGTGCGCGGCAACCTCGTCGAGCAGCAGCACCGGCGGTCGCCCGGTCCGCTCGGCGACCAGCGCGGCATGGGCCAGCACGATGCCAAACAGCAACGCCTTCTGCTCGCCGGTCGAGCTGATCGCAGCCGGCTGCCCCTTGTCGCGGTGGGTGACGATCAGGTCGCTGCGATGCGGGCCGACCAGCGTACGGGCCGCAGCGGCATCGCGGCGGCGGCCCTCCGCCAGGAGACGGGACAGCCCGTCCTCCTCCCCGCCGTCGATCGACAGGCCGGCGCGCGCAAAGCCGCCCGGCGCCTCGGCCAGCCGCTCGTTCAGCGCGTCCACGGTCATCCGGCGCGCCGTCGCGATCGCGGCGCCATGCTCGACCATCGCCGCCTCCAGCGCGGTCAGCCAGTTCGGGTCGGCCGGTGCCTCGTCGGCCAGCAGGCGGTTGCGCTGGCGCATCGCCGCCTCATAGCGGGCGGAGTGATGCGCGTGCGCCGGTGCCAGCGCCAGCACCAGCCGGTCGAGGAAGCGTCGCCGTTCCGACGCGGGCTCGACGAACAGCCGATCCATCGCCGGGGTCAGCCACAGGATGCTGATCCGCTCCGCCAGCGCGTTCGCAGTCGCGGTCGCGCCGTTGATGCGCACGATCCGTCGCTCGGGCGCCGACGCCAGCGTCCCCGTCGCGATCTCGTCCCCGTCGACCAACGTCGCCGCGACCCCGAAGCCGCCCCCGCCATCGACCCGCGCGATCGCCGACAGCGCCGCACGCCGCAGACCCCGGCCGGGCGCGAGCAGTGACACCGCCTCCAGCACGTTGGTCTTCCCCGCGCCATTGTCGCCGGCCAGCACGACGAAGCCCGGCGACACAGGCAGGGTCGTCGCGGCATGGTTGCGATAGTCGGTGAGGACGAGGCGGGAGAGCATGGACCGTCCATCCTTAGGGAAGGATCGGTCGGACCGGTATCCCAATGTGCTCCGGCGCCGGCAATCTAAGTCCCCACGCCCGCCAACGCTCCGGTCCTCGCCGGAACCCGGCACCGTGTCCTATCGAAAGAATCGAGCGCCGGCTCACTCTGGAACCACGGACAGCATCTTCCCATCTGTTACGTCTGAGGAACGACTGAGGACAGACATGCTCGATATTATCGTCGCGATGCTGCTGACATGGGCAGCGTTGGCGCTGGCCGGCGAGACGCCGGCGGGGCGGCTGATGCGCGGGCTGCTGGTGGACCGCCCGGCGGCGCGTCTGTCGCGAATTACGCGCGGTCATGTGACGCTCGCGGTGCTGATGTTCGGCGGGACCGGTCTGCTCGTGGCTGTGCTCGGCCACGAAGCCGCGCGCGTCCTGGCGATGGGCCTGCCGGAGTTCGCCGGATGGGTGACGATGTTCGAGGTGACCGCCTATCTCGACGCCGCGGTCGCGGTCATCACGGCCGTATCGGTAACGCGGGTCGCCGGCATCAAGGCATGGCTGCGCACCCTGCCCCTCCCCGGCCGCGCGCGGACGCGGGCACCGCGGCGACAGCGGACGGCTCAGGCGATGCGCAAACCCGCCAACGACGACGAACCGGGATGGGCGCTGGCGGCGTAGCCCGACCAATTATCCTCCCCTGCAAGGGGAGGTGGCGGCGCGTAGCGCTGACGGAGGGGTATCACCCTATCCGGAAAGCTGGACACCCCTCCGCCGCGCTGACGCGCGCCACCTCCCCTTACAAGGGAGGATTGGACATCCGCAGCCCCCCCCGTTCGTGCTGAGCTTGTCGAAGCACCGTTCTTTGAGCCGCGAGCGATAAGCGGGCGTATCGAAGAACGGTGCTTCGACAAGCTCAGCACGAACGGAGGGTGAGCCCGACTAATCGCGCGACGTCCTCAAATCGCCTGCACGCCCTTCGCCGCCAGCATCGCCTGCGCCTTGTGGTACCGCACCGGCTCCGCGATCCCCAGCCGCCGCCGCGCCGCCTCCAGCGGTTCGGCGAGCAGTGTCACATAATCCTCGCCCGACAGCCACTTCGCGCGCTTGCCGTGCCGATAACCTTCCAGAACCGCGCGCAGGACGGCGGTGGACTTCGTCGTCGACAGGCTTTTCAGTGCCCCCATCCCGGCGATCGCGGCCCAGCCGAGCCCGCCCGTCTGCGCATAGGAAAAGGCGACCAGGCACAGCTCGCCCAGATGCTCCTCCGCGGTATAGCCGGTCAGCGTGTGCCAGATGTCGTGCATGTCGCGCTCGCGCCGGCCGAACCAGGTATAGGGGTGTTCGACCACCACCGCGTCCGGATCGTAATCGGTCACGCTGATATCGGCGAGGCCGGCGGCCGAGAAGCCGGTGCGATCGAGGAACGCGCGATAGGCCGCGCCGACCGTGCCGTCGGGGAGCGAATCGAGCCAGGCACGGTCGCTGAACTTCTCGGCCAGCTCGACGCGCTCATAGGCGATCCGGCCCCCGTCGCGCGTACCGATCAGCTTGCGATAGCCCTTCTGGCTGGCATCCGCGTTCAGCGCGCGCATGATGCGGAACACCTGCACCGTGTCGTCGCCGTTCGCCATCAGCTTACGCAGCGCACGCCACGCCGAGCGCCAGTCGCGCTTCAGCGGCTTGCCGGGATTATAGGGCGCCACGTTCGCCGATGTGCGGGCCTGTCCGGGATATTCGATCGCTTTGGAAGCCATGACGCATCCTTACTTACAACAATGTCAGTATGGGGGATATATTGCGGCGAATCAAGATGGCTGTCGGTGCGGGAACGCAGCGTCGCGCTACGCCGTTAACGGGGAAAGCATGACAAGGAGTTATTCCCGATGGTTGCCGATCCCCGCCCGACATCGCCGATCCCCAGCGCGCACACGTTCGGACTGCTGACGCTCGGCGCGGCACTGGCGGGCGGCGGCGCCTATCTGGCCCGGCGGATGATGAAGAGCGGTGCGGCCAAACAGGCATTCGCCGGAAACGCCGAGCATCCCGCCCCCGATCTGGCGCTCGACAAACCCCATCCCGGCCCCACCGACCGCGCACCGGACGCCTTCCGCCCCGATCCGACCGCACCGGTACCCGACAGCGAACGCGAAGGGCTGCGTCCGGCGACCGGACCGGCGCCGACATTGGTGGCCGGGCAGCCGGAAGAATCGCGCCAACCGGGCGCAGCGGAGGGGTGAGGCCGCCGCCTACCCCTTTGGGCTCTCGCGTAAGTTGGAGCGAGGTAAGAGCGGCCCCACCGTCGTCCCCGCGAAGACGGGGATCAATTCCGCTGAACGACATGGGGCTCAGTCCTTGCAGCGACTCAGGACTCTCACATCCCGGGATGTCTGCAAAAAGCATCCGCGTTAGGGCCAACCCGTCGGTGTTCCCGCGCAGGCGGGAACCCAGGGTCAAGTAATACGACGGCTTGAGTCGCCCGTAGCCCTGGGCTCCCGCCTGCGCGGGAGCAACGACGGGGCTTTCGCAGCGATTCGCTTTTGCGGGAGTGACGGTCGCAAGGTCAGGAACCATCGCGAGAATAAATCTCGTGAGCCTACCCTTGCTAAGGCCGGGGTCGGTCGCTGCTCAAGCGGCGCCGGCCGATAGGCTTTGCTTTTCGGCCTGGCTCGCCCCCCCCCCCTCAGACCCGCATCGGCATCAGCACGTACAGCGCCGGCGACTTGTCGTTCTCACGGATCAGCGTCGGCGCCGCTGCGTCATTCAGGTGGACCTCCACCGTATCGCCCTGGATCTGGTTCAGGATATCCAGCAGATAGCGGCTGTTGAAGCCGATCTCGAACGGCATCGACGCATAGTCGCCGGGCACTTCCTCGATCGCCGCGCCGTTTTCCGGGCTCGTGACCGACAGCGTGATCTTGTCGCGGTCGAGCGCCATCTTGACCGCACGGGTCTTTTCGCTGGCGATGGTCGAGACGCGGTCGACGCCCTCTTCGAAGCTGCGCGGGTCGAGCTTCAGCAGCTTGTCGTTCGCGGTCGGGATGACGCGCGAATAATCGGGGAAGGTGCCGTCGATCAGCTTGCTGGTCAGGATCGCCTGGCCGAGATCGAAGCGGATCTTGCTGCCCGACAGCGACACGCCGACCGATCCGTCGACCTCATCGAGCAGCTTGCGCAGTTCGGCGACGCATTTGCGCGGCACGATCACGTCCGGCATCGCCTCCGCCCCCTCGGGACGGGCGACGGTCACGCGTGCCAGACGGTGGCCATCGGTCGCCGCCGCCTTCAGCACCGGCTGGCCGTTATCGTCGGCGACGTGCAGGAAGATGCCGTTCAGATAATAGCGCGTCTCTTCGGTCGAGATCGCGAAGCGCGTCTTGTCGATGATCTGCTTGAGCGTTTCCGCCGGCAGTTCGAACGTCGTCGGCAGCTCCCCTTCGGCAATCACCGGGAAATCGTCGCGCGGCAGCGTCGGCAGCGACGAATTATAGCGGCCGGCGCGGATTTGCAGGCGCCCCTCGGCAGCGGACAGCTCGACCTGCGAGCCTTCGGGCAGCTTGCGGGCGATGTCGAACAGCGTGTGCGCGCTGACCGTCGTCGTGCCGGGCTGGTCGACCGCGGCCGGCACCGTCTCGTCGACCTGAAGGTCGAGGTCGGTCGCCATCAGCCGGATCGCGCCCTCGCCGGTCGCATCGATCAGCACGTTCGACAGGATGGGAATGGTGTTGCGCCGCTCGACCACCGACTGGACGTGGCTGAGGCCCTTCAACAGGGTCGCGCGTTCGATCGTCGCCTTCATGCCTTCAAAACCCCCGGAACGCCCCCCGTAACGACTCGCGCGCGGCCGCCGGTGGCAAATCTGCCGTTATGCTTTCTACCCCGAAACCAGTCGGGAGCAAGCGCCCGTTCCCTCTCGGACAGAGGGGATTACCGGATGGTAAACCCGCGTCTAAGACCTGTGGACAAGTCGCGCGCAGGCCGTCAATCGTTCCGCCCATGACTCCACGACGCACCCGCGCCGGCCGCGATTTCGTGGCGCGGCATGGCGAGACGGTCTACAATCACGCCGGCCGGATGCAGGGCGATCACCCGCACACGCCGCTGACCCGCGCCGGATTCGCCCAGGCGGACGCGATGGGCGCAGCGCTGCGCGACCTGCTCGGCCCTTCACCGAAGTTGACCCTGTGGTGCTCTCCGGCCGGCCGCGCGCTCCAGACGCTGGCGGTGATCGCCGAGCATCTGGAACTCGACTGGCACGAGACGCGCACCGACCCCCGGCTGGTCGAGATCGGCATGGGGTCGTGGAGCGGTCGCTACTACCGCGACCTCATCCCGCAGGTCGGCGACTTCGTCGACCGCGACCAGGGCCTCTACACCCGCCCGCCGGAGGGTGGCGAATGGTATGATGCGATCGCGATGCGCGTATCGGGGTGGCTCGACGACACCGACGACGACCCGAGCGACCGCCTCGTCATCATGCACGGCATGTCGAGCCGCGTGCTGCGCGGCGTGATGACGGGGCAGGACGTCCTCCCCGGCTTCGACGCCCCCATCGCTCCCGCCCTGCCGCAGGGCTCGATCGCGCTGATCGAGGGTGGACGGGAAACCGTCGTCCACCGCGGCACCGGCGCGCACGAGACGCCGACATGAGCCTATTCTTCGCACTTCTCGCGCAGGCGGCGCTGCCGGGGCGGCAGGAGATCGGCATCTACGCCGGCTGGGGCGCTTTCCGCGACGCCGCGCCCGCGCGCTGCTTCGCCATCGCCGAACCGCTCGGCCGGCCCCGCCCGACCCGCCCCTTCGCCAGCATCGCGACCTGGCCCGGTGCGGGCCTGCGCCATCAGCTTCACGTCCACCTCAGCCGCCCCCGCGCCGACGGGGCCAAGGTGACGCTGTCGATCGGCCAGCGCCGCTTCGACCTGCTCGCCGGCCCGACTGACGCCTGGTCCCCCGACGCCGCGACCGACACCGCCATCGTCGCCGCGATGCGCGGCGGGCGCAGCATGAGCGTCGAAACCCGTGGCCGCAATCGCCGGCCGATCGTCGACGTCTATGCCCTGCAAGGCGCCGCGACCGCGATCGACGCGGCGGCGGTGGGATGTGCGCGTCGCTAAACTTCCACCGTTCGTGCTGAGCTTGTCGAAGCACTGCCCTTCTCTTCGTGCCGACAAGCTCGCGGCACGAAGAAGGACAGCCCGTCGACAAGCTCAGAGCGAACGGTTGAAGGTCAGTCGGAACACCATCCTCCGCGCGAGGTAGAAAAACCCCGCCCGATCGGCTATATGGCGCGGATGCATTCAGCCTCGGCCGCCCCCATGTCCATTCCCGGGCATATCGACCCCGTGCCCGTCCCTCGCCCGCTTCCGATGCGCAGCGATGGGCGGATCGACCTGCTCGGCCTGTCGCGCGACGACCTGCGCATGGCGCTGGAAACGGCGCAATTGGAGCCGAAACAAGCCAAGCTGCGTGCCAAGCAGCTGTGGCACTGGATGTACAACCGCGGCGTCACCGATTTCGAGCTGATGACCGACATCTCGAAGCAGCTGCGCCCGTGGCTGGCACAGCGCTTCGTCATCTCGCGGCCCGAAGTCGTCACCGCCCAGGTCAGCAGTGACGGCACGCGCAAGTGGCTGCTCCGCTCCGACGACGGGCAGGATTACGAGGCGGTGTTCATCCCCGACGCCGACCGCGGGACGCTCTGCGTATCGAGCCAGGTCGGCTGCACGCTCAATTGCCGTTTCTGCCACACCGGCACGATGCGACTGGTCCGCAACCTGACCCCGGCGGAGATCGTCGGTCAGGTGATGCTCGCCCGCGATGCGCTGGGCGAATGGCCGAGCCAGCCCGAAGGCCGCATGCTCACCAACATCGTGATGATGGGCATGGGCGAGCCGCTGTATAATTTCGACAACGTCCGCGATGCGCTGAAGCTGGTGATGGACGGCGACGGCCTGGCGCTCAGCAAGCGCCGCATCACCCTGTCGACCAGCGGCGTCGTGCCGCTGATGGCGCGGGCGGGCGACGAGATCGGCGTCAACCTCGCCGTCTCGCTGCATGCGGTGACGAAGGACGTCCGCGACGAACTCGTGCCGCTCAACAAGAAATACGGCATCGAGCAGCTGCTACAGGCCTGCGCCGATTATCCGGGCGCCAACAACGCGCGCCGCATCACGTTCGAATATGTGATGATCAAGGACAAGAACGACAGCGACGAAGAGGCGCATGAACTCGTGCGCCTGTTGAAGCAGTACAAGCTGCCGGCGAAGGTCAATCTGATCCCGTTCAACCCGTGGCCCGGCTCGGATTATGAAACCTCGACGCCGGAGCGGGTGCGGTCCTTTTCAAACATCGTGTTCGAAGGCGGCATCTCGGCCCCCGTCCGCACGCCCCGCGGTCGCGACATCGATGCGGCTTGTGGACAGTTGAAGACCAGTGCCGAGCGCAAGAGCCGTGCGGAACTCGACCGGCTGGCAGAGGAAAAGCAGGCCGCGCTGGGGTGAACGTTGGACTGGTTTCACCAACTAGCGGTCGTTCCGTGTATTAACGACGGAGCATTTCCTCGGGGTCGCCATCCAATGAACCACCCTCAATGATGCGCCCATCATCCGTGATAACCACGGGCCCATGTCCGACAAGCATTTTCTCGAAAGCTCCGGTCTCCACGTAGGCACGAGACTGGTAGAAGAAAGCCCATCCAGCGCTGAGGCGGCTAGGTTCCGCAGGCAAGGCGGATAGTGGCTCGCCGACCTCCAGTTCTTTAACGCTTAAAAATGCGTCAAATGCTTCAACTGGCGATGCTCCGTTCGGTGCTAGCAAGTTGGGACGATATGCTTCCGCCACTCCCGCGTCGATAACTGCAAATGTGCGGGACTTGAGCGCTGCCATGCCTTCACTGACCGTGGTTGTGATGATTGCCGGCGGGTCTTCCTCTGCCGTCGAACGCAAAAGGGCAACAAACTGCTCGCCGTTTTCTCGCCAGCTTATTTGGTAGCTTCCATACCGTTCGTGGCTTGCCATGCCGCGACTATACCACGCCCACGCACAATGTCAGCTTCCCACCAAAATCCGCCGCAAACCTCGACACCCGCGCGGACACGGTTAGGGACAGCGCATGTCGACGATTGCCCCTTACCTCCTTCCCTTCGCCGCCGGCTGCGTGGGCGGGGCGATGAACGCGCTGGCGGGCGGGGGGACGTTCGCGACACTGCCGTCGCTCATCGCGCTGGGTTTGCCGGCGAACATCGCCAATGCGACCTCGAACGTCGCGCTGCTGCCCGGGGCGGGTGCCAGTGCTTTCGCTTATCGCACGGAACTGGGGCCGCTCGGCGGGGTCGGTTGGCGGACGCTGGCGCTCATTACCTTCATGGGCGGCCTCGCCGGCAGTGCTTTGCTGGTGATCACGCCCAGCCGCGCCTTCGACCTGATCATCCCGTGGCTGCTGCTGTTCGCCTTTCTGGTAATGCTGTTCGGCAAGGCGGCGGCGGGATGGCTGCACGCGCGGGTGACGATCGGTCCGCGGACGTTGGTCGTCGCCCAGACGTTCCTCGGGGTCTATGGCGGCTATTTCGGCGGGGGCGTCGGCCTCATCACGACGGCGGTCTATGGCCTGCTCGCCAACATCACCCCGCGTGCGATGTTCGCACCGCGCACGCTGATGCTGGCGGTGGCCAATTTCGCCGCGGCATTCGTGTTCGTCTGGTTCGGCATGGTCCGCTGGACCGCGGCGTTGCCGATGCTCGTCGGCGGCATCCTAGGCGGCTGGCTGGGCGCGGCGATCGGCAAGAGGCTTTCGCCCCGCGCCGTCCGCATCTGGACGCTGACGGTGACGGGCGCGACGACGGCGGTGTTCTTCTGGCGCGCCTATGGGTGATCAAAAAAGTCCTCCCCTGGAAGGGGAGGTGGCGCGCGTCAGCGCGACGGAGGGGTGTCCCGTTATCCGGATAGGGTGACACCCCTCCGTCTGGCCTGCGGCCAGCCACCTCCCCTTGCAGGGGAGGATTTCAGAGAAAAACCATTTTCCTACATCGCTTCGATCTGCTTCACCGGGCGTGAGGGCCGCCGCCACCAAAAGTGACAAAGGTGACGAAGGCTGACGAATAGACCGCGTTATCGCAACTTTTGGCGGAGCGCTTGGGGGGACGGGACGTTTCGGAACCGATGACCAGCGCGTCCGACATTCACGCTCCCGCAACCGGACCGGTCATCCGCCGCCACGCCCTGTCGACGCGCATATGGCATTGGGTGACGGCTATCAGCGTCATCATCCTGCTCGGCAGCGGACTGATGATCCTCAACGCGCATCCGCACCTCTATTGGGGCCGTTATGGCGCCAACTTCGATCCGGCCTGGTTCCATGTCGCCTGGATATTCGACGGCGGGCGGGTGCCCGGCTGGCTGACGATCCCGGAAAGCTACAACCTCGCGCTTGCCCGACGATGGCATCTCTTCTTCGCGCTCGTCCTCGCCTTCGCGCTGCTGGCGTTCATGATCGTCAGCCTGTTGAACCGTCACATCCAGCGCGACCTGCGGGTTCGGGCAAAGGAGCTGTCGCCGCGGGTGCTGGCGCATGACGTGCGCGAGCATGTGGCACTGCGCTTCCACGATCCCGCCGACCCGCGCGCCTACAATATCTTCCAGAAGCTGAGCTATGTGTTCGTCATCTTCGTCGCCCTGCCGGGGCTGATCCTGACCGGGCTCGCCATGTCGCCGGGGATGGACGCGGCGTGGCCGTGGCTGCTCGATATCTTCGGCGGCCGCCAGTCGGCGCGGTCGATCCATTTCCTGTTCGCGACCGCGATCGGCCTGTTCGTCATCGTCCACCTCGCCCTCGTCATCCTGGCGGGTGTGTGGAACGAGGTGCGGTCGATGATCACCGGCAACTGGCGGGTGCCGGAATGATCCTGACCCGCAGACAGGCGCTGGTCACCGCCGCGGGCGGGCTGCTCGCCGGCTGCGACCGCGTGGCGTCGAGCGATATCGGCCAGCGCGTGCTGTCCTCGGCGGAGGACGGCCATCGCATCCTCCAGCGTGGGCTGACCGACCGTACCGCGCTGGCACCCGAATTCCGCGCCGACCAGCGGTCGCCCTTCTTCCGTCCCAACGGCACGCGCAATCCGAACACGCCCGATTACAACGCATCCGCCGCCAACCGCTTCGCCGACTGGCGAGTGCGGATCGACGGGCTGGTCCGGCGCCCGCTCGACCTGTCGCTCGCCGACCTGCGGGCGATGCCGGCGCGGACCCAGATCACCCGCCACGATTGTGTCGAGGGCTGGAGCGCGATCGGCAAATGGACCGGTCCGCGGCTCAAGCCCATCCTGGAATTCGCCGGCCTGCGCGATGATGCCCGCTACCTCGTCTTCCACTGCGCCGATGTGCTGGGCGGGCGGCCCTATTATGAATCGATCGACCTGATCGACGCCTTCCATCCGCAGACGATCCTGGCGTGGATGCTCAACGACCGCCTGCTCGGCGTGCCCAACGGCGCCCCCGTCCGCCTGCGCGTCGAGCGGCAGTTGGGCTACAAACATGCGAAATATGTTCAGCGCATCGAAGCGGTGGCGTCGCTCGACGGGGTGTTCGGCGGCAAGGGCGGCTATTGGGAGGACGTCGCGGGGTACGAATGGTATGCGGGGATTTAGCGCGCATTCGGTCGTTCCCGCGAAGGCGGGAATAAATTCTGGCTGAACATTGTGAGACTCACCGCCCTAAGCGACTATTGATCCCCGCCTTCGCGGGGAAGACGACGTAGGAAAATCGACCCAATGCGCCTCCGCTCGCTCCTCTTCGTCCCCGGCGACCGGCCCGACCGGATGGAAAAGGCTCTGGCAAGCGGCGCCGACGCGCTGATCCTCGACCTGGAGGACGCGGTCGCCCCGACTGCCAAGGACACCGCCCGCCGCGCCGTCGCCGACTTTCTCAGCCAGACCGACCGCGCGGTTGCGCTGTTCGTCCGCATCAATCCGCTCGACAGCGGCCTAGCGGACATGGACCTCGACGCCGTCGCCCCCGCCCGTCCCGACGGCTGGGTGCTGCCCAAGGCGGAGGGGAGCGCATCGGTGCTAGACCTCGACGCCCGTCTCGCGGACCGCGGCGACCGCACCGCACCGATCCTCCCCATCGCCACCGAGACCCCGCGCGCGATCTTCCACCTCGGCACCTATGCCGACGCCCCGGCGCGTCTCGCCGGCCTGACCTGGGGCGCGGAGGACCTGCCCGCGGCGATCGGTGCCGAGAGCAGCCGCGAGGACGATGGCAGCTATACCGCGCCCTATCACATGGCCCGCGCGCTCACTCTGTTCGGCGCCGCCGCGGCCGGCGTCGCTCCGATCGAAACCGTCTATCCCGCCTTCCGCGACACTGCCGGGCTGGAGGCCTATGCCCGCCGCGGCGCGCGCGACGGTTTCACGGGCATGATGGCGATCCACCCAGCGCAGGTTCCGATCATCAACGCCGCCTTCACACCGACAGCGGAAGCGATCGCGAAGGCACAGGCGATCGTCGACGCCTTCGCCGCCCATCCGGGCGCCGGCGCGCTCAGCGTCGACGGCCGCATGGTCGACGCGCCGCACCTGCGACAGGCGCACGCCCTGCTCGCTCGCGCCTCGTAAACGGGGTTTCCTGGCGCGGATCGATACGATAGCGCACCAACCATGGCCCTCATCGACGCATTCTTCGCCCGCGCCTTCAAACGCGGTGAACTGACCGTCATTCACCCCGACGGCAGCACCCGAACCTTCGGGACGCCCGATCCCGATTTCCCGCCCGTCACCATCCGTCTGGCGAAGGGCGTGGCGCTCCAGATCCTGCGCGATCCCGCGACCGGCGCGGCGGAGGCGTTCATGGACGGTGGCCTGAGCATCGAGCAGGGCGACATTCGCGGCCTGCTGGCGATGGCGACGGCCAGCAATCTTTGGGAGCGCGGCAGCCCGGCGCTGGCGGGCACCGCGCTCGGCCGCGGGCTGGCGAGCCTGCGCTTCCGTCTGGCCCGCGCCAACATGGCGCGGCGGGCGAAGCGCAACGTCGCGCATCACTATGATCTGTCCGACCGGTTGTACGACCTGTTCCTCGACGCCGACCGCCAATATTCCTGCGCCTATTTCACCGATCCCGCCAACAGCCTCGAACAGGCGCAGGCCGACAAGAAGGCGCATATCGTCGCCAAGCTCGCGATCCGGCCCGGTATGCGCGTGCTCGACATCGGCTGCGGCTGGGGCGGCATGGCGCTCTATATCCACGCCAAGACCGGCGCCGACGTCACCGGCATCACACTGAGCGAGGAACAGCTGAAGGTCGCCCGCCGCCGCGCCGAAGAGGCCGGGGTCGCCGACCATGTCCGCTTCGAGCTGATCGACTATCGCAACATGTCCGGCCGGTTCGACCGGATCGTGTCGGTCGGCATGTTCGAGCATGTCGGGACAAAGCATTATCGCAGCTTCTTCGCCAAATGTCGCGAGTTGCTGACCGACGACGGCGTGATGCTGATGCACACCATCGGCCGCGCCGGCGGCCCCGGTGTCACCGACACCTTCACGTCGAAATATATCTTCCCCGGCGGCTATATCCCGGCGCTGAGTGAGATCGCACAGGGCTATGAGGGCCTGCGCCTGTTCTGCACCGACGTGGAAGTGCTGCGGCTCCACTATGCCCTGACGCTCGACGCTTGGTACGACCGTACCGTTGCGGCGAAGGACGCGATCGTCGCGCTGTACGACGAACGCTTCTACCGGATGTGGACCTATTATCTCGCCGGATCGATGGTCAGCTTCCGCTATGGCGGACTGGTCAACTATCAATTCCAGTTCGCCCGCGATCGCCACGCCCTGCCGCTCACGCGAGATTATATCGGCGAGGCGGAGGCGGCGCTTCGGTAGCGCTCTGTTCCTACTGCCGATGTCGCCTACCCCGCCCCTCACCCGCCGCGCGATCTTCGCCCAGGCCTGGCCGATCATGCTCGGTCAGGCGACGGTGCCGCTGGTCGGCATCGTCGACACCGCCGTCATCGGACGAACCGGCGACGCCGCGGCGCTGGCCGGCGTCGCGCTGGGCGGGACGATCGTCAGCTTCCTATTCTGGAGCTTCGGCTTCCTGCGCATGGGCATGACCGGCCTGACCGCGCAGGCGAGCGGCCGAGGCGATACGGACGAGGTATCGGCGCTGCTGGCGCGCGGGCTGGCGATCGGGGCGGGCATGGGCGCGGCGCTTACGCTACTTCAGGTGGCGCTGATCCCCGCCGCCTTCGCGATCTTCGCAGGCGGTCCCGCGATCGACACGGCGGCCCGCGCCTATGTTTCCGCCCGCTTCTTTGGCGCCCCCGCGGCGCTGGCGGTGTTTGCGATCAACGGTTGGCTGCTGGGTTTGGGGCGGACGCGGGCGGCGCTGGCGCTGCAGGTCTGGATGAACCTCGTCAACATCGCCGCTTGCGCCCTTCTGGTCTGGCATCTGGGGCTCGGCGCGCGCGGCGTCGGGCTGGGCACCGCGATCGCCGAATGGAGCGCCTTGCTCGTCGGATTGGCGATCGTCGCGCCGCAACTACGCGGGATCGGCTGGGCGCGCGTGGCCGATCGCGCCGCGCTGGCCCGGCTGTTCGCGGTCAACGCCGACATCATGATCCGCACCGTTGCGCTGCTAACCCTGCTCGCCTGGTTCGCCAATGCAGGCGCACGGCTGGGCGCCGAGACGCTGGCCGCCAACCAGATCCTGATGCAGGCGGTCGCGCTCGTTGCCTTCGTGCTCGACGGCTTCGCCTTCACAGCAGAGGCGCGGGTCGGCCATGCGATCGGCGCCGAATCGCGCGCACAGATGCTGCGTGCGATCCGGCTGACGGGCGAGTTCTCGCTTGGCGCCGCGATCCTGTTCGCGGTACTTATCGCGTTCGGCGGGGCCACGGCGATCCCGGTCATGACGACCAATCCGGCCGTCCAGGCGCAGGCGCTCGCGCTGCTGCCCTTCGTCATCGTCCTGCCGGTCATCGGCATGCCGGCGTGGCTGCTCGACGGCATCTTCATCGGCGCGACCGAAGGACGGAGCTTGCGCAACGCCGCCATCTTGGCGACCGCACTCTACATCGCGACCGACCTGGCCTTGCGCGGGCACGGCGACACCGGCGTCTGGATCGCGCTGACGCTCAGCTACGTCTATCGCGCCGGCGCGCTCGGGGCTTACGTACCGCGGCTGTTGCGACGCCTCGCCTAGGGTCCTAAAGGGCCGGCCATGACCGACTCCTCCATCAAGCGTGTCGTGCTGGCCTATTCGGGCGGCCTCGACACCTCCGTCATCCTCAAGTGGCTCCAGACCGAGTATAATTGCGAGGTCGTGACCTTCACCGCCGACCTCGGCCAGGGTGAAGAGCTGGAGCCTGCGCGGCGCAAGGCGGAGATGGCGGGCGTGAAGCCGGAGCACATCTTCATCGACGACCTGCGCGAGGAATTCGTGAAGGATTACGTCTTCCCGATGATGCGCGCCAATGCGCTGTACGAGGGGCTCTACCTGCTCGGCACCTCGATCGCCCGGCCGCTGATCGCGAAGCGCCAGATCGAGATCGCAAAACTCGTCAATGCCGACGCCGTCAGCCATGGCGCGACCGGCAAGGGCAACGACCAGGTCCGCTTCGAACTCGGCTATTACGCGCTGGCGCCCGACATCAAGGTCATCGCGCCGTGGCGCGAATGGGACCTGACCAGCCGCACCAAGCTGATCGAATTCGCCGAGGCGCACCAGATTCCGGTCAGCAAGGACAAGCGCGGCGAAGCCCCCTTCTCGACCGACGCAAACCTGCTGCACACCTCGTCCGAGGGCAAGGTGCTAGAGGATCCGTGGGACGAGGTTCCCGACTATGTCTACTCGCGCACCGTCAACCCGGAGGACGCGCCCGATCAGCCGGAGACGATCACGATCGATTTCGAACGCGGCGACGGCGTCGCGCTGAACGGCCAGGCGATGAGCCCGGCGACGCTGCTGGCGGCGCTGAACGAGCTCGGCCGCAAGCACGGCATCGGTCGCCTCGACCTGGTCGAGAACCGCTTCGTCGGTATGAAGAGCCGCGGCATGTACGAGACGCCGGGCGGCACCATCTATCACCTCGCCCACCGCGGCATCGAACAGATCACGCTCGACCGCGGCGCCGCGCACCTGAAGGACGAACTGGCGCCGCGCTATGCCGAGCTGGTCTACAACGGCTTCTGGTTCTCGCCGGAGCGCGAGATGCTGCAGGCCGCGGTCGACTATAGCCAGGAAAAGGTCGCCGGCACCGTCCGCCTGAAGCTCTACAAGGGCAACGTCATCATCACCGGCCGCAAGTCGCCGCATTCGCTCTACAGCGAGAAGGTCGTGACGTTCGAGGATGACCAGGGCGCCTATGACCAGCGCGATGCGGCGGGCTTCATCAAGCTCAACGCGCTGCGCCTGCGCCTGCTGGGGCGGCGGGACCGCTGATCGTCGCGAATTGAGAGGGTATTAACCATCGCGCCCTAGCACGGGCGCGATGGTTGCCCGCCTGCGCCCCCTTCTGCCGCTGATCGCGGTGACGATGCTGCTCGGCATCGCCTGGACGCTGGCGGACTGGCAACGGCTGTCCCGGGTGATGCTGCCCGACACCGACGACGCGATGCGGTTGCAGCAGATTCGCGACTGGATCGCCGGCCAGGGCTTCGCCGACGTGTCGCAGCATCGGCTGGCCGGTGGCCTCGCGATGCATTGGTCGCGGATCGGCGATGTCGTTCCCGCCGCCGTTATCCTGCTGGTGCGGCCGTTCACCGGCACTACCGCGGCGGAGATCGCCGCAGTCGTCCTCTGGCCGCTCGTCCAGTTCGCCGCCCTGCTGGTACTCATACGCGACCTCACCCAACGATTGGCCCCGTCGGCCGGCATGACCGCTGCGGTTCTGATCGCGCTCGCCTATCCGGCGTCCAGCCTGTTCCTGCCCGGCCGGATCGACCACCATGCGCTGCAATTGCTGCTGGTGCTGGTCCAGTTGCGCGCGCTGCTGGCGGCACCGGGCTATGCATCCGGCGCGGTGATCGGCGGCGCGGTTGCGATGGGGGCCGCGATCGGACTGGAAACCCTGCCCTTCGCGATCGTGACGAGCGGGATCGTCGTCGTCGAACGCCTGCGGGGCGACGGCAGGCGGCAGGCCGGCTTCGGGCTGGCGCTGGCCGGCGGGCTGGTCGTGCTGCTGCCGATGACCGGAACCGGCGGCGTCTGCGACACGGTTCAGCCGCTCCTGCCCTATGCCGCGGCCGGCGGACTGGCGCTGGCGGCGCTCGCCCGTATCGATCGCCATCGGCTGGCGCTTTTGCTGGTCGCAGGCGGCGCGCTCGTGCTCCTGGCGTGGCCAGTGGCGACCGCATGCCTATCCGGCCCTTATGGCACGGTCGATCCGCTCGTCGCGCGGCTGTGGCTGGCGCGGGTCGGGGAGGCGCAGCCGCTGCTCTCGGCATCTCCGGCGATCGCGATCGGCTATGCCGGGCTGATGATCGCGGGTCTGATCGCGACATTGCTTCATATCCGGCGGGGCGGCCGTGGCTGGTGGCTGCTGCTTGCCTATCAGGCGACCGCATTCGCGATCACGCTGTTCCAGTTGCGCGGTGCCTATGTTGGTGCGGCGCTGGCGGTGGTGCCGATCGCCGCATGGCTCGCCGAGGCGCGTGCACATGGGCGGACCGCCGTCGTCCTTTCACTGTGGATCGCCGGCGCGGGGATCGGCTATCCGCTCGCCGCCGGGTTTGCCGCCCCCAAGGTCGCGTTGGCGGCCACCGGGATCGACTGTAGCGACGCCGGGATGATCGACCGCCTCGCCGCCCTGCCGCCGGGACGTGTGATGACAGGGATCGACGCGGGCAGCTACATCCTGGCCGGCACCGCCCATTCGGTGATCGCGGCCCCCTATCATCGCAACAACGCCGGCAATGCGGCGATGTACCGCTTCTTCCTCGGCTCCCCTTCGGAAGCGGAGCGGATCGCGCGGCGCTGGAATGTCCGCTACGTCGCGCTGTGCCCCGGCATGTTCGGCGGCATGCGTCCGCCGGCCGGCTCGATCGGCGCGGGCGCGGTGCCGTCATGGCTCCACCCGCTCGATCGGTCGCGCACGCTGTTCCGGGTCAAGGTCCCACAGGGTTGACCGCAACGCGCCGCGATCTCGGCTGGCTGTTGGCGGCGATGGCGGCGGTGACGCTCCCGCTGCTCTGGCCGGCGATCCCACCGCTCAACGACCTGCCGGGGCACATCGGCCGCTATCACATCGCCGCGACGATCGCGCGGTCGCCCGATCTTGAGCGTGCTTGGGAATACCACTGGTCGCTAATCGGCAATCTGGGCGTCGATCTGCCGGTCATCGCGCTCGCGCCGTTGCTGGGCGTCGAGCATGCAGCGAAGCTGATCGTGATGCTGATCCCGGCGGGCTTCGTCGCCGGACTGTGGGCGATCGGGCGCAGTCGCGGGCGGGCGACGCCGCCGCTCGTGGGGTTCGCCTGCGCATTGGCGTATAATCACGCGTTCACGCTCGGCTTTGTTAACTTCGCACTGTCGACGGCGCTCGCCTTTCTGGCGCTGGCGGGCTGGATCGCGCTCGATCGCCGCCCGTTGCTCCGCGGCGCGATCTTCCTGCCCGTTTCGTGGCTGCTCTGGATCGCGCACAGCTCGGGCTGGGGCATGTTCGGGCTGATGGCCTGGGCCAGCGCAGTCATGCTGGCACGGGAGCGCGACGCCGGCTGGCGCGCTGCCGTGCTGAGCGCGACGATTGCGTGCCTGCCGCTGGCGACGCCTGTCGTCACGATGATCGGCGTCGACGGGCCGCCACTGGACGCCTTCTGGGTTTGGCCGACGAAGGCCAGCGCCGTCGCGTCGCTGCTGCGCGACCGGTGGAGGTGGTTCGACGTCGCCAGCGCCGCGGTCATCGTCATGCTGATCTGGACGGCGCTGCGTCGGCGTGACTGGCGGATCGATCCGGTCGTCGCCGCGCCCGGCGGGGTGTTACTGCTGGCGTTCCTCCTCCTGCCGCATGGTGCAATCGGCGGCGCCTATATCGACATGCGCCTGCTCGCCCCCGCCTGCGCGCTCCTGCTGTGCGCGGTGTGGATTCGGCCGCGACGCACAGCGCAGCGTCTCGCCACCGCCGGGGCCGCCTTCCTCGCCATCCGCATGATCGCGACGACAGTGAGTTACCTGAGCGTGGCCGGCGTCTGGACTGAGACCGAGGCGGCGATCGCCGCCATGCCGCGGGCCGCGCGCGTGCTGGTGCTGGTCGCCGAGCCCTGTTCGTCCGACTGGCGCTCGGACCGGCTGGGGCACCTTGGCGGCCTGGCTGTCGCGCGACGCGACGTCTTCCAGAACGGGGCCTGGGCGATCGCCGGCCAGCAATCGCTGCGTATTCGGTCACCCGCTGACCCCGTCTATCGCACCGACCCCTCGCAGCTCGTCTATCCGGCCGACTGCGAATATATCACCACCGATCGCGACCGTGCGCTGACCGGGTTCGACCGGCGTTATTTCGATCATGTCTGGCTGATCGGGCTGCACGGCCCGGTGCCGAGCGATCTGCGCGTGATATTCCGCAACCCGCGATCGACGCTGTACGAAGTCCGCAGTGAGACGCGCTGACCCGGCTTGCCGCAACCGCCGTCTGCCCGTTATGGACGATCCGATGCAGACGCCGCCCGATACGCAGCTCCGTTGGTGGCAGACCCGCGCGTTCGTCGTCTTCGTCGCGATCGTCACCGCGATCCCGCTGCTCATCCCCGACATCGCCCCGCTGGTCGACCTGCCGGGGCATATGGCGCGCTACCGCGTGCAGCTGGCGCACGACAGCGCGCCGTGGCTCAACGACTGGTATGATTTCCGCTGGCAGCTGATCGGCAATCTGGGTGTCGACCTGCTGATCGAGCCGCTGGCACCGATCCTGGGGCTGGAGTTGGCGGTCAAGCTGATCGTGCTGACCATCCCACCGCTGACCGCGGTCGGTTATCTGTGGATCGCGCGCGAGGTGCACGGGCGCATTCCCGTGACCGCGCTGTTCGCCCTGCCGCTCGCCTATAGCTACCCGTTCCAGTTCGGCTTCGTGAATTTCGCGCTGTCGATGGCGCTGGCGCTCAACGCCTTCGCACTGTGGCTCCGCCTCGCCCGCCTCGGCCGCTTCCGGCTGCGTGCGATCCTGTTCGTGCCGATCGGACTGCTCCTGTGGGTCTGTCACACGTTCGGCTGGGGCGTGCTGGGCGTGCTCGCCTTCTCGGCCGAGCTGATCCGCGAACATGATCGCAGCACCGGGCGCGGTGTCGTCGATCGCTGGGTGCGGCCGTGGTTCATGGCCGGCATCCACTGTCTGCCGCTCGCACCGCCAGCGTTGCTGATGCTGATGTGGCGCAGCGGCGGGCACGTCACCGGCCAGACCGGCGACTGGTTCAACTGGCGTGCCAAGGTCAACTGGCTGACGATGGTGCTGCGCGACCGGTGGATGGCGTTCGATATCGCTTCTGTCGCGGTTCTGCTGCTGATCCTGTTGAAGTCGATCCGCGACCCGACCATCACTTATTCGCGCAACCTGACCCTGTCGGCGCTGTTCCTGCTGGCAGTCTTCATCGTGCTGCCGCGGATCGTCTTCGGATCAGCCTATGCCGACATGCGGCTGGCGCCGTTCATGATCGGGATCGCGCTTCTCGCCGTCCGGCCGCGATCGAATACGCGGCAGCTGAGCGTCAGCGTGCTGGCCCTGTTCGGCCTCGCCTTCTTCCTGGCGCGGACGGCCGCGACGACGGTCAGCTACTGGCTGTACGACAAGAGCTACGACCACGAACTCGCCGCGCTGGAGAAGCTGCCACGGGGCGCGCGGCTGGTCAGCTTCGTCGGGGAGACCTGCTACAACCAGTGGACGATGACGCGCCTCCAGCATCTGCCCGGCATGGCGATGGTGCGTCGCCTGGCCTATACCAACGACCAATGGTCGATGCCCGGCGCGCAGCTGCTGACGGTCAAATATCAGGCCGGCCGGCCGTTCAACCATGACCCGTCGGAGATCGTCACCACGACGCAGTGCCCGACCGAATGGTGGCGTCCGGTTTCGATCAGCCTGGTCCGGTTTCCTCGTGACGCCTTCGACTATGTCTGGCTGATCAGCCCGCCCAATTACGACAAAAGGCTGGAACAGGGGCTGGTTCCGGTGTGGCGCGACGGGACGAGCGCGCTGTTCCGGGTCGACCATTCGGTCCCGCCGGCCGCGCTGTCGATCGATGACTGGGGTCCGTACCGCGAAATCCTGCTCAAGCGCCGGGCGGCGCGGCTCACGAAGCCTTCCTGAACGGCGTCATCTCGCCGAGGAACGCCTGCTCCTCCTCCACCGCCAGCCGTTCCCGGGCCAGGAAATCGCCGACAGCCCGGCGGAACTGCGGGTCCGGCAGGTAATGCGCCGACCAGGTCGGGACCGGCGTATAGCCACGCGCCAGCTTGTGTTCGCCCTGCGCCCCCGCCTCGACTGTCGCCAACCCGCGAGCAATCGCGGCATCGATGGCCTGGTAATAGCAGAGCTCGAAGTGGAGGAACGGCACGTCCTCGGTACAGCCCCAATAGCGGCCGTAGAGGGTGTCCGCGCCGATGAGGTTGAGCGCGCCGGCGATCGGCACGCCGTCGCGTTCCGCGAGCATCAGCAGGCAGGCATCGGCCATCCGCTCGCCCAGCAGAGAGAAGAAGCGTCGCGTCAGATAGGGGCGGCCCCATTTGCGGCTGCCGGTATCCTGGTAGAAGGTCCAGAAGGCATCCCAATGCGCCTCGCTGATCTCCGCGCCGGACAGGTGACGGATCGTCAGCCCCTCGACCGCCGCGGCGCGCTCCTTGCGGATCGCCTTGCGCTTACGGCTCGCCAGATCGGCCAGGAAGTCGTCGAAGCTGCCATAGCCCCGGTTCGCCCAATGGAACTGCGTCCCCTGCCGGACCAGCCAGCCGGCGTCTTCGAACAGGGTGATCTGATCCGGCGTCACGAAGGTCGCATGTGCCGACGACAGGTCGTGCTGGTCGACCACCGCCTCCACCGCCGCGATCAGGGCCGGGGCAGCGGCTTGGTCACGCAGCAGCAGACGGGGGCCGGGGACCGGCGAGAAGGGTACGGCGAGCTGGAGCTTGGGATAATAGCGCCCGCCCGCCCGCTCCCAGGCGTCGGCCCAGGCGTGGTCGAAGACATATTCGCCCTGGCTGTGGCTCTTGGCATAGGCCGGCGCGACGGCGGCGGGCCGGCCATCGGCACCGTCGACGACGATCGGCACCGGTTGCCATCCGGCCTGCGCGGTGGCGGAGCCCGATTCTTCGAGGATCGAGAGGAAGGCGTGGCTGACGAACGGGTTACCGCGGCCGGCGCAGGCATCCCAATCCTCGGCCGACAGGGCGCGGACGCCGTCGGCGATGCGGGCGGTGACATTGGCGGAGCTCACGTCCGCCTATCTAGGATGCCGACCCGCGCGATGGAATGGCCGGCAAAAGTTGCGATACCGCGCTCTATCGGTCAGCCTTCGTCACTTTTGTCACCTTTGCCACTTTCGTCACCTTTGCCGACCGGTTCAGGCGACCGTGCAAAGCGCGCATTCGAGCAAAGCGTGTCCAACATTGCAACTGGTGCCGTGGCTTCGTCCGCGCGCCGCCAAGGGCGCGCGGACGGAACGGTCACATCAGGCGTAGGCGACCTTCACGCGACGGCGCGAGCGCATCGTGCCGCCGATCATGCCGAAGCCGATCAGCATCATCGCCCAGGTCGCCGGTTCCGGTACCGCGGTGACGGTCAGCTGCGCCAGCTTGAAGGCGTCGTTCTGCCCGTCCGGGCCGCCAAACGAACCGCCGACGATCCACACGTTCGACATGTCGGTCGACGGGCGCGAATAGGTCTGGAGGTTGCTGTTGAACTGCGTGCTGTCGCTGTTGAAACCGCCCTTGCGCGTATCGAACAGATCCCGCGCCTGCGCCGACGTCAGCGCGTTGGCCAGCGACAGGTTCGACGAGTTCCACCCGATGAAGGCGTCGTTGTCGACATAGTTGCGATCCCACAGGCGGAAGGTGTTGAGCTTCGCCGACTGGAGCGACACAGCCTGGCTGAACTGCAGGATGGCGAATTCCCAGCCGTTGACGTTGTCGATCTGGTGATAGGCGCCACTGCCGCCCTCGCCCGGCTGGATGATGCCGAGGCCGTTATCGATAAACGGAACGATCTCGCTGGCGATGAACGATCCGTTGAAATCACGGGTCCAGCCAGTGGCCTTCATCGTAATGACGTTCTTGCTGTCCGAGAAGATCAGCGCGTTGCCGTTGCCGGAGCCGACGTGCGTGCCGTCTGTGGTCGTGTCGAACACGAACGAGGCGGGTGCCGTAGGCGTCGGAGTCGGAGTCGGCTGCGCGGCCTGCACCGACGATGCAGCGACGACGGCACTGGTGGCAAGGATGGAACGAAGAACGATATTCATTGGAGCCCCCCAATCGAGTTGATGGATCACTCCTAATCGAAGTTAATGCTCGGTTATAAACGGAAGCTTTAGTTAACAATGTCCCGGTTAGGGACTTCTACTCAGAACGGCGGACCTCGGTCGGTTTGACCGGTGCGTCAGGCGTCATCAGCCGCACGTCGCGCTGCGGCACCGGAACATTGATCCCATGCTCGCCGAACAGCGCCCAGATGCGCTTCAGCACATCGGCGCGAACATTGCCGACGCCGCCTTCGGGATCGCTGATCCACACGCGCACCTCATATTCCAGCGCATAGTCGCCGAACGCGGTCATCCATACCGCGGAGGGTGGCGTGTCCAGGACGCGCCCGCTTTCCTTCGCCGCGCGGGCCATCAGGCTTTCGGCCAGGTCGACGTCGCTGTCATAGGCGATCTTGACGGGGATCGCGATGCGCACGTTGCGGTCGGAGAAGGACCAGTTCTCCACCTCCTGCGTCATCAGGATCTCGTTCGGGATCAGATGTTCCTTGCCCTCGCGGGTGATGACGCTGACCGCGCGGACGCCGATCTTGTTGACCCAGCCGAAACTCTCGCCGACCGCGATGACGTCGCCGGGTTTGATCGACCGATCCATCAGCAGGATGATGCCGGCGATCAGGTTGCCGACCGTCTTCTGCAACCCGAAACCGATGGCGAGGCCGAAGGCGCCGCCGAACACCGCAAAGGTGGTGAGGTCGATGCCGAGCGCGTCGATGCCGAAGAAGAAGGCGGTGACGAGCAGCGCGATGCCGGCGAGTTTCTGGACCAGCAGGCGCTGGGTCGCGTCCAGCGTCTTCGTCCGCCCCAGCGCCTGGGCGATGGCGCGATTGATCACGCGCACAATCGCCAACAGGACGACGACGGTCAGCAGCAGCGTCAGCAGCGACCAGAGCGACACCCGCCGCCGCCCGACATCGATGCCGATAGCGTCCAATGTACTGGTGATCGGCTCGTAGCCCCCGACCGAGCGACCGAGGATCGCGACGAAGACAAGCACGCCGACCGTCCACGCCATCCACGACGGCAGCCGCACCGCGCGCAACAGGGTGAGCACCAGCATCGCGGTGGCGGCCCCAAGCGCGGCACCGATGCCGATGCTGGCGAGAGTTGCCCACGGATAGCCCTGCGCGACGATCGCCAGCAAAAGCGCGGCGGTGCCGTGGCGGACGAGGCTGCACAGCCGCGTCTCGACCGCTTCTCCGCCATCGCCGACGCGGTCGTGCCATACTTCGGTCAGCGGCGGGCCGATCCGGCGGCCGGCGTACCAGCCCGCGAGCAGCGCGAGAAGGACGAGGCCGAGCGCGATCGCCGCCTCCACCAGATCGTCGCCGCCGGGGCGGACCAGCCCCAGCTGGGCAAGCCAGGCCTCGACCGACCTCACCGCGCGGCGGCGGCCCAGGCGGCGAACCCGCGTTCCAGATCGGCGATCAGGTCGGCGGGATCTTCGAGGCCGATGTTGAGTCGGACGAGCGGCCCGCGGTTCCAGCGCGTCGCGGTGCGATAGCGCGCCGGATCGACCGGGAGCGCGAGGCTTTCGAATCCGCCCCAGCTATAGCCGATGCCGAACAGGTCCAGCGTATCGATCAGCGCGGCGCGCTCCGCTTCGCCCCCGCCGGCGAGTTCGAAAGCGAACAGCCCCGCCCCGCCGGTGAAGTCGCGGTGGAAATACTCGCTGCCCGGACAATCGGCGAGCGCGGGGTGAAGCACGGCGGCGACTTCGCTGCGGGTCTTGAGCCAGCGGGCGATCGTTAGCGCGCTCTCCGCATGACGATCGAGCCGCAGCGCCATGGTGCGCAGGCCGCGGCTGCCGAGCCAGGCGTCGTCGGGCGACACCGTCTGGCCGAGCTGGAAGCTGGTGTCGCGCAGAGCCGGCCAATGCTCCGCGGTCGAGGTGACCGACCCCAGCATCGTGTCGGAATGGCCGGTGACGTACTTCGTGCAGGCGAGGATGGACAGGTCGATGCCCAGCGCCATCGCCGGCAGCCTGAGCGGGGTCGCCCAGGTGTTGTCGAGCAATGTCACCACGCCGCGTGCCCTGGCGGCGGCGGCGATCGCGGGAATGTCCTGCACCTCGAACGTCAGGCTGCCAGGGCTTTCGAGGAAGACCGCGCGGGTGTTCGGGCCGATCAGGTCGGCGATGCCGGCGCCGATCATCGGATCGTAGAAGCGGGTGGTGATCCCCATCCGCTTCAACAGGCCGTTCGAGAGGTTGCGGGTCGGGTCGTACGCGCTGTCGACCAGCAGCAGTTCGTCGCCCGGCGACAGCACGGCAAGTAGCGCGGCGGCGATGGCGGCGACGCCGGACGGGTAAAGGAAAGTCGCCTCCGCCCCCGGTTCCAGCTCGGTTAGCGCATCGGCCAGGCTCCACTGGGTCGGCGTGCCGCGGCGGCCGTAGAACAGGCGGTGGTGCGTGTCCTTCGCCGCACTCGCGCGCAGATGGGCGACCGACTCATAGAGGATGGTCGACGCGCGCCAGACGGGGGCGCTGACGATCCCTTGCGTCCATTCCGGCCGTCGCCCGGCGCGGACGACCCGCGTGCCGTTGCCACTGCCATCGGGGGTATCGCCGCTCATCTTCCGCTTTCCTTGGGGGTGGTGGGGTCGCTGCCCCAGTCGGCCCATGACCCGCCGTAGAGCGCCGCATCGCGCCCAAGCAGGTGGAGGCCGAAGACCAGCGAGCAGGCGGTGACGCCCGACCCGCAGGTGGTGGTGATCGGGCGGTCGAGATCGACTCCGGCCGCGGTGAAGGCGGCGGCGAGCGCGTCGCCGTGTTTCCAGGTGCCGTCCGCTTCGTACATCGTCGCGTAATGGACGTTGCGGGCGCCGGGGATGTGACCGGGGACGACGCCGGGGCGCGGCTCGGGCTCCTCGCCGGCGAAGCGTGCGGGCGAGCGGGCGTCGACGATCTGATCGGTGGTGGCTCGGACGTCGTCCTTATCGCGCAGGGAGTCGACGACGCGGGCGACTTTCGTAGCGCCGAACGTGGAGCCCTCCCCTGCCTCCAGCGAGCGGCCTTCGGCGCGCCATTTGGCGAGACCGCCATCGAGGATCGCGACCGACTTCGCGCCGGACGATTTGAGCAGCCACCAGCCGCGGGCTGCCGTCTTCAGCGGGCTGTCGTCATACACGACATAGGCCGCGTGCGGATCGATCGCGACGGCGCCGGGCTTGGCGGTCGACAGGTCGAGGAACAGCGCGCCCGGAATGTGGCCGGCACGATACTCGGCGCGGGCGTCGCGGCCGTGTTCGGGCAAAAACCACGACGCGTCGACGATGCGGACGCCGGACAGGTCCGCCAATTGGGCGGTGGAGACGAGCGAGCCGATCATCGGGCGCGGATGAAGGCGCGGATGTCGCGGGTCAGTTTCGCGCGATCCTCGTCGCGGACGTACATCATATGCCCCGCGTCGTAATAGGAAAACTGGATGCGGTTCTTGTCGTATCCGGTGCGCGACAGGGCATATTCGGCGGCGAAGAAGGGCGTGGCGAAGTCGTACCAGCCCTGGCCGACGAAGATGCGTAAGGCAGAATTCTCGCGCAACGCCTTCCCGATATACGGCGCGACGTTCATGTAGACGTCGTTGTCGCGCCCGCCGCCCAGCCGCCAGTCCCACGGGCCGACCTGGCCGATGGTCACATAGCTGCGGTCGGTCGCGTATTTCAGGTCGCCGCGGACGTACGCATTGATCGCCGCGGTGTAGCCGCCGTCGATACCGTAGAAGCTGGGGTCGTTGTCGGGTGTCTCCCCGGCATTGTCGAAGTCGCGACCGGTGTAGCGGCTGTCGAGCCGGCCGACCGTCAGCCCGCGGTCGCGCAACAGCTCCTTGTAGAAGCGCGATGGCGTCACGCGCAGGTCCGCCTGTTCGAGATAGGCCTCGCTGAGCCCGGTGAAACGCGCGAGGTCACGGCGGACGGTGGCGCGTTCCTGCGGATCGATGACGTTGCCTTTCAGCAGCGCAGAAGCATAGGGACCGGTCGCCCAGCGGCGCGCCTCTTCCACGAAAGCCTCGGTCTGCGTGCCCGCCCCCGCCTTGCCGTGGAAGCGCGCGGTGGCGGCCATCGACGGCAGGTTGAGGATGTAGGTCATTTCGTTGCCCGGCGTGTCGGCGCCCGCGGCGAAATCGAGCACGGTCGAGATCAGGATGACGCCGTTCAGCGAGACGTCGTTGTACGCGCCCTCCAGCTGGTTGAGCACGGCGGCGCTGCGGGTCGTGCCATAGCTTTCGCCGCCCAGAAACTTGGGGGCATTCCAGCGGCCATGCTCGTTCAGCCACAGGCGGATGAACTGGGCGATCGAGCGCGCATCCTGGGTGACGCCGTAGAAGTCCTTCGGGTCGGTCTTGCCCAGCGCGTGGCTGAAGCCGGTACCGACGGGGTCGATGAACACCACGTCGGTCACGTCGAGCAGCGAATCGGGGTTGTCGACAATCGGATAGGGCGGCGCGCCGTCGTCCTTGGCATCCGACGGGATTGCGACCCGCTTCGGGCCGAACGCTCCCATGTGAAGCCAGACCGATCCCGAACCCGGACCGCCGTTGAACAGGAAGGTGACCGGGCGACGCGGGTCGGCGCCGTCCTTGATGTAGCTGGTCGAGAAGATCGCGGCGCGTGGGCTTCCGTCGTCGGCCTTCAGATAGGTTTCGCCGGTGATCGCGGTGTAGGCGACGCTCTGCCCGCCGAAGGTACCGGTGTGGCGGGTGACCGAACGGTTGGGCGGCGGGATGTCGTCGGCCTTGCTCGACGCGCCCCGGGACGACGGGGCGTCCTGCGCGAGGACGGGGCTGGCGATCAGGGCCGCGGCGGCGAGCAGGATGGAGCGCATGGGGCGCACCCTAGCGAGCGATCCTGATGGCGCAATCTCCTCCCGTCATCCCCGCGAAAGCGGGGATCCAGAGCCAAGCAGTTCAGGTGCTCGCGAGATAACCCTGGATCCCCGCTTTCGCGGGGATGACGGGGGAAAGGCAAACCCCTACATGCCCCACCCATGACACCGCTCCATCTCGGCCAGGCGAGCAGCCTGCCCGCCTCTCCGCAAGAGGCCGTCCTCGACTATGTCCCCAACCCGCGCGCGGGCTCGCTGTACCTCGTGCGGTTCGCGGTGCCGGAATTCACCTCACTCTGCCCGGTCACCGGCCAGCCCGATTTCGCGCACCTCGTCATCGACTATGCGCCCGCCGAGACGATCGTCGAGTCCAAGTCGCTGAAGCTGTTCCTCGGCGCCTTCCGCAACCACGCCGGCTTCCACGAGGATTGCACGGTCGGCATCGGGCAGCGGCTGGTCGACGAGATGCGACCGACGTGGCTCAGGATCGGCGGCTATTGGTATCCGCGCGGCGGCATCCCGATCGACGTCTTCTGGCAATCCGGCCCGCCCCCTGCCGGCTTATGGCTGCCCGACCAGGGCGTTCCACCGTACCGCGGGCGCGGTTGATCTCGATCGCATCTGTTGCATCGCACAATTTCGGCAACCATAATGGTCTATCTAGCGTTGTAAGCCAGTTGCGGGCCCAGAGGCCCGGTTCATACTGCAATTGCGAAGGACCGTTATGGACATGCAGGAGGCCGCCACCGTCCCGATCGATCACATCGTCCTGATCGGAAACTACCTGCCCCGCAAATGCGGGCTCGCCACCTATACGACGGACACCTATCTGGCGCTGCGATCGCGCTTTCCGGATGTGAAGGTCGATGTCTACGCAATGGACGACCATCCCGGACGTTACGATTATCCGGCCGACGTGACCGGGGCGATCCCGCAGGACGATGTGAGCGCGTATATCGCGACCGCGCGCGAGATCGAGGCGTCGGGCGCGCAGGCGCTGTGGTTGCAGCATGAATATGGCATCTTCGGCGGGGCGGCCGGGGAACATATCCTGAAGCTGCTCGACCGCGTGACCATCCCGGTGATCGTGACGCTGCACACGGTGCTGGAGAAGCCCAGCGCCGACGAACGCCGCGTGATGGAAGCGCTGCTGCGCCGCGCGTCGAAGGTGATCGTCATGGCCGAACGTGGCCGCGAGATTCTGGAGCGGCATTACGGCGCCGATGCGCGCGCGATCGTCACCATCCCGCACGGCGTGCCGGATCGTCCGTTCGTCGATGCCGACACGCTGAAGGGTGCATTCGGCTGGGCGGGACGCGAGGTCGTGCTGACCTTCGGCCTGCTCGCCCCGAACAAGGGCATCGAGACGATGATCGCCGCCCTGCCCGCGATCGTCGAGGCGAACCCGGCGGCGCTGTATGTCGTGCTCGGCGCGACGCATCCGAACCTCGTCGCGCACGAGGGCGAAGCCTATCGCGACCGGCTGAAGGCGCAGGCCAACGACCTGGGCGTCGGCCATGCCATCCGCTTCATCGACGCCTTCGTCGAGCATGACGAGCTGCTCGACTATCTCCAGGCCGCCGACATTTATGCCACGCCGTACAGCAACCCGGCGCAGATCACGTCCGGCACGCTCAGCTACGCGGTCGGCGTGGGCAAGCCGGTGGTGTCGACCCCGTACGTCCATGCGACCGAAATCCTGGCCGATGGCCACGGTGTACTTATCGACTTCGGCGACAGCGCCGGCTTCGCGCGTGAAATCAACGCACTGCTAGGTAACCGCGGCAACCGCCAGCGGCTGGCCGCGCGTGCCTATGCCCGTGGCCGCTCGATGATCTGGCCGCGGCTGGCAGAGGCGGCGCTGGCGCAGATCGGGCGTGTCGTCGCCAACCAGCCGCGCCGCATCGCCAAGCATGCCCGCGCGACGCGCGTGCTGCCGGTCGATATCGCCGCGGTGGAGCGAATGAGCGACGCGACGGGGATGCTCCAGCATTCGATCCTGTCGGTCCCGGATCGCCGCCACGGATATTGCATCGACGATAACGCCCGTGCGCTAATCCTGATGACGCAGGCGCCCGAGCTCGACCCCGTGGTGCGCGACAAATGGACCAGCACCTATGGCGCGTTCGTCCAATATGCCTGGAACCCGGACAAGCGCCGCTTCCGCAACTTCATGAATTACGACCGCACCTGGTGCGAGGAATATGGGTCGGAAGATTCGAATGGCCGGGCGCTTTGGGCGCTGGGCGTAACCGCACGCGATGCGGGCATGCAGAAGCACCGCGACTGGGCAGCGCGCCTGTTCGACGAGACCGCCAGTCTGGCGTTCGAACTCGGCAGCCCGCGGGCGCACGCCTTTGCCATGCTGGGCGCCGCCGCGATGCTGGAGGCGCATCCCGGCCATGCCATGTCGCGTGAGATCCTGACGCGCTTCTCGACCGAACTCGCCACCCTGCTCGACACCGCGCGTCGTCCGGAATGGAGCTGGTTCGAAATCGTGCTGGCGTACGACAACGCGCGCCTGCCCGAAGCGATGATCCGCGCCGGCATCGCGCTCGCCAAGCCCGAACTGGTCGCGACCGGCATCGAGACGCTCGACTGGATCGTCAGCCGCCAGACCTCGCCCGAGGGACGTTTCCGCGCGGTCGGGACCGAGAGCTTCGGCCGCGAATATTCGGACCCGCTGCCGTTCGACCAGCAGCCGTTGGAGGCCCAGGCGACGGTCGATGCGTGCGCCGCGGCGTTCGACGCGACGCGCGATGCGCGCTGGCTGGAGGAAGCCAACCGTGCATACGGCTGGTATCTGGGCGCCAACGACCTCGACCTACCGCTCGCCAGCGTCAACGACGGCGGGTGTTTCGACGGGTTGATGCCGTCGGGGCTGAACCGCAACCAGGGCGCGGAATCGATCCTGGCGCTGCAACTGGCGGGTTGTGCGATTTCGGCCCTTTCAAAGCGGGGCGCATCCGTGGCAGGGCAGTCGAGCGTGGCCGCCTGATCCAGGTCAGGCCCTGCTTGGTGACATGAGATAACGCCCCCGGGGGGACGGAATGCTAGAATTGTTCGATCACCCGCTGCGCCTGCACGCAGATCCGTCGCGCGTGGTGGTCCGCCCCTTCCACATCGCCTGGGCGACACCCACGCCGGGCGCGGAGAGCCGGACACAACGCATGGTCCGCGCGGTGCTCGAAATGAGCCCGGGCGAAGCGCGCGATCAGCTGGAGGCGGTGCTCAAGGATTTCGAGGCCCGGCACTGGCAGACGCGCCGCGTGTTCATGACGCGCTATGACGAGATCGAAAAGCTGCTCAACCTGGACGGTAGTCAGATCAGTGATGAAAAACGTCAGCTGATCGGCGCCTATTTCTGTCACGAATACAGCTATGCCGCCGCCGCGCTGATGAACCCCAGCGTGGTGCCGCATTTCGACCAGAGCGGCATGCCGGCGGGCTCGCAGCGCATCCTGATGTCGATGCGTGCGGTCGGCGAAGGTCACATCAGCTCGGTCGCCTTCCGCGAAGGTATCATCACCGACCGGAACCAGCTTCAGCTGGCCCCCGAGCCGCCGTTCGCGACGGCGGCGGACGCGGTCGGCGACGAGCTGGAAATGCCGACCGGTCCGGTCACCGTCTATCGCCACCGCGACTCGACGCTGTCGGGGACGGTCATCTTCCCGATTACCGAGCAGCAGTCGAAGGGGCTGGAGGACCTGCGCCTCGTCAAGTTCACCCACGACGACGGCGAGGACGAATGGATCGGGACTTACACCGCCTATAACGGCTCGGCGATCCAGTCGGAAATGATGCGGACCAAGGATTTCCGCGCGTTCGACCTGGTGCCGATGACCGGATCCGCCAGCCGCAACAAGGGCATGGCGCTGTTCCCGCGCAAGGTCGGCGGCAAGTACATGATGATCGGTCGTCAAGACGGCGAGAATGTCTTCATCATCGACAGCGACCGGATCGACAATTGGGACGAGGGCCAGTTGCTGCTGAAGCCCGAATATCCCTGGGAACTGGTCCAGATGGGCAATTGCGGCCCTCCGATCGAGACGGAGGCCGGCTGGATCCTGCTGACCCACGGCGTGGGTGCGATGCGGAAGTATTCGATCGGCGCGGCGCTGCTCGACCTCGGCGACCCGACCAAGGTGATCGGGCGGACGAAGGAGCCGATCCTGGCCGCCGCGGATCAGGACCGCGAGGGCTATGTGCCCAACGTGGTGTATAGCTGCGGCGCGATCCGGCATGGCGACAAGCTGTTCATCCCCTATGGGATCGCGGACAGCTCGATCGGCTTTGCGTTCGTGGAGATCGAGCAGCTTCTCAGCACGATGGCGTAAGGCGGGCACCCTGCGATTGCGCGAGCAATTGCAGGAGTCGCCACGTCGGGCAGCGGCGCGGACGAAGTCTGCTCCGTCTGACGATGTGGCGGAAGCCTTCCCTCGCCACAAACTACCGGCGCTCCCGCGAAGGCGGGAGCCCAGGGCCGCAAGCGATGTCCTCCATAACTCTAGGCTCCCGCCTTCGCGGGAGCACCGGCGGGCTTCCAAACCACCGTCATCCCCGCGAAGGCGGGGATAAATTCTGGCAACCGACGTGAGTCTCACCGGCTTCAGCGACTATTGATCCCCGCCTTCGCGGGGATGACGAGTGAGAGTGCAGGGGAGGCGGCCGCGCCTTTCCCCCGCGCCGCCCCCTACCCCCGCGCAGCCTTCAGCGTCTGCCGGTACAGCACCGCAATCCCCCCCGCGAACACCACCAGCGCCGCCGGGATCGTCACCCCCTCGCCCAGCTCCGCGATCGCCAGCGGCGCGTCGCTGCCGGTCGCCGCGACGATGCCGGCGAAGACCACGCCGAACAGGCTTTCGCCCACGATCAGCCCGGTCGCGGCCAGCACGCCCAGGCGGCTGACGAATTCGGGGTTGGCGCTTTTTGCGGCCTGCTTCTCGTACCAATGGCCGATCAGCGCGCCGACCGGGATCAGCAGCGTCAGCGCCATCGGCAGATAGATGCCCATGCCGACCGCGAGCGGCGGCAGGCGGAAGCGGCTGGTCTTGCCGAGCGTCTCGTCGATCGCGACGACGACCACGCCGATTGCGGCGCCGATGCCGATCAGGCCCCAGTCGATGTCGCCGCCCAGCACGCCCTTCGCCAAAGCGGAGATCAGCGACGCCTGCGGCGCGGCCAGCGCGTTCGGCCCGGCGTTCGCGGCGCCGGCGAAGCCGAAGGCGGTGTTGAGCAGGTCGAGCACCGGCGGGATGATCAGGCTGCCGAAGATGACGCCCAGCACCAGCGCGAACTGCTGCTTCCACGGCGTCGCGCCGACCAGCTGGCCGGTTTTCAGATCCTGGAGGTTGTCGTTCGAGATGGTCGCGATCGAGAAGACGATCGCGGTGGTGAACAGTGCATAGGCGACCAGCGCATCGACCCGCGCGGGGTCGCCGCCGTGGCCGAACACCATCGCCAGCAGCAGCGACGCACCCAGCACGGCGAGGATACCGACACCCGACACCGGCGAATTGGACGCCCCGATCAGGCCCGCCATATAGCCGCACACCGCCGCGATCACGACGCCGACGATGAGGACATAGGCGAGCGTGCCGCCGATCACGAGCCACGGATGCTCCGCGACCGGGCCACCGGCGGCAAAGTCCCACAGCAGCCAGGCGATCGGGATCAGCGAGAATAGGATGGTGCCGCCGACGACGCCGATCGGCAGGTCGCGTTCGGTCAGTTCGAGCACCTGCCCCCCGGCGCGCGCCTTCGCCGCCGCCATCGCGGAGCGGATACCGCCGATGATGGGGCCGAGGATCTTGAGCAACGTCCAGATCGCCGCGACGCCGATCGTACCGGCGCCGATGAAGCGGACATCGTTGCGGAACACGCTTCCGACCACGGTATCGACCGGGTCGAGCGTCGGCTGGAGGCTGGTCAGGATCGGCATCAGCACGCCCCAGGCGAGCACCATGCCGACCGCCATCGCGACGCCGACGGTCAGGCCGACGAGATGCCCGACGCCGATCAGCGCCAGCGAGAAGCTGGTCGACACGCCGGTCGCCGACGCCGCCCCGACCTTGAAGTTCTTCGCCGCTTCCGCCGCGACCAGACGGAGCTGGGTGAGGAGCGTGAAGCCTGCCGCAATGACGCTGCCGAGGATGATCGTGCGCAGCCCGCGCATGTTCTCGGCGCCGCCTTCGCGAGACTCCGCGCCGACCTTCAGCACTTCGGCTGCGGCGACGCCTTCCGGGTACGGCAGGTCGGACCCGGTCACGAGCGCGCGGCGCAAGGGCACGGAGAACATCACGCCCAATATGCCGCCGACCGCGCAGACGAAGGCGGTGATCCAATAGGGGAAGCCCGTCCACCAGCCGACCAGCACGAGGCCCGGCAAAACGAAGATGATCGCCGCCAGCGTTCCCGCGGCCGACGCGATCGTCTGGACGATGTTGTTTTCCAGGATATTGCCGGTCTTGAACAGCCGCAGGATCGCCATCGAGATGACCGCGGCGGGGATCGAGGTGGCGAAGGTCAGACCGACCTTCAGGCCCAGATACACGTTCGCGGCGGTGAACAGCACGGTGATGATCGCGCCGAGGACGATGCCGCGCAGGGTGAGTTCGGGCAGGCGGCTGGGGGTGCGGGTGTCGCTCATGGGCGAGAGGGTGGCACAGGTTTCGTGGTTAAGGAAGACGCCCCGCCCCGGGGTCACCCCCGCGACGGTGAGATGTCTGTGAACGTCGCTGTTGCCCTGTTTGCCGTCATTCCGGCGAAAGCCGGAATCCAGGGTTTCTCTGCCCAAGCCGCTGTCTGGCTTGGCCCTGGATCCTGACTTTCGTCAGGATGACGGGCTTGGAAAAGGCGGCAAAGACTTTCGCAAACGTCTCGCGACGGCGCAGATGATGAATTTAGGCAGGGATCACCCCGGCAACCCGCCCTGCAACACCCGATCCGCGAAGGCACAATGCAGCGCGATCCCCTTGGCCATCACGCCTTCCTCGATCGTCATACGCGTGTTGTGCAGCGGCGGGTTGGTCACCGGGTCGCTGCCATCGGGCGCGACGCCGATGAAGGCCATGCAGCCGGGAACCTCGCGCAGGACGTAGCTGAAATCCTCGCCGCCCATCATCGGCGCGGGCATGGTCATCCAGCCGGCGTCGGCGTCCATTTCCTCAGCAATGTCGCGCACCAGTTGAATCGCGCGCGGATCGTTCATCGTGACGGGATAGCCCTCGTCGATCCGCACCTCCGCGGTGCAGTCATGCGCCAGCGCGACATGCTCGGCCACACGCCGGAGGCCGGCGCGGGCCTTTTCGCGGGTCGCAGGCGACAGCGTGCGGAGCGTGCCGAGCATCGTCACCTCGGAGGGCACAATGTTATAGGCCGAGCCGGCGGCGATCTTGGTGATCGACAGGACTGCGGGGTCGCTGACCGGAATCGTCCGCGCGACGAAGGCGTTGAGCGCGGTCACGATCTCGCAGGCCACGGGAATCGGATCGACGCATTCGTGCGGCATCGCGGCATGGCCGCCCCGCCCGCGAACGGTGAAATTGAGCGCATCGGTCGAGGCGAGCAGCGGCCCCGGACGGCTGACGACCGTGCCCGCCGGGATGTTCGGCGAGATATGCAGCGCGAAGGCGGCGTCGGGCTTAGCCACGTCGAGCAGCCCGTCCTCGATCATGAAGCGCGCGCCGTGATGCCCCTCCTCCCCCGGCTGAAACATGAAGACGATGGTGCCGGGCAACTCTTCGCGCCGGGCGCATAGGGCGCGCGCCGCGCCGACGAGCATGGCGGAGTGGCTGTCATGGCCGCAGGCGTGCATCGCGCCCGGGATGGTGCTCGCGAAGTCGAGGCCCGTTTCCTCCTGCATCGGCAGCGCGTCCATGTCGCCGCGCAGCAGGACGGTGCGGCCGTTGTCGCCCTTGCCGCCCGCCCCGCCACGCAGGATCGCGATGAAGCCAGTGGTCGAGCGGCTTTCGTGGATTTCGAGCGGCAGGCCATCGAGCGCGGCGCGCAGCTTCGCCGTCGTCTTCGGGCAATGCAGGCCGACTTCCGGTTCGGCATGGATCGCGCGGCGCAGGGCGACGACATCGGCGAGTTCGGCCGCACCGGCGGCGGTCCAGCGGGTGGTGGGAGCGTTCATGGGGCGGGAGACTACGCCTCCCCGCCGCGCCCGCCAAGCCCGCTTAACCCTTGAACAATCCGCCGAGCACGCCGCGGACGAGCCCGCCGATCAGGCCGCCGCTCGACGACCGGCTGCGCGACGAGCCGCCGAGCACCGCCTTGGTCACCTCGTTCGCGATCGTGCGGCCGACGGTCGAGCTTGCGGAGCGCGTGGCCGAGGTGATCGCCTTGTTCCACGGATTGTTCGCCGCCTCACGCTCGGCGGCACGCTGGGCTTGGGCGTCGAGACGGGCCTGGCGGTCGGCGTCCTTCTGGGCTTGAAGACGGGCGCGCTCGGCTTCCTTCGCGGCCTGTGCGTCGGCCTTCGCCTGAAGCGCGGCGGCTTTCTCCGCCTCGCCCTGCGCCTTGGCGGCAGCGGCGGCGGCCGCCGCCTCCCCGGCCTTGGCATTCAGCAATTCCTCTGCGCTCTCACGGTCGACGCGCGTGTCGTATTTGCTGCCGATCGCATCGGCCTGGATCAGCACGCCGCGCTCGACCGGCGTTACCGGGCCGACCCGGCTCGACGGCGGCTTGATCAGCGTGCGTTCGACCGGCGCCGGCGCGCCATCGGGCTGGAGCAGCGACACCAGCGCCTCGCCGACCTTCAACTCGGTGATCGCGGTCGCGACATCGACGCCGGGATTGGCGCGGAACGTCTCCGCGGCCGCGCGGACCGCCTGCTGGTCGCGGGGCGTGAAGGCATTGAGCTTGTGCTGGACGCGGTTGTTCAACTGCGCGGCGACGGTGTCGGGGATGTCGATCGGATTCTGGGTGATGAAATAGACGCCGACGCCCTTCGAGCGGATGAGCCGCACGACCTGTTCGACCTTTTCGAGCAGCGCCTTGGGCGTGTCGGCGAACAGCAGATGCGCTTCGTCGAAGAAGAAGACGAGGCGCGGCTTGTCAGGGTCGCCGACTTCGGGAAGCGTCTCGAACAGTTCGGACAGCAGCCAGAGCAGGAAGGTCGAATAGAGCTTGGGGCTCGCCATCAGCTTGTCGGCGGCCAGGATATTGACGACGCCGCGCCCCCGGTCGTCGGTTGCGATGAAGTCGGTGATGGCAAGTGCAGGTTCGCCAAAGAAATGCTCGCCGCCCTGGCTGCGCAGTTGCAACAGCGCGCGCTGGATCGCGCCGACCGACTGTTTCCCGACGTTCCCGTAGGTGACGGTCAGTTCGTCGGCGCGGTTGGCGCATTCGGCGAGCATCGCCTGGAGGTCGTCGAGGTCGAGAAGCAGCAGCCCTTCCTGATCGGCGACGTGGAAGGCGATGTTGAGCACGCCTTCCTGCACCTCGTTCAGATCCATCAGCCGCGCGAGCAGCACCGGCCCCATCTCGCTGACGGTGGTGCGGATGGGGTGGCCCTGTTCGCCGAACAAGTCCCAGAACTGCACGGGATTGTCGCCGTAGGACCAGTCGGTCAGCCCGATCTCCGCCGCGCGGGCAGCGAAGATCTCATGGGTCTTGGTCTGTGCGGAACCGGCCATGGCGAGGCCGGACAGGTCACACTTCACGTCGGCGACGAAGCAGGGCACGCCTTCGCGCGAAAAGCCCTCCACGATGCCTTGCAGGGTAACGGTTTTGCCCGTGCCGGTGGCGCCGGCGATCAGGCCGTGGCGGTTGGCGCGTCGGAGAACGAGTTCCTGGCGCTTGCCGTCCGCACTGGCACCGATGAAGATCGAGTCGCCCATCCGCTATCTCCTAACCTGTCAGATCAAAGAGATAGCGGATGGCGCGACGCGCTCAAGCTTACTTCAGGTCGATCGCCACGTAGCGGCCGACGCGCTGACGCGTGACATAGACGAGCACGGTCTTGCGATTGGCCGACTTGGCCGCCGCAACTGCCGACGCAGCTTCAGCCGGCGTCGTCACCGGACGCCGATCGATCGAGTTGATGACGTCGCCGCGCTGGATACCCTTGGCGGCCATGTCGCTCGAGGGGTCGACCTGCACCACAACGACACCGCGGACCGAGGCGTCGAGCCCGAGCTGACGCGCGATCTGCGGGGTGATCGCGATCACCTGAGCACCCAGCGAGGCGGCACCCGATGCCGCACTACCCTGGTCGTTGCCGCCGGGCAGCCCGTCTTCGTCGTCGTTACCGGCCATCGCCAGCTGATCTTCCGGCGGACGGGTGCCGACCGTAGCGGTCACGGTCATGCGCTTGCCGTCGCGGATCAGCTCCATCGGCACACGCGTGCCCGGCGCCTGATTGGCGACGAGGAAGCTAAGCGTCTGGTCGGGCGTCACATCCTGTCCGGCAACCTTCAGCACGATGTCGCCCTGACGGATGCCAGCCTTGTCGGCAGCCTCACCCGGCTCCACGCGGTTGATCAGTTCGCCGGTGTTGCGCGGGACGTTGAACGCGGTGGCCAGATCGGCGTCGATCTGCTGGATGCCGACACCCAGATACCCACGCTGGACACTGCGCCCCTTCATCAGCGTGTCGATGACGGGCTTGGCGACTTCGGCCGGAATGGCCAGACCGATGCCGACGTTGCCGCCGGTCGGCGACAGGATCTGCGAATTGATGCCGATCACGTTGCCGTTCAGGTCGAACATCGGTCCGCCCGAATTGCCCTGGTTGATCGAGGCATCGGTCTGGATGTAGCGATCCGCGTTGCCCGGCGTGTTGCCGGTCGAACGGTGGACGGCCGATACGATGCCCGCGGTCACGGTGCTGCCGATGCCGAACGGATTGCCGATCGCGACGACCCAGTCGCCGACGCGCGCACGCTGCGAATCGCCGAAGCGGACGAAAGGCAGATCCTTCGCATCGATCTTGAGCAGCGCCAGGTCCGACGTCGGGTCACGCCCGATCAGCCGCGCCTTGTACTCGCGACGGTCGGTCAGGGTCACCGTGATCGTCTCGACCACCGCGTTGCGCGTACCGGCCGACACGACGTGATTGTTCGTCACGACATAGCCGTCGGGCGAGATGATGAAACCCGAACCCAGCGACTGGCCTTCCCGCGTGACCGGGCCGCCATTGCCGCCCTGCCCGCGACCGCCGAAGAAATTCTCGAACGGCGTACCCGCGAACGGGTTCTGCTGTTGCTGATTGAGCGTCACGCGCTGGGTCGTCGAGATGTTGACGACCGCGGGCTGAAGTTTCGCCACCATGTCGGCAAAGCTCATCGGCGCGCCGGCTCGCGGCGCACTCGCGGCGATCGCGCCCGGTTCGTTCTGCGCAGTCTGCGCGAGCGACGGCGACAGCGTCATCGTGGCAGCGGTGCCGCCCAGCAGGAGGGCGGCGGTCAAGGCGTAGGCGTAGCGCACGTGCGTGATATTCCTCTCAGATCAGAAAACTGATGACCCCTCTGGCGGTAGTCTCGCCTCCGTTTGCTGAACGCTAACTGAAGGCAATCGCTCCGCCGCTCCCAAAACCCGCTTCATCGTCCCCCGAATTCGCGCAGATAGCCATTTTGCGGACTTAGGATGATCGACGTTCCGCCGCGTCCCTCATCCGGCTGGCCATCGGCGCCGAAGGTGTAGCGATACGACTGCATCGCGCGGTAGAAATCGTAGAACTGCGGATCCTTGCCGAACGCGTCGGCGTAGATCTTCGATGCCTGGGCATCCGCCTCCGCCTGAACGATCTGCGCATTGCGCTGACCCTGCGCGCGAATGGTCAACGCCTGTTGCTGGCGTGCCGTCCGCATCCGGTTGAGCGCGGATTCGAGCGGCGTGCCGTCGGGCAGGTCGGCATGTTTGATCCGCACGTCGACGATCTGAACACCGTACTGCGTCGCATAATTCTGCAGCCGGGTCTGGATGCTGTCCATGACGCGGCCGCGTTCCGGCGACATCAGCACTGCGAAGTCGACCTTGCCGAGTTCGGCCCGGAGCGCCGAGCTGAACAAAGGCTGGAGTGCGGAAGCCACACCCTCCTCGCTGCGCGCGGTCACGACCATCTTGAGCGGGTCGACGACGCGGAAGCGGGCATAGGCATCGACCTGCAAGCGCAGCTGGTCGGTCGAGAGGACCGGCTGATTCTCCAGATCGACGTCGAGCACGCGCTTGTCGACCCAGACGATGCGGTCGACGAACGGGATGCGCGCGATGACGCCGGCGCCGGTGTTGCCGAAATCGCGGTTCGGCTGCCAGGCGTTGACCGTCCGCACCGGCTGTTCGAAGCGCAGGATCACCGCCTGACGCGTCTCATCGACGATCGTGAAGGTCGACAACAGGACGATGACGGCCGCAAGCAGCGCGATGCCGATGGCCATCGGGCCCTTGAACCAGCCGCTCACTGGCCACCTCCCTGCTGGACGGCAGGCGCGGGCGTGGTCGCCGGGGCCGCAGGCTCGGGCAGGCGCCTCGCCGCCTCGGGCAGCGGCAGATAGGGCGTGACGCCCTGCGCCTCGATGATGGTCTTGTTCGACTTGGCGAGCACGGCTTCCATCGTTTCGTAATAGAGGCGGCGGCGGGTGACTTCCGGCGCAGCCTTGTACTGTTCGTAGATCTTGTCGAACTTCGCCGATTCGCCCTGGGCGCGGGCGATGACCTGCTGCGCATAGGCGCGGGCGTTGTTCAGGTTCGCCTGTGCCTGCTGCTGAGCGGCCGACACGGCCTTGAAGTCGTCGTTGACGGCCGCCGGCGGATCGGCCTTCGAAATCGCGACACCCTGGACCATGATGCCCGAATTATAGTCGTCGAGGATCTGCTGCATCGCCTGCTGGACCCGCGCCTCGATGACGGTCCGGCCGCGGCCGATCGCCTGGTCGAGCGTCACGTCGGCGACAATCGCCCGCATCGCGCTCTCGGCGGTTGCGCGCACGGTGCTTTCGGGATCGCGAATCTGGAACACGAAGTCCTGCGGATTGGCGATGTTCCAGCGCACCTGATAGCCGAGATCGACGATATTCTGGTCGCCGGTCAGCATCAGATTCTCACCCGAACCGGAGGTCGGGAAATTCTCCTCGCGGATCGCGCGGACGTTGACCTTCGTCACGCTGTTGATCGGCGCCGGCATGACCAGATGGATGCCGGGTTCGAGCACGCGCGAATATTTGCCGAAGAAGGTGACGACGCCGCGTTCCTGCGGGCCGATCTGCTGGAAGCTGGTGACGACCAGCCAGATCGCGGCGATCACACCGACGCCGATCAGCCACAGCCGCTTGGCCGGCAGGCTGCCACCGGGAAAGCCCCCGCCCGGAAAGCCACCGCCTCCGCCGCCACCCTTGGCGCGCTTCAGCAATTCGTCGAGCGCGCTCGGCCCGCCGGCGCGCGGACGCCGGTTCTCCGGTGGAAACGCCCAGGGGTTGCGCGGGCCGCCCTCCGGGCCGCCGCTGCCTTTGCCGCCATTGCCGTCGCCGCCGCTCGGCGGACCGCCCCAAGGGCTCTTCGGTGGTTCGTTGCGAAGGATGCCGGCGCGACCGGCCAGCCCCGAAAAGATGCTCATGTCTGTCTTTATAGGTGCCTCATTCGAGAAAAACAGTGGCACAGGCGTACGCCGCACCTAAATCGCCCCGAAGATGGACGATACCCCCCTCCCCGGCCTGCCCGCCGGCGCCACGGCCCGCATCGACGGCACCCGCGCCAGCATCATCCTCGACGTGACCGGCCTGACCGCCGCCGACGCCGACGCGCGCGAGGCGCAAGCGCGCGCCGTGGCCGAGGCGGCGGGGCTGGAGGCGCGGGTCGCCCGCACCGCGACGCGGGTCGCCCGGCGGCTGATCGCGGTCGCCAGCGGCAAGGGCGGCGTGGGCAAATCGACCGTCTCCGCCAATCTGGCCGTCGCGCTGGCGAAGCGCGGCCGGCCGGTCGGGCTGGTCGACGCCGACATTTCCGGCCCCTCGCAACCGCGCCTGTTCGGGGTCGAGGATGCGAAGCCCGACGCCGCCGACAAGCGGATGTATCCGGTCGCGACGCCGGCCGGCGTGCCGATCGTGTCGATGGGCATGCTGGTGCCGAAGGACCAGGCGATCGCCTGGCGCGGGCCGATGCTGGCCGGGGCGCTCGGGCAGTTGCTCGATGCGCATTGGGGCGCGGCCGATCCGCTGATCCTCGACCTGCCGCCCGGGACCGGCGATGTCCAGCTGACGATGGTGCAGAAGCATCGGCCCGCCGGTGCCGTGATCGTCTCGACGCCGCAGGACCTCGCCCTCATCGACGCGCGGCGTGCGATCGACCTGTTCGAAAAGGCCGGCGTGCCGATCATCGGCCTGGTCGAGAACATGGCCGGCTATGCCTGCCCGCATTGCGGCGAAGTCAGCGACCCGTTCGGCAGCGGCGGCGCGGAGGCCGATGCCGCGCGGCTCGGCCTGCCCTTCCTCGGCCGCATCCCGCTCAGCCGCGAAGTCCGTGCGGCTTCCGATGCCGGAACGCCGCCGGCGGCCGGGAACGGCACGGATGCGGCGGCGTTCGATGCGGTGGCGCAGGCGGTGGACGACTGGTTGCGCGCGAACGGAGGATAGGATGCCGCTGACCCGTGACGAGGACATCAAGGCGCTGCTCGAAGGCGCCCGCACCATCGCGCTGGTCGGCGCCTCGGACCGTCCTGACCGGCCGAGCTACGGCGTGATGAAGCGGTTGCAGGATCACGGCTACCGCGTGATTCCGGTCAACCCGCAGATCACCGGCGAGCATGTTCACGGCGAATTCGTCTTCCGCGAGCTGGCGCAACTGGGCGACCCGATCGACATCGTCGACATCTTCCGACGCCCCCAGGCCGCGGGCGAGGCGGTGGACGAGGCGATCCGGATCGGGGCGAAGGCGGTGTGGATGCAGCTGGGCGTCGTCAACGACGAAGCCGCCGCGCGCGCCGAGGCGGCGGGGCTGAAGGTGGTGATGGACCGCTGCCCCGCGATCGAGATTCCGCGGCTGGGTGTGGCGGCGGTCGCCTAGGCCACCGGTGCTCCCGCGCGGGCGGGAGCCCAGGGTTATTGAGGACATCGTTTGCGGTCCTAGGCTCCCGCCTGCGCGGGAGCACCGGTGGACTCAATCCCGCAGCAACTCGTTGATCCCCGTCTTCGACCGCGTCTGCGCGTCGACCGTCTTCACGATGACCGCGCAATAGAGGTTCGGACCGTTGGGATTGCTCGCCGATGGCGCGCTGCCCGACACGACGACCGAATAGGGCGGGACTTCGCCGCGATATTCCTTGCCCGTCGCGCGGTCGATGATGCGGGTCGAGGCGCCAAGATAGACGCCCATCGACAGCACCGCGCCTTCGCCGACGCGGACGCCTTCGGCCACTTCGGCACGCGCACCGATGAACGCGCCGTCGCCGATGATGACGGGATCGGCCTGGAGCGGCTCCAGCACGCCGCCGATGCCGGCGCCGCCCGACAGATGGACGTTCTTGCCGATCTGCGCGCACGAGCCCACCGTCGCCCAGGTGTCGACCATCGTACCTTCACCGACATAGGCGCCGATGTTGACGAAGCTGGGCATCAGCACGCAGCCCTTGCCGATAAAGGCGCCGCGCCGCACGACACTGCCCGGCACCGCGCGGAAGCCGGCGTCACGGAACTGGTCGGCGCCCCAGTCAGCGAACTTCAGCGGCACCTTGTCGTACCAACCGTCCATCGGCACGTTGTCGTTCAGGCGGAACGACAGCAGCACCGCCTTTTTCAGCCACTGGTTGACTTGCCAGCCCTCGCCCGACGGTTCGGCGACGCGCGCGGTGCCGGCGTCGAGCATCGCCAGCGCTTCGCTGACGGCATCGCGGACCGCTCCGGTCGTGGCGGTGGAGAGCGACGCGCGGTCGTCCCAGGCGGCGTCGATGGTCGATTGCAGGTCGGTCATTCGGGGTCTCCCAACAGGTCGGCGAGCCAGGCGGTCACATCCGCGGTCGCATGGTCGATGTACGGCGCACTATGCGCCTCGGGCTGATGTTCCGACCCGTTGTCGATCCACAGCGTCGTCATGCCGATCGCCTTGGCCGGCGCGAGATTGCGGGCCATGTCGTCGGCAAAGAGCGCCCGGGTCGGGTCGAGTGCATAGGCGTCGCACAGGCTCTGGTAGGCGGCGGGTGCCGGCTTGGGCGCGAGCGCCATCGCGTGGATGTCGTGCACGCCCTCGAACGTCGCGCCGAGGCCCAGGCGGCCGAGCACCTTCTCGGCATAGGGGCCATCGCCGTTGGTGAAGACGATCTTCCGCCCCGGCAGCCGGGCGATCAGCGCGGCGAGCGGCGCGTTTTCCTCCAGCACGTCCATCTCGACGTCGTGAACATAGGCCAGGAACTCGTGCGGATCGACGCCATGCTCGGCCATCAGCCCGGCTAGCGTCGTACCGTGATTGAGAAACCAGCCCCGCCTGAGCGCCGCGGCCTCCGCTTCGGGCAAGCCGAGCCTGTCCGCGATATACCCCGTCATCCGCGCCTCGATCGGCGCGAACAGGTTGCACGACGCCGGGTATAGCGTGTTGTCCATGTCGAAGACCCAGGCTTCGATGTGGGCGAGATCGGCGCGCATGGCGGCGCGCTTAGGGGAAGGTTCGGCGGAGAAGAAGAAAGAAATTTTGTTCACGCAAAGGCGCAAAGGCGCGAAGATGGTTTCGCCGGAGGCAGCGCCTCTCCGCGTCAGCGGCTTCGACCAAATTGGCAGCCAAATAGTTTGACGCCTCGCTGACGCGAGACGGTACCGCGGGCGACGCACCCCTTCGCGCCTTCGTGCCTTTGCGTGAAACAACTTCTTCTTGTCTTACCGAGCCCTACACCCACCCCCACATGGGCGATCATGATACCGTACAGCTTCCTGGACCTCGTCCCCATCCTCGAAGGCGGCACCGCGAGCCAGGCGCTGACTAACGCCGCCGACCTCGCCGCGCATGCCGAGAGCGAAGGCTACACCCGCTATTGGGTCGCCGAGCATCACGGCATGCCCGGCATCGCCAGCGCCGCGACCGCGGTCGTCATCGGCCACCTCGCCGCTGCGACGAAAACCATGCGCGTCGGTGCCGGCGGCATCATGCTCCCCAATCACGCGCCGATGGTGATCGCCGAGCAGTTCGGCACGCTCGACGCGCTCTATCCCGGCCGCATCGACCTGGGACTCGGCCGTGCGCCGGGGAGTGACGGGCGGGTGGCGCGGGCGCTGCGGCGGACGCTCGATACCGATCCCAACGCCTTCCCCCGCGATGTGGTGGAATTGCAGAGCCTGTTCGCCGACGACGGCGCGACCGGCATCCATGCGACGCCCGGCGGCGGCGCGGACGTGAGGCTGTGGATCCTCGGGTCGAGCACCTTTGGCGCGCAACTGGCGGCGATGCTTGGGCTGCCGTACAGCTTCGCTTCGCACTTCGCGCCGGACTCGCTCGATGCGGCGGCGGCGATCTACCGCCGGGACTTTGCAGGCGCGGGCAAGCCGCATTTCATGCCAGCGTTCAACGTGATCGCCGCGGATACCGACGAAGAGGCGCAACTGCTCGCATCGTCGCAGCAACAGGCCTTCGTCGCGATTCGCACGACCGGCACCGGCATCAAGCTGCCACCGCCCGTCCCCGGCTATCGCGACAGCCTGCCCCCACAGGCCGCCGCGATGCTCGACCATGTGCTTTCCTGCACCGCGATCGGGTCGCCGGAGTCGGTGGCGGAGGGTTTGCGCGCGTTCATCGCCCGGACGGGCGCGGACGAGGTGATGCTGACCAGTTCGATCTATGATCAGGCCGCGCGGAAGCGGAGCCTGAGCATCGCGGCGGAGGTAATGCGACAGCTGTAAAATCCTCCCCGGCACGGGGAGGGGGACCGCCGCGAAGCGGTGGTGGAGGGGGCGGGCCGCAAACGACTCGCTGGTGGAAAGCCCCCTCCACCAGCCTGCGGCTGGTCCCCCTCCCCGTGCCGGTGAGGATTTGTCAGGCCGATGGAAGCCTCAGGCGCACCAGCAGGCCGCCCAGGTCGTCGCTCTCCTCCAGGCTGACCGTACCCTCGTAGATCTCCGCCACGTCCCGCACGATCGCCAGCCCCAGCCCGGTCCCCGGCTTGCCGCTGTCGAGGCGCACGCCGCGGTCGAAGATGCGGATGCGGTCGGCTTCGGGAATGCCCATGCCGTCGTCCTCGACCAGGATCTCGACGAAGCCGGCGTTGGCGCGCACGGTCGCGAACACGCTGCCGCCGCCATATTTGGCCGCGTTCTCGACGAGGTTGCCGAGGATTTCGTCGAGGTCCTGCCGCTCGATCCGCGCGATCAGGTCCTTCTGGCCGTCAATGTCGATGCGGACGTTGGGATAGAGCCGGGCGACGGCGCGCTCAACCGCCTCGATCGACGGCCAGACGTCGGCCCGGCTGTGCGCGGAGCCGCGGCGGCCGACGGCGCGGGCGCGGGCGAGGTGGTGATCGACCTGGCGCCGCATCGTCCGCGCTTCGCGGATGACCGTCTCGGCTAAATCCGCCTGCCCGGCCGCGGCGGCGTTCATGATGACCGTCAGGGGCGTCTTCAGAGCGTGCGCGAGATTGCCCGCGTGACGCCGCGCCTCCTCTGCCTGACGATCATTGTGCGTGACGAGCGCGTTCAGTTCCTCGACCATCGGCGCGATTTCGGCGGGCATGCTCCCCTCGACGCGGGTCGACTTGCCCTCGCGGAGCCGCTGGATCTCGAAACGCAGGCGCCGCAGCGGCAACAGGCCCCAGATCGTCTGGAGCGCAACCATGACGATCAGGCCGGCGCCCAGCAGCAGGAAGCTGCGCACCAGCACGCGGCGTAGTGCCGACACCTGTTCGTCGAGCGCCAGCCGGTTCTGCGCGATCTGGAATCGCCAGCGCACCGGCGACCCGGGCACCGTCGCATCGAGTTCGGCGATGCGCAGCGTTTCGCTGGGGAACTGCTTGCTGTCGTAGATGTGGACGTTCTGGTCGCTGTGCTTCTGGTTCGTCGCCAGCCGCCGGTCCCACAGCGAGCGCGATGGAAACGGCGCGAAATCGCCGCCGCTGATCTGCCAGTAGAGCCCCGAATTGGGTTCGAGGAATCGCTGGTCGGCCAACTGCCGGTTGAAGACCAGTTCCCCTTCCGAATCGATCTCGGCGGACGCGAGCATCGTGTTCAGCAGGAATTCGAGCTGGTCGTCGAAATTCGCACTGACCGCCGAGGTCAGCACGCGGTCGAGCGCATATCCGCCACCGGTCAGCAGCACCATGATCCAGATCGCCGCGATGGCGATCATCCGGCGCGAGATGGAGCCGGTGACGCGGACGTAGGGGCGTGGGGGATCGGTCACCGCAGTCATAGCCCTCTCCCCACCGGGGAGAGGGTTGGGAGAGGGGCCGGGCCGCGAGGGCTGATCTCGGTGAGACACCGCCCCCTCTCCCAACCCTCTCCCCGAGGGGAGAGGGCTTTAGTGGTCATTCGGTCGGCCGCGCGCCCGGTTCGTCCAGCGAATATCCCAGGCCACGGATCGTCGTGATGACGTCCTGTCCCAGCTTCTTGCGGATGCGCGTCACGAACACCTCGATCGTGTTCGAATCGCGGTCGAAATCCTGGTCGTAGATATGCTCGATCAGCTCGGTGCGGCTGACGACCTTACCCTTGTGGTGCAGCAGGTAGCTGAGCAGCTTATATTCCTGCGCGGTGAGCTTCACCGGCTCGCCCGCCTTGGTGACCTTGCCCGAACGGGTGTCGAGGCGGATGTCGCCGGCGGTCAGTTCGGCCGAGGCGTTGCCCGACGCGCGGCGGATCAGCGCGCGCAGGCGGGCGATCAATTCCTCGGTCTGGAACGGCTTGGCGACATAATCGTCAGCGCCGGCATCGAGGCCCGCCACCTTGTCCGACCAGCTGTCGCGCGCGGTCAGCACCAGCACCGGGGCCGCGCGCCCTTCCTTGCGCCAGCGGTCGAGCACGGTCAGCCCGTCAACTTCGGGCAGGCCGAGGTCGAGGATGATCGCGTCGTAATCCTCCGTCGAGCCGAGGAAATGCCCCTCCTCTCCGTCCGTCGCCAGATCGACGGCATAGCCCGCGCCTTCCAGCGTGTTGCGGAGCTGCTGGCCGAGATTGGGTTCGTCCTCGACGATCAGAACGCGCATGTATGTCTCCCCTTGTCGCCCGCCGCGTTAGCGGCTGCGGCCGATGACGTTGCCCGAGCGGCCGTCGACCATCACCCAGATCAACGACCCATCGCGCAGGAACTTCAGCGTGTAAACCGCAGTTCCCGAATCGAAGTCGACGCCGAGATATTTGGCCCCCTGCATCGCCGGAATCACGCGCCGCTGGATTTCGGCGAGCGGCAGGATGCGCCCCTCGCGCCGGGCGGCCGATGCGGCGGCCTGATCACCCCGCTGGGCGGTCGGCTCGGGCGCGGCTGCGCTCAGCAGCAGGCCGGACAGGGCAGTGAGGACCAGGTTCATGCGGACGGCATAAGTGCAATGCCTTGAACGCCTTGTGAATAGGCGTTGCAGCGATGTGTAAGGGGTGTGGTTTTCGGGTGACGGTGGTCGAAGCAGCGCCGCCGCGAAGCCGCGTCGTCGGTCCTTGCCCTAGCAAGGCCGGCCAAGCCCGCGCTTATGCCTCGATTTAGCTGCGCTAAATCGCTAGGCCGCGCGGCCTATGGCAGCTCCTATCCTTTCCTACGAAAAGCTCGGCCTCGTCCAAGGCTCCGGCTGGCTCTTCCGCGACCTCGACCTCTTCATCGGCCAGCGCGACCGGCTGGCGCTGATCGGGCGCAACGGCGCGGGCAAGACGACGCTGTTGAAGCTGATCGCCGGGATCGTCGATTCCGACGAAGGGCGGCGCACGATCGTGCCGGGGACGAAGGTCATCCTGCTCGAACAGGACCCCAAGGTCGACGGCTTCGCGACGCTGCGCGACTTCGCGGTGTCGGGGGACGGCGCGCCCGAGGCTCATGAGGTGGAGGCGATCGCCGACCAGCTCGGCATCGACCTGTCGCGCGAGGCCGCGACCGCGTCCGGGGGCGAGCGGCGGCGCGCGGCGATCGCGCGGGCGCTGGCGATGGACCCGGATGTGCTGCTGCTCGACGAGCCGACCAACCACCTCGACATCCATGCGATCGAGTGGCTGGAGGACTGGTTGTCGCGCTTCCGCGGCGCGTTCATCGCGATCAGCCACGACCGCGCGTTCCTGACCAACCTCACCAGATCGACGCTATGGCTGGACCGAGGCAAGATCCGGCGCGCCGAAGTCGGCTTCGGCGGGTTCGAGGCATGGACCGAGACGGTCTATGCCGAAGAGGAGCGCAATGCCGCGCGGCTCGATGCGAAGCTGAAGATCGAGGAGCATTGGTTGCAGCGCGGCGTGACCGGGCGCCGGCGGCGGAACCAGGGGCGGCTCGCCAAGCTGAAGGACATGCGCGCCGAACGCGCCGCGATGCTGGGGCCGCAGGGGGCAGCGGCGATCTCGGTCGCGGCGGACGACAGCAAGACCAAGGTCGTGATCGACGCGAAGGGCGTGACCAAGCGGTTCGGCGACCGCGCGATCATCAAGGATCTGAACCTGCGCGTCACCCGCGGCGACCGGCTGGGCATCGTCGGGGCGAACGGTGCGGGCAAGACGACGCTGCTGAAGCTGTTGACCGGCGAACTCGCGCCCGATGAAGGCACGGTGCGGCTCGCCCAGACGCTCGACGGCATCGTCATCGATCAGCAGCGCAAGCTGATGGCGCCCGAGAAGACGGTGCGCGACGTGCTGACGCAGGGCGGCGAGTGGATCGACGTGCTGGGCGCGAAGAAGCATGTCGCGGGCTATCTGAAGGAATTCCTGTTCGACCCGTCGCTGGTCGATGCGAAGGTCGGCACGCTGTCGGGCGGCGAGCGATCGCGGTTGCTGCTCGCCCGCGAATTCGCGCGGCCGTCGAACCTGCTGGTGCTCGACGAGCCGACCAACGACCTCGACCTCGAAACGCTCGATCTGTTGCAGGAAGTGATCGCCGATTACGCCGGCACCGTGCTGATCGTCAGCCACGACCGCGACTTCCTCGACCGGACGGTAACGGTGACGCTGGGCCTCGACGGATCGGGCACGGTCGACGTCGTCGCGGGCGGCTATGCCGATTGGGAGGCGAAGCGGAAACCCAAGGCCGCGGCGAAGGTCGCGACCAAAGCCGCCCCTATGGTCGAGGCGCCGAAGCCGAAATCGGTCAAGCTGTCCTACAAGGACCAGCGCGATTACGACCTGCTGCCCAAGCGGATCGAGGAACTGGATGCCGCGATCGCGCGCGACGAGGCGGCGCTGGCCGACCCGAACCTGTTCGTGCGCGACCCGAAGCGGTTCGATGCGCTGATGGCGTCGGCGGCGAAGGCCCGCGACGAGAAGGATGCGGCCGAGATGCGCTGGCTGGAGCTGGCGGAGATGGTCGAGGGTTTGGGGTAACGCCCGCCTCGACCATCGCCGCACCCCCCATTCCGTCATCCCCGCGCAGGCGGGGATCCATCTCCCGCAGTAGCCCAGCGGACAGTCCGGGAGATGGGTCCCCGCCTTCGCGGGGACGACAGGTGGTTACGCCGGAACCACATCGATCGCCGAAACGATCGCCTCCCCGTCCTCGCCCTTGAAGTCGAGGCTCAGCACGCCGCCCTTCGCCGTCGCCCGCAGGTCGAGAGTCGTCGCCTTCAGCGGCCCGCCCGTCTTCGCCGCCAGGTCGACGCGCACCGGCTTGCCGCCCGAGGGGGTGACCGTGAACACGCGCTTGCCCTCGACCGGGTCGAACAGGTGAAGCGTTACGCGGTAGGCTCCGTCCGGCAGCGGCAGGGCGTAACGGAACGCCTTGCCCGCGCGCCAGCTTGCGTAGAGGGCGGGGTCGGTCGCGCCGGCCACGATCTTCGGCACCTTCTTCGCCTGCCCGGTCGCATAGAGTTCGCGGCTATAGGGGTTGAGCGTGTAGCCGAGGCCACCGTCGAAGAAATCGTCGGAGCCATAACGCGTGCCGGCCACGGTCACGCCCTCCAGCGAGCCAGTGCGGACATGGATCGCGTCGATCGGGCCGGAATAGCGCAACGTCATCCGGTCGGTCTGATCGCCCGCGGTCGCGACGACTGCGTTTTCGCCCGAAGCCAGCCGCACGCGCGGCCAGACGCAAACGCTGTTGGGACACGGCGCGGTGCCGAGGTCGCGCCCGTTGACGCTGAGCCGCGCTTCCGGCGCATTGGCATAGGCGCGGATCGCAGTCACCGGATAGGCGCGGTCGACATAGCGGCGGCCGGCCAGATACAGGACCCGCGCCTTGCTCCACGCCGCCTTGTAGAACCAATAGGCGTCCTTCTTCACGCCGCGGTCGAAGGTGACCAGGCCCTTGGTATTGATGTCGGTGCTGTCGCCTTCCTCGCGCAGGTCGCTGGTCGCGTCGAACATCTGCCAGACCCAGGTGCCCCACAGGAAATCAAGCGGCTTCAGTTGCGCCCAGGACAGTTCGTGGACAACCGCCTGGATTTCCTCGGCCTGCGGGCGATAGATGCTTTCGATCTTGCCGCCGTCGACATTGTCGGTGTGCTGAGTGATCGCGCCGCCTGCGCCATATTCGCCGACACCCATCGGCAGCGTCGGTTTCTCGCGATGCCAGCCCCGCATGACGTCGCCCAATTTCGACGCATCGGCAACGCGGCCCGAGACGTACCAGCCATAATAGACGTTGTAGCCGACCGTGTCGGCGGTACCCGACGTCTCGTCGCGGCCATCGGGCTTATCGCCGGGCAGCACTTCGCAGCAGACCGCCAGCGTCGTCGGGCGGTTCGGGTCTTCGCGCTTGGCAAGAGTGTTGAGCGCGGTCAGCAGCGGTCGCGCGTTCGACGGCGTCAAGCCCTTGGACGACCAGTTGGTGATCTCGTTTCCGATCGACCAGACCGCGACCGAGGGGTGGTTGTAGTTCTGACGGATCAGCTCGGTCAGCTGGCTTTCCGCGCTCGCCTTCATCTGCGGCGGGGTGTCGGCCTTGTTGGGGATCGAGGCGAGGTTGACCAGGCCCAACTCCGCCCACAGGACCATGCCGTTGCGGTCGGCCAGATCGTAGAAGGTTTCGGCGTGGTTATAGTGCGCAAGCCGGACCGAATTGGCGCCGAGTTCCTCGATCAGCGCCATGTCCTGCTGCTGGTCGGCGGCGGTGATCGCCCAGCCCTTGTCCTGCCGGTCCTGATGCCGGTTGACGCCGCGCAGGCGCAGCGGCTGGCCGTTGAGGATGACCCCCCGGTCGGGATCGACCGCGACGGTGCGCAGGCCCAGCGGCTGACCGACACGGTCGAGCACCGTGCCCCCCTTCCCCACCAGTTCGACCGTCATGCGGTAGAGATAGGGGTCGGCGAGGCCGTTCCAGCGCCGCGGATTGGCGATCGACAGGGCGACTTCGCGGTCGATCGTGGCACCGGCGGCAAGGCGCAGCGGCTGTTCCACACGCGCGATTTGCTTGCCAACGGCGTCGGCCACGCTCGCACGCAGCGTGAAGGCGCCGGACCGTCCGGCGTTGCGCAGCCGCGCGCGGATCGCGACATCGGCCTTCGCGGCGTCGATCGCGGTCACCCGGCCGTAGATGCCCGGCCCGCCGTGGTCGAGCAGATCGACATGCGCCTGCTCCGCGACGATCATCGACACGGGTCGGTAGAGGCCGCCGTACATGAAGAAGTCGCCGGAGATCGGCACGACGAATTCGGTCGTGCTGCCGGGATCGGGTTTCGAATTGTCGACCTTCACCGCCAGCACGTTTTCGCCCGCACGGACCGCATCGGTCGCATCGACGCGGAAGCGGCTGAACGCACCCTCGTGATGGCCGAGCTTGCGGCCGTTGAGCCAGACGTCGGCGATGATGCTCGCCGCGTCGAATTGCAGATAGACGCGCTCGCCCTTCGCGGCTGGCGGTGCGGTGAAGCGCAGGCGGTACCAGCCGATCCCGCGTGTCGTGTTGGCGTCGGCACGGCGCTTGAGTTCGTAGGAGCCGAGCTTGTTCCACGTATGCGGTACCGCGACCGGCTGCCACGCCGCGTCGTCGAAGCCCGGCGCGGTCGCGTCGGACGTCACGTCGCCCAGATGGAAGCGCCAGCCCTCGGCGAGCGTGGTTTCCTCGCGCGCAGCGGCGGGGGCGACCGCGAAGCAGAGCAGCGCGGCGGCGCTTGCGAGGCGGATCATGCCACCACCTCCGCCGGGGCGCCGTTGACGCGGACATTCTTTAGGCGGAGGTCACGCACCCCGCGCGCGACCAGCTTCGTTCGGGTCGGATCGGTCAGGCGCACGTCGATGTCTTTCAGCAGAAAATCGCTGACCGCCGTGGTCGGGTTGCCGGAGATGGTGCCGAAGCCGCGGGTCGTGCCCTTCACGTTCTCGATCACCACGTCGCGGATGATCGCGCCGGGCATCTTCGGTTCGACCCGCGTCCCGTGGGTCAGGCGCGCATTGACGATCAGGCCGATCGCGGGGTCGTCGGCGCTGAAGTTCGGGATCTTCGTGCCGTAGAACACCTCGCCATTGTGCCAGCGGTTGGTCGGCGTCGGCGCCTCGGCCAGCCGTACGCCCTTCACCCGCAGCTTCTCATAGACCTGGCCCGGCGTGTCGGGGCGGACCTTGAAGCGGATGGTCGGGATGTCGCCGATGTTGGTGATCCGCTCGACCCGGACATCGCGCACGACGGTCGCGTTGCTGCCATAGGTGACGCAACCGAGGCCATGTTCGAACACGCAGTCGTGGATGTGGATGCGCTCGACCGGCGGCGCTTCGGCATAGGCCGCCGCCCCTGCCCCCTGCGTACCCTTCAATGCGATGCAGTCGTCGTCGACCGAGAAATGGCAGCGGCGGACGACCATGTCCTGGCAGCTATCGAGGTCGACGCCGTCGCTGCTCGGCGCGCGGATGACATGGGGGACGACGAAGCGACAATCCTCGATCGCGCCGCGACGGCAGCGATAGAGGTGCAGGTTCCAGAAGGCGGGGTCCTTAAAGGTCACTCCGCTGACCAGCACGTCGTTGCAATCCTCGATCGAGCAGAGTTGCGGAAAGGCGTAGACGACCTTGTTGCCGTTCAGCGTCTCCGGCGGCTTGTCGAAGAACATCCGCCAGAACGGATCGCCGTTGCCGTCGAGCGTACCAGGGCCGACGATGCGCAGGCCGTGATTGCCGGTCGCGTTGACGAGCGCGAGGCGCAGCGGCTCTGGGTACGCCTCGACGAAGCGGCGCATGACGATGGGGTAATCGGCGAGGCTCGGCGAACCCTTCAGCACCCCGTCCTTGCGCAGTTCCAGACCGACGCCCGGCTTCAGGATGATCGATCCGCTGACGAAGACGCCCGCCGGCACCGCGATCATCCCGCCGCCGGCGCGGGCGCAGGCGTCGATTGCAGCCTGAATTGCGCGGGTGTTGACGGTCCGCCCGTCACCAATCGCGCCATGGCTGCGGATGTCGACGGTGCGGCGACGTTGGGCAGAGAGCGGTGCGGCGACCGAGCCGATCAGTGCAGCGGCGGGGAGCCCGCGGAGTATCGTTCGCCTGTCCATGTCGCTCTCTCCGATCGCATTTTCATATGACGTATCATGATTATGCACAGCGGGTCACGGATATTTTGGCTATGCGGTATCAAGCCAGGGCCAACGTCGTCGCTTCTGAGAAGGCGAGAACCTCTGCAAAAGGTCATCGGTGCTCCCGCGCAGGCGGGAGCCCAGAGCCACGAACGACGCAGGCCATTGTATTGCTTGACCCTGGGCTCCCGCCTGCGCGGGAGCACTGACGGGTTTCTGACAGAAGCAGGGACCGAAGACGGTGGCGAGCGAAGGGTTACCGCACGAACCGGTCGGCGAAGGCGATGTAGTTCGTCCAGTCCGCCGCTGTGATGTCGTGCGGTCCGGTGCGGACATGGTAGGAGATCCGCGACAACACCGGCCGATCCGGCTCCGGCATCTCCGTCGCGTCCAGCCCTCCGGCCCCGAGCAGGCGGTACACCGGCTCTGCGCCCTTCGCCGCCAGGAATTCGCCGCGCGGGTCGGCCCACCAGTCCTCGCTCGCGCTGGCGATGTAGACCGGGCGCGGGGCGACGAGCGCGATCAGTTCGTGCGCGTCAACCGGCAGGTCCGCTTCCCGCTCGGCATAGGTCTTCCAGACCGGCGCGAACCAGTAATTGTTCATCACGCGGATCGTCTCGCCGAACCGGCGCCGGTAGAGCGACGCGCCGCCTTCGCCGGAATCGTTCGAGATGACGGCCGCGAACCGGTCGTCACGCGCGCCCGCCCACAGCGCCGCCTTGCCGTAGCGCGAATGGCCGATGACGATCAGGCGCTTGCGGTCGACGTCGCGATCGGTGCGCAGATAGTCGGCGACGCGGCTCAGCCCCCACGCCCAGGTCGCGATCGCGCCCCAGCGGGACGGCGCGCCGGGGCTGGTGCGATAGTAGGGCTGGACGCTCTCGGTGACCTTGCCGTCGCCATCGGGGTAGAGGTCGCCGGTGAAATAGGTCGCGACGCCATAGCCGGCGCGCAACAGGATTTCGACCGGCCATTGCGACGCATCGATCCCGCGCGACGCGGCATAGGCGACGCCCTTCACGACGCCGGTCGCGGGGGTGACCCAATTATGGGTGATGCGGATCGCAGGATCGGCGTTCACCGCTTGATTGCCGTGGAAATTGGGGCCGACGAACACCGGAACCGGACCCTTAGCCCTGGCCGGCAGATAGAGCAGCACCGCCAGTTGCGGACCGGTTTCCGTGCCATCGAGCAGCACCGTCACCTGCTTGCGCACCGCCAGTCCGCCCAGCGCGGAACGATCGATATCGGTCGTGACAAACTTCATGCGATGCGGCGCGGGCGGGGCGATGCCGTAGACGGTGCGCTCAAACGCGGCGATCAGTTCGGGGCGGCGCGCGCTGCGCCACATCGCGGGCGTGGTCACCCGGCGGCCATCCGCCATCACCAGCGGATCGGGCAGCGTGTAGGCGGGGACCTGTGCCTCGTCGCGGTTGCCGTCGAGTTGCGCGGCGGCGGGTGTCGCGAGGACCAGCGCGGCGAAGCAGGCGATACCGCGCATCAGTCGACCCGGACCGAATCGATGGCGAGACCGTCCGCGCCCGTTGCCGCCAGCGTCAGCCGATAGCTGCCGGCGTTGATCATGCCCGGCGTCTCGACCGTGACCTCGCGCCATGCGTCCGAGGGCGCGAAGGCGACCGTCATGGTCGCAACGACGATTCCGCTCGCGTCGAGGATCGTCACCGTCGCCTTGGTGGCAGCGCCGGCGAGCCAATAGCGAAACCGGAAGCGGTGGCTGGCGGCGACCCCGGTGTCGATCGGCCATGTGATCTTTGCGGGTTCGCTGCCGAGCGCGACATAGCCCTGGCCGCCATAGCCCTTCAGCGCGGTCGCGATGCTCGCCCCGTTCAGCGTCGCGGCCTCCGCCTCCTTCAATCCGGCATCCTTGGCGAAGGTGAACAGACCCGGCGCATAGGGCGAGACGAGCGTGCGGCGGACGAGCACGACATTGTCCACCGGCAGCGCGAGCGTCTCCCCGGCGGCGAGCTTGCGCGTTTCGAACCGAACCTCACGCGTCGCACTACCGTCGAGCAGCGTGCCGGTCAGCTCGCTCGCCTCCCAACCCGGCGCAGGTTGAGCGGCGACGCGGTACAGCGTGACGGGCCGCTTCGCGCGCAACGACGTGGCACCGGTCACGCCGTCACTGTCGAGCAGCTCGGCCGGCAGCGCCGCCCAGCGCGCAGAGCCAATGACGGTGTCGCCGATGTCGACGAACTGGCGCAGCGTCCCGCCCTGTACGGTGACAAGATCGCCGTCGATCTCGACCGCGGGCACGGCGATGGGACGGTCGCTCGCAATGGCGATCGCCGCGATCATCGCCTGCCCGGCCGCGACGCGCGGGAAGCTCAGTTCGAGCGTGCCGCCGCGAACGTCGGCAGTGACAACCTTCTTCAACGCCGCATCGACGCCCGCTTCGGCGAATACGTCGACGTCCTTCAGCAGCGTGCGGCCATTGACCGCGACATCGAACCGCCGCCAGCCGCGCGCATCGATCCCGGCGCGGCCGTACCAGCCCTCGGCGAAGTAAAGTTCGATACGGTAGCGGCCATCGGGAACTGCGAAGCGATAGCGCAGCGCCTCGCGGCCATAGCGATGCGTGCGGAACAGCGCGGGCGTGTCGGTGCCGGCGATCACGTCACTCGACACGCCGCGGCTGCCGAGCATGGGGTCGAGTTCGCGATAGGCATCCGCCCAGCTCGTCCAGCCCCAGCGCGCGCCCGGCGTCCAGTGACGATCGCCGGCCCAGGCCTGCCCGCTCGCGTCGGTCAGCGCCGGGCCACCGGCGTTGACGCGGTAGAGGTATGTCAGGCCCGCCGCCCCCTTCGTCAGCGTGGGCGCCCCCGCGCCGTCCGGCTTCGCGCCCGGCGGCGGGGGGAGCAGCGGCAGACGGATCACGTCGCGTGCAGCAACCTTGCCACCAACTCGGCACGTCGCGGACATGAGGCCGTAGCGGACGGTCACGCCGTCCCAGCGGAAGCGCTCCTCGGCATCGCGGCGGCGGCGACCGAGCGAAATGCGGCCGTCACCGTCGTTGAACAGCTCGACCGCGTCGCAGTTCGAATAGACCTCGATCCCCGATCGCACCCCCGGCACGGCCCAGCGGCCCGGCCATGTGTGCGAGACGATATGGACCATCGGCGCGACCAATGCCGGCACCTGGCGCGCGCGGAACATGTAATAGACATCGAGCGGCTCGCCCGCGAGCGTCATCAGCCCCTTGTTGTTGGCCGGCCCGACATGATCGAGCGCGCGCACGCCGTCCCAGATCTGCGTCCCGTCGGCGCGCATCGGCCGGCCGGGGTTCTCGTGCGTGGTCAGCAGCCAGTGGAAATGGCCGACGCTGCGGTCGGCGACGCTGTCGGCCAGCCGCGCCTTGGTCTGCATCAGCGCGGCCATCCGGTCCTCGCTGAACGGACGCTCGCCATAGGGTGCCTCGGCATGGAGGCCGAGCGCGCGCCACGCGCCATATTCGCCGACCAGCCCCTGCTTGACCATTTCCTGCGCATAGAGCGCCGGGTCGCCGCCATAGGTCCCCGACCAGTTCTGCGGGACATTCCAGTCGCTCCCCTCGCCGCCGTTGCACGTCACGACCAGCCGCTGCTGCGACGCGGTGGGATCGATCGTGCGGATGAGCGCGGTCATCTCCGCCGCGAACTCCTTCGGAAGCTTGCTTTCGTTCTGGAGGCCCCAGAGGAACACCGCCGGATTGTTGCGCCGCTCGCGTACCCAGTCGGCGATCAGCGCGCGGAAGTTGGCGCGGAAAGACGGCGTGTCGATCCACAGGCCCGAACTGAACTGCGGCCACCACAGCAAGCCATCGCGCGCGATCGTGTCGCCATAGACGAAATTGTGCGGATAATGGCCGTCGCGAAAGGCGTTGAAGCCGGCCGCCCTGACCTGCGCGACCCGCGCCACCGCCTGCTCGGGCGCGAAGGCATGGGAGCCGCCAAGCAGATGCTCATACTCGCTGATCCCTTTTACGTGGAACGGCTGGCCGTTGAGGAAGAGCCGCCGCGCGCCGCTCGCGTCGGTGCGGATCTCGAAGGTGCGGATGCCGTAGGGGGTAGCCAGTTCGTCGATGGTGCGCTCGCCCTCCACGATCCGCGCGCGTAGCGTATAGAGCGTGGGCGAGGCCGGCGACCACAGCCGCGGGCGGTCGATCCGGGGCAGCGGGGCTTCGACCGTCTGCGAGGCGCCGGGGGCGAGTGTCAGCGCGCTCCGCCGCTCGGCGACGACGCGGCCTGCGGCATCGACCATCTGGCCGACGATTGCGAAGCTGCGCGCGCGGGGCGACGCGTTCTCGACCTCGGTCCGCATCGTCAGGTGCGCCGCGGTCGCGTCGACCCGGCCGATCGCGCCCCAGGCATAGATGCCGAACGGGCGGATGCGCAGCGCGGCGGTGCGGACGACGCGGACCGGGCGGAAGATGCCGAAGGGTTGCGATCCTTCGCAGCAGCCGGCCTGCGGGCGGTCGTCACCGGAAATCCACGGCAGATCCTCGATCCCCGCGGGATTGTCGACGCGCACCGCCAGCACGTTCGCGCCGCCGCGCACCGCGTCGGTCACGTCGAGCGTGAAGCTGGTCAGCCCGCCGGCATGTCGCCCGACCGGCCGGCCGTTCAGCCAGACGGTGGCATAGCTGTTCACGCCTTCGAACATCAGCGAGATACGTTCGTCGGCGCGCGGGGCGGCGAGGGTCAGGCGCGTACGGTACCAGGCGGTGCCGTGGCGGGCGCCCTTCACGACCTGTCGGGCATAGGCATAGCCCTGCCAATTATGCGGCACCGACACGCGGTTCCAGCGCCTGTCGTCGGTGTCCGGTCGCTCGAACGGCTGGTCGGCGGCCTTCGAGTCGCCTTCGAACAGGATCGACCGCCACTCGGTAGCGACGGTCGTCACCTCCCGTGCGGCGGCCGGGAGGGCGGGCATCGCAAGCGTCAGCGCGAGCAGCATCGAAGCTATCGCCCGTCCGATCGTCCACATGTGCATCCTCAACCCTCACCTCTCACTCTGATATTATGAATGATGATATTACAGGTTGCCAGACCGAAAGACCTGGGAGCTTGCGATGTTCAGTCGGCGCACGGTGATTGAAGGCGGCCTCGCCGCCGGTGCGTTCGGCGGCCTGTCTCCCACCCTTTCGGCGGCACAGTCCTCGGACGGAGGACGCGGTGCCCCGGCGACGACGATGCTGTGGCACGCCAAGCCCGCCCAGGCGTGGGTCGAGGGCTATCCGATCGGCAACGGCCGGATCGCGGCGATGCTGCTGGGCGGCGTGAAGCGCGAGCGCGTGCAGCTGAACGAAGGCACGTTGTTCTCGGGCGGCCCCTATCACAACGTCAATCCGGCCGCGCGCGATGCGCTGCCCGAGGTGCGGCGACTGATCTTCGCGGGCCGCTATGCCGAGGCGGAAACGCTGGCGAACGAGCGCGTCCAGGCGGTGCCCCGGCGCGAGATGTCGTACCAGTCGCTGGGCGACCTGACGCTCGACTTGTCGCAAGCGAACGACACGTCCTTCGCCGATTATCGCCGCGAACTCGATCTCGACTCCGCAGTGGCGACGGTGCGCTTCGTTTCGGACGGCATCCGCTACGAGCGGCAAGCCTTCGCTTCCGCGGTCGATGACGTGGTCGCGATCCGCATCACCGCCGACCGGCCCTTCGCGCTCGATTGCAGCCTGTCCAGCGGGCAGCGCGGCAGCGTGCGCTTGGACGATGACGGGCTGTGGATTGAGGGCGTCAGCAACACCGACTTCGACAATCCCGGCCGGCTGCGCTTTGCCGGCGGCGTCGCGGTCGTCACCGATGGCATCCGAACGAGCGACGCGGGCGGCATCCGGGTCCGCGACGCGCGGTCGGTGTTGGTGCTGATCGCCGCAGCCACCGCGTTCCGCTCTCCGGTCGATGTCAACGGCGATCCGGCAGCTTCGGTCCGCGCGCGGCTGTCGGCGGCGCGGGCCAAAGGGTGGGACGCGCTGCATGCCGCGCACGTCGCCGACCACCGCGCGCTGTTCCGCCGACTGTCGATCGACCTCGGCACGACCGAGGCGGCACAGCGCCCGACCGACAACCGCCTGTCGCGCGCGATGACCCGCGACGACCCGGCGCTGGCCGCGCTGATGGTCCAGTTCGGCCGCTATATGCTGATCGCCTCGTCGCGCGGCGGCGAGCCGGCGAACCTGCAGGGCAAGTGGAACGAGCTCAACCGCCCGCCGTGGGGCAGCAAATACACGATCAACATCAATACCGAGATGAACTATTGGCCGGCCGAGAGCGGCAATCTGGCCGAATGCGTCGAGCCGCTGACCCGGATGGTCGAGGAACTGGCGATCTCCGGCGCGCGGACGGCGCGGGAGATGTATGGCGCGCGCGGCTGGGTGGCGCATCACAATACCGACCTGTGGCGGGCCTCGGGGCCGGTCGACGGCGCGCGGACGGGGCTGTGGCCGATGGGGGCGGCGTGGCTGTCGTGCCAGCTGTGGGACCATTGGGATTACGGGCGCGACCCGACCTATCTGCGGCGCATCTATCCGCTGCTGCGCGGGGCGGCGCTGTTCTTCCTCGATACGCTGGTCGCGGATCCGGTGAGCGGCACGATGGTCACCAACCCGTCGCTGTCGCCGGAGAATGACCATGGTCACGGCAGTACATTGTGCGCCGGGCCGGCGATGGACCGACAGCTGTTGCGCGACCTGTTCGACCGGACCATCACCAGCGCGGAGACCTTGCGCACCGATGCCGCGCTGCGTCGCGAGCTGGCGGCGATGCGCGGGCGGCTTGCCCCCGACCGGATCGGCAAGGCAGGACAGTTGCAGGAGTGGCTGCTCGACTGGGACGCCGATGCGCCCCAACAGACGCATCGCCACACCTCGCACCTCTACGCGCTTTTCCCCAGCCAGCAGGTCAACACCGACGACACGCCCGACCTTGCCGCCGCCGTCCGCCGGTCGCTGGAGTTGCGCGGCGCGGATGCGACCGGCTGGGCGCTCGCCTGGCGGATCGCGCTGTGGGCGCATCTGCGCGACGCCGACCGCGCCTATGCGCAGGTACGGACCCTGCTTCAGAGCCAGCCCAACGCGACCGCAATGCCGGGCTATCAGCCGCCGTTCCAGGTCGACTGCATCTTCGGCGGCGCGGCGGGCATTCTGGAGATGCTGGTGCAGAGCCGCGACGAGAGGATCCAGCTGCTCCCTGCCCTCCCCGCCGCCTGGGCGAAGGGAAGCATCGCCGGAGTGCGCGTGCGCGGCGGATGCAGCGTCGATCTGGCGTGGGAGGGTGGACGGCCGACCTCGGTCATGCTCCACCCGACCCTTTCCGGCCGGCGCGTGGTGCGTCACGCCGGGCGCACGCACAGCGTTACACTCACCGCCGGGCGTAGCCTGCGCCTCGACCCGGCCATCTGGACCCGATCATGAAGACCATCGTCTGCGACGAACCCCACCGCCTGTCCCTGGTCGAGCGACCGATGCCGGAGCGCGCCGCGGGCGAGGTGCTGATCCGCATCGCCCGCGTCGGCATCTGCGGGACGGATTATCACATCTTCGCCGGCAACCAGCCGTTCCTCAGCTACCCGCGCGTCATGGGGCATGAGCTGGCCGGTCATGTGGTCGCAGCCGACCCCGACTCACCACTCGCGACCGGCGAACTGGTCACGATCAACCCCTATCTCGCCTGCGGGACGTGTGTCGCCTGTCGCAAGGGCAAGCCGAACTGCTGCACGCAGATTCATGTGCTGGGTGTCCACACCGACGGCGGCATGGCGGAGTATCTGACGGTGCCGGAAAGCGCCGTGGTTCGCGTGCCCGGCTTGACGCCCGACCAGGCGGCGATGGTCGAATTCCTGGCGGTCGGTTACCACGCGGTTCGCCGCGGCGACACGGCGGCGGGGGACCGTGTGCTGGTGGTCGGCGCCGGGCCGATCGGCGTCGGCGTCGCGCTGTTCGCCAGGCTGACGGGCGCGGATGTGACGTTGACCGACACCAGCGCCGAACGGCTGGCGCGCGCCTGCGACATCGTCGGTGTCGAGGGCGTGGTGGTCGATGCGGGCATCCGCGACACGCTGGCGGCGCGGACGGACGGCGATTTCTATGACATCGTGTTCGACGCGACCGGCAACGTCCGCGCGATGGAAGCCGGGTTCGGTTTCGTCGCGCATGGCGGCAGCTATGTGCTGGTCAGCGTGGTGAAGGACGACGTGACCTTCGCCGACCCCGAATTCCACAAGCGCGAAATGCGCCTGATCGGCAGCCGCAATGCGCTGGCCGACGACTTCGCGGGCGTCATCGCGGCGATCGCCGGCGGACAGGTCCCGACCGACCGCATCCGCACGCACGACTTCGCGCTGGACGAGGCGCCGGCGCGGTTTCCTGAACTGATTGCGGGGCAAGCATCGGTGTTGAAGGCGATTGCCACCGTCTAACGCCCCCTTCCGTTCGTGCTGAGCCTGTCGAAGCACCGCCTTTCTGCCGCCGGAAAAAAGGAACGGTGCTTCGACAAGCTCAGCACGAACGAGAAAGGTCAGGGGGCCGCCTTCGCCCACCCCGCCTTCGCAGGTTCCAGCGTGTCGAGAAACGCCTCCGCGCTCGCCAGATATTCGGCCCGTTTCTCCGCGCTCATCCGGCCCCATGTCCCGTACATCGTCCCCATTCGCGGATTGGCGGCGAAGCGCTTTTCGTGCCGCGCGAGGAAGTGCCAGTAGAGCGCATTGAACGGGCAGGCGTCCGGCCCCGTCTTCTGCTTCACGTCGTAGCGGCAGCGCCCGCAATAATCGGACATGCGGTCGATGTACGCGCCGCTCGACGCATAGGGTTTGGATGCGATCATGCCGCCATCGGCGAACTGGCTCATGCCGATGACATTGGGCAGCTCGACCCATTCATAGGCATCGAAATAGACGACCAGGAACCAGTCCGAAATCTCTTGCGGCGCGACGCCGGCCATCATCGCGAAATTGCCGAGCACCATCAGCCGCTGGATATGATGGGCATAGGCCTCGCGCTGGGTCTGGCCAATGCTTTCGCTCAGGCAGCGCATGTTGGTGTCGCCGGTCCAGTAAAATTCGGGCAGCGGCCGCGTCGCGTTCAGCGCGTTGCGCTCGGCGAATTTCGGCATGTCCCACCAGTACATGCCGCGGATATACTCGCGCCAGCCGATGATCTGGCGGATGAAGCCCTCGACCGAATTGATCGGGGCATCGCCGCGCGTGTACGCCTCCTCCGCCGCGCGACACACCTCGACCGGATCGAGCAGGCCCAGGTTCAGGCACAGCGACAGGCTGCTGTGGTACAGATAGTCCTGCCCTGCGATCATCGCGTCCTGATAGGGGCCGAAGTCGGGCAGCGCGGTCGCGATGAACTGGTCGAGCGCCTTCAGCGCCTGCTTGCGCGTGACCGGCAGGCCGAAGGGTTCGAGGTCGCCGAAATGCCCGTCGAACCTTTTGGCGACGAGACCCAGCACCTCCTTCGTCGTGTCATCGGGGCGGAAGCGTTCGGGCGGCGGGTAGTTCAGCCCGCGCGGCGGCGTGGCGCGATTGTCGCGGTCGAAGTTCCACTGGCCACCGACGGGCTTGCCATCGTCTTGCATCAACAGGCCGGTCTTGCGGCGCATCTCGCGATAGAAATATTCCATCCGATGCTCGCGCCGTCCCTGCGCCCAGCCGTAGAAGTCGACGATCGGACAAACGAAGCGGTCATCGGGCAGGATATCGACGGGCAGGCCCGTGCGGTCGGCCCATTCGTCCTGCGCGGCCCGCACGCGATATTCCGCACCCTCGACGACGCGGATCGATTTCGACTTGTGCCGCTTGGCCGCGCGGACGACCTCGCCGGTGAAGCTCTGCGTATTGCCGCGCGCGTCGAGCGTGACGTAATCGACCGTCCAGCCGGCGGCACGCAGGTCGTCGGCGAAGTGGCGCATCGCGGAGAAGATGAGCGCGATCTTCTTCTTGTGATGGCGCACATAGGTCGCCTCGTCCCACACCTCCATCATCAGCACGACCGCCTGCTTCGGATCGATGTCGCGCAGGGAGGCCAGGTCCGCCGACAGTTGATCGCCGAGCACGGGGATCAGGACGGGCGTGGGCGGGACCCGTCGGGCGGTTCGTTCGTCCTGATGCATGTAAGGCAGATGCCGGAATCGGACGCCCGGTTCCCATGCGGAGGAAAAGATGCGCCAGGCGGTCGTGATCGGAGCGAACGGCGGGATCGGTGCGGCGCTGGTCGCGCGGCTAGACCGGTCGGGCGAATTCGACCGCGTCCATGCCCTCGCACGCCCCACGCTCGACCTGACCGACCCGGCCAGTATCGAGCGTGCGGCGGCGGGGATCGCGGGGCCGGTCGCGCTGACGATCGTCGCGACCGGGCTGCTGCATGACGGCGACCGTCGGCCCGAGCGGAGCCTGAAGGAGCTCGATGCCGACTGGCTGCTCGATCAGTATCGCGTCAATACGGTCGGCCCGGCACTGGTGCTGCGCCATTTCGCACCGAAGCTGCCGCGCGACGACCGGGGCGTGATCGCCTGCCTGTCGGCGCGGGTCGGGAGCATTTCCGACAACCGGCTGGGCGGCTGGTACGGTTATCGCGCCGCCAAGGCCGCACTCAATCAGATCGTTCGGACAGCGGCGATCGAACTCGCCCGGACGCATCGCCAGGCGGTGTGCGTGGCGCTGCATCCGGGGACGGTTGAAACCGGACTGAGCGCCCCGTTCCGCGGCAATGTCGCTGCGGAAAAGCTGTTCACGCCGGACTATGCCGCGGAGCGGTTGCTGGTGGTGCTGGACGGGCTGACACCGGCGGAGAGCGGTGAAATCTTCGCGTGGGACGGCGCGCGGATCAGCCCGTAAATCCTCCCCTTGCAGGGGAGGTGGCACGCCGAAGGCGTGACGGAGGGGTGTCACCCCTCTACGGATAGCGGGACACCCCTCCACCACGCGCTGCGCGCGCGGTCCCCCTCCCCTTCCAGGGGAGGATTTTCAGCCCCGCGTCGGATCGATCAGGAACTTCTCGCCCGTCGCCTTGCGCTCATACGCACGCAGCACCTCCGGATCGAGCGCTTCGCTCAACCCGATCGTGCGCGTGTAGTTGCTGGCAAACGTCGTCTTCAGTTCGTCGAGCACGCGCTTGTGCATCCGCCCAGCGACCTCCGGCCCGACCTTTTGCAGGAACGGCGTCAGCAGCCAGCCCGACACGCTCCACTGGAACCCGAACGTCAAACGATTGAGCGTGGTAGGCGACGTGTCGAGCGCGCCGTAGATGTAGAGCTGCTTGAATTCGTTCGAGCCGTAGCGGTTATAGTCGGTCATCCGCCCGACCGCGGCGCGCTCCATCGCCTGGACGATGCGGCTGCCCAGCGTCCCGCCGCCGATCGCGTCGAAGGCGATGGTCGCGCCCGTCTCGGTCACGGCTGCGGTCAGTTGCGCGTCGAAATCCTCGTCGCGGCTGTTCACCACATGGGTCGCGCCGATGCCGCGCAGGATCGCGGCTTGTTCTTCCGATCGCACGATGTTCACCAGCGGCACGCCGTCGGCCAGGCAGATCTTCTGCAACATCTGGCCGAGGTTGGAGGCAGCCGCGGTGTGGACGATCGCCTTGTGCCCCTCCATCCGCGCCGTCTCCACGAAGCCGAGCGAAGTCAACGGGTTGACGAACAGCGATGCGCCATCCGCCGCGCTCGCGCCCTCGGGCAACGGCACCACGTCACGAGCACGAAGACGTCGGTGGTCGGCGAACATGCCGCCGCCGATCATCCCGACCAGTCTGCCCTCCAGCTCCTTCGCATCCTTGCCCGCCGCGATCACCGTGCCGGCGCCCTCATTGCCGACGGCAAGCGACTGGCCGATGCGCCCACGGACCGAACCCATCCGCGCCTCGGGCACCGTCAGTTCCACGCCGCTGCCGACCGTCTTCAGCGAGGCGACGTCGGCTGGACCGAGCAGCAGGGCGAGATCGCTGGGGTTGATCGGCGCGGCCTCGACCCGGACGATCACCTCGTCATCTGCGGGATCACCGATGTCGACCGTGTCGATCGTCAGCCGCAGCCGGCCGTCACTTTCGATCGTCGATCGCAGCTCGCGTGCGGTAAAGCCCATCCGTCGTCGCTCCTCGTAATGCAGGTCCGCCAGATGGGGTGGCAGGCGCGGTTAGCAAGCGCCAGGGGGCGGGCAGATAGTCGGTCGACATGAAGAACCAGAAGGCGCAGCTGCCGTCCGCGCGGTAGCTGCCGCCTTTCAACAGGCCATAGGCGGTGGTGCCGAGGAATACCGGCCCGCCGCTGTCGCCGCCCTTGCACGACGGCCCCGCGACCGTGGTCCAGGTCGGCAGGCACGCGCCCCCGCACAGGTCGCCCGCCGGCGCGAAGTCGGTCAGCTCGATCACCGAACAGCTATAGCCGGTGCGCTCGCCGCGGTGGCAGACGACGTCTCCGGCGCGCAGCCCCGCCCGTCCGCGCGCCCCGGTGACCGGACGACTGATCGTGCGCGCCGTATCGACGAAGAATTCGGGCGTCAGCGTGCCGGGCGTCAGATTGATCTGCACGTCTTGGTTGCCCCAGCCCCATTGCCCGACGAACGGCAGGTCGACATTCTGCCCGGCCGGATCACGCACGGTCAGCGTATCCGGACAATGCGCCGCGGTCGCCAGCGCGCTGCGCACGCCGTCGGTCACGGCAAAACCGGCGGTGCAGAGATACCGATGGGCGTCACCCGGCCGCGTACCCGTCATGCGTGTGCCGCCGGCGATACTGCCCAGGTCGAGCACCGGCTGGTCGACAACGCGCAGGCGCACCGGCACGCGGGTCAGCGCCGCCAGCCGCGCCCGCAACGCATCCGCCCCCTCCCGCTCGATATCGCGGCGCGAGACGACGGCGACCAGCTCGCCGGTACGCATGTCGACGCCGAGGCCGGGCGGTGCGAGCAGGCTGTCGCGGATCGTTGACTGATAGGATGCGATCGCCTGGACGAGCCCGGTTCGGGTGGTCGCGGCGCCGGTCTGGAAGACGATCGCGACGCGCTTACCGCCCAAATCGACGCTGCGATCGGGCACCGGGTCGGTCCCGGTCAGGCGGACGATGATGCGAAAATCGGGGCGATGCTCGATGGCGATACCGGCCAGCCGGTCGGCGTAGCGATCGGCGATGGCGTCGGTCTCCGCGACGCTCGCGGCTTGCAGACGCAGGTGGCGGAGTGCCTCGACCGGGGTCAGGTCCAAGCGCTCGGCGACGGCAGCCGCGTCGTGCGCCATCGGGTCGACCGATGACTGCACCTGCGCGGCGGCAGGGCTGATCGATACGAGCAAAAGGGCGAGGAGCAGCGCACCCCATCCGGATCGCGAGAAGACAGACCATGCGGTCCGCAGTCCGTTCGACACACACAGCAGGAACGGAGGCGGATCGAAGGTCACGCTCGCCACCCTGTCATCCCACAGGTGTCGCCAGACTGAACGCCATCCCGCTTGACGCCCGCCCGCGACCGCTAAAAAGCCGGTCGCATGGCGAAGAAGCGGCGATATCTGACGGCGACGATGCCGGACGGCTATGTGAAGACGATCGGGCCGACGTCCGCGCCGCTCACCCATTACTGGCGGATCGTCGCGGTACTGGCCAACGGCCGGACCGAAGTCTTCTGGGGCCATGCCAAGTCGTTCCGCGAGGCGGACGGCAAGCGCGCCGCGCTGGGCGAGGCCGCCCGCCAGCGCGGCTGGGTCCGCCACAGCTTCGAGATCGTCGAACTGACCGCGACCGATCACCAGCCGTAACTGACCCCCAGCCGAACGCTGCGCGGCCGGAGCGGCGTCTGCTGGTCGCGCAACGCGAAGGAGAAGGGGTTGCCGAACGCGAAGCGATTGGCATGGGCGTTGGCAAGGTTGTCGAGCGTCAGCGACACATCGACCCCGGCAACCCGCACACCCGCCGCCATGCCCAGCACGGCATAATCGCCCTGGCTGATGTCGAACAGGTCGCCGGTCCCCAGCACCGATCGCCCGACATAGTCGCCGGTCGCCTGGACATAGGGCGCCATCGCCGCGCTCTTCCAGCGATAGGAAACCGCCGCATGCGCAGCGAACGGCGGCGTGTTCGGCAGGCGGCGGTTGTCCGGACTGGACAGGTCGGCGACCGGCCCGGACACCAAAGTATCGGTCAGCAGGAACGCACCCTGTACCTGGAAACCGGTCAGCGGAATCCAGTCCAGCGTCCCTTCCAGCGTTTGGATGCGCGCGTCGCCCAGATTGTCGGTATAGGGCAATCCGCGCCGGTTGATCAGGTCGGCCTGGATATCCCGCCACCGCGCGACCGATACGCCGAGCGAGGCGGCGACGCCGTGCGTGCCGTGGCGGACATGGCGAACGCCCACCTCGCCCACCGTGATCGAATCGGATCGATAATCGGCGACCCGGCCGATCCCCGGCGCCACCGACAGGCCGCCGGTGCGGTATCCGGTCTGAAAGCGGCTGAAGACCGCCAGATCGGACGCGATCTGCCAGGATGCCGCCAGCGTCGGGTCGACGCGGCGGGTCGATCGACCGCGAACGAAGCTGCCCGACACCGGGGTCGCGGATGGGGAGCCATCGGTCCGCCCGGCAGTACCGCGCGCGCCGGCGGTCAGCGACAAGCTGCTTCCCAGCGCGACGGTCATTTCCCCGAAGACAGACGTCGACTTGGTCACGTTCGTCACGCCGATGATGCTGCGTTCGGTCGTCGGCCCGGCGACCGTGCGGGTCAGGATGTCGCGGTCGCCGACGATGGTCACGCCGACGACCCAGCTGTCCCCGCTCTCCAGTGTGCGCGACAGTCGGGTCTCATGGCTTTCGAGGCGCTTCGACCGGCGCGATCGATAGATGATCGGCGCGCTGGCGGTCGCCGGCGTCGCGTCGAACTGTTCGGTCGAATGATAGCCGACGATCCCCGTCGCGGTCAGCAGGTGCAGTCCACTCGACCAGCGCCGCGCCAGCGCCAGGCGACCGAAGGTGAGGTCGCTTTCGAACGGCTGGGCGATGATCGACCGGCGCGTCAGCGGCCCGGCGGTGCCCTCGCTATACTGGCCGTCGTTCGCGGTGATCCGCTGCGCCGCGCCGCTCGCCTCGATCCGCCAGCCGTCCGCCGTGTCGAACCGGACGCCCAGCCGTCCGCCGACCGTCCGGTCCGAATTGATATCGGCGAGACCCCGGCGCGCGTCGTGAATATAGCCGCCGCCCCGCACGCCATAGACGAGCGCTCGCACCCCCAGCCGCTCGCGGACGACAGGCAGGTTGAGCATCGCCGCCACGTCCGTCCCGAGTGAGCCCCCTTCCGTCGCGGTCGCGCCGGCGATAACGCCCGCGGCCGACGCGCGCAGGTCGACCGGCGCCGAGGTCAGGCGGATCACGCCACCGATCGCGCCCGATCCGTACAGCGTGCCCTGCGGCCCCTCCAGCACCTCCACGCTCTGGATGTCATAGAGGCGCAGGCCCGGGTCCGGCCCGGAATAGGTCAGCTGGACATCGTCGAGATAGATACTGGTCGGCGACTGGGTGCTGCCGCTGAAGCTGCTGTCGGCGACGCCGCGGATGAACAGCTTGTTGCGCCCGCGCCCCAGCTGTGTGCTCTGGAGAACCGGCACCCCGCGCGCCGCGTCGACCAGACTGCCGACGACGCCGAGCGGTGTCGCGGTGGTCAGGTCGATCATCGTCACGCTGCCGGGATAGCGCAGCAGCGGAATGTCCTGCTTGCTGGCCGTCACCACGACATCGCCCGCAGGCGGGCGTTCGGGGCGCATCGGCGCGGGGCGGACACGGCGCGGCGCCGGCCGAGCGACGGGCGCGCGTTCGATGCGGAATGCTCCGGAGGGCAGCGCGACCGCACGATACGGCGTGCCGGACAACAGCTTCGCCAGCGCCGCCCGTACCGACATACGCCCGCGCAAACCCCGCGTCGGGACAAGCCGCAATCCGGGTTCAGTACTGATGATCTCGACGCCGGCGGCACGCGACAGACCGGTCAGTGCAACATCCAGCGTGCTCGGCCGCAGTCCGACGACGACATCGCGGGCGCAGGCAGGTCCGGCCGAAAAAAGGGCGAACGCGAGGACCGCGCCGACAGCGTTACCGCCCCGCGCCCTCCGCCAAGACCCAGCCCTGCTTGTCACGTCGCCACGTCGCCCCGATCAGCTCCGCCAGATGCGGGACATCGCGGTCGGCCGTCCCCGAAAAGCGGACCATGCCGGTAAAGGGCCGCGCGGACAAGCCGGGCGAGAGGATGATGTGAAAACCGTAGAGCCGCTCCAGCGCCGCAGCGACTTCGCCCAGCGGTTCGGAGGTGAAGGTCAGCACACCCTCGCGCCAGCCGCCGACCTCGCGCGGGGCGACGGTCGACCGCACAAAATTCGTCGCGCCCGACGTCGCCTGGAGCGCGTCGCCCGGATTCAGCCGGACGGCAACCCCCTTCGGTTCGTAGACGACCGCGCCCTCGGCCACCGCCACTGACAGGTGATGACCATCGCTCGCGACGTTGAAGACGGTGCCGACATCCTGCACCGTCCGGCCGTCGGCGACGACGACGAACGGCGCGCCCGGATCGTGGCGGACATGGAACAGCGCCTCGCCCGCCTCCAACGCGGCAAAGCGCGGGGCGGCGCGATCGAGTCGCAGGCGCGTGCCGCCGCTCAATTCGATGCGCGAGCCGTCGGGCAGATCGACCGAACGCCGCTCGCCCGCCGCGGTCGCGACGACATAGGGATCGGCGCGCGTCGGCAGCAGCGTGATCGCCAGCAGCGCCGCGACGCCCGCCGCGACGGCACCACCACCCGCCAGCCACCAGCCGCGGCGGCGCGGAGAGGCTGCGCACGCGTCATTATCGTTACCGGCTAAGGGCGCGGGCGCCGGAAAGGCGCGCGCATCCAATGCACGATCTGCGGCCGCGATCCGGTCATAGGCCGCGGCATGGGCCGGATCGGCCTCCAGCCAATCGACGAACGCCGCCCACACCTCGGGCGTGGCGTCGGGCAGGCGCACATGCCAGGCGATGGCCCGGTCGATCATATCTGCGCCGTCAATGTTCACGATCGGCATCCCTTCCGCCATCAAGACGATGCGGTGCAGTGCAACCCTCACCTGTCGCGGCCATATGGTCGTGAAGTTTGCGATAGGCGCGCTGGAGCAGCTTCTCGACGCCGCTGACACTGATCCCCAGATGATCGGCGATCGCCCGTTGCGACTGGTCCTCGATCCGGAACATGCGCAGCGCCGTCGCCATGCGCTCGGGCATGTCGGCGATCGCCGCCTCGACCGCCCGCCATTCGCTTCGTCCTGCCAGCACGCGTTCGGGATCGGGCACGTCGTCGTCGCCCGGCTGATCGTTCAGCCAGGCGGTGTCGCGCGCGGCGCGGCGCGCGGCGGAGATGCGCTGGTCGGTCGCGAGATTGGCAGCGACGCGGTAGAGAAAGGCGGCCGGCTGCGCGATCGGGCGGTCGGCGAGCTGGTCGATGCGCAGCCACATATCCTGTAGCGCGTCTTCGGCATCCTCGGGCGACCCCAGCCGCGCGACCAGCAGCCGCCGCAGCATCGGCTGTTGTTCCAGGAAGATGGCCCGCAGGCCGCCGTCATCCACCGTCGCACATGACCCATATGGTCAGGCGGGAAACGCCAGACCTTCCTGCGCAGCAATGTAGGTTATGTCGAGCGCGCGCAAGGCTTTGGCCTCATCGGGACGTGCCGACCCGATCGCATCATTCTCGCGCAGGCCATCGCCGGGGTGACACATGACGAGATGCTGCTTGCCCGGCCGGCGCAGGAATTGCGGGAACAGCGCGGCATAGTCGGACGTGAAGTCATAGTGACCGGCAAAGCCGTCGTTCGTCGCCAGCCCCTTTGCGGCGGCTGCGCGGGCGAAGCCGCGGGCGTGAAGCGCACTGCCGATCGCCTTGCCGCGAAACGGCCGCGCCAGCATCGCGCGCAGCCGGTCGGCGGGATTGCGCAGCCATGCATGTGGTGCACGGCGCGCGGTTTCCGCGAGGACGATGTCGCGGATGCCGGGCAGCGCATGGCTGTGCTGATGCCCGTCGACGAAAGCCGGAGGGCGGCCCATCACCGTCATGAACGCGTCGAACTGTGCCGTCACTTCGGCCGCGATTTCGTCGAGCGGCAGGTGCCCGATGCGACGGCGCAGGTCGCCGATGCCGGGCAAGATGCCATCGGGCGCGAGCATCGGCATCGCGGTCAACGGCCGCTCCTCGGTCAGCGTCAGGTGCAGCCCGATCTCGACATACGGCGGCAGATCGGCGAGCAATGCGCTGTCCGTCGGCCAATTGGGCATTCCGGCCATGCAGCCGATCGCGTTCAGCTTCCCCGCGCGGGCCAGGTCCGCGATCGTCTGGCTGACTGCGGGCGAAAAGGCGAAATCGTCAGAGCACAGGATGAGGCGACGCAAACACGGGTCCTTCGTCGAACTGGAACTGACGCTCGCGGATGCGGTGGCTCGCGAGGCGTCGACGCATCAGGCGCGGTCCCAGAAATTCGTAGAAGAACCAGTCGCCCGCGAACGGCGCGGCCAGCGAATACATCAGCCGCTCCAGCCCCGTCCAGCGGATCGACGCGCGGTCGCGCTCGCGTGGCGACGGCGCGCACCAGAAATCGCGGGAATAGCGCATCGTACCGCACCGACCGCCCTTCCCCAGCGCGCGGTGAATGATCTCGTGATCCTCCAGCACCAGGTTCCAGCGGGCGGGGTCGAACCCACCACCCTGGCGCAACGTCCGCGTGCAGAACGCCTGCCCCGCCCCGCCGGTGTGCGATTGGCGCGGTAGCAGCCGGCCGATGAGCGTGACGGTCCGCGCGCGAGCCCGACGCGTGTCCTCGTCGGTCCCCGGCTCGATGAAATAGGCGCCGGCGACGACGCATCCCTTGCGCGACAGCAACGCACCGGCCTGCGCGAGATAGCCGGCAGGATACAGCGTGTCGGCGTCGCAGGTCGCGGTCCACCGGGTGTGCGCGTGCACGAAGCCGGCCTGGAGCGCGGCGACCTTGCCCGGCGTCCGTTCGACGACCAGCAGGTGATCGATCCCGTGCGCCCGCGCCGCAGCCACGGCAATCTCGGCGCTACCGTCGGTCGAGGCATTGTCGATCAGGATCAGGCGGAACGTCACGGTCTGCGCGGCAAGACTGGCGATGGTCGCGGCCAGATAGTCGCGTTCGTTGAAGAACGGCAGCAAGACCGTCCACAACGGCGCAGCCGTCCGCGCCTGGGAAACCCTGTCGAGATCGAGATACATCAGCCTGGCCCGCCACCCCTATGGGGACAAGACGCCACGCCCGGCGACGACCCGCACCTCGATCATGAAAATATGCTCGGTGACGAGGAACTCTTCGACGACTAGAGCGTGCCGCGCGATGGATGGCCGCAGGATCGACGGGCGCGGATGGCGCGAATGGACGGTGGCGGTGCTGTTGCTGGCGGTCGCCGTCGCTGTCCGCGCGCGGGATTTCGGCAATCCGGTGATCCATGTCGATGAGCAATATTATCTGCTGGTCGGCGACCGGATGCTGTCGGGCGCGGTCCCCTATGTCGACCTGTGGGACCGTAAGCCGATCGGGCTGTTCCTGATCTTCGCCGCGATCCGGATGCTGCCGGGCGACGGTGTGCTGGCCTATCAGCTGGTCGCGACCGTCTGCGCCGCGGCGACCGCGTGGCTGATCGCGCGCGGCGGACGGCGGCTGGGCGCGAGTATGATCGGCTCGGTCGCGGCGGCGGTCGCCTATATCGTCTGGCTGTCGTTTCTCAGCGGGCGCGGCGGGCAGTCGCCGGTGTTCTACAATCTGTTCGTCGCGGCCGGTGGCGTGCTGACGCTGGGATTGCCGGCGCGGGCGCAGGCAAGCGATCGAAGCGCGATCCTGTGGAGCGGCTGCATCGCCTGCCTTCTCGCCGGAATGGCGATCCAGGTCAAATATACGCCCGTGGTCGAAGGCGCGATGTTCGGCGCGGCGCACCTTTGGTATCTGCACCGGGCCGGCGCTCGCTGGGGCTATCTGACCGGGGCCGCGCTGCTGTGGATGCTGCTCGGCCTCGCGCCGACATTGGTCGTGATCGCCGCTTATGCCGCGGCCGGCGCGGCGACGTTCGATGCCTTCTGGTTCGCCAATTTCATGTCCGTCACGCTGCGCCGGGGCTATCCGGCGGCCAAGATCGTCGCCCGACTGGCGGGGACGAGTGCGCAGCTTTCGGTCCTCGCCGCCTGCGTCGTCGCGAGCCTGCGCGACCGACCGCGATCGGCGGAGACGGTGCTGGCGGCGGCTTGGCTGGCGGCGGCGCTCGTCGCCTTCGCGATGATCGGGGCGTTCTTCGATCATTACGCCCTGCCCCTGCTGGTCCCGATCACGATCCTCGCCGCGCCCGCGCTCGGCCGCCATCGCTGGGCGCGGATCGCCGTCGCCGCCGGCGCGGTCATCCTCGCGATCTTCCACCTGTCGACCGAGCGTGACGAGCGCACCACCGCCCGCACCGCCGCCGCGATCCTCGCAAAGCACCGGGATGCCGGCTGCCCCTATGTCTTCGCCGGCGATTCGGTACTGTATCTGCTGTCCCGCACCTGCGTGCCGACGCCCTACGCCTTCCCCTCGACACTGGCCTATGAGCCCGAGCGTGGCGCCGTCGGCATCGACGAGGCAGCCGAAGTCGCCCGCATCATCGCCACCCGCCCGCCGGCGATCGTGACGATGGACGAGCCGCTGGCGCCGTGGAACGCGGCGAGCCACCGCATCGTCGCCACCGCGATCGCGCGCGACTACAGACTCGCCGCCCGGCTACCGCGGGAGGGCCGCCACCTGCTGGTCTACGTCCGCCGCGACCTTAGGGATTGATTCGAGACGTCCACGTGCTCCGGCCTGCGCCGGAGCACGGAGGGATTGGTCAGCGCTTTGGCGGATCGGGTCGCGCAATGCTCTTTCCTGTCATCCCGGACTCGATCCGGGATCCAGAGCCGCAAGCCGTGTCGCTCGTCACCCTGGGTCCCGGATCAAGTCCGGGACGACGATTCCTCGGGGCGACCGTCTAACGCCCGCTTATGAATGTCGATCGCCTCTAAAAACTCAGCGACCAGCGTGCCTCGGCCTGCGTGTCGAGCCGCTGGTCCTCGCTCAGGCGCGCACCGGTGACGGGGCGGTGGAGCGATGAGAGCGACACGCGCCAGCCCATCGCCAGCCGCCCCGCTTCCATCGGCTGCTCGCCCAGGAACAGGCGCATGCCCTGGCCCGCCGCCGGTCCGCCGAAGTCGACGAAGTCGGGTCCGTTGAACAGCCGGCGTCCGCGGGCGCGGCCGACGCGCAGGTAATCGACGCCGATCGACGGCCCCGACCCGCGCGACACTTCCAACCCGGCGGTGGAGACATCGGTCGACAGCCGTCGCGCCGGGGTCGGCAACAGGTCGCGCTTGCGCCGGATGGAGGCGTTGGCGACGCTCGCGCGCAGCTGCACCTCGCCCAGCTCGACGGCGGCAGAAGCGCCGAGGCTGAGCATCGTATAGCGATCGGAGCGCTACGGGCTGTCCGACCCGCCGCGCCCGCCCGACACGCGCACCGCGCTGAACGTCAGGTCGATCGGGCCGTTCAGCCGCAGTTCGTCGGCCTGGTTGCGCTGGATGGCGATACGGTCCTGCTGCTGCAGCGCGTCGACTGCGATCGCCCGGCTGCGCAGGCCCTGTGGCATCGTCGCGGCGTAATCGAAATGCCGCTCGATCAACGGGCTGCGTCGGATCGTCGTCGGGACGGGATCGCACACGACGGCGGTCGGTGCGCAACCGGCGAATGCGACGAGTAACGGCAACAGCCCCATGCCCATGTCCCCCCGCCGATTAGACGACACGCCGTGTCCCGATCCGCACGGCGTGGAACGAATTACGTCAAAATTCTGTCGAAAGTTGTAATTCCTGAACTCTACGCGTCGAAACGCACGATCTGACGCACCGCCCGCCCGGCATGCAGCGCGTCGAAGCCGGCGTTGATCTCGTCCAGCGTCAGATACCCGCTGACCAGTCGATCGACCGGCAGCCGCCCTGCCCGATAGAGTGCGATGAAACGGGGTATGTCCCGAGTTGGCACACAGGTACCGATGTAGCTGCCCTTCAGCGTCCTCTCCTCGGCGACCAGCGACACGATGTTGACGGGCAGCGCCGCGTCGGGTGGCGGCAGGCCGGCAGTCACCGTCGTGCCGCCCCGCGCCGTCATCGCGACCGCGGCCTCCAGCGCGCGCACCGCGCCGGCCATCTCCAGCACGACGTCGCAGCCGCCACCGGTCAGCGCCCGGACCTGGGCCACGGCGTCCTCCCCCGCCTGGACGGTCGCCGTCGCGCCCAGCGTCGCGGCGAGCGCGAGCTTGTCGGCGTCGAGATCGACGGCGATGACCTGCGCCGCACCCGCCGCCAGCGCGCCCAGCACCGCGGCCAACCCGACACCGCCCAGCCCGACCACCGCGACCGTCTGCCCCGCCTTGACCTCGGCGGTATTCACCACCGCGCCGACCCCGGTCAGCACCGCGCAGCCGAACAGCGCCGCCTCGTGCAGCGGCAGGTCGCGGTCGATCTTCACCAGCGACCGGCGCGACACGACTGCATGGCTGGCGAAGGCCGAACAGCCGAGATGATGGTGCACCGGCGCCCCGTCGGCGCCTGCCAGCCGGACGTCGCCCGCCAGCAGCGTCCCCGCCCCGTTCGCGGCGGCCCCCGGCTCACACAACGCCGGTCGTCCGCCGGCGCACGGCACGCAGTGGCCGCAACTGGGCACGAACACCATGATGACATGATCGCCGACCGACAGATCGTCGACGCCTGCACCCAGGGCTTCGACCACGCCCGCCGCCTCGTGCCCCAGCGCCATCGGCAGCGGGCGCGGGCGCTGGCCGTTGATGACCGACAGGTCGGAATGGCACAGCCCGGCGGCGGCGATCCGTACCAGCACCTCGCCGCGTCCCGGTGGCTGGAGGTCCAGCGTCTCGATCCTCAGCGGCCGGCTGTCGGCATAGGGCATGGCGGCCTCGCGGTGGCGCAGGACGGCGGCGGTGATCTGCATGGGCGCGGGCTTTCCGGCTGTTGACGCATGACCCTATCGCACCGGACGACGGCGGCAACCGCTTCGCGTCAGCGCGCCGCTCGGCTAGGGTCCAAACCCAATCAATCCAATGGCCGTGATTGCCCTATCGTGTTCGTCCGGCAAGAAGCGGGATGCAGCAGGTAGCGGCGCTACCTGCAAGCCTCGCGACGCAGACCGGCGGACGCGATAGGGCAACCGCGTAGGGCACCCATCAAAGTATTACTTCGATGGGACCCGGGAGCGGCGGGCCGATTTTGGCCCAGGGCTGCGGCGCTCGTCGGTCACGATGCAATAGCATCGCTCCGCTCCTCGCTTCTTGCCCTGAACCAAAATCGGCTCCGTCACGGCCGTTGGATTGATTGGGTTTGGACCCTAAGCTCAGCGCCATGCCCCGCCTCCCATTCCGCCCGCGCGACGCCTATCGCCACTGGCAGCCCATCGTTACCCGATGGAGCGACAATGATCAGTACGGCCACGTCAATAATGCCATCTATTACCAGTGGTTCGACACCGCAGTGAACAACTGGCTGTTCGGTGCCGGCCTGCTCGACGTCGCGGCCGGCGAGACGATCGGCTTGGTGGTGGAAACCGGCTGTCGCTACGCGCACGCCTTGTCCTATCCGCAGCCCGTCGAGATCGGGCTGGCGGTCGAGCATGTCGGCACGTCCAGCGTCGCCTATGTTCTCGGTGCCTTCGCTTCCGGCGAAGCCGAGGCCGCGGCGGAGGCGCGCTTCGTCCACGTCTATGTCGACCGCGTCGACCGCCGGCCCCGCCCGCTCGCCGACGCCTGGCGCGCGGCGCTCGCCACCATCGCTCTCGATCCGGATGCCGCCCATGCGTGAAGCCGCCATCATCGCCACCGCCCGCACCGGCATCGGCAAGGCCTATCGCGGCTATTTCAACGCGACGGAGGCGCCCGAACTCGCCGGCTTCGCGATGACCGGGGCGATCGCACGCGCAGGGATCGACCCGGTACGGATCGACGACATCTTCTGGGGCGTCGGCAGCCAGTGGGGCGAACAGGGCGGCAATGCCGGGCGGATGGCTGTCTTCGCCGCCGGCCTGCCGCAGTCGGTGCCGGCCTTCACGCTCGACCGCAAATGCGGCTCCGGCCTGACCGCGGTCGCGCTGGCGGCCCGCTCGATCATCGCCGGCGATATCGACATCGCGCTGGCCGGCGGCTCGGAATCGATCAGCCATACGGTCACGAAGGGCGCACCGCGCATGGCCGCGCGATCGGTGACGGACCGCGTCCCGCACGCGACGATGGCGATGATCGAAACCGCCGAGGTCGTCGCGATGCGCTATGGCATCACCCGCGAGGCGCAGGACCGCTACGCCGCCGAGAGCCAGCAGCGCGCCGCCGCCGCGGCATCGCGCATCGCGGAGGAGATCGTCCCCGTCACGGTCGACCACGCATTGCTCGACAAGGCGGGCGAGGTGACCGGCACCGAGACGATCACCGTCACCGCTGACGAGGGCGTCCGTCCCGGTACCACCTACGACGCGCTGGCGGGGCTTCGCACCGTCTGGTCGGGTGGCACGCTGGTGCCGGAGGGTCGCGCGATCACCGCCGGCAACGCCAGCCAATTGTCGGACGGTGCCGCCGCGCAAATCCTGATGGACCGCCAGATGGCGCACGCCGAGGGCAAGGATATCCTTGGCATCTACCGCGGCTTCCAGGCGGCCGGCTGCGCGCCCGAGGAAATGGGCATCGGCCCGGTCCTCGCCATCCCCAAATTGCTCGACCGCGCCGGGCTGTCGGTCGACGACATCGGGCTGTGGGAGGTGAACGAGGCGTTCGCCAGCCAGTGCCTCTATTGCCGCGACACGCTCGGCATCGATCCGGCGCGGTACAACGTCAACGGCGGCGCGATCGCGATCGGCCACCCGTTCGGCATGACCGGCAGCCGCCTGGTCGGCGCGGCGTTGCTGGAGGGTCGCCGCCGCGGCGTGCGCCATGTCGTGGTCAGCATGTGCACGGCAGGCGGCATGGGCGCGGCCGGACTGTTCGAAATCGTCTGATCCGGATTGACCCGCAGGCGGCGATTGTGCGAAGCGGTCGTCCGGCGCGCGGGTGTAGCTCAATGGTAGAGCAGAAGCCTTCCAAGCTTACGACGGGGGTTCGATTCCCCTCACCCGCTCCAGCCGTCGCAGCAGATTAGCTGCGCTAATCTGCGCCTCGACGACGGCTCGGCCGGCGCCGGCGAAGCGGCGACCGACGGCATGGCTTCGCCATGCCGTGCCCGATGGCCTATACAAAGCATTCCGCCAACCCTCCGCTTCGGATAGGCTGCCGCTCCCGCCCCCGAACCGGAGCCGCCCCATGCCCGACCGCATCCTCGTTTTCTACGGCTCCTACCGCTCCGACCGGCAGGGCATAAAGCTCGCGCAGTGGCTGGTCGCCGCCTTCCGCGAGCGCGGCGCCGAGGCCGAACTGATCGATGCCAAGGCGGTCGACCTGCCGATCCTCGACCGCATGTACAAGGAACATGCCCCCGGCGCCGCGCCGCCCGCGCTGGAGGCGCTCGCCGGCAAGATCCGCGCCGCCGACTCCTTCGTCTTCGTCACCGGCGAATATAATTGGGGCGTGCAGCCGGGATTGAAGAACCTGACCGACCATTTCCTGGAGGAATGGTATTGGCGCCCCGCCGCGATCGCCAGCTACTCCGCCGGCCGCTTTGCCGGCGCGCGCGCGGGCCTCGCCTGGCATGGGACGCTGTCGGAAATGGGCATGGTCGTGACGTCGAGCACGATCGCGGTCGGCGGGATCGGCAGTGCTTTCGACGCCGATGGCCAGCCTGCCGGTGACGGCGGCAAGGCGCTCACCCGCGCGTTCCCGCGCTTCGCCGACGATCTCGCCTGGTGGACCGAAGCCGCCCGCGAGCAGCGGAGCCGCCGGCCCCCGCCCTATTGAGACGGTTTCACGAGATTTCGATCGACTGGCGTCCCTTCGTCAGCATTGACGTCTGGTCGGCACCTTTTGCGGGCGCGGCCGAATGATCCGACGAGCGATCTCGGACGTTCACCGTGCATGAAGACAATATGCTTCCCCGACGGCACGACCGTACCCGCACTCGGCCAGGGCACTTGGATGATGGCGGAGGATTACGGTCGCCGGTCGCAGGAAATCGCCGCTCTGCGGGAAGGATTGTCGCTCGGCCTGACGCTCATCGACACCGCCGAGATGTATGCGGACGGCGAGGCCGAACGCCTCGTCGGCGAAGCGATCGCCGGCGTTCGCGACGAGGTGTTTCTGGTCAGCAAGGCCTATCCCCAGAACGCGTCGCGCACGCGGCTCCCGCGCGCCTGCGAAGCGAGCCTAGACCGGCTCGGCACCGACCGGATCGATCTTTACCTGCTCCACTGGCGCGGTTCCGTCCCGTTGACCGAAACGGTCGAGGCGATGGAGAGGCTGGTCGCCGACGGCAAGATCCTGCGCTGGGGCGTCAGCAATCTCGACATCGACGACATGGACGAGCTGATCGCGAGCGGCGGCAAGGGCTGTCAGACCGATCAAATCCTATATAATTTGACGCGTCGTGGTCCCGAATATGACCTGATACCCTCGCTGGCCAACCGACAGATGCCGGTCATGGCCTACAGTCCGGTCGAGCAGGGCCGGCTGCTCGGGCACCGTGGCCTTGTCGCCATGGCACAGGCCCGGGGCGCGACGCCCGCGCAAATGGCCCTCGCCTGGCTGCTGCGGCGGGACGGCATCATCCCGATCCCCAAGGCCGGATCGATCGCGCATGTTCGCGAGAACCGGGCCGCCCTGGACCTCGCACTGTCTGATGCCGAAGTGCAGCGTCTCGACGAGCTGTTCCCTCCACCGCGCGGTCCCGAGTCATTGGCGATGCTATGAGGCGACCCACAACGCCGACACCGCCGACAACGGGTCGCGCCAACCGACCCATAGCCGGCGCCACGACACCGTTGATCGCTTTCCACCGATCAGACGCTGCGACGCGTTTCACGCATCCTGCGACGTCCGAAACCGTCCCCGTCGATAGCCCCCGCCGCCGCCAGTCATCGCCCTTCGAGCGGGCCTGTTCCTAGCGGCGCGGGAGCTATTTCAACCGGTCAGGGCTGAAAGAACCGGATCGTCGGAGTGATGACCCTGTTCGTCGGGTAGGGCAGCGCGAAGCCCTTGGTCGGCACGCAATTGTCTTGGCTGTCCGACCCGGTAGCGCAGACCTGATCGACGTCCTTCCGTTCAGAGGTATCTCCCCCCTGCCCCTGACCGTCGCCACCTTGGGAACCGCCATTCTGGCCATTGCCGTTCTGGCCGTTGCCGTTGCCGTTGCCGTTCTGGCCATTGCCATTGCCGTTCTGGCCGTTATCGCTGCCGCTCTGGCCGGTGCCGCTGCCGCTCTGGCCGGTGCCGGTGCCGTTCTGGCTGTTGACGCCGCCCTTTCCAGAGGCGTTACCGCCCTGCCCCTGTGCGCTCCCGCTCTGGCCCAGCGTAGTTCCACCCGTGCCTTGCGCGTTACCGCTCTGGCCCGAAATGCTGCCACCCTGATTACCGGTACCAGCACCCTGGTACGAGGGCGATCCGATGCCCGCGGTTTGGCCTCCAGTTGCACCCTGGGTTCCGGTGCCTGCACCCTGGTACGACGTATAGGTCGAGCCGGTGCCCGAGATCTGACCTCCGGTCCCACCCCCGGTTCCGGTCCCGCCCTGCCCAAACGTCCCGGAGGAGCCGTTAAGCCACGAGTTCACGGAGGAACCGAACCCGCTCGTCGTATTCGGGTCGACGCGAACGATCGGGGGCAACTGATTTCCGAGAGTTCCAGCCTGCTCCCGAATTTCCTGCGTGACCGGACCGGTACCACCATTGTTGGAACCACCGCCAGCGTTGGTGCCGCCACCGGTGTTCGAGCCACCGCCGGTGTTCGAGCCACCACCGGTGTTCGAGCCACCGCCCGTGTTCGAGCCACCACCGGTGTTCGAGCCGCCGCCGGTGTTCGAGCCACCACCGGTGTTCGAGCCGCCGCCGGTGTTCGAGCCACCGCCCGTGTTCGAGCCGCCGCCCGTGTTCGAGCCACCACCGGTGTTCGAGCCGCCGCCGGTGTTCGAGCCGCCGCCGGTGTTCGAGCCACCGCCGGTGTTCGAGCCGCCGCCGGTGTTCGAGCCACCACCAGTGTTCGAGCCACCACCGGTGTTCGAGCCGCCGCCGGTGTTCGAGCCACCGCCCGTGTTCGAGCCGCCGCCGGTGTTCGAGCCACCGCCGGTGTTCGAGCCACCGCCGGTGCTGTCAGCGGTGATGCTCAGGACGCCGTTCACGAAAGTGACGGAGTAATTGGCACTTGGCGTCAGGTCACCGTGTCTGATGGTGTAGGCACCGGCCGTTTCCCCGGCATCGCGCATCGCCGCGCCGGTAAGGACGTCGCCTGCGACCAGGCCGGCGCCTCCCACCGTATAGCCGAACGAGGGATCGGCCTGGCCCATGACCTTCGACGCGTTCGCCATGATGACGACGATGTCACGCGGCGTGATGACGCCGACGTCCGCCGTGAACGTGCCGCCGGACATGGTATAGTTGCCCGCATCCGCGCCGTTCATGACGATGTCCGACACGGAAATTCGCTTGCCGGTACCGACATTACGATTGTCGTAGGTCGCACGTCCGCCCGATACGCCCACCAGGTCGCCCGCGATGATATCCTGGAGCGTGATGAACGGCAGTTCCGCGCCCGTGTTTCCGTCATAGGTCTTCGTGACGATACCGGACAGCTGAACCGAGATCTGCTTTTGCGCGATGGTGCCGGCGGCCCCGACCCTGGCGATATCATAGTTGAACCCGCCATTGCCGTCGCTAACCGTCCAGCCGGTCACGCCAACGGTGCGGTTGCCGGCGTTCTTGCTGTCATAGGCCTGCTCCGCCGTCGCGGTATCACCCGAGATCAGACCACTGATCTGGACGGTGCCCGAGGCGGTCACCGTGCCGTCATACACCTTGTCTCCGCCCGTTGCGACCAGCGTCAGTTGCGCCCGTCCGACGTTCGCGACGCCACGGACCGACTGATTGACCAGTTCGTAGTTGCCGAGCGTGTTGCCACTGAGCGCATAGCCCGTGAGGTCGACGCTCTTGCCGCTACCGGCATTGCGATCCGCCAGCGTGCCGGTGATGCCGGAGGTGTCGAGCACGACGCCGTCCGCGGCCATCATCGCCTGGGTCGCGGTATCGCCGTCCGCTGCGACGAACGTCAACGTTCCCAACTGCCTGTGATCCAGGAGCGTGCTACCGTCATAGGTCTTCACGCCACGACCCGAGCCGACGACCGCCACCGCCCGCGGCGTAATCGCGCCGACATCGGCCGCCGCGCTGTTCGACATCAGGACATAGTTGTCCGCATCCGCGCCCACCAGCGCCATGCCGGTGACGGTGACCCGCTTGCCGGTACCGACGTTGCGGTCGGCGTAGCTCGCCCCCGTCAGGGTGAGCGTCAGGGCATCGCCCGCGACCACGCCGTCGAGGTTGACCGGCAGCACGGTGGCGGCGGTCGTACCGTCGTACACCTTGCTGACCGTTCCGGTGAGCTGGCCCGTCAGCATCTTCTGCGTGATGGACCCGGCGGCGGCGATCCGCACGATGGCGTAGTTTCCGCCGTCGTTGCCGTCGTTGACGGTCCAGCTGTCGGCCAGGATCGTCCGGCTACCCGCATTCTTGCTGCTGAAGGCTTGGGTGGCGCTTGCCGTATCGTTGCCGATAAGCCCGCTGATCGCGACCTGACCGACCGAACCGGCGGTGCCGTCATAGACCTTGGCGTCCGCGGAGGCCGTCATGGTCAGCGTCGCCTTGGCGATGGTGGCGGTGCCGTTGGCGATGGCGCCGAGCACGTAGTTGTCCGCATCCGCACCCGCCAGCGTCAGCCCGCTGACGGCGACCGACTTGCCCACGCCGGCGTTGCGATCGACGAAGGCGAACGCCCCGGCGCCACTCGCGGTGACGCTGTCGCCAGCGAGCACCCCGGACAGGCCGGTGACGGTGCCGGTGGCAGCCGTCGTACCATCATAGACCTTGTTCGCGACGCTCGATGCGACTTGCAGTTCCCTGCGGTTGATGACGCCTGCGACCGAATTGCCGATGCTGACGACGTAGTTGTCGCCGCCATTGCCATCGGCGACCGACCAGCCACCGTCGACCGTCAGCAGGCGACTGCCGGCGTTCTTGCCGTCGAACGATTGGGTCGCGTTGACCACGTCGCCGGCGACCAGGCCGGTCGCCTGCACCCGCGCGGTCGAGGCGGTCGTGCCGTCATAGGCCTTGCTGTCGGCCACGGCGTTCAGCGCCAGGGCCTTGCGCGTGATCGTGCCCGTTCCGTTACCGGTCGTGTCCAGCACATAGTTGGCAGCATCCGTCCCGCCCAGCGTCGCGCCGGTGACATTGACCGCCTTGCCGACGCCGGCATTGCGATCGGCGAACGCCAGCGTGCCGCCCGACAGCGTGACCGTCTCGCCCGTCACCACATTCTGAAGTGCGCCGAAACTACCGGTCGCCGCGGTGGTGCCGTCATAGGTCTTGGTATCGACGGTGACCGTGGTGGTCAGCACGCGCTGCGTGATGGCACCCGTCGTGTCGACCAATGTCACCGCATAGTTGTTGCCGCCGTTCCCGTCGGTGATCGCGTAGCCCGAAGCGACCCGCAGCGTCCGCGCGCCGGCATTCTTGCCGTCGAAGAGCTGGCTGGCGGTGACGCTGTCGCCGGCGACCAGACCGTTCGCGAGAACGACGCCGGTCGAGGTGGTGGTCCCGTCATACTGACGGATATCGGTGACGGCGGTGAGTGCCAGCGCCGCCTTCGCGATCGACGCGGTCGTCGTGCTCGGCAGTGCGACGAGGTTGTAGTTCGCCGCGCTCAGGCCCGACAGCACGCCCGTGCCGAGATTGACCGTCTTGTTCGCGCCGGCATTCCGGTCGGCGAACGCCATTGCGACCGAAACCGACACGTCGTCCCCCGAGATGACGTTCTGCAACGGGCTGATGGTGCCGGTGGCGACCGTGGTGCCGTCATAGATCTTGTCATTGACGGAAACCGAGGTGGTCAGGTCGCGCTTGGCGATATCACCGGCGGCATCCCGGAGCGTCACGACATAGTTGCCGCCGCCATTGCCGTCGGAGACGGTGACGCCGCCGACCTGCAACAGGCGCGATCCGGCGTTGCGGCTGTCGAACGCCTGGGTCGCGGCGACCGTGTCGCCGGATACCAGGCCGGTGACGGCAACCGTCCCGCTGGAAACCGACGTGCCGTCGTACACCTTGCTGTCCGTGACGGCCGACAGCGTCAGCTGCGCCCGGGCCACGTCCGCGAGACCCATCGTCGTGGCGGAGGTCAGGACATAGTTGCCGAGCGAATTGCCGTCGAGCGCATAGCCCGTCAGCGTCACGCCCTTGCCTGTGCCGGCATTGCGATCGGCCAGCGCACCGGTGGCACCCGTAGCGTCGAGCGTCACACCGTCGGCAACCATCAGCGCCTGCGTCGCCGTATCGCCGTCCGCCGCGCGGAAGACCAGCGTGCCGAGCTGATTGCTGCCCAGCACGGCGGTGCCGTCATAGGTCTTCGCACCCAGGCCGGTCGTGCTGACGACGATCTGGCGTGCGGTGATCTCACCGACATTCGCCGAGGCGGACGTGCTCTGGAGCAAATAGTTGCCCGCATCCACGCCGTTCAGCGCGATGCCCGACACCGTCACCAGCTTATTCGTGCCGACGTTCTTGTCGGCGAAGTCCGCGCCGGTGGTCGTGACGGTCAGGACATCCCCGGCGATCACGCCCAGCAGGTTGGTCGGCAGCAGGGTCGCCGTCGTCGTTCCGTCATAGACCTTGGACACGGCACCCGAGAGCTGACCGCTCAGCAACTTCTTGGTGATGGTGCCGGCCGCATTGGCCTTCACCACCGAATAGTTGTTGCCACCGTTCCCGTCGTTGATCGTCCAGGCATTGGCGCTCAGCACGCGGTTACCCGCGTTCTTGGTGTCGAACGCCTGGGTGACGCCACTGATCGTGTCGCCGCCGACAAGGCCGCTGTCCGTCACCACGCCGCTCGACGACATGGTGCCGTCATATTCCTTGCTGTCCGCAACCGCGGTCAGCGTCAGCGTCGCCTTGGCGATGTCGGCGACACCCTGGGTCGTTGTGTTGGCGAGGACATAGTTGCCGAGGCCGTTGTTGGTCAGACCAAAGCCGGTCAGCGTCACGCTCTTGCCGTTGCCGGCATTGCGATCCGCCAGCGTGCCGGTGACGCCGCTCACATCCGCACTCACGCCATCGCTGGTGAGCAGGGCCTGCGTTGCGCTGTCCCCGCCTGCCAGCACGAAGCTGAGCGCGCCGAGTTGGGCGGCCGTCAGGTTGGTCGAACCGTCGTAGGTCCGGGCGGCAGCGCCCGTGGTGCTGGCCGTGATCTGACGGGCCAGGATCGTGCCGATCGCCGCCTGCGCCGACGTCGATTGCAGCGCATAGTTCGCCGCATCCGTCCCCGCCAGCGCCAGGCCGGACACCGTCACGGTCTTGCCCGTGCCGGCATTCTTGTCCGTATAGGTCGCGCCGGTGCTCGACACCGTCACCACGTCGCCGGCGATGATGCCGTCCACATTGGCCGCGTTCAGCGTCGCCGTGTCGGTGCCGTCATAGGTCTTGCTGACCGTTCCGACGAGCTGGCCGGTCAGCAGCTTCTGCGTGATCGAGCCGACGGCGTTGACCTTCACCACCGTGTAGTTGTTGCCGCCGTTGCCATCGGAGACCGTCCAGGCACTGGCGCTCAGCACGCGGCCGCCCGCATTCTTGCTGTCGAACGTCTGGGTGACATCGGCGATGGTGTCGCTTCCGACCAGGCCGCTGGCCGTAACGATCCCGCTCGACGATCGGGTCGCGTCATAGGTCTTGCTGTCCGCCGCCGCTGTCAGCGTCAGCGTCGCCTTGGCGATATCGGCGGTGCCATTCGCGATCGACGCGACCGTGTAGTTGCCGGCATCGGCCCCCGTCAGCGTGACACCGCTGACCGTGACCGTCTTTCCGGCACCCGCGTTGCGATCGACGAAGGCGAACGTGCCGGTGCCATCCGTCGTGACGCTGTTGCCGGAGATCACGCCGACCAGGCCGGTGATGGTTCCGGTCGCCACGGTGGTGCCGTCATAGGTCTTGTTGCTGACGGTCGCATTCGCCTGAATGGTCTTCGGCGTGATCGTGCCGGCCGCCGTGTTGCCGATGGTGACGGCATAGTTGTTGCCGCCGTTGCCATCCGCGATCGCCCAGCCGCCATCGACGGTCAGCGTGCGAGCGCCGGCATTCTTGCCGTCGAACGACTGGGTCGCGCTGACCACGTCGCCCGCGATCAGGCCGACCGACTGCACCAGCGCCGTGGAGGCGGCGGTGTTGTCATAGACCTTGGTATCGGCGACCGCGTTCAGGACCAGCGCCTTTTGCGTGATCGTGCCCGTCCCGTTGGCGATCGTGCTCAGCACGTAGTTCGCCGAATCGGCCCCGGCCAACGTGGCGCCGGAAACGGTGACGGTCTTGCCTGTCCCCGCATTGCGGTTGGCGAACGCCAGCGCACCCCCCGACAGCGTCACCGTCTCGTTCGACAGGACATTCTGCAGCGTACCGAACGTGCCGGTCGCCGCCGTCGTCCCATCATACTCCTTGGTGTCGACCGTGACCGCGGTGGTCACCACGCGCTGCGTGATCGCACCCGTGGCGTCGACCAAAGTCACCGCATAGTTGTTGCCACCATTGCCGTCGTTGACCGTGTATCCGGCGTCGACGCGCAGTGCCCGGCTACCGGCGTTCTTGTCGGCGAACGTCTGCGTCGCGGTGAAGCTGTCACCGGCCACCAGACCGAGGGCCCGGACCGCAGCGGACGAGTCCCTCGTGCCGTCATACTGACGGACATCGGTGGTCGCCGTCAGCGATAGGGCGGCCTTCGTGATCGACGCGGTCGCGGTGCTGGCGATCGGCAGCAAGGTGTAGTTGCCTGCGTCGGCGCCCGTCAGCGTGACACCGCTGATCGTGACCAGCTTGCTCGCACCGACGTTGCGATCGGCGAAGGTCATCGTCGCCGTGGCGTCGACGCTGTCGCCGGCGATAGCGTTCTGAAGCGTGCCGAACGTGCCGGTGGCGGCGCGCGTACCGTCATAGACCTTGTCGGCGACAATCACCGCCGCGGACAGTTCGCGCTTGGCGATCGTGCCCAGCGCATCCTGTAGCGTGACGATATAGTTGCCGCCGCCATTGCCGTCGGTGATGGCATAGTTGCTGACCTGCAGCACGCGATCACCGGCGTTGCGGCTGTCGAACGTCTGGACCGCCGTGGCGGTGTCGCTGCCGATCAGCCCGCTGATTACGACCGTGCCGGCCGAGGTACGCGTGCCTTCATAGGTCTTGCTGTCGCTGACCGCGCTCAGCGTCAGGGCCGCTCGTGCGACATTGGCCAGACCGCCGATGCTGTTGGTCGACAGCACATAGTTGCCGAGCGAATTGCCATCGAGCGTATAGCCCGTCAGCGTCACGCCCTTGCCGGTGCCGGCATTGCGATCGGCCAGCGCACCGGTGACGCCGGTAGCGTTGAGCGTCACGCCGTCGGCGGCCATCAACGTCTGCGTCGCCGTATCGCCGTCCGCCGCGCGGAAGACCAGCGTGCCGAGCTGGTTGGAGGCCAGCACGGCGGTGCCGTCATAGGTCTTCGCACCCAGGCCGGTCGTGCTGACGACGATCTGGCGTGCGGTGATCTCACCGACATTCGCGGACGTCGCGGTGCTTTGCAGCACGTAATTGTCCGCGTCCGCGCCGCTCAGCGACATGCCCGACACCGTAACCAGCTTGCCCGTGCCGACATTCTGGTCGGCATAGTTCGCACTGGTGGTGTTGACCGTCACCGCGTCACCCGCGACGACGCCCAACAGGTTCGTCGGCAGCAGCGTCGCGACCGTCGTACCGTCGTAGACCTTGGTCACGCTGCCGCTCAGCTGGCCAGTCAGCAGCCTCTGCCCGATCGACCCGGCCGCATAGACCTTGGTCACCACATAGTTGCCGCCGGCATTGCCGTCATTGAGCGTCCAGGCGTTCGCGCCCAGCAATCGGCTGCCCGCAGCCTTGCTGTCGAACGCCTGCGTCAGATCGCTGATCGTATCGCCGGTCACCAGGCCGGAGTAGGTGACCTGGCCCGTCGACGACGTGTTGCCGTCATAGACCTTGCTGTCGGTGACTGCGGTCAGCGTCAGCGTCGCCTTTGCGATGTTTGCCGTACCGGTCGACATCGAGGCAAGGCTGTAGTTGTCGGCGTCGGCGCCGGTCAGCGTCATGCCGCTGACCGTGACCGACTTGCCGTTGCCGGCGTTGCGGTCGACGAAGGCAAACACGCCGGTTCCGCCCAGGTTGACGGCGTCCGCACCGACCACGCCGGAGAGACCGGTCGCGGACCCAGTGGCGGCGGTAGTGCCGTCATAGGTCTTGTCGTCGACGGTCGCATTCGCCTGAAGAACCTTCTTCGTGATCGTGCCGAAGGCGGTGCTGCCGATCGTGACGACATAGTTGTTGCCGCCGTTGCCGTCCGCGATCGCCCAGCCGCCATCGACGGCCAGCGTGTGATCCCCCGCCGTCTTGGCATCGAACGACTGGGTCGCGCTGACCACGTCGCCCGCGATCAGGCCGACCGCCTGCACCTGCGCCGTGGAGGCGGTCAGGCCGTCATAGACCTTCGTGTCGGCGACCGCGTTCAGGACGACCGCCTTCTGCGTGATCGTGCCAGTGCCGCTGCCGACCGAGCTCAGGACGTAATTGGCAGCGTCGGTTCCAGCCAGCGTGGCGCCGGAAATATTGACCGCCTTGCCCGTCCCCGCATTGCGGTTGACAAAGGCCAGCGTGCCGCCCGACAGCGTGACCGTCTCGCCGGTCACGACGTTCTGCAACGACCCGAACGTGCCGGTCGCCGCCGTGGTGCCGTCATATTCCTTGGTATCGACGGTGATCGAAGTGGTCAGCACACGCTGCGTGATGGCGCCGGTGGCCCCCACCAGCGTGACCACATAGTTGTTGCCACCGTTGCCGTCGTTGACCGTATAGCCGGCATCGACGCTGAGCGCGCGGCTGCCGACGTTCTTGTCGGCGAACGACTGGGTCGCCGTGAAGCTGTCGCTGCCGATCAGCCCCGTTCCCGTCACGACACCGGTCGATGTCCGCAAGCCGTCATACTGGCGCACATCGGTCACCGCCGTCAGCGCCAGCGACGCCTTGGTGATGTTCGCGACGCTGTCGGCGATGCTCGTCAGCGTGTAATTGGCGGCATCGGAACCGCCCAGGATGATGTTGGACGCCGTGACGGTCTTGCCGTTCCCCGCATGGCGATCGGCGAAGGACAGGTCGGCGGTGACGCCAACACTATCGCCCACGACCTTGTTCTGCAGAGCCCCGAAGACGCCGGTCGCCGCGATCGTACCGTCATAGACCTTGTTGTTGGCGGTCACGGTGACGCTCAGCTGGCGCTGCAAGATCGTGCCCGAACCGTCGACCCGCTGGACGATGTAGTTCGCCCCACCGTTCCCGTCGTCGAGGGTGTAGCTGGTCACCTGCAGCGCGCGGCTGCCGGCGTTGCGGTTGGAGAACACCTGGGTCGCGTCGGCGACGGTGTCGCCGGTCTGCAGGCCCGTGACGGCGACCGTACCGGTCGAGACAATCGAACCGTCATAGGTCTTGTTTTCGTTCGCAGCCGTCAGGACCAGCGTCGCACGACCGATATTCGCAAGGCCGCCGACCGTGCCGGAGGCCAGCACATAATTGCCGAGCGTGTTGCCGTTCAGCGTATAGCCCGACAGGGTCATGCCCTTGCCGGTGCCGGCGTTGCGATCGGCCAGCGTCCCCGTGATGGCCGCGGTGTCGAGGGTGACCCCATCCGCACTCATCAGCGTCTGGGTCGCCGTATCCCCGCTCGCCGCGGTGAAGACCAGCGCGCCGAGCTGGCTCGCGCTCAGCGTGGTGGTGCCATCATAGGTCCGCGAACCCCGGCCCGACACGTCGATCGTGACCGTCCGCGCCAGGATCGTACCGGTGTTCGCCGACGCCGCATTGGTGCTCAGCGCGTAGTTGGCCGCATCCGTGCCGCTCAGGCTCATGCCCGAGATGGTGACAGCCTTGTTGGTCCCGGCATTCTTGTCCGAATAGCTCGCGCCGGTGCTCGACACCGTGACGTCGTCGCCACGAACGACACCGTCAAGCGACGCATTCGTCAAGGTGGCGGTGTCCGTGCCGTCGTACACCTTGCTGAAGGTGCCGCTGATCTGGCCCGTCAGGACCTTTTGCGTGATCGTGCCGGCCGCATCGACCTTGGTGACGGTATAGTTGCCGCCGCCATTGCCGTCCGTGATCGTCCAGCTGTTCGCGCTGAGATCGCGGTTGCCCGCGTTCTTGCTGGCGAAGGCTTGCGTCGCCTCTGCGGTATCGCCGGCGACCAGCCCGCCGATCGTGACCACGCCGGCCGACTCACGCGTTCCGTCATAGGTCTTGCTGTCGGCGCTCGCCGTCAGCGTCAGCACCGCCTTGGTAACGTCGGCGGAGCCCAGGACCGTGCTGTTGCCGAGGCTGTAATTGCCCGCGGCGTCGTTGGTCAGCACATAGCCCGAAAGGGTAACGCTCTTGCCGTCGCCCGCGTTGCGGTTGCCCAGCACGCCCGTCACGCCGGACGTCCCGACCTGCACGTTATCCTGCGTCAGCAGGGCCTGGGTCGCGGTATCGCCATCGGCCAGAACGAAGCCGAGCGTACCCAGCTGCGCTGCCGTGATGCTGTTCAGACCGTCATAGGTCTTGGCAGCGCTGCCGCTCGTGGTGACGGCGACCTGTCGTGCGAGAATGGTGCCGATAGCGGCCGATGCCGTCGTCGACTGCAGCGCATAATTGCCCGCATCGGCGCCGCCAAGCGTCATGCCCGACGCCGTCACCGTCTTGTTCGTACCGCGGTCCTTGTCGGCATAGAGCGCACTGGTTGCCGACACGGTGACCACGTCACCGGCAATGATGCCGTCGAGGTTGGTCCCCGCCAGCACAGCCGTATCCGTGCCGTCGTAGACCTTGCTGATCGTACCCGTCAGCTGGCCCGTGATGGACTTTTGCGAGATCGATCCGACCGCGTCGGACTTGGTGACGAGGTAATTGCCGCCGCCGTTGCCGTCGCTGATCGTCCAGCTATCCGCGCTCAGCGCCTGCGAGCCGGCGTTCTTGGTCGCGAAGGCCTGGGTCGCGGTGGCGGTGTCGCCCCCCACCAGGCCCGTCACCGTCACGGTTCCGTTCGACGTGCGCGTACCGTCATAGACCTTGCTGTCGGCACTCGCGGTCAGGGTCAGCGACGCCTTCGTGATGTTCGCGGACCCGCTGGCCGTCGCGCCCAGCTGGTAATTGTCCGAATCCGTGCCCGAAAGCGTGAGACCGCCGACCGTGACGGCCTTGCCGTTCCCGGCATCGCGGTTGAGGAAGGCGAGGACGCCGGTGGACAGGTCGACCGAGACCGTGTCGCCGGTCACGACACCGGTCAGGCCGTTGATCGTACCGCTCGCGGTGGTCGTGCCGTCGTAGACCTTGTCGTTGGCGGTCACGTCGGCGCTCAGCACCTTCTTCGTGATCGTACCGACAGCCGTCGCGCCGAGGGTCACCACATAGTTGGCGCCGCCATTGCCGTCGGCGACCGAATAGGTGTCGACCTGAAGCGTGCGGCTGCCCGCAGTCTTCGCATCGAACGCCTGCGTCGCGATCACCGCGTCGCCCGTCACGAGCCCGACGGTCTGAACGGTCCCGGCCGAACGGCTGTTTCCGTCATAGGTCTTGGTATCGGCGACGGCGCTCAGCGTCAGGGCCTTGGCCGTGATCGCGCCGGTCCCGGTGCCCAGGCTGCTCAGCACATAGTTGGCAGCGTCCGTCCCGCTTAGGACCGCGCCGGTGATGGCGACGGTCTTGCCGGTACCGACGTTGCGATCGGCGAAATTGAGCGTGCCGCCCGACAGCGTGACCGTGTCGTTCGTCACGACGTTGCTCAGACTGCCGAAGGTGCCCGTGGCAGCCGTCGTGCCGTCATATTCCTTGGTATCGACCGTGACGGTCGTCGTCAGCACGCGCTTGGAGATCAGGCCTGCCGCGGTCTGGAGCGTGACGGCATAATTGTTGCCGCCATTGCCATCGTCGATGACATAACCCGAATTGACGCGAAGCGTCCGGGCGCCGGCATCCTTGAGGTCGAACGATTGGGTCGCACTCGCGCTGTCGCTGCCGATCAGCCCCACTGCGGTCACCAGCCCGATCGAGTCGGTCGAACCGTCATACTGACGACCATCGGTCGACGCCCGAAGAGTCAGCGCGGCCTTCGTGATATCGGCGATCCCGTCGGCGATCGTCGCCAACGAGTAGTTCCGCATGTCCGAACCGGTCAGGCTTGCATTCGTCGCCGTCACCGCCTTGGCCGTGCCGGCATTGCGCGTGTCGAAATTGAGCGTGGCGGTGACACCGACCGAGTCGCCGGTCACCACATTGCTGAGCGCTGCGAAGGTTCCGGTCGCCGTGGTCGTGCCGTCATAAACCTTGTTGTTGGCGGTCATGACCGTCGAGACGGTCCGCTTCGCGATGGTGCCGGTCCCGTTGACGGCGGTCACCGCATAGTTGGCCCCGCCGTTGCCATCGCTGATGGTATAGCCATCGATGACCAGGGCGCGGGTACCGGCGTCCTTGTTGTCGAAACGCTGGGTGGCCGTCACGCTGTCGCCGGTCACCAGGCCGGCAATGCTCACCGTACCGACCGACGCGGTCGTGCCGTCATAGGTCCGGCTGTCGTTTGCCGCCGTCAGCGTCAGCGCGGCCCGCGCGACATCCGCCAGACCCGTCACTGCGTTCGACGTCAGCACATAATTGCCGGCGCTGTTGTTGCTCAGCGAATAGCCCGACAGGGTGACACCCTTGGCCGTGCCCGCATTGGCATCCGCCAGCACGCCCGTGACGCCGGTGGTCAGAAGCGAGACATTGTCCGCAGACAACAGCGCCTGGGTCGCCGCATCGCCGTCCGCCGCGGTGAAGACGAGCGAACCGAGCTGGCTCGCGCTCAGGGGTCGTCGTGCGATCATAGGTCTTCGCGCCGAGACCCGAGACGCCGACCATCACCGAACGCGCGATGATCGCGCCGATATCGGCCGAGGCGGTGGTCGACAGAAGGCTGTAGTTGGCGGCATCCGTCCCGCCCAGGCTCATGCCCGTCAGGGTCACCGTCTTGTCGGTGCCGGCATTCTTGTCCGAGAAGGTGGCACTGGTGCTCGACAGTGTGACGAGATCGCCGCGCACGACGCCCGTCAGGTTCGCTCCGCTGACCGTCGCGCTATCCGTCCCGTCGTAGATCTTGCTGACCGTGCCGGTGAGTGCGCCGGTCAGTTCCTTGCGCGAGATCGTGCCGGTGCCGTCGACGAGCGTGACCACATAGTTGCCGCCGCCATTGCCGTCGTCGATCGTGTAGTTCCCGACCTTCAGCGCGCGGCTGCCCGCATTCTTGTTCGCGAACGCCTGAACCGACGATGCGAGCGTATCGCCCGTGATCAGTCCGGTCGCCGTGACCGTTCCGGTCGAGTCGGTCGTTCCGTCATAGATCTTGCTGTCGTCGGCCGCGGTCAGCGTCACCGCCGCGCGGCTGATGGTCGCGACCCCGTTCGTGATCGTGGTGAGGTTGTAATTGCTCGCATTGTTGCCGGACAGGGTCCAGCCGCTGGCCGTCACCGCCTTGCCCGCACCGGCATTCCGGTCGAGGAACGCAAGCTGCCCGCCCGTTCCATGCACGTCGTCGGTCAGGATGGTATTGGCCAGCGTGATCGACCCGGTGGCGCCGGTGGTTCGATCATAGATCTTGTCGTCGGCGTTGACGGTCGCGGTGATATCGCGCTTCGAGATCGTCCCCGTAACTGCGGTACCGGAATTGGTCGAAACGGTATAGTTTCCGCCGCCGGCTCCATCGGAGATATTGTATCCCGTGACCGTCACGACATGCGAACCCGCATCGCTGCTGGCGAAGACCTGGGTGGCGGTCACGGTGTCGCCCGCGATCAGGCCTACTGTCTGGACCGTCTTCGACGAACTGTTGGTTCCGTCGTATACCTTGGTGTCCGTGACGGGATTGAGCTTCAGTTCCGCACGGGAAATGTTCCCGATGAAGCCCGACGCCGTCGTCGCCAGCGTGTAGTTGCGCGCATCCGCCCCGGTCAGCGAGATGCCGGAAACGCTGATCCCCTTGCCGGAGCCGGCGTTCTTGTTGGCGAAGACCGCGGTCCCCGCCGCCAAGGTCGCTGCGTCGCCGGTCACCACGCCCGTCAGGGCATAGTTGGCGGACGTCAGCGCCGCCGTCGTCGTGCCATCATAGACCTTGCTGACGCTGCCGGTCAGCGCGAGCGACAGGGCCTTCGCCGTGATCGTGCCCGTCCCGGTCAGCGTCGTTGCCGACAGCGCGTAGTTCGCCGCGTCGGCGCCCGTCAGGCTGAGGCCGCTGACCGTCACCGACTTGCCGGTGCCGGCGTTCTTGTCGACAAAGGTGGCGGTGGCGCTGGTGCCCAGGTCGACGGTATCGCTGCCGATCCTGCCGGACATGGAAATGTCGCCCGCCGCCAGTGTCACCGTCCGCAAGCCGTCATAGGTCTTGTTCAGGCTCGCCAGGCCGACCGTCAGCGTCTTGGCCGTGATCGTGCCGATGTTGCCCGACACGCTGGAGACGATCGAATAGTTCGCCGCGTCGGTACCAGTCAGGGTCAGACCCGTGGCGGTGACCGTCTTGCCGGTGCCGGCGTTCTTGTCGGCATACGACGCCGATCCCGCGCTCAGCGTGACCGTGTCGCTGCCGACTTTGCCGGACAGGTTGTAGTTCGATGCCGACAGGGTAGCGGTCGCCAACCCGTCATAGGTCTTGGACGCCGTGCCGGTCAGGGCCAGCGTCAACGCCTTCGCAGTGATGACGCCGTTGGTCGCGGTCAGCGAATTCGCGACGGTGTAGTTGCCCGCATCCGTTCCCGACAGGACGATGCCGCTGACCGTCACAGTCTTGTTGGTGCCGGCATTCTTGTTCGCATAGCTCGCGGATGCGCCCGATCCGGTCGTGACGGTGTCGGAACCGATAACGCCGGTCAGCGAGAAATCGCCGGCCGCCAGATTGGCCACGGTGGAGCCGTCATAGGTCTTGCTGAAGCTGCTGCTGACGCTCGCCGTCAGCGTCTTGGCCGTGATCGTGCCTTGGCCACTAACCGAAGTCGACGCTAAAATATAATTCGCCGCATCTGCACCCGATAAGGTGAGGCCGCTGACTGTAACTGCCTTCCCCGTACCGACGTTCTTGTCGGCATAGACTGCAGTTCCGCCACTTGGCCCCAAGGCGGCGACCACATCACTATTGACCACGCCAGTGAGCGTGACGCCACTTGTACCAATTGTTACCGTCGTACCGCCGTCATATGTCTTTGTCGTAGACACGGCCAGGCTAGCTGTCAGCGTCTTGGCCGTGATCGTGCCGATGTTGCCCGACACGCTGGAGACGACCGAATAGTTGGCCGCATCCGCACCGGTCAGAGTCAGACCCGTGGCGGTGACCGCCTTGCCGGTGCCGGCATTCTTGTCGTTATACGCCGCCGAACCCACGCCCAGCGCGACCGCGTCGCTGCCGACGATGCCCGACAGGCTGTAGTTCGCAGACGTCAGGCTCGCCGTCGCCGACCCGTCATAGGTCTTGGACAGGGTGCCGGTCAGCCCGAGCGTCAGCGCCTTGGCGGTAATCGTGCCGTTGGTCGCGGTCAGCGAATTCGACACCGTATAGTTGGCGAAATCCGTTCCGGTCAGCGTAATACCAGCAATATCGACCCGCTTTTGGGTGCCGACATTCTTGTTCGCGTAGGTAGCGACTGCGCCCGAACTGACCGAGACGGTGTCGCCAGTGACGACGCCGGTAAGTCCGATGCTATTTGAAGGGAGGGTGAAAAGTGTCGACCCGTCGTAGGTCTTGCTGAAAATTGGGCCGACGCTCGCCGTCAGCGTCTTGGCGGTGATGACGCCGACCTGGGCCGAGACGCTCGACGCCACGGTGTAGTTGGCGGCGTCGGCGCCAGTCAGCGACAGACCGGTGACGGTGACCGTCTTGGCGACACCGGCGTTCTTGGTGTCATACGCTCCGGTCCCGCCGGTCAGCGACACGGTATCGCTGCCGATGACGCCGGTCAGCTGGAAATTGGCGGATGTGACCGTGGCCGTCGTTCCACCGTCATAGACCTTGCTGATCAGGCCGTTGAACCCGGAGCTCAGCACCTTCGGCGTGATCGTGCCGATCGCGCCGGTGATCGTGTCGTTCGCGACCTGGTAGCCGTAGATGCGGACGCTACCGTTGCGCGTGACCAGCGACACGTCCTTGGCGGTTATCGTCTTGCCGGTCCCGACGTTCTTCGTATCGAAGGTCGCGGTCGAATAGGCGGTCGCCGTGTCGCCGTTGAGCAGCCCGGTGTAGCTGTAATTGGCCTGCGCCAGGTTGGCGACGTCCGTGGCGTCGTAATCGCGCGAGAAGGTGCCGGTCAGCGACACCGTCACGCTGGGCGAGATCGAATAGAGCAATCCGTTGCCGGTCTGCGACGCAGGCCGGTTGGCGCCGTAGGCCGCGCCATATTGGATGAAGTTCTTCGCCAGCCCGCCGACGGTGTCGAGCGCCGGATCCTGCGACCACACCAGCCAGCGCCCCGCCGGCGCCGACAGCGCCGCGGCGCCGCCGTTGTTGATGAACTTGGTCGCGGTCACGAGCTGCAGCGGCGCGATCGAATCGGTGCCGGTCGCCTTAAGCGTGGCGTTGGCGTTGATCGTCAGGTCGCTGGTCGTGCGCAGCGTCGCGGTGCCGAATTCGTTGGTCCCGCTGAAGTTGAGCGAGCCGTTGCTGAGCAACGACATGGTGTTCGACACCTTCAGGGTGTCGATTTCGGCGATCTGGTTGCCCGATCGCGTCAGCAGAACGTCCTTCGCCTCGCCCGTCAGCTTCAGCGCGTTCAGGTCGACCGACTGGGTGACGACCGCCGGTCCTGCGAACACCACCGTCTTCGCGGTCATCCCGCCGCCGCCGCCATCGGCCAGCGTCAGGATCGCGCTCGACCCCAGGGTGATCGACCGCGCGAAACTGTTGTAGCCGCTGACCGACTTGAACGTCAGCGAGGTCGCGTTGCTGTCACCGAACTGAACGACCGAAGGCCCTCCGGTCGCGGTGCTCGTGATGGCGTTGGTCGCGGCCAGGATATCGGCGTCGACCGTCAGCGACCCGTTCAGCAGCGAGGTGAACAGCAGCTTGCCGGTCGTCTTGAACGCCGCGACGTTGCTGCCGCTGCGCAGCACCATCTTGTTGGCGGTGAGCGTCACGGCACCGGTGGTCGTGCTGTCGCCGATCGCGAAGGCGGCGTCGCCCGTCGTGGTGATGCCGGTATAGCCCTCGCCGGTCAGGTCGATCTTGCCCGTGGTGACGATCGACGACGGCACCGACGCTGTGCTGGTCAGCACGATGCCGCTGGTCGTCGTATCCGATAGATTCTTGGTGCGGCCATAGCCGGCGAAGGTCTGGCCGCTGATCTTGCCCAGGACCGACACGCCGTTGGTGCCAACACCGCGCAACGACACGTCGGTACCGGCACTGACGATCGGCGTCGAAACGGTCGACGTGATCCTTACCCCGTCACCGCCGGTCGATGTGCCGAAGATGTTTACGGCATTCGAAGTGGACTTGGCCAGCGAACCACCGACAAGGGCGACGCCATATCCAGCAGTTTGCGAATAGCCATAAATATTAACGCTGCCCGACGCGGCCGTCAGGCTGTTATTCCCAGCGATTGCCACGCCAGAATAGTTATTGGTCCCGCCGGTACCGCCAAGACCATAGATGTTCAGGTTGCCAGTGCCGGTAACCTGATAATTTCCGACCGCGCTGAACCCGGCATTGCCCGGATTATAGCCATAAATGGTGATACTGCCGCCGCCGGCGTTCAGATACTGGCCATCGGCGCTGACGATCGTCCCCTGCGCGGTCAGCGTATCGACGAAGTTCGACGACGCGGCGGTCGGATCGTTCGGCGTCACGAGATCGGCCGAACCACCACGGATCGTGATGTTGCCGCCGGCGGTCGTGACCTGCTTCGCGATCGTGACGGTACCCGACGCCGCGCCAGCCGCCCTGCTCTTGAAGATGACGTTCAAGGCACCGGCGGTGCTCTTGATCGTATTGTCATATGTCGTCGACGTACCAGTGGACACGTTTCCGTCGGACGCGAGCGTCAGGGTCGACGCACCCGTTGCAGTCTCCTTCAGAATTGTCGGTATGACGAGGTTCGAAACACTCTTGAGCGATATGTCACCCGCGCCCTGGGTCTTGATCGTGCTGATCGCTGCCGAACCTTGCGACGCTATGGTCGTCAAATCCTTGGTTGACAGCGATACACTCCGCAAAGTCATCGCCGAGCCGGACTTTACGGAATTTTCACCGCTTGCCCCGTTTTGAATAATGTCTCGTGCAGATAAAGGACCCGCCGCATCGACACTGATCTTGCCACCGGTGATAAGATCGAAGTCCGCAACAATGCCAATGCCTGATTTAACAGTTAAATCTGATGAGGCTGAAACAGTCGATTTTAAAGTTAAGTCGCCGTTTCCGCCTATTATGGACAGCTTTCCATTCGACTGCGTAACATTTCCGCCAATATATAAACTAGAACCGCTCTTTATCGTCGAATCGGTACCCAAGCCGGAACCGGCGGACTGCTCGATAGAGCCTTTTATATCTACGGTTTTTGCACCATCGATCGTGATAATCCCATCGGATTTCAACTTCGTGGCGGCGTTGGTCATGAGGATCGAATTATTCGCGTTCTTACCCGTGATGGTAAGCCCGCCCTTGCCGGCATTCACCGTCAGCTTTCCGCTGAAATACGTGTCGTACGCATAACCATCACCCTCGATGGTCATTTCCGGCGTGGCGCTGGCAGACGTCGACGTCAGGTTGACGTCTCCCGATCCATAAAAATTGAGAGCGACGGCGGTGCCTCCCCGCGTCGATCCGATCAGCTTCAGTCCGCCAGACCCTGTCAGGTTCAGGGTCGACGACGAATTCGACCGGATACCGTCCCCGCTCGTCGAATTACCGGTAAACCACAGGACACCATCGGACTTGTACGTTCCGCTCCCCAGTTCGAAACCGATCCCGCTGGTCGAGGTGCCGGTCAGCGTGACATTGCCGGTGCTCGTCGCGGCACTCGACGTGTTGAACTGCGCCCCGTCGGCCGTCCGCACGCCCGCCCTGCTGGACGAGGTTCCGGTCAGGTCGATGGTGGCGGCATTACTCGTATTCAGCACAGTGTTGCTGACAAGGACGCCTTCGCTGGTCCCCCCCTCGCCCTTGATCAGGATGTTGCCCGACCCGCCCGTGGTATCGATGGCGTAATTGACGATTACGCCGCTGCTTCCGCTCTTGCCATAAAGGGAAACCTTGCCGCCGGCGGTCGTGATGTTGCTTCCGGTAACGATTCCGTACGATGTGGATGCGCCGATCGCGAACATATCGTCGGTCTGGCTGATCAATCCGCCGCGGATCAGTACATCGCCACCGCGGGTCGTGATGGCATCGCCTACGCCGACATTGCCGATGCCGGTGCCGCCGGTGGCACTGGCGCGGCTGTTCAGCGTCACGTTCAATGCCCCGGCGGTGGACTGAATCGCTCCCACTGCCGTCACGCTACCGTCCGACTTGACGGTCAGAGTCGACGCGCCCGTGCCGGATTTCGTGATCGCGAAAATATTGAGGTCGGCTACGGCGGTGAGCTTGATGTCGCCGGTACCCGACGACGTATTGATGGTATTGAGTTGCAGCGTACCCTTCGACGCGACCGTGATGGCACCGCCGTTCGATGTGGTGACGTCGATCGTCCCGATCGTGACGTCCTTGCTCCCGTCGACCTTGACCGTCGTGGTCGCCTTCAGCGCCCCGGTCTTGAGATTCTGCGGATTGGTCGACCGGATGGCCGACACGTCGATGGCACCGGCCTTCGCCGTCAGGTCGAGGACGTCCACGCCCAGCGGCGCCTTGACCGTCAGCGACTTCTGCGCGGTGATCGCGCCGGTCGCCGACAGGCTGCCCGCCGCATCGACCGTCAGCGCGTCGGCGCCCTCGGTCGTGGTCGTGCCGTAGAGGAAGATGGCGCCATCGGACTGGATCGTCGACGCCCCGCCGGCCGTCTGTATGATATTGCCCCGGTGCTGGAGCGAGGCGGAGGTATTGAAGGTGATCGCGCCGGCGGAGGTGATCGAATGGGCGCCGCTGTTGGGCGTGAACGTCCTGTAGCCGAAACCGCCCGATCCGGTCCCGGTCGTCGTGACCTTCAACCCGCCCGTGCCGGCGTTGATCGTCAGGGCGCCGGCGTTGGTGGAATCGCCGACGATGAAGCCCAGGTAGTCGCTCTGCGCCGTGATATTCATCAGCGGCGTCTTCGCTGCGTCGGTCGACGTCGACGTCAGGTTGACCGCACCGCGGCCGGCGAACCAGATGCCGGTGTTAGTCGTCGACCCCGACGTCAACGGCCCCAGCACCTTGCCGGTCAGGGTCAGCCCGCCCTTGCCGGTGATGTTCGTCGTGTCGTTCGTGTTGCGCAGGATGCCGCCGCCGGTCGTCGACGTACCGATGAACTCGACGAGCCCGTCCGAACTGTACGTGCCGGCATACATGCCGATGCCCAGCCCGCTGGTCGACGTGCCGGTGAAGCTCAGCGTGCCCGCGCCCGTCGTGCTGATCGCGGCTGCGAACGGGAAATCGATGCCGGTGCCGCCGGTCGACACACCCGTGAAGGTCATCGTCCCGCTGCCGCTGGTCGTGATCGAGGTGCTCGACAGGTTGATGCCGGTGCCGGTGGACGACTTGCCGTCCAGCAGGATGTTGCCGCCCCCGGCCTCGATGATCGAGCTGATGTTGACGCCGACGGAGTCGTCGCCCGAACCATAGATGGACACGTTGCCACCCGTGGTCGTGATCTTGCCGCTGGTGCCGATCGCGGTCGAATTGTGCCGCGCGTACATGTCGTCGCCGCTGCCACCGCGCAGGATGACGTTGCCGCCCCCCGTGGTGATCGCGCCGCTGGCGTTGATGAAGCCGATGCCCGTATTCGCCGCGGCGCTGGCGCGGCTGTTCAGCGTGACGTTCAGCGAACCACCGGTGCTGACGATCGCATTCGGCATCGTGATGCTGCCGTCGGACTTGACGGTCAGCGTCGACACGTTCGGCGACACCGTTCCCGTGATCGTCTTCGAAATCGCCGCCAGGCTGATATCGCTGACCGCAGTCAGATCGATGTTACCGGTCTTCGACCCCGTGGTGATCGCCTGCGTGCTCAGACCCGCCTTCGAATTAAGCGTGATCTTGCCGAAGCTTGTGAATATCGAATCGTTCGTCGGGCTGACCGTGATCGTGCCGGTCGTGATGCCGCCGGTCGACTTGACCTCCAGATCGCCCGCGGACGACAGGTTCCCCGTCGCGATCGCGCTGTTGGCGGTGCCGGGCACGTTGGAGATAGTCAGCTTGCCGGTCGAGGTCACCGCGCCGTCGGTCAGGTCGATGGCGCCCGTCCCGGAGAAGCCCAGGTTGCTGGAACCCGATCCGCTCTGGACGAACGATCCCCAGCGGATTCCGCCCGCCGTCGTGCTGATCGAACTGTCGCCGGCGCCCGTCTGGGTCGTCGTCGCGCGCATCCAGATGTCGCCGGTGCCGGTCGCCGTGATCCCGCCCTTCGAGCCGATGACCGTCCCCAGGCCATAGGTCGACATGGCGCTCGCCCCGGCGGTACCGGTTCCGTCTAGCACGAGGCCACCGGTGCCGGCGTCGATGTTCAGCGAGGAATCGCCGGCCGAGCTGCCGAACACCATCGCGCCGCGGGTGTAGGTCACGCCGTTCTGATTACCGGTCAGCGCGCCGCCCTGCGCGACCAGCTTGACCATGCCGGTGCCGCTCTTCAGCTTGTAGGTGCCCGGCCCTTCGGACAGGATGCCGTGCAGCGACGCGGTGCTGCTGGTGCTCTTGCCCGTGATGGTCAAAGCCGCCCCGGCGTCGAAGGTGGTCGCCAGCGTGCTGCTGCGGTAGAAGCCGATGCTCGTCTGCGACGTGCCGGTCAGTTCCAGGTCGCCGCCGGTCGACACGAACTTTCCGCCGCGGACATAGACGCCGATCTCGCTGGTCGACGTGCCCTTCAGGGTCAGCTTGCCGGTGCCGGTCCCGATGACCGCATCGGTCGACGATGTCGACGCGACGTCGATGCCGCGCCCGCTGGTCGAGGTGCCGTCGAGGGTCAGCGTGCCCGTGCCGCTGGTCAGGATGCCGGTCGTCGCGGTGACGTCGATCGCCGTCGCCGACGTCGAGACACCCTTCATCGACAGGTTGCCGCCGCCGGCATCGACCTTCGCGTTGACGGTGATACCCGCCGCCGCGCCGCCGGTGCCGATGATGTTGATCGCGCCGCCGCCGGTGCTGATCGCGGCCCCGATCGTGACGCCGGCGGTGCTTCCCGCCCCGATCGCCTCGCCGCTCGCTCCGGCGCCGCCGCCGATCAGCAGGCCACCGCCCAGGGTCGTGATCGCCGCGTTGACGTTGACGACACCGACCGCACCGCCCGAAGCACGGCTGTTGAGCACGACGCCCAGCGCGCCGGTCGTCGACGAGATCGTGCTGCCGACGGTGATGTTCCGATCCGCCAGCAACGACAGGACCGCCGCCCCGCCCGCCGTCTTCGAAATCGCGCCGCTGACCGTGATGTCGCCCGCGCCACCGCCCGTACTGTTGGTCGTGACCGTGACGCTGGTACCCGCGTTCAGGCTGGTGTTGATCGCGCCGACATTCACTACGGAGCTGGCACTATTGGTCGGCGTAAACGTATTCGGCGACCCACCGTTGAAGCTTCCGTTGCTCGTGGTGCCCGTGCTGATCGTGATATCGCTCGGATCGAGCAGCCATTCGCCCGCGCGGCCGGTTCCGGCCGCCGCGTTGACGAAGCCCTGCGCCATCAGCAGGCCCTTCGACGACGTTTCGACGCGACCGCCGTCGGTCGCGCCGCCGGCGTCGATAGTGCCCAGGAAATTGGTGTAGTCGTCCGACCACAGCACGGCCTTGCCGCCCGCGCCGGCGCTGCCCGACACGTCGATCTTCGCCGTGTCCGCCATCACCACCGCGTTCGCGCGCGCGATGTCGTGGTCCGCGATGCGCAGGTCCGCGGCGGCGCCGCCCTGCCAGTCGCCGCCGACCAGCACGGTGCCGCCGCTCGTGCCCGACGCGTCCAGCGACGCGCCGCTGTCGAGCAGGACGTTCTTCGCCGTCGCCTCGATCGCGCCGCCCGCGCCGTCCGCCTTGCGCGCGGTCAGCGTGCCGGAAATGCGCGCCTCGCCACCCTCGGCGGTCAGGAAGATGCGGCCATCCTTCCTGGACACACCTTGGGCGTTGATCACGCCGCCGGTGTTGCCGGCGAGCGCATAGATGTTGCCGCCCTGCGCGCGCAGTTCGGCTTCGGCTGCGGTGATCGCACCCAGGTTGGTGGCCGACGTGCCCGCGCCGCCGACGACGACGGAGAACTTGCCGTTCGACTGCGACTGGTCGCGCAGCAGCACCTGATAGCCCACGAGCAGGCCGGCGCTGCCCTTGGCCGCGCTGATCTCGCCCTCGTTCGTCACCTTCGCCGCGACCAGCGCGACGTCGCCGCCCAGGCTGCCGATCTTGCCGTAGTTGACGATCGGCGCTTCGCTCGCCCCGGCCAGCGCCAGGTCGCCGCCGGCCAGAAACTTGGCGTTGTCCAGGTCCTGGGTCGAACCGACGAAACGGCCGCCGACGTCGATCACGCCGGTCTTGCCGACGACGATCCCGTTCCGATTGATGAGGTAGACGGAGCCCTCACCCTTCATCAGCCCGTCGATCACGCTGGCGGAGGTGCCCTTCACGCGATTGAGGGTCGCACCGTCCTTGCCGTTCTCGAACGACACGGTCGCCCCCTTGGCGATCGAGAAGCCGTCCCAGTCGATGATCGCCTTGTCGGTCGCCTGACGGACGGTCAGATCCATTCCACTTGATTGTACCGTAGCCCGCCCAGCAACAACCTGACCGCCGCTGGGCAAGGACTGCGCGAACGCAGGTACGCTCAAAGGCACCAGCCCAGCCAGCGACAGACCGAAAATCGGTGCCGAGGCGAAGAACTTCAGGCGGGCGCGTGAACGAACGATCATGTAATTATCCAGTGCAAACAACGCGGTGGTCGCCATTCCGTTGGCGACCACCAGATTTCTTTCAGTCAAAAGAAATTTTGGTATGGCATTCAAGTTACATTTTATTTCTTTCTTCCGAACGACTGCTTAACCTGACTAAACTTTTCACCATTCGCATTGTCGCGACGGGCAATCAGGGCGTCCCACTGCTTGAGCGACAGCAAATGCGCGTCGATAGCGGTGACCGCACCCTGCCGCACCATTTCGGCCAGCTGCGCATCGGGCAGCGCACGCAGACGCTCTTCGGACACGCCGTAGTAGTCGGCGATCACCTCGCGCTGTTCGCCACCCGCGGTGAGGGCCAGCGTGTGCTTCACTTCGTGCAGGTCGGCCTTGATCAGCTCCTCGACGAACTGGGCCGAGCGCTTCCGCTCCGCCTCGAACTCGTTCAGGAAGTTGATCGCGTTCTTGGTGAAATCGGTCGGCTCGCCGTTTTCGAACAGCGGCTGGCCTTCACCACCCTCGACGAAGCCGGACGCCTTGCGATCGATGCAGACGACGTAATCGTCGGTGCCGGTGCCGGCGAGCGTGAAGGGATAGCGGCGCAGATAGGCCGGGACATAGACGCCCGCTTCGAACTTGCCGTCCTTGAGGAACAGGTTCTGCCCCTCCTTCATGCCCAGGATCGCCATCGGCGTCTTTTCCGGGCCGCCGAAGACGATCGGGAAATAGTGCATTGCCTGCACGAATTCCCCAACCAGCAACGGCACGGCGTTGACAGCACCGACCTTGGCGAGAAGCTGGCCGTCGTCGACGAAGTTCAGTCCCGCATGGTCTTGCGAATGAAGAGCCTCCGGCTTTGCGTAGAGATACTGCGATCCGGACAGTTCGATAGTGCTCATGATACTTACCTTTTCTTTAAAATCAGAGGGTTAGGGTCGCGCGCAGCTGGGCGCGCCATTCGCCGGCCTGCGTCCGCGCACCGTCACGGAGCGCCCAGGCCGAATTCGCACTGAGGGACAGGGTGTCGCCCACCCGATAGTCTCCACCGAGGCCCGCCGACGCGACGGTCGCAGCGCGATGCGTCGCGTTGTCGATCCCGCGTGCGGCATCGACGAAGACGTAGGGTGACAATGATGCGCCCGCATTGCGCGGGATCGCCAAGGCCGGCAGACGCAGCTCGTTGCGGGTGACGACGCCACGGTCGAACGCCCCTTCGTCTGGGGTATAACCGCGCACCAGACCCTCACCGCCCAGACCCAGCTGTGCCGGGAGCGGGAGGGCACTGATGGCATATTGCACCGACAGCTGACCGACATAGGTCAGACGCGCGGGGAGTTGCTTCACGCCGGAGACATCGAGCGTCCCGTAGGCGTAGCGGTCATCGGCTGTGCGGCCGTTGGTAAATTCCGCCAGCCTGTTGCTGGCCGCCGACCCGGGATTGCCGGGGCTGGCGTGAACGTTCGCCGTGACGGACAGGCTGCCGGTCGCGCTCTGCCACTGCTTCGACCAGCCGACCAACGCCTGCCAGATGTCCGCGGACGCATCGATGGCGACCTGCGATCCGAAGAAGACCACGCGGTGCTGACGCTTGGTTTCCAACCCGACGACGACATCGCCCGAACCGGACGGCAGGCCGAGAACGGACAGCGCCGAACGATAGGCAAGCGTCACTTCGGTCGTCCGCTGGCGAACGGAGAAATCCCTGTTGATCACTTGATTGGTCAGCGCATCGCTGACCGTCGCCTCGATATTCTGGCGCGGAACCGTTGGGATATAGACCCGGCCGCCCTGCGCGCGATACCGCGGCTGCTCGGGCAGGAAGTCGCGCTTGCGGAACCAGGCATCGTCGCTCCCGGTAAGCTGGTACGACGCATAGGCGCCCGGCAGCAGCGGCAGCTTGGCGAGTGCGCCGACGAAGATACGATCGAGCCCGGTCGACTCAGCGCCGGTATTAGACCAGCCCGCGTAGACGCGCACCGGCTCCGGCGGCCTGGAGACGAGCGTCAGCGCGGTCTTTCCGGCCTGCGCGGCAGGAGCGAACTGTACCGAAACCGGCGTGAACGGATCCCGGTTCAGCCAGTCGACATCCTCGCCCAGATCCCGGCTGTTGACCGGGCTGTCGAGGTCGGCCCGCACCCGCCGCTTGACCGACGCCGCCATTCGGGGCGACAGCCCCCTGACCTCGACGCTGCCGATCCGAAATTCGGTCACGCGAAGTTGCAGGACGCCGGTGGTGATCTCCTGCTCCGGCACGCTCAGCGAGACGAAGGGCCGTCCGGCAACACGTGATTGACGCGCAATTTCGGCCTCGATGCGTGCGATCAACTGGCGCGACAGTGGCTTGCCGAGAAACTTTCGCAGCGCAGTCGTCGTCGCCACCGGATCGACCGCCGGAACGTCGGAGACGACCACCCCGTCGGACAGCGAACCCGCGTCGCGCAGGGCTTCACTTTGGTTCAGCAGCACTACCGCCCGAAGCGCCGGTCCGATCGGCGTGTCGTCGACATCCGCCGGCAGCACATTCTGCAGTTCGGCAGCGGAAGGGACCGGCTTGGGCACCGGCGGCAGGTTACGCTCGACCGCAGTCTGCGCGGAAACCTGTACGGCGCTGGACAAGGCCGTCCCGGCGAGCAGAAACTTGAAGATCAATTTGGTCACGACACCAACCGTTCACTTGACGAAGGAGAGAGGCCACCATCGCGGCCGGACGGCGTGGCAGCGCAGACGATGGCGGCGGGGAACCGCGCCACCGCGAGCACGCCGACGGCCAAGATCACCGCTTTTGGCCCTTCGCCTTCGCAGGCTGCGCGGCCGACGCCGATGCCGCGGCAGGCTGAGCGCGCGCCCAGGCCTCGTTGCGGCTGACCATGATCTTCATCGCGTCGCCGAAACCGTTCAGGGACAACGGGAGGACCAGAGCCTGACCGGTCTTGTCGGCGACCGCGATCACACCCTTCTGCGCTGCGTAGAACGGCGCCAGATCGGCGCGGGTGACGACCCGGTCGATGTAGCAGCCGTCCGCTTCGCAGCGGGTGATGCGATAGCCCGGGACGTCGGTCTTGTCGTCGAGACGAACCAGGGCCTCGGGCTGTACGAAGACGCCGAGCGGGACCTGATACTGCACTCCATAGCGATCGTCCTTGCCGGCATAGGCGAAGGAGAAGCGCAGGAGCTTGTCACCGTCGTCCTTGCGCTGGACGGCCTGCACGACCTCGCACGGGGGCAAACCGCTGCGGACGGCGCAAACCAAAGACCAGTCGCCGTAGCGGTCGACCGTCGGCGCGGGCGCCGGGGTTGGAGCGGGGGCGGCCGGTGCGGCGGCCTGGCTGGGGGATGCCACCAGCATGGCGGCAATCATTGCATAGATCATTGTGAAACTCTCTCGTCTAAATCTGTGCAAATCACCTCCTGCGGGCAAAGTAATAGCGTCGCCGTCCAATCAATACGGCGTGCACCACTATTTCCTGCAATCGATAATTGCCCCCACGACGCGGATAGCTACGAACATAACCTACCGCAAGTCGTAATATTGATGCGACGGCTTCAATGGTACGGTATAATTACCATAATACCATTGTAAGCCGTTGTCGGTGTTAGAGAATATTTCTCTTGCACCGCCGTCGCAGCCTGGGCGAACCCGATTGCCCCCCGGAGGCCTAAGCACCTAAAAACAAAGGACTAACTGCATTTTTCACGATTTTGCGCGGTGAGCTGCGGGGTTCGCACCCGCTCACGCACCTAGCAAAACTACCAATGCATGGCCTGCCACTAAGCTACTTGAATCGCTGGCCATTGCTTCGGCCATGCTAACGGGACAAATAACAGCTCTTTAAGAATAACACCGAGTTTACTGTCTGAGTATTGATCCGTCTGCATGGTGAATTATTATTAGCAGTTGTTTATGATTAATGTATTTTCACCGGCACGGTATATTTGCCTAGCCGCACCCTCCCCCGCCATCCCGTTGGGACAGAGGGCACAAGGGATTCGCCTCACGTCATTTCAGATCGTGGAGCAGATTGCGGGAGATCGGATGGGCAGTGCGCGACCCGATGGCGTTAAGCCGCGGCTTGGCGTGATGAGGGGCGATGCATGCCAGCTGGACGGTAACTACCCGGAAAGACCGTGACCCGCGGGACGCCTAGTCCAACCGGTATCGCGACGCGCGAACGACCGGTGTCGCGCCACTCGCCACCGACAATTCTGCAACGTGATTTCACACGCGCGTAAGATTATTGCGAAATGGCGACCGCCTGAGGGATAGCCTATGCCAACGCGTATGCTGATGGGGTTGCAAGACTGCAAATTGAAAGCAACTATATACAAATAAACGATTTTTTCGTTTGACCTGTATATACAGATGATGCTTCATCCGACTCCATCGCGCCAACGATGGACGGGGGACACATCCATGAAGTTCGTGCCGGCATTGCTCGCCGCAACCTGCCTTACGGCGGCTTCGGCCGCTGCCCAGACCACCGACGCGCCCGTGGCGCAGCAGACGGACGCAGCGGGTGAGGCGGCGTCCACGACCGGCGACGTCACGGTCACGGGCAGCCGTATCCGCCGGCAGGACATCGCGGGCGTGGGACCCGCGACGGTCGTGTCGGCCGAGCAGATCCAGAACACCGGCATCGTCAATGTCGAGACGCTTTTGCAGCGCCTGCCCGCGAACGCCGGGTTCGCAGGCAACCAGACGTCCGCCTATTGGACCGGCAACGGCTATGGCACGGCGCAGGTCAATCTGCGCGGCCTGGGTATCAAGCGCACGCTCGTCCTGCTGAACAATCGCCGGCTGGTCGCCGGCGGGACAGGTGCGAACTCGTCCCCCGATCTCAACATGATCCCGGTCGTTGCGCTCGCGCGGACCGACGTTCTCAAGGACGGCGCGTCCGCCATCTACGGTGCTGACGCGATGGCGGGCGTCGTCAACCTCGTCACCCGCACCGATTACGACGGCATCGGCATCAGCGCGCGCAGCGGCATCACGGAACGCGGCGACGGCGGCGATTATACGATCGACCTGCTGGTCGGCGAACGCGGTTCGCGCGGCGGCATCCTGGCCGCGGCGACCTATCAGAAGACCGAGCCGGTCAACATGGCATCGCGCGCGCCCTGTTCGCTGGCGGAGACCACGCGCGGTACGCTATCCTGCGTCAACAGCGCCTCGACGATCGGCGGACGCGCCGCCCTGCCGAACGGACAGCAGATCAATTTCAACCAGGTGCCCGGCGGCAACGGCAATTTCTTCGAGCCCTACAGCGCCGCCAAGCACAACTTCAATTCGAACCCGTTCCTCTACGCGGTCAGCCCGATCGAGCGCATCACGACCGCGGTGTTCGGCGACTATGACCTGACCGACGGGGTCGAAGCGTTCGGCGAATTCCTCTACACGCACCGCAAGTCGAACCAGATCGCGACGCCGGGTACACTACGCAACCTGTCGATCTCCGCGGCGAACCCGACCAACCCGACAGGCCAGAACATCGTCCTCGTTCAGCGGCGCCTCGCCGAGCCGGGACCGCGCCAATTCTTCCAGCGCACCGACACCTGGCAAGGCACGGCGGGCGTCCGGGGGAAGTTGGTCAACGACTGGGCGTGGGAAGTGACCGGCGCCTACGGCCGCAATACCGCGGTCGACGGATCGACCAACATCGCCAATCTTCAGCGCGTCGGCTATTCGCTCGACACGTCGCGGTGCAGCTTCGCGGCGGGCGCGGCAATTCCGTGCGCCGACTATCTCGGCTTCGGCGACCTGACGCCGCAGGTGCTGGACTATATCCTGTTCACCTCGCGCGACACCGGCGGCAATTCGCTGTTCTCGCTGACCGCCGATTTGACCGGCAGCCTGTTCCGCCTGCCCGCCGGGCCGGTCTCGTTCGCGACCGGCGTCACCTATCGCAAGGAAGAGGGTTGGCGGAACCCCGATCCGCTGACCGTCGCCGGCATCGCCAACACCAACCAGCAGTCGCCGATCTCCGGCGCGACCAAGGCCAAGGAGGCGTATCTCGAACTGTCGGTCCCGGTGCTGGCGAACGCGCCCTTCGTCCGGTCGCTGACGCTGGACGGCGCGGTGCGCTATTCCGATTACGACCTGTTCGGGAGCGACTGGAACTACAAGTTCAGCGCCGACTGGATGGTCACCGAAGGGCTGCGCTTCCGCGGCACCTATGGCACCGGATTCCGCGTACCAAACGTGCCCGAACTGTTCGGCGGCGTGTCGGAAGGCAATCTGACGACCAGCGATCCGTGCAGCCGCTACGGCACCAGCACCAACGCGACGTTGGTCGCCAACTGCCGCGCGTCGGGCGTTCCGGCGAATTATGTGCAGCTCGGCACCACGATCCTGACGACGGTCGGTGGCAACCAGAACCTTCAGCCCGAGACGTCGAAGAGCTGGACGCTCGGCACCGTCATCCAGCCGCGCGGGATCGTTCCGGGTCTCTCGCTGACCGCCGACTGGTTCGACATCGACATCGACGGCGCGATCCGGGCCATTCCGGGATCGACGAAGCTGGCGGTCTGCTACAACAGCGCCAACCTCTCCAGCCCCTTCTGCCGCGACTTCACCCGCAGCACGCTGACCGGCGAGATCACGCGCTTGTCGGCCCAGCCGATCAACACCGGGCGCGAACGAATGAAGGGCCTCGATCTCGGCCTCGTCTACGCGCACACGGTCGGCCGTCTGCAACTCCAGGTCGATGTGAATGCAACCTATCTCGACGAATATGTGGTCGAGCCCTTCCCCGGCGGTGCGCCGATCGTGTTCGACGGGCGGATCGGCGGCGGCAACGGCGGCTATCCTAAGTGGCGCGGCTATGGCGTCGCGACCGCGCGTCAGGACGGCGTGTCCTTCACTTGGTCGACGCAATGGATCGGCAAGGCACAGGATTTCAACGCCGCGCCCACCGCGATCGGCTATCGCACGCCCGACATCTTCTATCATAACGCACAGGTCGCCTTCGAAATCGACCAGCGGACCCGCTTCCAGGTCGGCGTCGACAATCTGTTCGACACGCAGGCGCCCTATATCCCGAGCTTCACCGACGGAAATACCGACACGATGACCTATGACCTGCTGCGTCGCCGGTTCTACGTCGGCGTCCGCACGGCGTTCTGAGCATGGCGACGATCAGATGGCCGCTGACGGTCCGGCGGGTCCACAAATGGCTGGCGCTATTCGTCGGGCTTCAGGTCCTGCTGTGGACGCTGACCGGATTCTACATGGTCGTCGTGCATATCGACACGATCCACGGGGACCATCTGGTCAAGGCGGTGCCGGTGGCGACAATCCCGACGTCCGGGCTGATACCGCCCGCCCGCGTCGGCGCGATCGGGGCGACGGAGGTACGGCTTCAACAGCGGCTGGGCATGCCCGTCTGGCGCGTGCAGACGGAAGACGGCGTGTCCGCCTATGATGCGCGAACGGGTGCGCGGCTCAGTGAGCTGACCGAAGCCGAAGTCCGCCGGATTGCCGCGGACCTCTATTCCGGCGACGCCCGGATCGTTCGTGCGACCCGGCTGACGACCCCGGTCCAGGAACTGGGCAAGCGCAAGCCGCCCTATTGGCAGGTCGAATTCGCGGGCTGGAACCGGCCGACGCTCTACATCGCCCCGCTCACCGGGGAACTCGTCGCGAAGCGGCACCTGCTCTGGCGCGTCTTCGATTTCGCCTGGATGCTGCACATCATGGACTATGACACGCGCAGCGACGTCAACAACCCGCTGCTCAGGGTCGCCACCTGGAGCGCATTCGCGATGGCGATCAGCGGCGCCTGGCTACTCCTCTGGTCGTTCCCGAAGCGGAAGAAGAAGGCAAAGGCATGAAGCGCATCCGTCTCTCGCCGCTGATCTTCCGCCGCATCCACAAATGGGTTGGCCTCATCCTGGGCCTGCAATTCATCCTGTGGGCGCTCAGCGGCTCCATGATGGCCCTGCTGAATGCCGATGCAGTCGGCGGCCACGACGGCCCCGCGATGCATGTCATGCCCGTATCCACCGATGGTCTGATCGATCTGGCGACGATGCTGGCGGGGCGTCCGGTCAGCGGCCTCGTGCTGCGCGACCTCGCCGGCCGGCCGGTCTATGAAGTCAGCGACGGCACCGGAACGCGCCTGCTCGACGCGACGACGGGACGGCGCGTGTCGGTGGATCGCCAGCTGGCGAGCGACGTCGCCGCGCACGGGATATTGAAGCAGGTCAAAGGGGTGTCGTTCCTCGCCAAACCGAATCTGGAGGCGCGCGATCACCCCGGCGCCATGTGGCGCGTCGACTTTCTCGATCCTGAAAATACCAGCGCCTACATCTCGGCGACGACGGGGCGCCTCCTCGTTACGCGCGGCGATACGTGGCGAACCTGGGACTTCTTCTGGATGCTGCACAACATGGACTATGTGAACCGCAGCAGTTTCAACCATCCGCTCATCATCTTCGTCGCCTTCTGCGTGCTGTGGCTGTCCGGGACCGGCTTCTATCTGCTCTTCAAGAGCTTCCGGAAAACCGACTTCCGCTGGCTCACCCCCCGACCGAAATCGCGGGTCGAGGGGGCAGCTTAGGCGGCGCCGACGACGAAGCTGGCGGTCAGCTCATATCGGTCGGCGGGGTGGGTCAGCACCGCGTGCGACACCAGCCGCCCGCCGCTCCACGTCCGCCGGATCATGACCAACGTCGGCTCGCCCGGCGTCATGCCCAGCAGTCCCCGGACCGCCTCGTCCGGAACCCTTGCCATCACCCGGTGCTCGACCCGTTCGATCGGTGCGATCCGCGTCAGATACTCGTTGGGCGTCGTGTGGTTGAAGTCCTCGTCCCCATAGCCCGGAGCGGCTTCCGCCAGCACCAGACGGTCTTCGAGCTGTAGCGGGAATTCGGCTTCGTGATGCACGATGTGGCTGTGGAAGATCGCGGTGCCGATCGCGACGTCGAGCAGAGCCGCGGTCTCCGCGTCTGCGCGCAGCCCCGCGTTGCGCAGCACCCGTGGCCGATAGGCGTGACCGCGGGACCGGACCTCGTCCGCGATGTTGCGGATCTCGATCAGGTGACCGATCGGCTTCGCCTCGGCGATGAAGGTGCCGGACCCGGCACGGCGCACCAGCACGCCCGCGGCGGTCAATTCGCGTAGCGCCCGGTTCGCAGTCATCCGGGAGACGCCGAAGCGCGCCACGATCTCGGACTCCGACGGCACCCGGTCGCCGGAAGACAAGCGGCCGCTCCTGACATCCGCCAGGATCGATTCCTTGATCTCGCGATACCGGGGGGAAGCCCCGTCCGCACTGGCGCCCGCATCAGCCATGATGGTTGTATAGACATCTTGACCCCCGGCGCCATGCGGGAAGTCGCCATCATGGACACGATCGCCCGCCGGCACGCGGGAGGAAGAGCACAGCGCCGCCGCCGGCCCGCCATCGCGCCTACCGGATCGAGAAGGCGTGCTTGCCCGCGATCCTATGGCTATCCGCACCGACCACCGTCCAGTCGACGCGGTAGGTGCCGGTCGGCAGCGGCTTTGCGCTGGTCATGACGATCGTCTTGCCGTCCGCCGCAATCGCGGTCGAGACGGGCATCTTCATGTCGGGATGATTGGCCATGCCGGGCATGCCGGTCATCACGAGAGTCGCCGTCGATGTTGCAGGCGCCAGGCGCTGGTTGAACACCAGCCGCACGGTCCCGGTCTTCGCCGCCGCCGTATTGGCGGCCGGTGAGGCGGACAGCAGCTTGGGATGCGCCATCGCCGGCATCGCGGATATCGCGAGCGTCGCCAGGACGATCATGTGGCGGAACGTCATCAATTTCCTATGCTCCATGCCATCGACATACGCAGCGGACACCCCCGCCCCTTGTTCGCCCGGATCGATGAGGGACAGGCGCCCGGCGTGCGTAAGGATGAAGCGGACTGGAAGAACGAAATGGACATGGACATCGATACCGCGCTCGGCCGCATCGGCGGGCGCGAGCCTCACCCCGGCCTCGACGGGTTGGAAGAGCGCGTGCTGACGATCATCGCCGACCAGCCCGCGCGCACGACGGCCATGCGCACGACGATCGCAGGGGCGGCCTTCGCCTTGCTGCTGGGCGTGGGCAGCGTGGTCTATCCCGCGCCGGAGGCTCGCGCGAAGGTCGTGGCCCCGTTCGGAGTGCCCAGTCCGTTGACGCCGTCCACATTGCTGCTGGGCGCCGAATGAACGTGCGGCGGCTGTTGCTCACCGCATTCGTCGTCTTCGCCGCCGCGATCGCGGGGGTGGGCGTCGGACGGCACCTGTTTCCGGCGGACGCCCGAGCGACCGGCGAACTCCACGGCCTGCTGCACGAACAGGTCGACCTCGACCCCGAACAGGATCGACAGATCCACGCGATCGAACAGAGCTTCGCCGGGCGGCGCAAGCAGCTGGAGGCGGCGATGCGCGCGGAAAATGCCGGTCTGGCGCGCGCCATCGCTGCGGAACATCGCATCGGCCCGCAGGTGACCGCCGCGATCCATGCGTCGCACCAGACGATGGGCGAGCTGCAAAAGGAGACGCTGGCCCATGTCTTCGCGATGCGCCGCCTGCTGCGTCCCGACCAGGCGACCAAGTTCGATGCCGCCATCACGAAGGCGCTGACCGAAGACGCACAGTGAGCGCCGGCTTCGCCGACCACAGCGACGGCGACCTCGCGGTGCTGAGCCGTGCCGGCGACGCGGCGGCGTTCGGCGAGATCGTGCGACGCTATAAGCAGCCGCTGCATCGCACGGTGGCGCGGTTGACCGGCGATGAGGATGAGGCCGTCGACATCGTCCAAGACGCCTTCATCGCCGCCCATGCCGCCATCGCGAAATTCGACACCGAACGGCCGATGCGGACATGGTTGACGCGGATCGCGGTCAACAAGGCGCGCGACTGGCGGCGGCGGCGGATCGTCCGCCGGCTGATATCGGCGATGATGCCCGACGAGCCGGTCGAGGTGCCCGACGACGTCCCGGCCATCGACAGCGCCGTCGCCGACCGGGCCGAGCTGCGTCGTGTCGAAACCGCCATCCAGCGGTTGCCCGCGAACCTGCGCGAAGTGCTGGTCCTGCGCACGATCGATGGCCTGACCCAGGCGGAGGTGGGTGAAGCCCTCGGCGTCAGCGAGAAGACGGTGGAGACGCGACTGTACCGGGCGCGCGCAAAACTGAGAGACGATCTCGGCCGCTAAGCGTTCGGCGCCGTGTCGGCTCCGCACGAAACGCCTCCTACAGGGCAAGGGCTCGGCGCCTGCGATGCGTATCCTGTTCGACAGACTTTTCCGGAAGACCAATGACCTCTTCGATCAACCGCCGCGGCCTGCTTCGCGGGTCGATGGCCATCGGCGGCACTGCCGCCCTGTCGGCCTGGCTGCCCGCCTGGGCTCAGCCCGTGTCCGCCGGTATCGCCCGGCCGCTGCCGACCGTGTCGGGCGAGGACATCCGCCTTCGCATCGCACACCAGATGATGACGATCGACGGGCGCCAGAGCCATGCGATCGGCATCAACGGCACGGTCCCCGCCCCGCTCATCCGCCTACGCGAGGGACAGACCGTGCGCCTGCACGTCGAGAACACGCTCGACGAAGACAGCTCGATCCATTGGCACGGACTGATCCTGCCGTTCCACATGGACGGCGTGCCCGGCGTCAGCTTTCCGGGCATCAAGCCGCGGTCGACCTTCACCTACGAATTCCCGGTCGTGCAGTCGGGGACCTATTGGTATCACAGCCATTCGGGGCTTCAGGAACAGCTCGGCCACTATGGCCCGATCGTCATCGACCCGAAGGGCGAAGACCCGATCCGGTCGGATCGCGAACATGTCGTCGTTCTGTCCGACCACAGCCAGATGCACCCGCACATCATCTTCACGAAGCTGAAGCAGCAAGGCGGCTATTTCAACTTCCAGAAGCAGACGCTGGCCGGCCTGCTCGCGGGCAAGGATCAGTCCGCGAAGGAGCGCCGGGACTGGGGCGCGATGCGCATGGACCCGACGGACGTCGCCGACGTGACGGGCAGCACCTACACCTATCTCGTCAACGGCCACGGTCCGCGCGACAACTGGACCGGGCTGTTCCGCCCCGGCGAGCGGGTCCGGCTGCGGCTGATCAACGCATCGGCAATGACGACCTTTAACGTCCGCATTCCCGGCCTCAAGATGACCGTCGTCCAGGCTGACGGCCTGCCCGTCCGGCCGGTAGCGGTGGACGAGATGCAGATCGCGGTCGCCGAAACCTATGACGTCATCGTCGAACCCGCCGACGACCGCGCCTACACCATCGTCGGCGAAAGCGTCGACCGGTCGGGCATGGCGCGCGCCACCCTCGCCCCGCGCGAAGGCATGGCCGCTGCCGTCCCTGCGCTGCGCCGCCGTCCGCTCGCCGATATGAAGGACATGGGCATGGGTGGCATGAACCATGGCTCGGGCGGATCGATGACCGGAATGGATCACGGCGGCATGGATCACGCCGCCATGGGCCACGCAGCGCCGGTCGCTCCGGCAGCCGCCGTCGACGCCTGCGCGCCTGAACACGCTGCTATGGGCCACTGTACCCCGGCGACCGGCGGGGCCGCATCCTCGGGACAGAACGCCGGCATGAACCATTCGATGCGCGATTTCTCGGTCGCGCCCGAGGTTAAGAAGACGCCGACCGTCCAGACGATCTCCCCGATGCCCGTGGATCGCATGGGTGAGCCGGGCCAAGGACTGGAAGACGTCGGCCACAAAGTGCTCGTCTACACCGACCTGATGGCGGTGGATCGCAATCCCGACGTCCGCGCACCCGATCGTGCGCTGCGCATCCACCTGACCGGCAACATGGAACGCTATATGTGGGCGTTCGATGGCGAGAAGCTGAGCGAGGTGAAGAAGCCGATCCCGTTCCTGAAGGACGAACGCGTCCGCGTGACGTTGGTCAACGATACGATGATGGGTCACCCCATCCACCTGCACGGCCATTTCTTCGAACTGGTGACGGGGCATGGCGAATATGCGCCGCGCAAGCACACCATCCAGGTGCAGCCCGGCGGAACTGCCACGTTCGACGTGACGACCGACGCGGTCGGCGACTGGGCCTTCCACTGCCACATGCTTTACCACATGCACGCGGGCATGATGCAAGTCGTCACCGTCCGTCCGCGCGGGGGAGAGGCGGCATGAAGGGGCTGATCCTTGCCACGGCCGGCGTGATGGCGCTTGCGGTGGCTTCTCCCGCGGCCGCTCAATCGATGGACCATTCCGGGCACATACCGGGCATGACCATGCCTGCGCCCAAGCCCAAGGCGGCGCCGCGCAAGCCCGTGGCAAAAGCGCCTGTTCGCAAGGCTACGAAACCCGCGGCGCGATCCGCCCCCCGGCGGTCAGCCGTCGCGGCGGGCGGTGCGACTGCCCCCGCCTGCACGCCCGAGCACGCCGCGATGGGGCATTGCACGCCGACGACCGGTTCCCCCACAGCTTCGGCGGCACCCGCTGCGAATTCTTCCTGTTCACCGGAACATGCTGCGATGGGGCATTGCACGGCTACGCCCGTTGCGCCGACGACGCGGCCGCAGACCGATCCAAACTGTCCGCCCGAACATGCGGCCATGGGCCACTGCGTTCCGAAAGCCCTTCCGCTAACCGATCCTGCGATGGGCATGGGAACCGGCGGCACCGCCCTCCCCGCCGGGAACGCGCCCGCGCCGGCCGCGCCCGAGGCCACCTATGCCGACCGGATCTGGGGTCGGGATGCGATGACACCGGCCCGCGACATCATGCGCCGCGAGCATGGCGGCATGTCGTTCTCGCAGCTCATGATCAATCTGGCCGAGCTGCAGGTCCGGCAGGGCCGCGACGGATATCATTGGGACGCCGAGTTCTGGTACGGCGGCGACATCAACCGCCTGACGCTCAAGACGGAGGGCGAAGGCACGCTCCGTGGCAGCGCCGGGGGCGAGGTCCAGGCGCTCTACAGCCGCGCCATCGGTCCCTATTTCAACCTCCAGGCGGGCGTTCGACAGGACGTCGCACCGGGACCGGATCGAACCTATGCGACGGTCGGCTTCGAAGGCCTCGCGCCCTATTGGTTCGATGTCGAGGGTGCGCTGTTCCTGTCGGACAAAGGTGACGTCTTCGGCCGGCTCGAAGGCTATTACGACCAGCGGATCATCCAGCGCCTCGTCCTGCAACCGCGGGTCGAACTGAACCTTTCGGCGCAAGACTTCCGCGCCAGCGGCGTCGGATCGGGCCTGACCGACGCGGAGGCGGGGCTGCGCCTGCGCTATGAAATCCGGCGTGAGTTCGCCCCCTATGTCGGCGTGTCATGGGAACGCAAATTCGGCGACACCGCGCGCTTCGCCCGTGCGGCCGGCAGCGGTACCGGCGGCTTCAGCGTGGTGGCGGGAATCCGGTCATGGTTCTGACGCCGGGTTGAAAGACGCGACAAGCCTGCGCAATGTGGCCCGGTGCGATCCGATGGGTCGCGGGGCCGCTTGAGGAGTCCGACATGAAATTCACTCACCTTGTGACCGTCGCCATCGCAGGCATGATCCCCATCGCGGCCGGTGCGGCGGACCCCGTCCTCATGCACCGCGACCCCGGGTGCCCGTGCTGCGAGAAATGGGTCGAGCAGGTGAAAGCGCAGTTCGGACGGACGGCGAGGGTCGTCGACGATGCCAAGCGGCCGGCGTTCATGAAGGCGCGCGGCGTGCCGGCGGATCTCGCCTCCTGCCACACCGCGGTGATCGACGGAATGACCTTCGAGGGCCATGTGCCCATCGCCGACATGAAGCGCGCGCTCGCGATGCGCCCCAAGGGCGTGAGCGGTCTCGCGGTGGCGGGCATGCCGATGGGGTCGCCGGGCATGGAGATGCCGGGCATGAAGGCGCAGCCCTATGACGTGGTAGCGTTCGGCCCCGCGGGTCGCCGCGTATTCGCGCGTCACGGAGGGTGACCTAAGCCCTGACCGCCTTGAGCACCTCGCCTTTACCCTGATCCGTCCGCCCTGCGCGAAGTCGAAGGGCATGGGGCTCCGGTGCTTCGACTTCGCTCAGCACGAACGATAATGGGTGAGCCCGATAAGCGGCTCGATGCTCCAAGAGCAGTCACCCGATCCGGACGACCGCTTCCAGCCCGTCGATCTTGCCCGCCAGCCCCGGCACCTCCTCCAACTGTCGCAACGCGTCGAAGCGACCGCGCTCGTCGCGATAGCGAACCACTTCGAACCCATGGCCTTGAAGCTCCGGAACCGCGTCGATCTCCTCCGCCGAGGCCGTGTTAATATCGATCATGTGAAGCGTCCCTGATGGATCGAAAGGACTGTCAGCACGCCCTTTCGCGATTGTCGCCCTGCCGCAGCGGTCACAGGTTCGCCTGCTCCTGCGGCGGCAAATCCGCATCCGGCGGATAGTAGAGACTGGCGCATTCTTCGCGCAGGCAGCCACCCTCGATAACCACGTCGTCGCGATAGGCATCGGCGATGAAGGCCAGCGTGTCGACATGCCGCGCCTCGAAATACATCTCGTGCACGTCGTCGCGCCCTGCGCCGTAAACGACGCGCCCGACCTTCGACCAGATCGACGCCATCGTGCACATCCCGCACGGCTGGAGCGTCGAATAGAGCGTCGCGCCGCGCAGCTCCATCTCGCCGATCGCCTCGCACGCGCGGCGGATTGCCATCATCTCGGCGTGCGCGGTCGCATCGGGCAGCTCCTCGGTCTGGTTGCGCTCGGCCGCGATCTCCCGTCCATCGAGCACGATCACTGATCCCAGCGGCGAGTCCGCGGGGTCGGACCCTTTGGACCGGGCCACCTCGATCGCGCGCCGCATCCAGCGCTCATCATCTACGTTCATGTCCACCTCTGCCGCGCTCAACGTCGGCGGGCGCCACTCGGTCCGTCATGGCCGCAATTCGGCCCCCGGGCCGTCGATCCGTGTCAGGCGTCCTCTTCCTCGGTCACGGCTCTCGAGGCTTCGGAGGCCCGCTCGGTCATGGTGACATAGTCAAGCTTGCCTGTGCCCAGCACCGGCAGCGCATCGACCACCCGCACGTCCTTGGGAACCGACAATTCCGCGATGCCATTGCCGCGCGCCCATTGCTGAAGCGCACCTGCGGTCGCCCCCGCCTGAGTGGTGAACAGCACCAGCTGCTCGCCCTTGCGCGCGTCCGGCCGCGTCACCACCGCATGCTCGGCACCCGGCCACAAAGTCGCGGCATAGCCCTCGACCGCCGGCAGGGACACCATCTCGCCGCCGATCTTGGCGAAGCGCTTGGCGCGCCCCCTGATCGTCACGAAGCCGGCGTCGTCGATGGTCACGATGTCGCCGCTGTCATGCCATCCACCCTCCGGCGGTTGCAGGACGCCGGGGGCGTCGGCCTTCAGATAGCCCGCCATGATGTTCGGTCCGCGGATCGACAGCCGCCCGCCCTCTTCGATTCCCGGCACCGGATGGACTTTCGCCTCCACGCCCGGCAGCAGCCGTCCGACGCTGCCGGCTCGGAAGTGCATCGGCGTGTTGACCGCGATCACCGGCGCCGCCTCGGTCGCGCCATAGCCTTCGAGGATGCGCAGGCCGAACTTCTCCGCATAGGTCCGCCGCGTCTCGTCGCGCACCCGCTCGGCACCGGCGAAGATATACCGCAGAGAGTAGAAGTCGTACCCGTGCGCCATCCGCGCATAGCCGGACAGGAAGGTGTCGGTGCCGAACAGGATCGTCGCATTGGCATCATAGGCCAGCGCCGGGACGATCCGGTAATGCAGCGGGCTGGGATAGAGCAATGTCTTCACCCCCGACAGGATCGGCAGCAGCGTACCGCCGGTCAGCCCGAAGCTGTGGAACACCGGCAGAGCATTCAGCACCACATCGGCCGAATTGAAGTCGATCCGTGCCGAGAGCTGGAGGCAGTTGGACAGCAGGTTGCGGTGCGTCAACACCACGCCCTTCGGTAAACCTTCCGATCCGCTGGTGAACAGGATGACGGCCGGCGCTTCGGGGGACACGCCGTGACGGCGATGCAGCCGCCCCGCCCAGCGGGTGGTGATCAGTGCCCGCAGCTTTGCGAACGCGCCGATAGCTGCCCCTACATCCTCCAGATAGACGATGGCGACGCCTGCGCCTTCCAGCCCGGCGAGCACCTCGCCCAGCTTCGCCTGCTCGACAAAGGCGCGCGCGGTGATGATCGTACGCACCTCGGCGGCCGTGCACGCCGCCTTCAGATTGGCGAGGCCCGCCGTATAGTTAAGCATCGCCGGCACCCGGCCGATGCCTTGCAGCGCGAAGAAGCTCGCCACCACCGCGTTGACGTTGGGCAGCAGCAGCCCGACCGCCTCCCCCGGACGGGTCAACGCCGCGAAGGGGCGCCCCAGCGCGATGCTGCCGGTCAGCAGCCGCCCGTAGCTCATGGGCTCGCGCTTCACATCCTCGACGACCGGACGTGCAGCGCCGTGCACATCCTTGGCATCAATCAGCGCCTGATACAGCGTGCGGTCGGTATCCGACGTCGCGAAGATCATGTCGCTCATCACGTCGTACAGTTTCGCGCCCGCCGCCGCCCGCCGCTGGCGCGCGGTCTCGCCTTCCACCTGGAACCGCTGGGGCGGCAGGATGGTGAGGTCGATCTTCGGAAAAGCGCGCAGCCGCACCTTGCCCTTCAGGCGCGAAAAGCGCGTGAACTGCGCGCCTGCGATCCGCACCGGGATGATCGGCGCATCCGCCTTGTCGGCGACCATGCCGGGACCGTCGAACACCTTCATTAGCGCGCCGGTGACGGTGATGCGGCCTTCCGGGAAGATCACCAGCGTGCGCCCCTCGCGCACCGCCTTGACCATCGCCTTCGCGGCCATCGGATTGGTCGGATCGACAGGGAAGGCGTCGAACATGCCCAGGAACGGCTGCACCCACCAGGCGCGCGCAATGCGCGTGGCGACAGCGAAGGTCGGCCTGCCCGGCAGGAAGGCGGCGAGCAGCAGTCCGTCGAGGAACGAGACGTGGTTGACCACGACCACCGCCCGCTCGCCCGGCTGCGGCATGTTCTCCGTCCCGTGCACGTCGACGCGGTAGAACAGCATCAGCAGCGCGCGGACCAGCGCCTTGAACACCGTTTCCGGCAGCAACCAGCACGAGATCAACGCGATCGCGAGCGTGGCGAAACCCATCGTGCCGATGATCCCCGGCACACTGGTTCCGAGCGCCAGCAGCGCCGTCACCACAACGACCATCGCCACGGTCACCAATGCGTTGACGATGTTGTTCGCCGCGATGACGCGCGACCGCTGTGCCGGATCGCTGTGCACCTGAAGGATCGCGTAGAGGGGCACGATGAACACGCCGCCCGAGAAGGCCAGGCCGACCAGACTAGCCAGGATCGGCCAGCTACCGGCACTCGCCAGGAATGCTGGAACATCGGCCTTCGGCGTCGCTATCGTAAAGCTGCGCGTTGCGACCCACAGTGCGATCAGGGACGCAGCCATGCCCAGCGCCGCGGCGGGCACGTAGCGGGCCGACACCTCGCCCCCGAGCAGCCTGTTGACGACCAGCGATCCGACGGCGACCGACACGGAAAAGACGAGCAGAAACAATGTCACCACGCTCGCATCCGCGCCAAGCGTTCCGCTGACCAGCGGCGCAAATTCCGACAGCAGGATCGCGCCGACGGAGAAGAACCAGCTGATCCCGAGGATCGCCAGCCATACGCCGCGTCCGGACCGCGCGACCGACAGGATCTCGACCGTGCTGCGCCACACATTGCGCTGGATGACGAGGCCGGGTGCCGCCGCCGGCGCGCCCGGCACCGCCAGGCTGGCGACGAAGCCGACCGCCGCCACGGCCACCGCCACCAACCCCGCCTCCCACGCCGGGATAACACCGCCAAGCAACTGCCCGGCCAAAATCGCTAGAAACGTCCCCGCCTCAATCAGCCCGGTCCCGCCCATCAATTCGTGCCGGCCCAGATGCTGCGGCAGGATCGAATATTTGATCGGTCCGAAGATCGTCGAATGCACGCCCATCAGGAACAGGCAGGCGAGCAGCACCGGCACCGACTGGAACCAGAAGCCGCAGAGCGCCAGCACCATGATACCGATTTCGGCGGCCTTTACCGCACGGACCAGCACCGCCTTGTCCCATTTGTCGGCCAGTTGCCCTGCAAGGCCCGAGAACAGGAAATAGGGCAGGATGAACAGGCCGGTGGCGATGGTCGCCAGCACCTCCACCTTTTCAGGTGTCGCGGCATAGATTGTGAAGTTAGCGAGGAAGATCATCGCGAACTTCAGTAGATTGTCGTTGAAGGCACCCAGGAACTGGACGACGAACAACGGTGCGAAGCGGCGCTTGCCGAGCAGCGACAGGTCTGGTGCGGACATGGACGGAGCCCCCCTTTTCTACCGGGCAATAGCGATCAAGACTTAGAGCGTGATGACATGATTTTGTCGCGTCGGCGGCTGGATTACCGGCTGGGCAATCGGCTCCACCAAGCGATGAACGGCCGGCTACGGCTCGGGCGGGATACAGGCGGTTCGGGGGACATCCACTTCCGCCGGGACCGTTTGCACAACGGCGTAGGCTTCCAGCATTTCGACCCACTCGCGCAGCCGCCGCACCTCCTGCCACAGCAGCCCCCCAGCCACGCATCCGATGATCAGCAGCAGCAGCGACATCGCCCACCTCCTCGATTCGGCACGACATTATCATAAATAAAGCAGTGCTCAATATATAAATTGGACAATGCTCAATTATTGACCTACGCCTGTCCTATGGGCCGTCGATCCGACCACAGTCGCGCCGAACTCGAGGAGTTGATCCTGGCGACAGGGTCGGCGCTGATCGCCGAATCCGGACTGGGCGGTTTCTCCGCGCGCGAGGTGGCGCGGCGGATCGGCTATTCGATTGGCACGATCCACAATGTCTTCGGCACGGCCGACCGCCTGATCGCCGCGATCAACACGCGCAGCTTCGCCGCCTGGGCGGAGTCCTTACGCGAACGGCTGGAGGCCGCCGGACCGGACGGTGATCGGATCGCGGTGCTGGTCGAGGGATATTTCGGATTCGCGCGCGAGTATCCGCACCTCTGGACCGCGATCTTCGACCACCGCCTGCCCCCCGACAGCGGCCTGACCGAGGCGGACGAGACCGGCCGCAGCCTGCTGACCCGCATCGTCGTCGAGGAGATCGCGTATGCCGTCGGCCACCCGGTCGACGACAATCTCGCGACCCTGGCACGGTCCCTGATCGCGACGGTCCACGGTCACTGCGCCTTCGCGATCAGCGGCGCCTGGGCCTTGATGGGCGAAGCTGCCCCGGAGGCGGCAGCCTTGGCGCGCGTGCGGGAAACCCTCGCCGCCCGGGCGGCGCGCTGACCGTTCGCCGCCCCCCTCCTGTGCGCCGCGGCCTAGGCGGTCGTTCGAACGTCCTAGCCCGCCACTCCGGTCACGACGGCAAAGCGTCGCCTGAGGGTGGCCAGCACCGAAATCTTCACCGGTTTCCCGTCGCGTAGCTTGTACCAGCTATGCTGGCTGATGTGGTACGTCGCCATCACCCCCGCCTTGGTGACTGCGGGTAAGTAGCGACGATATTGGGCGAACTCGTCGGGCGATATGGTCGCCATCGGCAGCTCGCGGGATTTGCGGCGGTGGCGATCCATTGCTCAATCCTCCACGATCGCGCTGTTGGTGCGGGTGTCCTTCATGCGGATGTAGATCACGAGCGAGATCGCGATCATCGCGGTCACGTACCAATAGAAGCCCCGCTCCCAGCCGGCGTTCTTGAAAGTGAGCGCGACATATTCGGCCGTGCCGCCGAAGATGGTGTTGGCGAGCGCATAGGGCAGCGCAACGCCCAGCGCGCGGATATGCGCGGGGAACAGCTCGGCCTTCACCACCGCGTTGATCGACGTGTAGCCGGTGACGATGATCAGGCCGCCGAGCACCAGGAAGAAGGCGGTCGTCGGATCGCGCGTCGTCTCCAGCGTGGCGAACAGCGGATAGGTGCACAGTACGCCCAGGACGCCGAACCCGATCAGCAGCGGCTTGCGCCCGATCCGGTCGCTGAGCGCCCCCGCGACCGGCTGGAGCAACATGAAGATGAACAGGGTGCCGCCGTTAATCTGCGAAGCGACTTCGCGGCTGAGGCCGGTCGTGTTGACCAGGAATTTCTGCATGTAAATCGAATAGGCGTAGAAGGCGAGCGTACCACCGGCGGTCAGCAGCATGACCGTGATGGCTTCGCGCGGATGATGCTTGAACAGCGCGAGCATTCCCGATTTCGGTGCGCCGCTGTCCTTGGCGTTCTTGAAGCTTTCGGTTTCGGCAAGGCCGCGGCGGATCCAGAACACGACCAACGCCAGCACCGCACCGATCGCGAACGGGATACGCCAGCCCCACGCCTCCAGCGCCGCTTCCGACATGGTCGCCTGGAGCAGCAGCAGCACGCCGATCGCAGTCAGCTGGCCGCCAATCAGCGTGACATATTGGAAGGACGAGAAGAACCCGCGCCGGTTCTTGCCTGCCATTTCGGACAGATAGGTGGCGCTCGCGCCATATTCGCCACCGACCGACAGGCCCTGCATCAACCGCGCGAGGACCAGGATCGCCGGGGCGATCAGCCCGGCCGTCTCATAGGTCGGAGCGATCGCGATCAGCAGTGATCCCGCGCACATCAGCGTGACCGACAGCGCCAGGCCGCTCTTGCGCCCCTTGCGATCGGCATAGATGCCCATGATCCACGCGCCCAGCGGCCGCATGAAGAAGCCGACCGCGAACACTGCGGCGGCCCCGAGCAGCTGGGCGGTCGGATTGCCCGACGGGAAGAAATGCGGCGCGAAATAGAGCGTGAACGCCGCATAGGCATACCAGTCGTACCATTCGACCAGATTGCCGGTCGATCCGCCGATGATGGCCTTCAACCGGTCCCGCGTCAGGGGGGCGGGGGCTGTGTCGGGTGTACTCATGCGAAATTGCCGATCGATCGTTGGGGACAGGGACATCGCCGGTTCCTTCAGAATTTGAAGTTGGCTGCAGCGAAATAGGATGCCCCGTTGAAACCGAACTGCGTCGCGAACCGGCTGTACGGCACGGTGCCGTCGTTGGTCAGGCGCGGATCGGCGACCCGGTCGGGATAGACGTCGAACACATTGTTCGCCCCGACCTGGAACTCGACCGCCTCCGACAGGCGGTAGGCGAGCGAGATATCGGTCACGACCTTCGGCGAGAAGGTCTGGTCCTGTTCGGGCAGTTGCGGCGCCACGGTCGTGATCTCGCCGAAGCGGGTCGCCGCGATCCGGCCGAGCCACGGGCCGGTTTCATAGGTCAGCGTGCCGATGAACTTGCTGCGTGGCTGGTTGACCTCGATCCGCCCGCGCTCCTCGCGGTTGAGCAGCGTCTCACCGAAGCCCGACAGCTGCGTCGGCGTGCGCACCGGCCCGCGGATATCGGTCTTGTTCAGGTTCATCGCCAGCGTCGCGGTCATCTTGCCGGGGCCGACGTCGAAGATGCTGGTCGCCACCGCATCCAGACCGCGGGTGCGGGTGTCGATCGCATTGGTGAAGAACTGCGCCTCGGTCACGTTGGTGCCGGCGAAGAACTGCGCCAGCGCCGGGATGGTGTTGCTGAACCGCCCGGAGATGACGATGCGGTCCTTGATATCGATCTGATAGGCATCGACCGTCAGGTTGAGCGCGCGGCCCAGCGTCAGCGTGGCGCCCGCCGAATAGCTCCACGACGTCTCCGGCTTCAGCGTCGGCACGCCCAGGCGCCGCGCAATGTCGGAATCGTTGCGCACCGTGTTCACTTCGCGCTGTTGGTTCACGCCGTTCACGGTGATGAACTGGGTCGACACCGAACTGAAGAAGCTCTGGTGCAGCGACGGTGCGCGGAAGCCGCGGTTGATGCCGCCACGTAACGCCAGCGTCTCGGTCAGCTTGTAGCGGCCGACGAACTTGCCCGACACATTGCCGCCGAAGTCGCTGTAGTTTTCGTAGCGGACGGCGGTGCTGAGCAACAGCCGGTCGGTGACGTCGGATTCGAGGTCGAGGTAGACGCCCAGGGCGCGGCGTGTCTGGCTGGTCGCGTTTTCGGGGCGGAAGCCGCCGAAGACCTGTACGCCCGACGCCTTGACGTTCGCCGCCGCGGTCCCCGGCGGGTTGTAGTCCAGATAGGACTCGGGCTGCCCCTCGCCGATGCCATATTTGTCGAAGCGCAGCTCGACGCCGCCGGCGACGTTGAACGTGCGGGTACCCAGCAGCCCCTCGAACCCCTTCGACAGGTCGATGTTGTTGGTGAATTGCTGGAATTTCAGCTTGCCGGCGTAGAAGTGCGTGGGCGTGCGGTCGCCCATCGACGCGTTGATCGAATTGTCGACGTCGAAGCTGATCTCGTTGCCGCCGAACTTGCTGCTGATGTCGACGACCAGCTCGCCCTTGCCGCCGCGCCTGATACCCCCGGCGACCGTATAGTCGTCGATCCCCGTTTCAATGAACGGAAGATAGCCGTCGGGGAACAGGTTCAGGTTGCTGGTCCTCGGATTGTTCGGATAGCGATAGAAGCCCGCCGCGCGGCCGTCGCGGTGGGTCCAGCCGGCAAAGCCATAGCTCTCCCAGTCGCCCATCGGCGCGCCGGTGTTGACGAAGGCCGAATAGGTCTTCGCCTGCGAATTGCCGACGATCATGTTGAACCGGTCGAATCCGCGCTGTTGCACGATCGCCTGATCCTGTTGCTGGCGGGTCGTTTCGGCGGCGGTCAGCGGCACCGAGAAGCTGTAGCCCGGGAAGCGCGTGGCGGGCAGCGGCGCCAGGTAGACGGTGTTGTTATATTCGCCCGACCGATCGGTGTAGCCGCGGCTGATGAAGGCCAGCGTCGCGTTGATGAAACCGTCGCCCAGCTTGAAGCCGGCGTTGACGCTCGACTGCAACAGCTTGCCGTCGCCCTGCTTGGTGATGCCGGCCTGGTTGCGCCATTCGATGCCGTGGTCGCGGCGCTTCAGCCCGATGTTGATGACGCCGGCGATGGCGTCCGATCCATATTGCGCGGCCGCACCGTCGCGCAGCACCTCGATCCGCTCGATCGCCGCGGCGGGGATGGCGTTCATGTCATAGCCGACCGATCCGCGGCCGACCGTGGAATTGACGTTCACCAGCGCGGTGGTGTGCTGGCGCTTGCCGTTCAGCAGCAACAGCGTCTGGTCCGGCCCCAGGCCGCGCAGCGTCGCGGGGTCGATATGGTCGGTGCCGTTGGCAATCGTCTGCTTGGCCGAATTGAACGACGGCGCTACGAAGTTGACCATCTGCGCCACTTCGACCTGACCGGTTTCGGCGAGCTGTTCGGAATTGACGACGTCGACCGGAGCGGCGGTGTCGACATTGCTGCGAACTTCCTGCGAACGCGATCCGGTGACGATGATCTCGGCCGCCGTTACCGCGTCCTGCTCCGGTTGATCCGCCGGCACAGCAGCGGCCGGATCCTGCGACGAGGCTGCGGGCGGCGTCTGCTGGGCAAGCGCGCTTGCCGGCAACAGCAACGCAGCGGCGGTACACAGATAGTGGAGGCGGGCCTGGTGCCGTGTCGCCATGTCGTTCGTCCTCTCCTGACGGCCCGCGATGTGCCGCGTGGCGCTTCTGCGAAGGATGATCGACTCGGATCGGGGCATCGGCAATACAGGCTCGATTTTTGGCTATGGCATTGAGAATACTAGATTAGTTGAAGACGGCTACCACAGAGCGTTCAATAATCGTCCGGAAATCCGGATGGCAATTGCCCGACCGTCCGATACACCGGACGGATGAGGATGCTGGTTCGATTCGGCGGATGGCGCCTGATCCTGACGGTCGTCGGCATCGCTGCACTGGCCGGGGCTTTCGCGATCGTCTTCGGATCGGCCTCGCGGCGGGATGCGATCGTCGTGGCCCGGCAGCAGGCCGAGCGACGCGCTACGCTGGAGGCGGGAACGCTGATCGCCGACGTCGGCAAGTTTCGCGTTCTGCCCTATGTCCTCACCGAGTTGCCGGACGTTCGCGGTGCGCTAGTCGATCGATCGCCCACCGCCGTCGCGCGGCTGGACGCGACCTTGCGCGCGCTGACCCAACAGACCGGCGCCACCGTGTTCTACGCCATCGACCGCGACGGCACGGCGCGATCGGCCTCGAACGCAGGCGATTCCGACAGCTTCGTCGGCTATGACTTCCGCTTCCGGCCCTATTTCCTGGAGGCGATGCGCCGCGGCGACAGCGAGTATTTCGCGCAAGGGAGCGTGACCGGACGGCCCGGCCTGTTCCTCGCGCGCCGCGCCGGCCCGGCGGCGGCACCGGCCGGGGTCATCGTCGTGAAGATCGAGTTCGACCGGATCGAGCGATTATGGCGGTCGGCGGCGCAAATGTCGCTGGTCGTGGACCGCGACGGCGTGATCGTCATCGGCACGCAACCGGATCTGCGCTTTCGTACGATCGCGCCCCTGGCGCCCGATCGCCGCAGGGCGTTGGAGGCATCCCGGCAATATGGCGACCGCAAGTTGCACGATGCCGGATTGCGCTTCGCGGACGACGGCTCGGCGCGGGATGCCGGGGGCCTCCGCTATCTGGTGATCGAACAGCGGCTGCCGGTGCTGGGGTGGCGGCACTTCCATCTCGAACCGCTTCAGCCGATCCTGGCCGCGGCGGATTTCCGGACGAGAGTGGCGACGTTGATCCTGACGCTCGTCTTGACCGGGCTCGCGGCGCTGATCGGATGGAGCGGATTACGTCGGCGACGGATCGAGGCGGCGCGCGAGCAACTGGAAACCGAAGTCGCCAAGCGCACCGTCGAACTGACCGACGCCTATGACCGGCTCCAACGCGAAAGCGACGAGCGGGCGCGCGCCGACAGCCGGTATCGCGCCGCGCGCGAGGAACTGGCACAGGCCAACCGCCTCGGCTCGATCGGTACGATCACGACAAGCGTCGCCCATGAAGTCAACCAGCCGCTGACCGCGATCCGCACCGCGTCCGAAAACAGCCTCAAGCTGCTGGCACGCGGGCGGATCGAGCAGGTTGCGGAAAATCTGTCGCTGATCGTCGGGCTGACGCAGCGGATCGGCGCGATCACGGGCGAGCTGCTCTCCTATGCCCGGCGCGGGCGCGGCGCGCCGAAGCAGGTGCCGCTCGACGAGATCCTCGACGGCGCGCTGATGCTGGTGGGCGACAGTTTCCGCCGTGCCGGGGTGACGCTCGACATCGATCGCGGGCCTGGCCTGCCCCCGATCCGCGTCGGCCGCATCCGCATCGAACAGGTGCTGGTCAATCTGCTGACCAACGCGCTGGACGCCGTCGCCGACACGCCCGGCGGACGCGTGCGACTGCTCGCCTCGACCGACGGCGACCACATCCGCCTGTCGGTCGAGGACAACGGCCCCGGCGTCGCCCCCGACATGGTGGAGACCGTCTTCCAGCCCTTCTTCACCGGCAAGCGTGGCGGAACCGGCCTCGGCCTCGGCATATCGCGCGAGATCGTCGCTGACCACGGCGGCACATTGTCGGTCGCGCGGAGTGCGCTCGGCGGGGCTGCCTTTGTCGTGAACCTGCCGCGGGACGGAAAGGAGCCGCTGTGACGACCCTGCTGATCGACGACGACGCGACGCTGCGCACGGTGCTGCGCCAGGCGTTCGAGCTGGAGGACATGCCCGTCGACGTGTGCGGCGACCCGCTGGAGGCGCTGGAGCGCATCACCGCCGGCTTCGACGGCACCATCGTCACCGACGTGCGGATGCCGGGGATCGACGGCATCGAACTCTTCCGCCGCGTCCATGCGATCGACCCCGACATCCCCGTCATCGTGACGACCGGCCACGCCGACGTCCCGATGGTACTCGACGCGCTGAAACGCGGCGTCTTCGACTTCATCCCGAAACCCTTCGCAGCGGATCATCTGATCGCCAGCGTCCGCCGTGCGAACGAGCATCGTGCCCTTGTGCTGGAGAACCGCCGCCTGCGCGCGCTGGCCGCGCAGGCCGAAGACGGCGACCCGCTGATCGGCGAGACGGCGGTGATGACCGAACTGCGCGACACGATGCGCCGCGTCGCGCTGGCCGACATCGACGTGCTGATCGAGGGTGAGACGGGGACGGGCAAGGAATTGGTCGCCCTGCTTCTCCATCGCTGGGGGCCGCGGCGGGCGAAGCCGTTCGTCGCGGTCAATTGCGCCGCGCTGCCGCCGGGCTTCGCCGAAGCCGAACTCTTCGGCTATGCGCCTGGTGTCCACGCCCAATATCGTGGAGGTCAACCGGGCCGGATCGAGATGGCAGACGGCGGCACGCTGTTTCTCGACGAAGTCGGCAGCATGCCCCTGTCGGTCCAGGGCGCTCTTTTGCGCGTGATCGAGGAACGCGAGGTGTTGCCCATCGGTGGCGAGCGTCCGCGCACGCTCGACCTGCGGATCGTTGCAGCGACCAATGTCGACCTGGCGGCCGCCGTCTCGGACGGGCGGCTGCGCAAGGACCTCTATTATCGCCTGACCCCGGTACAGCTGCGTGTGCCGCCCCTGCGCGAACGTCTCGCCGACGTGCCACTGCTCTTCGCGTTCTTTCTGGATCAAGCCGCCCGCGGCATTGGCCAAGCGCCCCCGCCGATCAGCCGCGAGGTTCAGATCCACCTCTCCACCCATGATTGGCCGGGCAACGTGCGCGAGTTGCGCAGCTACGCCCAGCGGGTCGCCCATGGCCTGACCACCGCCCCCATCGACGACGACGCGCCCGCCGACCTCGCAAGCCAGATCGCCGACTTCGAAGCCGGCCTCATCCGCGCCGCCCTGATCCACTGCGCAGGCGACATCCCGGCCACGCTCGCCCGCCTCGGGACCGCGCGGAATACCTTGTACGATAAGCTGAAGCGCTACGGAATCCGGCCGGCGGATTATCGATGACTCTTGCTTGGACGCCGCGATAGGTCGGATAGGGCGCAAGCTCGACCATCCAGCGCGACCGCTGGTCGATCGCAAAGCCGACCGCGATGAATGGCTCTGTAAATGTCTGTGGCCGCCGGCGGCGGCCACGCATCGGCCAGTCAAAAGCCCAGCCGAACCGACATGCCGGGCCGCGCTGCCACCTCGGCCCGCAATCGCGCTACCAGGTCCGCCGCATCGGTGACGGGCCAGTGCCGTAACTGCCGCGCGATCACCGCGAAGTCGCCGGGCGTCAGCCCTTCCAAGGTGCGGAGGCAAGGCGGCGCGGGCTCGCCGAAGAACCGCTGAAAGGCTGCGGCGGCACGCTCGAATCCGAGCGGTTTTAAACGCAACTTGAATACGAACCGCCGCAATGTTGCAGGATCCAGCGCAGCCTCATGGTTCGTCGCCGCGACGACAGGTAGTGGATGCAGATCGAGCCATGTCAGCAACTCGTTGACCTGACCGACTTCCCAGCTGTTACGCGCGGAACTGCGGTAGAACAGCAGCGAGTCCGCCTCGTCGAACAACAGCACCGCCTCGCGCCGCCGCGCCTCGGCAAAGGCATCGGCGATCTGCGCCTCGGTTCGCCGACCCATTTGGACAGCAGGTCGGACGCACGCTTGACCAGCAGCGGCCGGTCCAGCGCCCGCGCGAGGTGATGCGCGAAGGCAGTCTTGCCGGTGCCGGGCGGCCCGGTCAGCAGCAGCGACACGTCACTCGCACCGCCGCCCGCCATCGCCGTGAACAGGCGATCGACCGGCCGATCGGTTTCGAACAGGTCGAGGTCGAACGCCGCCGGGCCGGGCGGTGGCAACGTGCCGCCGCGCAAAGCGCGGACCAGTGCCTCGGCTGCGACGGTGCCGCCATCCGCCTCGCCCGCCAACTTTCCCGCACGCGCCGCCATCCGCAATACGGTCGCCGCTTCCGGCGCCGCGTCGAGCAGGGTGGCAAAGCCCGGACCCGGCGTCACCCGCTCTTCCCGCGCCACCCGATCGAGCATCGCGTCTGCCGCCGCACGCGATGGCAGGTCGAGCCGCAGCACGAAGCTCATCCGCCGGAGGATCGCCGCGTCGACATTGCCGATCGCGTTGGTCGTCCAGATCACAGGGACCGGGTTGGCCTCCAGCAACCGGTTGACGAAGATTTTGCTGCCCTCGCGCCGGCTGAACCAGTCGCCGCCCGAGGACGGGCTGGCGTCGCCGATCAGATCCTCCATCTCGTCGAACAATAGCACCGCAGGCCCCCGCCCGCCCAGCAAACGCTGCGCCAGGGCCAGCGCCGCGACGCGATCCCATCGGCGCGGCTCTTCGCCATCTTCGTCCACCTCTCCGACACCGTGCAGCACTGCGTCTGCCGCCGCCAGCGTGCGAGCGAGCTCGGTCTTGCCAGTACCCGGCGGACCGTAGATCAGGATGTTGACCCCCGCCGCTCCCTCGCCCAGCGCACCGCGCAGGAGGCGAACGAGGAAGTCGACCGGCTCGACATGCGCAAAGGCGTCAAGACCCAGCGTGGACATCTGCCGCTGACCGACCAGCGTATCCAGCATCGCCTCTTCGCTCGCCGGAGCCCGGTCGAGCAAACGTTGCAAGGTCCAGCGAATCTCAACATCCGCCTCCCCCTCGCGGGTCGCGGTGAAGCAGGCGAGGCCCAGCCGGGTGATCGCTCCCCGGCGTGATGCTCGTTCGGCATCCTCCGCGCTGGCCCCCGCCATTTCGCCGAGGAGGTGCGGCAAGTCATGCCCGTGGCGGCTGAGCAAGCGCGCCAGAGCACCGACGCGGGGCAATCGATCGCACGCGACCATCAGCCGCAGCAGGGCCGCGTCGACGGGCGGCAATTCCAGCAACCGCGCCAGCGTACCCGCGAGTTCGAGCGCCTCGACCCGCACCGGTCCCACACGCGAAGCAGCAAGACCGGCGAACAGGGTTTCCCAGTTCCATTCGCCTTCTACGTCAGGCAGCAGCCACGGCCGATGCGGCTCCACCCATTCCAGCAGCGCTTTGGCGAGCGGTGCCGCAGCGGGCAACCCGCCCGCCGTCCGGAGCATCAGGCCCCGGACGATATCCAATTCGTCCATGTCGTATCCACGCGTCTCAGGCCAACGGCGCAATGGCGCACGTCGACGTCATTCCTGTCGAATGGGTGAGGTGCAGCGGGGGCGGATGCCGGCCCGCCGCCAACGTCGTGGGACGTTTACGCGAAAGGCCGGAGACCGCCGACCCGTGCACCGCAATAGGCGGCGAGGTCGAACACAGCATGTCTCCGTATGGCCCGCCCATTGGTGCGGACCCGGGTTGGATAGCAGAAAATCGTTACGCTCGCAATCCGTCAGGCGATCGTCACCACATGCGCCCCTCCCGCCTGCTGCTCGAACCGGGTGCGCCGACCGGTGAAGCGCTCGATCACCATCGCCGCCGTGCGGGCATGCTCGCTTGGCCTGACGGTGGTGAACACGCCGCCGCCCGCCAGCGCCATCGGCAGCAACAATTGGTCAGCGAGATACGGGCCGGCAAAAGCGTCGCGTGCCAGATAGCCGCGCATGCGGCCTACCGCCGTCTTCGCGACCCGCTCCGCGGTCACGCCCAGTTGCGCGAAGCCGCTGACGATCTCGGTGACATGCTCGAACCGCGCCTCCAGCAGCAGAATGTTGCCTGGCCCCTGATCGACGGGCAGTTCCCGCATGAAGCATTCGCGCTCCGACCAGTCGAGCGCCTTGCGGACCAGTGCGATCTCACGTTCGGCGATCGACATGGGCAACCCGGCGAACAGGGCGCAGGCCGACACGCCCCGCGCGTCACCCCGCGCCGTACATTCGATCGGCCGGAGCCGACCGGGGGTGATATTCACTTCGATCCGCCCGCCGCCGCGCGGGTAGAAACATGCCGGATCAGCCGCGCCTCGACCTGCCCGCCCAGCCGCCGGACGATCGGTAGGAAACAGCGCTCGACGAACTCGAACGGGGGGGGGCGAGCATGTTGTGTGTGCCCCCCTCCAGCACCAGCCGCGACGGGCCATTTGCGAGCAGCAGCGGCATCAGCACCGTCTGTAACACCAGCCCCGTCGATCCCGCCGTGCCGACCGAAAAGCGATAGTCGCCGGCCGTAACTTGGCCAGGACGGAAGGTGAGCTCGGAAGACCCGACGACCAATCCTTCACAGGTCGCACTGCCGATCGCGCACGCCGCCTCTATTGCCGTGACATGCTGGCGCATCAGCCCCGGCTTCGACCGCTTGGCGCGGATGTTGCTGATGCGGACAGGCTCTCCGGTGACGAGCGACAGCGCGCACGCATTGCGCACGATCTGTCCCCCGCCCTCGCCTTCCGCTCCGTCGATCTCGATCATGTGTTCACTTCTATCCAGTGCGTCTGGCCCGGCTCAGCGATGAAGACGTCGGACGTCCAGCAGTCGCTTTGCCGCGTGCCGGCCTCCACGCCACAATTGCGGCAGCGCATGTTCGGACCATCGGAACCGTCCAGCCCGCAGCAACCGTTCAGACGACGAACATCTGCGACCGGCTCGACCGCCATGTCGACGTCGGCCGGGTTGATCCAATGCTGGGGTGCGAACTCAAGCGGCGGCTTGTTCGCGCCATCGGCCGACCATTGCATCGGTTCGGTCGATACAAAAACGGTCCCGGCCGGGGTTACCGGGGCTGCATCCTCGAACACCAGCCCCGCCGATTCCGCAGAGTTGGGCGGCAAGAGCGTCACCGCGCCGGTCAAGGCCACACCGCAATTCGAACAAATCAACCGATGGAACGACATATTCTTAGTCCATAAAATGGGGATACACGCTCCAGGCTTCACCCCTTCACGCACACCACCTGTTTCAGCGTGTGGACGATCTCCACCAGATCGGCCTGGGCGGCCATCACGGCTTCGATCGGCTTATAGGCCTTGGGAGTCTCGTCGATCACGCCCTCGTCCTTGCGGCATTCGACGCCGGCGGTGTCGGCGATATGCTCGTCGAGCGTCACCAGCTTCTTCGCCTGCGTGCGGCTCATGACCCGGCCGGCACCATGCGAGCAGCTGTCGAAAGAGTCCGGGTTTCCCAGGCCGCGGACGATGAACGATTTCGCGCCCATCGATCCGGGAATGATACCCATCACGCCCTTGGCCGCACGCACCGCGCCCTTGCGGGTCACTAGTATACTCTCGCCGAAGTGGTTCTCGCGCGTGACATAGTTGTGGTGGCAGTTCACCGCCTCCAGCTCCGCCTCGAACGGCTTGGCAATGACCTTGCGCAGGGCGGCGATGACGTTGGTCATCATCATCCGCCGGTTCAGCGCCGCATAGTCCTGCGCCCAGCCGACCGCCTCGACATAATCGTCGAAATGGTCGGTCCCTTCCGGAAAGTACGCCAGATCCTCATCGGGCAGGTTCAGATGCCATTTGCGCATGTCCTGCTTCGCGAGCTCGATGAAGAAGCTCCCGATCGCATTGCCGACACCCCGCGAGCCTGAGTGCAGCATCACCCACACCCGCGCCTCTTCGTCGAGGCACAGTTCGATGAAGTGGTTGCCGGTGCCCAGCGTCCCCAGATGCACGAGGTTGTTCGTGTTCTTGAGCCGCGGATGGCCGGATGACGCATCCACGTGGGATCAGGTGGCACCTGCTCTGGCCGCGGAAGGGTTCCGCGTCATCGTCCCGACGTTGCGTGGGTTCGGCGCCACCCGCTTCCTCAACGACGACGCCCTGCGTACCGGCAACAGTGCGATGCTCGCGATCGACATGATCGCGCTGCTCGACGCGCTCGGCATCGACCGCTTCATGGTCGCCGGGCACGACTGGGGATCGAACACCGCCGAGGCTCTGGCCGTCGGGTGGCCCGATCGGGTCGAGCGAATGGCGATGCTGTCGACGCCGCCCCGGCTTGGCGGAATGCCGACGCCGCCATTCGATCAGACCCAGCGGCAATGGTATCACTGGTTTATGGCAACCGCGCGCGGGGCGGAGGCGGTACGTGCAGACCGGCGCGGGTTCACTCATCTGCATTGGGTCAACTGGTCGCCACCGGGATGGTTCGACGAGGCCACATTCGACCGTGTCGCCCGGTCGTTCGACAATCTCGACTGGGTCGACGTGACGCTCCATAGCTATCGTGCACGCTGGGACGAAGCGGAACCCGATCCACGAAGCGCCTGGCTGGAGGACAAGGTCAAGGCGACCAAGACCTTGTCGCTGCCGACGCTCTACATCCATGGCGATGCCGATGGCGTGAATCCGCCCTCGACCGCTGAAGACGTCCCCTCGAAATTCGCCGGCCCGTTCGCGCGCATCACCATGACCGGGGTCGGCCATTTTCCGCAGCGCGAGAACCCGCAAGCGGTTGTGCGCCACCTCCTTACCCTCTTTGCCGGCAATCCCGCCGCACTCACCGATGTCACCGATAGGAACCTGTCCATGAAGAAAGCCGCCCCCTATGCCGCCGGGATCGCCGCTATCGGCCTGGTTGCCGCTGCGGCAGCCGGCGTGGCCCACGCGCAGGGACGCAGCGCGCAGCTGACGCAAGTCGCGCAATTCGATCATCAGGCGACCGGCGTCGCCGTCACCGAGGATGGCCGTCGCTTCGTCAACTTCCCGCGCTGGACCGACGATGCGCCCATCTCGGTCGCCGAGGTGATGAAGGACGGATCCCTACGTCCTTATCCCGACGCCAAGTGGAACAGCTGGCGCAACGCCCGTGCCAACGAGCTGCCGGTCGGCGACTATTTCGTCTGCGTGCAGTCGATCGTGCCCGACGGCCACGGTAATCTCTGGGTCCTCGATCCTGGCGCGCCCGGCAACGAGAAAATCCTCGAAGGGGCACCCAAGCTCGTCCGCATCAATCTGGCATCGAACACGGTGACGAAGACGATCCTGGTTCCGGGCGACGTGGCGTTGCAGGGCACCTACCTCAACGACATCCGCTTCTCGCCCGACGGCAAGACCGGCTACATCACCGACAGCGGCACGCGCGGCGCGATCATCGTCGTCGATCTGGAGAGCGGCAAGAGCCACCGCGCACTCGACGGGCACGCGTCCACCCAGATCGACAAGACGGTGAAGGTCACGCTCGACGGCAAGCCACTCGTCCGCCCCGATGGCCGCCAGCCTGCCTTCGCCGCTGACGGCATCGCGATCTCCAAGGACGGCAAGACGCTCTACTACCAGGCATTGACCGGCAAGACGCTGTATTCGATCGACACCGCCAAGCTGCGTTCGGACGTCAGCGAGGCCGACAGGGCGGCAGCCGTGAAGACGGTCGCGCAGACCCACGTTGCCGACGGCCTGTGGATGAGCAAGGCGGGCGTGCTCTACCTGACCTCGCCCACCGACTATGCCATCAAGCGGCTGAACGGCGCGACCGTCGAGACGGTGCTGACTGACCGCCGCCTGCGCTGGCCCGACACCTTCTCCGAAGGGCGCGACGGGACGATGTACGTCACCGCCAGCCATATCCAGGACACCAACTGGTTCACGCCGGGCGCACCGCCGTCGATCAAGACGCAGCTGTTCTCCTTCGCGCCCGCCAAGTGATCGGACATCCCATGACCCATCTGCGCTATTCGTCCGACATCGAAACACGCGAGCCCGACGAACAGGAGAGCATCGACGGCATCATCCAGGGCATGACCCAGGAAAGCCAAATGGTCGAGAAGCGCGACGGGCATGCGGTACGGGCGAGCCATGCCAAGAGCACGGCCTGCGTGATCGGCAAGCTCACCGTCGCGCCCGGGTTGCCGGTCGAACTCGCTCAGGGTCTATTCGCGGAGCCGGGCACGTTCGATGTCGCCGTCCGCTTCGCGCAAGGACCCGGTGAAAAGCTCGGTGATCGCGTCTCGACCCACCGTGGCATGTCGATCAAGGTGTTCGGCGTCGATGGCGCGAAGCTGCCCGGCCATGACGCACCGACGCAGGACTTCGTCCTCGCCAGCGGTACGACCTTCCCAGCGGGGACTGCTGCGGGCTTCCTCTCGCAAGCCAAGAAGATTGGCCTGACGGTTCCCATGCCGGAGGGGGTGAAGAGCGCGGCCGCCTCTGTCGCTCGCAACATCAACAAGGTGCTGAACGCCGTCGGCGCGGGTCCAAGCCCGACGCTGGACTTCTACGGCCACCCCTTCAGCCACCCGCTGGTCGAGACATATTTCAGCCAGTGCCCTGTCCGCTTCGGCGACCATGTCGCGAAGATCGGGGCCTTTCCCGTCGCAGCCGACCAACAGGCGCTCGCCGATTGGCGGCTCGACCCGCATCAGGATGAGGATGGCTTCCGCCATGCCGCAGTCAATTACTTCGAGGGCAAGGATGCGGTGTTCGAGCTGCGGGCGCAGCTGTGGACCGATGCTGAGACGCAGCCCATCGAGGACACTTCCGTCGACTGGCCGACGAGCGAAAGCCCGTATCGCACCATCGCCACGATCCGACTGCCGCGGCAGTCGGCCTATGGTCCCGACCGCGTCCGCTATTTCGACGAGGTGATGACGTTCCGCCCGGCCCATAGCCTCGAGGTCCATCGCCCGCTCGGCGGAGTGATGCGCGCGCGCATGCAGGTCTACCAGGCACTCAGCGACTTCCGCCACCGCGAGAACGGCATTGCCCCTGCGAACACCGCCGACATCCAGGACATTCCAGCCTGAGCTGGGCGCCAGTGCTGACGATAGTGAGAGGACGATCATGAAGGTCGAAGGCAAGCACGACGTTCCGGCGGAGATTGCGTGATGGCGCGCTTTTCCAACAAGGTCATCGTCATCACCGGTGCCGCCTCAGGGATCGGCGAAGGCGCCGCGCGCCGCTTCGCTGAGGAAGGCGCGATGTTGGTGCTGGGCGACATCGACAAGGGCGCGCTCGACAAGCTGGCAAGCGAGCTCGGCGGTACGGTCGAGGTCCGCGAAACCGACGTGTCGGACCGCGCGGCGTGCGAGGCGCTCGTCCAGGCTGCGATCGATCGCTTCGGTCGGATCGACGTGCTGGTCAACGACGCCGGCGTCGATCATCTGGGCAAGGTCGATGAGGGTGATTTCGCCGAATTCACCAAGGTGATCGAGACCGACCTCTACGGCGTCGTTCACATGAGCCGCGCGGCGATCCACCATCTGCGCCAATCGAAAGGCTGCATTGTCAACGTCTCATCGGTGTCCGGGCTGGGCGGCGACTGGAACCACAGCTTCTACTGCGCAGCGAAGGGGGCGGTGAGCAACTTCACCCGCGCGCTGGCAATGGACGAAGCCAGGCACGGCGTGCGCGTCAATGCGGTCAATCCGTCGCTCACCTACACCGCGCTGACCGCGGGGATGAAGGAACAGCCCGAGCTGATCGCCAAGTTCGAAGAGCGCATCCCGATGGGCCGCGGCGCCGAGCCTGCCGACATCTCGGGAGCGATCGCGTTCCTGGCGAGCGAGGACGCGCATTTTGTGACGGGCGTGAACCTGCCGGTCGATGGCGGCCTTACCGCGTCAAACGGGCAACCGCCGCTGTCTTAATAAATGTGAGGCGGGCCCATGCGCCCGCCCACTATTCGGTATTGGACCATGCCGCTGGCGCCAGATTCATAAAGGGCAAATTGCTCAAGCCGATGGAGTCACGCCGCAGCAATTGACCCATACCCGGACGTTCGAAGCCACCTGCCTGCCCCCCAACTTCGGAAACTCATTCATATCAATTCCGGGCTACCGCCGGTCAATTAATCACATCTCTAAACCGCAGGTTTACCGTGCCTTCGTATGCTCATTTGGCAGTCTGGTTCGGTGGAGATGATCAATGGGTCACTCGTCGATAGATCCCGCCTTCCGCGAACTTCGACCTTGGAACGAAGGCCGGCTCATTGGTGCGAAGCGCGCGCTGAAACAGCAACAGGTATGGGCCATTCGCTTCTGGCTCGACCAGCATAAACGACTTCGCGACCGAGCGCTGTTCGACTTTGCGATCGACAGCAAGCTGCGCGGTTGTGATGTGGTCAGGGTGCGGATCGGAGATGTCGTTTCTGGCGGGCGCGTCCGAGCCCGCGCTGTCGTGGTTCAGCAGAAGACCAGACGGCCGGTGCAGTTCGAACTGATGGACACCGCACGAAAGACGATGCGGGCATGGCTGGAGCGTCGCGGCGGAACCTTGAACGACTTCGTCTTTCCAAGCCGGAACGACTACATGGCCCATATGAGCACGCGGCAATATGCCCGCCTCGTGCACGAGTGGGTCGTCGGCATCGGCCTTCCGGCTCAAGATTACGGGACGCACTCACTTCGGCGCACGAAAGCGTCGATCATCTACAAGGCGACCGGCAACCTCCGCGCCGTTCAGATCCTCCTCGGCCATGCCAAGATCGACAGCACAGCGCGCTACTTAGGCGTCGACGTTGAGGACGCTTTGGAATTGGCCGAACGCACCGAGGTCTGATCGGACCCAATTGCGGTCACTCGCGGCCTCGTTTCGACTTCCGAATTTCTGCCATTCATTAATTTTGGCAACATAGCAGCTGCGCCCCGGCTCCGCTGGCTGCCGTCCGGCTCTCCCGACAATGATCGGATCTGGTATAGCATGCCGCCGCTAACCCGGCGCTTGTGGCGGAGTGGCATTAGCGATCAGTCCGTTAAGATGAGAAAATGAGCTATCAGGCAGATATTCGAACCGTTTCGTCGGGGGCAAAGAGCATATTCTGAACCTCGGTCTCTGAGATAGGCTTGCTGAAGTAATAGCCCTGGATGTGGCTACAGCCCTGTTCGCGAAGGATATCGAGCTGGTCGATATTCTCGACACCCTCGGCCGTCGTCTCCATGCCCAGCGCCTCGGCCAGGGTCGTGATCGACTTGATGATCGCCTTGGCACCATCGCCGTTCAGCAGGTCGATGATGAAGCTGCGGTCGATCTTGATCTTGTCGAACGGGAAGGCGCGCAGATAGCTTAGCGAGGAATAGCCAGTGCCGAAATCGTCGAGCGCTACGCGGACGCCCAGCGCGCGCAGGCTGTGGAGCGAGGCGAGCGTTGACTGCGGATTGTCGATGAACAGGCTTTCGGTGATTTCCAGCTCCAGCCGTTGCGGCGGCAGGCCGCTTTCCGACAGCGCCTGGAGGATCACGGCCGCAAGCCCCGGATTGCGAAACTGGACCGGAGACACATTGACCGCGATCCGCACATCGTCGGGCCAGCTACGTGCCACGCGACTCGCCTCGCGGATTACCCACTCACCAATCGGCACGATCAGGCCGGTATCCTCGGCCAGCGGAATGAAGTCGACAGGCGATACCAGTCCGCGCGTCGGATGGTTCCAGCGCAGCAGCGCCTCGAACGCCGACACACGGGTCTGCGACAGGTCGAACAGCGGCTGGAACATCAACGACAGCTGTTGCCCTGCAATCGCGTCGTGCAAGTCGATCTCCATCTGCCGGCGCTTGCGCGCCTCGGCATCCATCGCCGCCTCGAAGAAGCGATAGCCGCCGCGGCCATCGTGCTTGGCACGATAAAGAGCCAGATCGGCATTCTTGGACAGCGCGACCGCGTCCGGTCCGTCCTCACCCAGGACGGCAATGCCGACACTGGTGCCCGGCACGATCCGATGGTCGTTGACGACGCAAGGCTCCGCGACAACGCGGATCAGTTCATGCGCCAGTCGGTCGAACGTCCGGTGATCCTCGAACAGGACCAGTGCGAACTCGTCACCGCCGAGCCGCGCGACGAACCCGTCGCCAGCGAAATCGCTTAGGCGGCCGGCGATTTCGCAGAGCAGTCCGTCACCGGTCGGATGGCCGAGCGTGTCGTTGACGGCCTTGAACTGGTCAAGATCGAGGCAGAATAGCGCCTGACGCCGTCCGCTGGCGACGCGAGCGAACGCGGTCGCAAGATATTCCCGCAGCAAGACCCGGTTGGCGAGGCCGGTGAGGCCGTCGTGCAGCGCCATGTGGGTGATCTGCCGCTCACGCGCGTCGATGTCGCCGACCATGCGGTTGAAGCTGAGCGCCAGCGCGCCAAGTTCGTCGCGGGTCGTCACTGCGACCTGCGTATAGTCGCCTTTTGCCGCGAGCGTGGCGGCAGCCTTCAACGCGACGATCGGGCGAGAGATGCGACGCGCCAGCACGAAGCTGCCCGCTCCGGCCAAGCCGATGCCGACGACGCCGCAGCCGAGCAGCAGCCAGAGCATGGGCCGGTAATCGGCAAGCGCTTTGGTAACACTGTGTTGCAGGACCAGCATCTGCGGCTCGTCATGACGGAATGACGCGATCGGCGAGGCCTGGATCAATAGCCGCTTGCCGTCGACATCCTGCTCGGTCGTCACACCGCTGCGCTGCGCAGGTGTCAGCGTCTTCGCCGGCACGATCTGCGGCGCAAGATCGATCGACGACAATTGCCCCAGTCGCGTCATCTCGCGCGCATCGAGCAAGTTGCCGAACACGACCCACCCCACCGTTACCGGCGCCTTCACCGCCGATGCAGCGGCGTTGAGGCCGACGTCGCCAATCCGCAGCACGCCCCGCGCCCGGCCGTCCTCCAACGCGGTCAGGAGGTCCTCGGCATCCTCTTCCCCGATCCTGCCGCGATAGCCGACGATGCCGCCATCGACGCCGACGAAGAACGCCTGGTCGAGCCGAAGCCGATTGCGCAGCGAATCGAGTGCCGACGCGATCGTCGGCGCGTCGCCCGTTGCGACCGCGCTGCGAAAGCCGAAGTCGGATGCGAGCACCGTACTCGCGTCGCCCAATTGGGCGTAGCGCATCTCAGTGACGCGATCGAACACCTTCGCGCTGGCCGCCATCTCGCTGCGGATCATGCGTTCGGCATTGCGCCGGATGCCGGCCTGCGCACCGATCAGGATCAGGCCGACGGCGAGCGCGAACAGGGTGCTGTAGAACAGCGTCAGCTTGGCCGACAACGAACCGCCGATCACCGCGGCGAGGCGGCCAGATACTAGGCGACGCACGGGCATCGGTTCAGCGAAGCGTGACGGTTATGCGCTTGGCGATGTCTCCGCTGGCGGGGACATTGAGCGGGAAGCTCGCTTCGTTCTGCTTTGCCTTTAGGCGCGGGTGCCAGACCGTGAGGACCGCCCTGCCCCCGGTCACGTTCGCGACACGGGTATCGCCTGCCGCCGCGGTCTTGCCGGCGAAGGGCGTGTCGACGACGCGGATAAAGCCCGACATCGCGTCATGGATGTTGCATCCGAGCGCGACGGTGCCCGGTGTCGTGAAGGTGTAGGTGCGGCTCTGGTCCCGGCCGAACAGCTTGAGCTCGAACTTCGCGGCCTTGGAAAAGCTGTAGACATGGTGCCGGACCTTGTCCTGGTTCGGAAAGGCGACCGTCGCACCAATCGGCACGATCAGCGTCCCCGGATTGAATGCGATATTCTTCTGGACCATTTCGCTGGCCCAGGGGAACCGGATCGGACCTGCCGGCACGCCGGCGGCCGGGTGGATGGCGACGACGGCATCGGGAACGGGCTGGCCGTTCGCATCGACGACCCGGACGGCGACCGTACCAGCCAGGGCGGGCAGCGGAGCCGACAGGGCGGCGACGATACAGAGCGCGTGAAAGGTTCGCATCCCGCGCGGTATCGGCGACAGGCGTCAATTCCAGGTTAAGGACGTGGCGATTAAGACCATGTTTACCAACCTGCGTCAGACAGCGGGCATGAATACTCGTGCCCTTCTCTGCCTTTCCACGCTCTGCGCCACCGTCCTCGCGCTACCGGCCGCGGCGCAGGGACTGGGCGCGCCCGGCAAGCTGCTGCTGACCAACGGCATCAGCACGATCGAGGGCAGCGCCGGCGGGGGGCTGACCCCCTGGGCCGTCATTGCGGGCAACGCTACCAGGGACGGGATTGGCGGCCAGGCGAGCGCGACGATCGCCGCGCTGCCCGATTATGACTTCATTAGCCTGTCCGCGGCGATCGGTGCCTGGGACCGGGTCGAGATCAGCGTCGCACGGCAGGTGTTCGATACCAACCGGGTCGGCGGCGCGCTTGGCCTCGGCAACGATTTCAAGTTTGATCAGAACGTATTCGGCGCGAAGGTCCGGGTTGCCGGCGACGTCGTCTACGACCCTGCATGGATGCCGGCGATCGCGGTCGGCGTGCAGCATAAGGATAGCCTGGATGACGCGATCATCCGCGCGGTCGGTGCGAGGCATGGCGCCGGGACCGATTACTATGTCACTGCGACAAAGCTGTTCCTCGACTGGTCGCTGCTCGCCAACGTGACCGTGCGCGCGACGAAAGCCAATCAAGGCGGCCTGCTCGGTCATGGCGGTGCGTTGGGTGATGCCCATCGCCTGCAGGTCGAAGGCTCCTTGGCCTACCAGTTCTCCCGCCGGCTCGTGGTCGGCGCGGAATACCGCACAAAGCCCAGCAACCTGGCGATCGCCCGCGAGGACGACTGGGCCGATGCCTTCGTCGCCTACGGCCTCAATCGCCATGTCACCGCGACCATCGCCTACACCGAGCTCGGGTCGATCGCGACGTTCGACAAGCAGCGCGGCATGCTGTTCCAGCTGCAGAGCAGCTTCTAACCTCTTATCTGGAGCCGTTCGATGTTCATCGCCGCCGCCCTCGCCTTAACCCTGCTCGCCGCTCCGCAACAGACTCCCGCGCCACATACCATGCCCGGTGAAGAGGCGGTCGATCCCTACACGGTCGATCCGTCCAATGCCGGCGCACGCCCATTCAACGGGGATGCGATGGCACGTGCGTTCCACGGCCAGGACGGTATCCGGCGCATCGTCGATCGCTTCGTCGCGAGCAACTTCGCCGATCCGCGGATTGGCGAGATCTTCACCAACCAAGACCGGATTCGGCTAAAGCGCACGCTGTTCGAGCAGTTCTGCTACATCCTCAACGCCGGTTGCGCCTACACCGGCCGCGACATGAAGGCGGCTCACAAGAACATGGGCGTGCAGCAGAATGACATGAATCGTCTAGTCGAGAATCTTCAAGCGGCGATGGGAGCGGAAGGTGTCGCCTTCGCAGCACAGAATCGGTTGCTCGCGAAGTTGGCACCAATGAGAAAAGTCGTTGTCGAGAGGTAAGACAATCATCGAATGGCGGGCTTTGACCAATCTAAGCTTTGACCGCGACGACCAGAAACTAAGTATAGCCGGTATGTTTGCTTCGTCACCGTCGTGTGACTTTGGAAATGGCACGCGTTTCACCCAGGCAGGCCAAGATCGACAGCATAGTGCACTACTTACCCGCTGACGTTGAGGACGCTCTGGAGCCGGCCGAACGCACCGAGTCTGGGCAGAACCACAATCGGCCATTAAGTCGCTACTCCCGCTTCCGATAAGCGGTCATTCATTAACTATTGGCCACGTGCGGCCGCTTCCGCAATTCGGGCAGTCCGAAAGCCGCAATGCGAGTTTCGCTGCCTGCTCGTTGAGAGCACCACTGCTTTAGAAGTGGGGCGTCGACGACAAGGCCCACATCCGGTCTGGGCACGCCCGACTGAGCAATTGCGTACGGTGGCGTCCGAAGAACGGTCCTTTTCCGCGGATGAGCGCAAGCACCCCACCGCCAATCCCTCGCAACGGTCATGGCACTCATTTAGCGTTCAGAATGTCGAAAGCTGACGTATCGTTCCGAATGAAACGACCAGGGTCGCCGACAAAGTCGATTAGCTAGCTATGCATGGTGACGCTGTCACTTACGCCTGGCGCACCGCGCAATGGTCGCAACAACGATACGGTTCATTGCGCCCCCAGTGCCGGGTGGCTTCCGGCCGAGCCGATCTCGCCACCCGGTAAGAGCGTGTCTTGCAAGCGAGGTCAAACCGCGTAGGCCAGATCCTGTGCTTGCGGCAGATACGGCGCGAAGCCGTTGCCGAACCGGTCGAGCAATGCGGGGGCGAAGTCCGAATAGCCATCGGACGCTACGAACACCACCGCCCGCACGTCGCTCACGCCGAGCAAAGTCACCGACGCCCCCTGCGTAAATTGCAGCGTGACGTCGACGATGCCGTCACGGTTGACGTCGCCGTACGTCGCCTTCGACAGCTGCACGCCGTCCAGCACGATACGATCTTCCATGACGTTGAAGTCGGTGATGACATCCGCCCCGTCCGCCTTGGCGAAATGGAAGCGGTCGGCGCCGCTACCGCCGGTCAGGGTATCACTGCCCTTGCCGCCGAACAGCACATCGTTGCCGCTGCCGCCGTCGAGGAGGTCGTTGCCGCCGTCGCCATATAGCACGTCGCGATCCGCGCCACCGAACAAGCGGTCGTCGCCATTACCGCCGACCAGCAAGTCGTGGCCGGCAAGGCCGGTCAGCGTGTCGGCACCGTTGCCGCCGGCCAAGTAATCCTCGCCCTCTGTACCAATGATCGATCCCGCGCCGTTGCCGCCGACGACCTTCACGCCATCGGCGACCGCGGTCACCGTTACGTCCACCGTCGCGGTGCTCGTCAGCCCACCCGCATCGACAATCGTGTAGGTGAAGCGGTCGCCGGTGGTGGTACCGGTGACCAGCCCATCGAACGAATCGCCGTCGGCGACGTAGCGCAGAGATTGGCTGGCGGGGTCGAATACGACCGACCCGCGCGTGCCGGTGACGTCGACCGAGCGGATCGTCGGCGCTGGCCCCGCGTCCGGATCACGATCGTTGCCGAGCAGCACCGACCACAGGTTCGCGCTCGTGGCATCCTCGTTCACCGAGATGCGGTCGCCGACCGCGACCGGAGCTTCGTTGACGTTGGTGACCGCGACGGTGAAGGCCGCCGTCGTCGACAGGCCGCCGGTGTCGGTCGCCCTGCCCACGATCGCGAAGCTCGCATTGGCCTCGTAGTCAAATGCGGCGGTGGTGGTAAGGACCCCGGTCCGGGCATCGACCGCGAAGCGCCCGCCGGCATTGTCGACAAGCGTATAGGTCAGCGTGTCGTTCGCGGTGTCCTTCGCCGAGAGCGTGCCGACGACCGCGCCGGCAGGCAGGTTCTCGGCGACCGTCGTCGCGCTCAGAGCAAGCGCGGTCGGCGCGGCGCCGAGGAACAGCAGCGCAACCTGCGGATCGTGATCGGTCAGACGGCTGCCGCCGAATTGCGAGTTGAGGTGGACCGCATCGTAGCGGGCACCAGGCATCAATCCGCCGGTCACTAGGATGTTGTCGATCTGCTGAGCGTTCCCCTCGAACATGTAGCTGTAGCGCTCTTCCGCCGGCAGCAGCGTGTTGAGGTTGGTGAAGACCCCACCCTTCGCAGCGTCGGTCAGCGTCGTCAGCGCATTTTCGAAATAGAAGCCGTTGAAGTCGCCCAGGACGGCCATATTGAGCTTCGGATCGGTCGCCAGCTCGGCGTTTACATATGCCTTTACCGCTTCGGCCTGCGCTGTGCGCTGGGCATCGCCTGCCGCCGTAGGGGGCTGGGTGCTACCCCACAGGGCATCGCTGCCGCCACGCGAGGTGAAATGGATATTGATCGTGGTGATCGTCTGCCCGGCGAATTCGAACTGCGCGACCAGCGGCTTGCGGCTGTTGGCGAAGGCGTCCGCGGTGATCAGTTCGGCGCTACCGGTTACGTAGCTGACCCGGTCGAGGTTGTAGAGATAACCGTTGCGGATGTTCCCGCCCGGCTCGCCGCCGGTCGACCCGGCGGTGGTCGGCGCGACCTCGACATAAGCGTAGCGCAGTCCCGAGGTAGTAAAGATCGCATCGATCAGCCCCTGCGCCGTCACAGTGCCGCTCAGGTCGCTGCCCGTACCGGCTCCATCGGCATCCTGTATTTCCTGCAGCGCCAGGATGTCGGGCGCGCGCAGATTGTAGACGATGTCGGAGGCGAGGATGGTGAACTTGCCGTCGCCGGGATCGAGGTTTTCGACATTGTATGTGGCCAGGCTCAGGAAATTCGCATCGCCGCGCAGGCCCGTGACCTCCCGCTCCAGGGTCGCGTCGCGCGTGATGGTCACCGCTTCGGTGACGACGACCTCGTACACGCCGAACGCATAGTTGACGACGCCCGTCACATTCGAGAGCCGGTCGCCGATCGTGTAGTTCGGCGCGAAGCCGGCGAAGACGCCGCTGTCGTCGTCGATCTGGATCTTCTCGGGATTGTAGTCGATCGTACCATCGACATTGGGGGCGATGGTGATACCGCCGCGGTCGTTCATTCCCGTCGCGCCGACGCCGTGCGACACGACCACGTCGGTCTCGCCGAAATTCGACGTGTTCGATACCGCCTGGGGCGTGTCGAGCGTGACACGCATCCCCTCTAGCGATTCCCAGAAGTCGATGCCGTCCTGAGTCGGGTCGAAGCTCTTCAGCCCGTCGTTGTCGATTACCTGGCTCGGCGGGAGGACACCGTTGACGCCGATCAGCACCGCGGCGGGCAACGCGTTGCCCTGGCTGACCACGGCGACCTGCGGCGTCGTGATCTGGGTGACCGTCAGGCTTCCTGCACCGCCGAGAAACTCGCTGACGATCCCGCTGACCCGCGCCTCGTCTCCCACCGCCACGGCGGGCGCCGTCCCGGTAAAGACGAAGATCGCGTCGGACGTCGCCGCGTCGCCGTCGCCGACTGCGGACTGGAGGAAGAAGCCGTTGGTGTCGACCGCGGTCACCACGCCGTTCGTGACGATCGACTGGCCTTCGTAGGCCGACCGGTGCCCCGCCCCCTGGATTGCCGAGATCGAGAGCGCGATCGGATCGTCGTTGACGATCGTGCCGATGGCGCTGCCGTCGACGATGCTGATCTTGCCGACCGGGTTCGACAGGGTGAGCGACAGCGTCTCGTTCGCCTCGCCGACGGTGTCGCCACGCACCGGAACCATAACCGTCGCGCTCGACGCCCCGGCCGCGAACGTCAGCGTGCCGCGGAGCACCGCAGCGGAACCGAGATCGGCGGCATCGGCGGTTCCATTCAGCGCGATCGCATAGTCGACGCTGGCGCTGGAGCCCAGCCCCCCGGCACGGCGGACGGTAAAGACAAGATTGGCGGTGCCGTCGTCGCCCTCCTTCACGCTCGCATCGCCGGCGCTGACGAGGCCGGTACCGCTGTCCGGAATAATGGTCTGGCCGGGGTTCAGCGAGCCGAAGCTGGCCGGGGCGCTGCCCTGCCACGCGAAGTCGGCGCCGCTCGCCCCCTGGCCGCCAAGTTGCAGCGACTGACCAACCGGATCGCTGCCGCCCTCCGACACGCCGATATCGGTGCTCGTCACCCCTGCGGCGGGCGTTCCCGGCGCGGCAGTGAAGACGCCCTCATAGCTCAGCAGTTGCACGACCGTGCCATCGGGCGCGATCAGCGCGACACCGTCCATTTCGCCGTTCTGCAGGCCATTGGCCGGGAAGCTGAACGCGAGGGCGCCATAGCCCAGCCCTTCGTCGTCGATGACACCCGACAGCGCGACCGTGCTGCCATAGGTCGGCGCCGCGCCTGGCAGGTTACTGCCATTGTAGAGGACCAGGCGGTAGCCCGACAAATTGGTGCCCGCGACACCCGCGATCTCGATCGCCTCGCCGACGTCGGCGCCGGCGTTGTCGTAATGGATTTCGTTGATGAAGACATTGGCGGGCGGTGCTGGCGGTGCGGCGTCGTCATTCGTGATCGTCCCGACCGCGACCGCATCGCCCAGCGTCGCGCCGCCCGTGGGATCGCTCAACCGTACAGCGAAGGTCTCGTTCGGCTCGAACGACGCATCACCGCGGATCGGCACGCGGATGTCCGCCGTCGTCTGGCCGTCGGCGAAGGTTACCGTTCCGGCGAGCGCGATACCCGCGCCGAGATCGGTCGCGTCAGCCTCCCCGGCGCCACTGCCCAGTACGACCGTGTAGGACACAGCGACGGCGCCGTCACTGCCACCGCTGCGCGTGACCTTGAAGATCATGTCCTGAACGCCCGCCTGCCCCTCGGCCAGCGACGCGTCGGCAATATCAAGGAGGCCCGGCTTGAGCGTCGGCGGCGGCGGCGTGACGGTACCCGCGATCGCCTTGATCGAAACATTGTCGATCGCGAGGCCATCGTCAGACCCCGACGCATCGCTGTCCTTCCAACGAATCCAGAAGGTCTTTCCGATGTCTATCAGGCTGGCCAGCTGAACCGTCGCGCCGATCGCCGTGCGATTAGCCGCAGCGTTGCCGTCGAGCGCACCGGTCGTGCCCGTTGTTACCGGGGAGGCGAAGTCGAGCGCATCGACGTCGTTCCAGGTGCCCGTCGTGAGGCTGGTCGCGTCGAAGCTGATCTGGAAGTCGAGTCGGTCGGATCGCCCCGCCGCGCCCAACCGCCACTGTTCGCCGGTGTAGGCGATCTCGAGCGCACCGATCGCTGCGCCGGTTCCATTTGTGAACTGTGCGCCGAACAGCGGACTGTTCGTACTGCTCAGAACCGAACCCAGTGCCCGATCGCTGCTGCCGCTCGCGCCGAAGCTGTAGACGTCGCCGGAATTGGACGATCCCGTCCCTGCCGTGATCTGCCCGTTCGCCACTGCCGACGTGCCGGTCTCGACGACGTACCAGCCGGACGGAAGCGTCGTCGAGCTCCCGGTGGTAATAAGCGAATCGAATGTCTCAGATGACGCTTCGTTTCGCTTAAGCTCGATGAACCCGCTGCCCGTCAAACCCGTCATCATACCCCCCCAAAAAATCAGCAGCGCCGTGCCGAATCGATCCGCTCGCGGCGCGTTAAATCACTATTATGACGGGGAAAAGAAACGCCTCAAGATCGGAGAGAGACATGAATATCAGGTCTCCCTTCCGCCGGCGCCGCCTCTGGATTGGCGGGCTCGACGTCTGCCGCTGCAAAATTGCTTGGTCCACGACCTTCCACCAAAGGCGCGTCGCGTTGGCGAGCGAGCAGTGGCAGGGATGACTCAATTGCGGCCATTCGGGCTCCGATTTTGCTTCCGAACTCCGGCCGTTCGTTCAGCTGAACATGAGGGTTCTTGATGGACCTAAAGGGGTGAGTGCCAGTGCGCTGCTGAGCGACAACGCGGCACCGTTCCAAAACAACCGCTCGATCATCGCCGCGGCGGTCAGGCTGAGCGAGCCACCGCTGGCGAAGCCGGACGGTCGTAGCAGCTGATTTGCGAGGTACGGCTCAGCGAACGCATCCGAGGCAAGATACCTTCAGCAGCAGGATATTGCCGCCCTTGGTTCTCCGGAAGCTTGCAAACGGCGAACGCTTCCTCTGGCCAGTCGGCGAGCAGCGTCCCCGCATCGCGATCGCGGTCGGTAACGCCGGTCGGAACGGCGGCAACCATCGCCAGCGCCGAACGATCAAGCAACGCGCCGGGATCGAGGAAATCGACCGAACGCAGCGGCCCTAGCGTGATGCGCACTTTGATGCTCCCGCCGCCACTCGGGCAGAAATCAAGCCGCACCAGCCACGCGATACCCGTCGACCCCAGCCGGCAGGCGATTGGCAGGAAGCTGCAGGCGCTGAAGTCGTATGGTGGCACCAGCATTCCGTGCGCGCCGCCGTCGAGCCCCAAGCGCGAGGAAGCATCCGTTGGGGCGAGCGGCATAAGGACGGCCCGCGATACCAACCTATAAATCACGCCAGGCCGGCAGCGACGTCGTGTTCGCCCGGTGTGGCCCGATCGGGGCATGGCCGACACAACTTCCGGCCCGAAAACCTCGCAGCACCGAACACATTGACAATGCCTCTCAGGACGCATAGTTCTTTTTATAGAACTATTGAACCCGAAGAGGTTCGGACGGGAGAGCGATGATGAACGGCACGCGCGTGTTCACCAAATTGGGCAGGGTTACTCTGGCGGCTGGAGTCTGCGTGTCCGCCTTGACCGTCCCTTTCGCGGCAGCGGCAGCACAAGTCGTGGCCGAACAGCGCGCTGAAATGCAAAGCTCGGATACGACCGATGCCACCGTGCCGCAGGCGGCTCCTGCGAGCGATGGCGACATCATCGTCACGGCGACGCGGACCGGCGTTTCCGGAGCGCAGGCGCCGACGCCTACGACGATCCTCGGAGCAGCGGCGATCGACCAGCGCCAGGTGTCGAACGTCGCGCAAATCCTGAACGAAATTCCGGCCTTCCGCGCGACCACATCGCCGGCGGCGAACGCCATCCGCACGCAGACGCCGGGCGCCTCGACCGCAGACCTGCGCGGCCTGGGGGCGGCGCGAACGCTGGTCTTGGTCAACGGCGCGCGCATCCCGCCTCTCGCGCCGGCCAGCAACGGCACGGGTACGATCCCGGCCGCGCCCGACCTCAACATCGTGCCCACCCTGCTGGTCCAACGCCTGGAAGTCGTGACCGGTGGCGCCTCTGCGCAATGGGGGTCGGACGCGGTCGCGGGCGTCGTCAACATCATCCTGAAGAACCGGTTCGAGGGGCTGGAGCTGCGCGGCCAGACCAGCATCAGTTCGCGCGGAGATGCCGGCCAATATCGTATCGGTGCGCTTGCCGGCTTCGGCTTTGGGTCCGGCGGACATGCCGTGTTCGGTATGGACTATGTCAAGAACGATCAGGTCGGCGATGTCTACACACGCGGCTGGGGCTTCAACGAATATGGACGCGTCGCCAACGCCGCGTTCGCGACGAATGGCCAGCCCGCCAGCATCATCACTACTAACGTCCACGCCGCGACGTCTCCGGGCGGCCTGATCACCGGTCCGGCCGCCTTCACGCTGCGCAACTATGAATTCACGTCGGCCACCACGGTCGCGCCGTTCGACCTGGGCGGTATCCGCAACGCGACGTTGCAGATCGGCGGCCAGGGCCAGTCGCTGGCAAAGGGCGTGTCGCTGGCCCCGAGCGTCGAGCGGCTGAACCCCTATGTCCGCGTCGAATATGCGCTCGCCGACGCCCTGTCGCTGTACGCGGAGGGGTCATATGCGGTGACGATCGCGAACCTCGCCACGCTGCCGCCGCGCGATGCGGCGATCACGATCCAGCGGGACAATCCCTTTATCCCCGCCGTCGTCCAGAACGCGCTGGGCACATTGCAGAGCTTCACCATGTCGCGGGTCGACTACGACCTGGGCAATGCGCTGGTGAAGGTCACCAACCGGACGCCCTATGCCAAGATCGGCGGCTTCGGCGAACTGGGCGGTGGGTGGAAGTGGGACGCGCACGTCAGCTGGGGCAAGAACCTCTATCGCAACGAGGTCTCGAACAACCGCATCCTGTCCAACTTCCGCTTCGCGACCGATGCGGTGCTGAGTGGCGGGCAGGTCGTCTGCCGCGCGACGCTGCCCGGTGCAGCCTTCAATGCCGCGGCAGCAGGCTGCGTGCCGATCAACCTGTTCGGCAATGGAACGCCTTCGGCAGCGGCGCTCAACTACGTCCGCGGCCAGTCTTTCATCGGGTCGGAATATGAGCAGAAGACCGCGGCGTTGAACGTCAACGGCACGCCGTTCTCGACCTGGGCCGGCCCGGTCGCAATCGCGGTGGGTGCGGAGTATCGCGACGAACGCCAGGTGGTCACCGCCGACGCGATCGCCGGCGTCGGCGGCTTCGAAACGTCGAACGCCGCGCCGTTCCAGGGCAGCTTCAACGTAAAGGAAGGCTATGTCGAGGCGAACGTACCGCTGGCGCGGAACGCGCCCCTGTTGCACTCGCTCGACCTGAACGGCGCGGTGCGTGTCGCGGAGTACAGCACGGCCGGGACGCAGACGACGTGGAAGGTCGGATCGACCTGGGAGCCGTTCGATGGGCTGCGGTTCCGTGCCAGCCGGTCGCGCGACATCCGCGCCCCCGCCATCTTCGAACTGTTCAGCAACGGGGCGGCGACGAACCTGCCCGTCACCGTGAACGGCATCGCGGCGAGCATTCCGCAGAATTCCACGATCGGCAATCCCAACCTGCGGCCGGAACGGGCCGACACGCTGACCTTCGGTGCCGTCGTCGAAGCGATCCGCGGCCTGACCGTCAGCGTCGATTACTTCGACATCGACCTCAAGGATGCGATCACGACCGTCGCAGCGAGCACCGCCGGGCCGCTCTGCACGCTGGGTCAGTCCTATTTCTGTTCGCTATTCACCTTTTCGGGCAGCACGCCGGTGCAGTTCCGGTCGAACTACATCAATGCAGCGACGCTGCGGACGCGCGGTCTCGACATCGCGGGCAATTACCGCCTGCCGCTGAACAGCCTGCGCGACGGATGGAACGGCGCCCTGACGATCGGCTTCACCGGAACATACACCTTCGGCTTCGACAGCAATCTGGGCAACGGTTCCGCGACGATCGACTATGCGGGCGACAACAGCAATGTTGGCATCGCCAAATTCCGGTCGAACACGTCGGTGACGTATGAAAGCGACGGCTTCTCGCTGACCGGACAGGTGCTGACGCTGTCGGGCGGCGTGATCGACCGGACGGCGGATCTCAGCGCTGCGACCTCGGTCAACACCAACCGGGTGCCGGCCGTCGCCTACGTCAACCTGCAAATCAGCCAGGACGTCGGCAATCGCTTCCGCCTGTTCGGCGGGGTCAACAACCTGCTCGATCGCGATCCGCCGCCGCTGCCTTCGGCGACGCTCTTCACGCTGACCAACGGCGCCTATTACGACACCATCGGTCGGGTCTTCACCCTCGGCGCCAGCGTGAAGTTCTGATCGTGACGCGGCGCGGCACTCTCGATCGACGCAACTTCGTCACGGCAGCGGTGCTCGGTGCCGGCGGTGTGGCGACGGCGCCTGCGGCGTCCGCACAGATCGCGACAGCGGCCCCGGGGACGCTGGCGCCGCGCCGGCTGCCGGGCACGAGCACGACCGATGGCGGCGTCGGCTTGCGGATCGCCGCTCATGTCGCCGCCGCGCGCTATGCCGACATCGACGCCGACAGCATCCGCGATGCCAAACTGCGGCTGATCGACGTGATCGGCTGCGCGATCGGCGGACTGCGCGGCGAAGGCGGCGCGGCTGCCGCGGCGGTGATCGGCGGCACCGGCGGTGGCCCGGCCAGTGTTCTCGGAACAGGGCAACGGGCGGCGCCGCGCGACGCGGCCATGGCGAATGCCCTGCTCGCGCGCACGTTCGACTTCGAAGTGATGACCGTCGTCGTCGATGGCACCCAGGTGCCGTCGCACCATGCCCCGACGACCGTCATGAGCGCGCTGGCGATGGCCGAGGCGCAGCGCGCCGATGGCAAGACGTTCCTGACCGCGATGCTGGTCGGCGACGATCTCGCGGCACGCACGCTGGCAGCGTCGGGCATCGACTTCAACGACGGGTGGGACGGCGTCCCGCTGCACGCGACGATGGCGTCGGCTGCGATCGCCGCGCGCCTCCTGAAGCTTGACGCGGCGGCGACCCGGCACGCTTTGGGGATGGCGGTCGACCAGATCGGCGGCACCGTTCAGAGCATCTGGGATGGTGCCTCCGCCTGGAAGGTCCAGCAGGGCAATTCCGCCCGCAACGGCATCCTCGCGGCTGAAATGGCCTCCGCCGGCTGGAGCGGGATGGCCGATCCGCTGCTCAGTCCATCCGGCCTCTACGCACAGTTCACGCCCGGCTGTGCGCGGCCGGAACTCCTAACGAAAAATCTTGGCCGCGACTGGCACGGCGAAGTCTATTTCAAGCCGTGGCCGTCGTGCGCCGCCAATCACCCCGCGATCGAATGCGCGCTCGCCTTGCGCGCGAAGAACCGCATCGACCCGGCAGTGATCGACGCGATCCGGGTACGGGTGGCCCCGCACGTCCTGAAGCTGTTCATCGCCAAGCCCCTGCAGGAGGGGCCGTCGCCCCATTCGCAGGCCAATTTCAACATCCGCTTCGCCTGCGCGACGGCGCTGCTGCGCGGCGATCTGACGCTCGAGGATTACGAGGCGACGCGTCGCCTCGATCCGGCGCTGGCAAGCCTGATCGACCGGATCACGCTCGAACCGTTGCCCGCGGGCGGCAAGGGCGTGATCGTCGAGGTCCGGACCGTCGATGGCCGAACGATCACAGAAGCCCTGCCGGGCAAACCGCGCGGCTATCCCGATGTCGCCGGTTCAACGCGGGCGCAGATCGAGGCGAAGTTTCACAAGCAGGTCGCCTATGCGGGGACAGTGTCCGCTACCGCCGCGACCGCCATCCTCCAGCGCATCGATGGCATCGACCGCGAACCCGACATGGCCGCATTCGCTCGTCTGCTCGCCGACACCCTTCGTTTTCCGGAGACCAAAGCATGATCGCCGATCCGGTCGCACCGACCATCGTGACGCGCGCCGCGCTGCACGACATGATTTCGCTCTACCTCGACGCGCTGGTGGCGCATGATCCGTCACGCCTGCCGCTGACGCCCGACTGCCGCTTTACGGAAAACGGCGTCGCCATCCCGCTGGGTGAGGCTCTGTGGCACACGATCGACCGGCTCGACAGCTACCGTGTCGACTATATCGATACCGATGCCGGAGAGGCGGCGAGCCATGTCGCCTTCGTCGAGAACGACCTGGCAGGACTGATGGCGTTGCGCCTGAAGGTGGTGGAGGGCCGCATTGCCGAGATCGAGACGGTCATTCACCGCGGCGCGCCCATGGCGCTGTCGATGCCGCCGGTCGATCCGATCTGGTTCGAGGCGGAGGCGCCGGAAACCCGGCTGACCCGCGCGCAGCTCGCGGAGGAAACCGAGAACTATCTGCGCGCGGTGTCCAGCAGCGACGGCAGCAAGGTGAAGTTCAATCCGAACTCCGCCCTGCGATTGGAGAACGGCACGTTGATGGCGCTGGGACCAAACGACACGTGGCCGCACCCGCTGAAGCCGATCGAGGATCAGGACAGCTGGTTCGCCGCCGTCCGCTCGACGCTGGGCATGCCGCCGGGCGAGCAATTGGACACGGGCGTCTACGGTTTCATCACCAGCTACGACAATGCGCGCTTTCCGCTGATCGACGTCAAGCGGCAGGTCGTCTTCGGCGTCTGGAACTTCCGCCGCCGCGGCGACGTGAAGGGCGTGACGCTGAACGGCAAATACTATCCGCACATGGAACGCACGCAGTTCCCGAACGAGAACCTGCTCGGCCAGGCGTTCAAGTTTCGCGACGGCGGAATCACCCGCGTCCAGGGCGTCTTCCTGAACGCCAACGTCTACCGCGCCGGGACCGGCTGGGATGCGCCGCGCTGAAACGGCGCCGCCACCACCATCCATCCCCTTTCAGATCGAGTATCGCCAGCCATGTCGCAGATGTCGGATTTCTTTGCGCCCCAAGCCTTTGAGGCCAACGTCGCCGAATGCCCGGTCGAAGGAAAGATTCCTCCGGGCCTGAACGGCGCCTTCGTCCGCGTCGGCGGGGACTGGGCCTATGCGCCGAAGCATGCCGACGATTCCGTGTTCAACCAGGACGGATATGTCAGCCGCTTCCGCTTCCGCGACGGCAAGGTCAGCTACAAGGGGCGGTGGGTCGAAACCGAGCGCTACCGCAACAATCGCGCCGCGGGCCGCCAGCTCTACGGCTATTATCGCAACCCCTATGATTGCGAGCCAGCGGTTGCGCATGTTGCAGAGCCGTGGCGCAACACTGCGGCGAACACCAGCGTGGAGGTCCATGCAGGTCGGCTGTTCGCGCTGAAAGAGGACGCACGGCCGATCGAGATCGACCCGATCACGCTGGAAACCCGCGGATTCCACGATTTCGACGGCGGATATTCCAGCCAGACCTTCACCGCGCATCCCAAGATCGACCCGGTCACGGGCGAAATGTTGACCTTCGGCTACGAAGCGACGGGCCTCGCGAGCGACGACCTGTTCTTCTACGTGATCGACCGGGCCGGCCGCGTGACGCGCGAAACGCGGTTGAAGGTGCCCTATGTCAGTATGATTCACGACTGGGCGATCACCGAGAAGCACGTCATCTTCCCCGTCTTCGGCTATGTCACCGACATGGAAAGACTACAGGCCGGCAAAATCCACTGGACGTGGGATTCGACGGTGCCCACTTGGTACGGCATCCTGCCGCGCGACGGCGAGGCACGCGACGTCCGCTGGTTCAAGGGACCGAACCGCGCCATCGTCCACACGTTCAACGCCCGGACGGTCGGCGACACGGTGATCCTGGAAGCGCCGATCTTCGAGACCAACCCCTTCCCCTTCTTCCCTTTCGCCGACGGGTCGAAGTGGGATCCGGTAAAGAGCCGCTCGCTGATCCGCCGGCTGACCTTCGACCTGAATTCGAAGGACGATGGCTGTTCGGAGGAAGTCCTGTTTCCCGGCCAGGCGGTCGTCGACCTGGGCCGCGTCGACGAACGCTTCATGGGTCGCGATACCCGCTACGCCTACACATCCTTCAACGACGATACCAAGCCGCTGGACCGCGATCGCGTCGGCACCGGCGTCCGGCGGATCACCAACAGCTACGGCATCTTCGACCTGAAGGATCGGACGATGCGCTCGTTCTTCGCCGGGCCGACCCATGCGCTGCAGGAAGTGACCTTCATCCCCCGCCACGCGGGTGCCGACGAAGGCGACGGCTGGCTGCTCGGGACCGCGAGCAACTATGCCGAGATGCGGACGGAGCTGGTCATCGTCGATGCGCTCCATCCGGAAGACGGCGCGGTGGCCCGCGTCATCCTGCCCTTCCGATCCAACGTCCAGGTGCACGGGCGCTGGTACGGCGACGATCAACTCGATTTCGGATGACTGACATGACGCCGACATCCCCGACCGCTTCCCCCGGTGCCGCCGACACCGGATCGGCCGAACGCGCGTGGACGCCGGTGTCGATCTACACGCTCGCGGTCGTCACGATCATCTATGCGCTCAATTTTCTCGACCGCACCATCCTCAGCGTCGTCCTGCCGCTGATCAAGCAGGATCTGCATCTCTCCGACACGATGCTCGGCCTGATCACCGGCTTCGCCTTCGTCTTGTTGTACTCCGGGCTTGCCGTTCCGATTGCGCGGCTGGCCGACCGGTCGAACCGCCGCAACATCCTGGCGGTCGGCTGCGCGGTGTGGAGTGCGATGACGGTCGCGACGGGACTGGTGCAGAACGTGGCTCAGCTCGCGCTCAGCCGGTTTCTGATGGGCGCAGGCGAGGCGGCCGGCATCGCGCCCAGCACAGCGCTGCTGTCCGACCGCTTCGCCGCCCGCGTCCGCCCGCTCGCGATGTCGATCATGACCGCGGGCTCCGGCGTCGCCGCCTTGGTAATGCTGCCGATCGCCGGCCTGATTGCGCAGCATCACGGCTGGCGCATGACCTATTTCGTCGCGGGCGGTATCGGCCTGGCAATGGCTGCGCTGCTGTACCTGACAGTGCCCGAACCGGCACGACGCGGCGGCCCCGTCACGCAGCGGACGCCCTTTGCCGAGGTCTGGGCACAGTTGCGGCAGCTGCGCAGCTTCCGCTGGATCTGCCTGGCCGGCGCGCTGCTGGCGATCAACGCCTATGCCGTGCTGACCTGGACGCCGACATTCCTGATGCGGGTTCATGATCTCGGTCCGGCCGAAGCCGGCGCCAGCTTCGGTCCGATCAAGGGGTTCGCCAACATCGTCGGTGTCATCTTCGGCGGCGCCATCACCGCCTGGGCGGCACGGCGGGACACGAAGTGGCTGCTGCTGGTGCCCGCGATCGGTGCGGCGATCGCGATGCCGGCGGAGATCGTGTTCCTGCTGTCCGACGACCTGCCGATCGCATTCACGGGCTTGGCCATCGCATCCTTCGCCGGCGTGATCCATTTCGGCCCGACCTATGCCGCGCTGGCGGCGATCGTGCCGCCATCGATGCGCGCCACGACAACGGCGATCTTCCTGTTCTGCGTCAACATGGTCGGCCAGATCATCGGCCCGCTGGCGATCGGCTACCTCAACGATCGCTGGGCCGGCAGCCTGGGCGAGGACGCCATTCGCTATTCGATGATCCTGGGCGGCATCTGCGCTTTCCTGGCCGCGCTCATCCTGACCTATGCCGCCCGCCATCTGCGGCACGACATCGCCCGATACGAGGACGCCACCGCATGACCGAATTCGACCGGCTGCACGCCATCGCCGATCGCTATCGCACCGCCTATGTCGCGCATGATCCCGCGCAGATGCCGATCAGCGCACGGGTGCGATTCAGCGAGAACAACGTCGCACTGCCGTTTCCCGACGGCACCTGGGACACGGTGGCCGAGGAACATGGCCCGCCCCTGACGCTGGTCGACACCGTCCAGGGGACGATCGGCATCTTCACCGCCATCCGGATGCTCGACGTGCCGGCCTTCCTGGCGGTGCGGCTGCGCGTCGAGGGGGATGAGATCGTCGAGATCGAGCATATCGTGTCCACCCGGCGCAACCTGTCCGGGCCGCCGACACCGATCGGTCCGGTCGAAACCTTCCGCCACGATCCCGACCTCGACCGGCCCGTGGCGGACGACGAGATCATGTCTCGCGAGGCGCTGATCGGCATCGCCAACGGCTATTGGTCGACGCTGGAGAACAACACCGGCGAGATTCGCGACACGGCATTTTCGCCCGACTGCACCCGGTTCGAAAACGGCATGGCGTTTCCGGACGTCGAACGGCTGTTCCGCCTGGGCCGCTACCGCTTCAACGAACGCGTACGCGACCGTGACTTCGTCGTGATCGACGAGGCGCGAGGACTCGTGATGAGCCGCGCCTTCATAGACCACAAGGGCGTGCTCGATCGCTACACGCTGACCGACGGGACGGAGATGGAGTCGATCTTCCGCGAACCGCACAGCTGGAGCGTGCTGGAACTGTTCAAGATCAAGGCCGGACAGATCACCGCGGTCGAAGCGACCTTCATCGCCGTACCCTATTACATGCCATCGCCCTGGACCCCGTCCGCGCGCTGGCCGGCCTGACCTGATCGGAAAGCCCTGACATGCCGTACATCACCCATCGCGGTTGCCGTCTGAACGTTGTCGTCGACGGGCCGGAGGACGGATCGCCGATCCTTCTATCCCATTATCTCGGCGGCGACCTGAGTACGTTCGCGCAGCAGTTGCCTGCTCTTGCCGGCCGCCGCGTCATCCGGTTCGACTCGCGCGGACACGGCGCGAGCGATGCGCCCGACGGCGAGTATTCGGTCGACATGCTCGGCGAGGATGCCCTGGCGATCCTGGACGCGCTAGGCATTGCACGGGCCGATTTCCTGGGCGTCTCGCAGGGCGGGATGACCGGCATGTGGCTCGCCGCGCGGCATCCGCAACGTATCGGCCGTCTGGTGCTGGCCAATACGACGCCGTTCATCCCCAACAAGCCGATCTGGGACGAACAACGTGCGCGGGCGCTGGCGGAGGGGATGGACGATATCGCCCACGCGACGATCACCGGCTGGCTGGGCGACACCTTCCGCCGGGTCCATCCCGAACGCGTCGATGCGCTGGTCGCCGTGATGGCGCGCATGCCGGCGCAGGGCTATGCCGGCAACACCAGCGTCCTGCGCGACGTCGACCTTCGCGCCGAGCTCTCCGATATCACCGCATCCACGCTGGTGATCGGCGGCGCGGACGACGGCCCGCGCGGCGCCGCTATCCCGGTCATCGCCGCCGGCGTGCAGGATGGCCGGTATGAGATCCTGCCAGAGGCGGCGCATCTGAGCCACATCGAGAACCCGGCAGCATTCAACGCCGCCGTCAGCCGCCAACTAGCCCTCTGATCGCGGCATCTCGCTGTAGAGGCGCAGCAGGTCGAGCAACTCGGTCATCTTCTCCTCGCCCATGTGCGCCTCGATCCGGGCGCGGATCGTTTCGTGGCGCGCAATCAGGTCTTGCGCGAAGGCCTCGCCGGCAGCGGTCAACCACAGATGCTTGATCCGCCGATCCTTGCTGCTCGATGATCGGCGGACATATTTGCGGGCGACCAAGCCCGAAATTTGCGGCACCAGATTGTTCGGCGTGATCCCCATCAGTGCCGACAGCGCCGACGGCTGACAGCCCGGATTGGCTTGGATCGTCATGATGATCGCATATTGCTGCGTGGTCACATCGAGCGAGGCAAAGACCTGCGCGAACACGGTGTCGGCAACGCCGACAGCCCGGCGCAAGCGAAAGCCGACCGCCTGATCGAGTTGCGGTGCGAGAACCAACTCGCCCCCCGGGGAACGCCTTGATCGACCGGTGTTCCCGAGAAACATGTTTTCCGGTTCGGCAGAGATCTCGGCACCTATTATTCGGTTGCTGTTCGACGGAGGATTGTCGGTATTGCCGATCTTTGTCCAGCATCCTGATTTCGTACCAAAGCCGGCGCTTCAGCCGCAGCAGGGGGCGATGGTCGAGGCTATGGCTTGGCCCCGCGTGAAGACCGGAATGCGTGACTCGTCTTGACTGACTGACAGGTAGCTCGAGCGGCTGCGGCCCTTTTCCCGAGGAGCCGTGGCAAGCCTCGGGTGAATGACCGTCGGGCGTCGTGCGGTATCGTCTTCGTTGATTGCAATCGGCTGCGCCGGCGAAAAGCGTCTTGCGCGCATGGTCCTTTAACGACGCTGTACAGCCGAACTCACTCACCGGCATGATCGAGGGGCCGGCACAGGATGCAGAACTGAAGACCGCAATGGTCGACGCCCTCACTACAACGCGCGCCGTCCGGCATCGAGCCTATGGTTATTACAGGGAGATTTGGCCGCCTGATCGGACGTACCGAATGCCTGCCTCGGCGAAGGCAGGGGCGGCATGCACGTCAAGCTCCATGCCGTCGCCGACGGAAACGGTTGCCCCTCTAGCTTCTGCATGCCCGCCGGGCGGCTTAGCGACTACACCAGTGCGGAAACGCCGCTGGACGACATGCCAAAAGTGCAGTGAGTGCTCGGCGACCCCAGCTGCAACGCTAATTGGTTCAGGGACGCTCTTCAGGCCAAGAGCATCCAGACTCGCATCGCCGACCGGCGACCACGCAACGAGCGGGATGGGACGGATAAGCGCCCATCGTTGAGCGCAAGCGACCCGTCCGCTGCGACCCAAACCCGGTCGTTCAGGCCTCCATCCCGGCTCCCCGACTTCTGCCATTCATGCATGTTTTGGATTGGTCTTGATAGCCCACGGCGCTCCCGATGCTAAACAGCGAGATTTGGGCCATTTCTGCCGTTTGCGAGCGCCATGCCGATGAAAGGTTTTGTCACGAGCCGTTCAGTGCTGCCCGGGCGACAATCGCAGGGCGATCGAAATTGGGCCAACATCGTCGGATATGGGCCGGGGTAACCTGACCTGATCGACTCCATGATCATTCAGGCTGAGACACAGCGCGAAAGCTCGCTGCCGGGCTCGAAATTGCGCTCACGTCGCCGTATGCGTTTCGCCTTCGACTACACGCGGGGGCAAAAAAATGGCATATCAAAGGTTTATGTCTAAAGCGGACATCGAGACGCTGATCGAGGCAGAGCCGTTCGCAAAAGGAACAGCGCGCCATGCGTATCGGATGAAAAGCGATACGAACGCCATCGTGAAGAAATCAATCCAGCCGCGTAACTACAGCAACTTCTTGGAATGGACAATCTGGCTTGGGTCAGAACCGCACCCACAGTTGGAAAATGTCCTCGGCCGTTGCCACTGCCTCAGCGTGACGGGTGAGTACTTAATTATGGAACGGCTCGATGACATCGAAAAGTCGGACTATCGCTTGATCCGTGATGTCCCGGCGTGGTTCAACGATACCAAACCGAGCGCATTCGGCAAGCGGAATGGCGTGATCAAAATCCGAGATTATGGAATGGTCCACTTCGCCGAATTGCTCAATTAATCGCTAGTCAAGCCGCCGGCATTTGCGCTTAACGCAAGAACGCAAGCCGTAATGGGCGGATCAACGAGAGGCTGTCAGTGACCGATGGGATTAAGAGCGTCGACGAGTTAGTCCGGTGGGTTTTCGAGACCCGCCAAGGCCGGGCGACGTTTCCTTCTTCCGGGGTCATTCGAACGCTGATAAATACAAGCTGCAGCCGTTCGCACTCCGGACCGATGCTGCGCGGGTAGCGGAGCCCCGCAAGTTCCGGGACCTCATGATCGCTAGTCCACACGACTTCCGTGAGGACAAATCCACCTTTGAGCGCGTCAGCCGGATGCAGCACTACGGCCTGCCCACGCGCATGCTGGACACTTCAACCAACCCGCTGATTGCACTCTGGTTCGCCTGCCGCTCAGGCACCGAAAAAGTTGGAGAGGTGATCCGTCTCACGATCGCGCGCGACAAAGTGAAATATTACGATAGCGACACCGTCGCCTGCCTCGCCAACCTCGCGCTCCTTGATGACGCGGTCCGGCAGCAGATCAATACGAGTCTGGATCGCGACGCCTTCAATAAGACGATACCAGTCATCAAGCTCCTGCACTTCATCCAGGAGGATAAGCCCTATTTTCGTGACGTCATCGACCCAGCGGATATCGATCGGGTGCTCTGCGTCCTTGGTCGTCACAGTCACGACCGCGTCGCGGCGCAGTCGGGCGCCTTCTTGCTATTTGGCCGGGATGCCATTCTTCCGGAAGAGGGAGACGCTGATATCGCCATCCGGCGGATCAAGATCGCGCACGGTCACAAGGACAAGATCATCAAGCAGTTGGACACGTTAGCCATCAACGAGGGCACCGCGTTCTGCGACATTGACCGGCGCGCAAAGTATATAGCCTTTCTCAACTGACAGACGGCGCCAATCGGACGGTCCGCTCGCACAGTGGGCTGGCACTCGATCATGTGCGAACGGCCGCATCCGGTAAAAGCTGAGCGAGTGCAGGTGGTAGAGAAGGGGCGCGTTGCGGTCTGGCTGCTCAACGGGAGGCGAGCGGCCAGTTCCCGCAATAGCTTCCGTTCACGAGCCGTACCCCAAATGGCTCCATTTGGTCGCGAGCTGCCGCTCTGCCCTTCTGTCCTAGCGACCCACAAAGCGACATTCAGCTCCCTCTGTAGCTTCCCAAAAGCGGACGTTCGTTCAGCCCCCCTCGCTCCAGGCTCTTACGTCGCTGCCGCCGAAGATCTGATCGCGCGGCAGGTCAAAAATGAAATAAGGATTGAGCTGAGGTGGTGCTCCTGCCGCATTAAGCCGCTGTTGCTGTTCGGGCGAAAGCGTGATGTCGAGCGATGCGATGTTCTCCAGGACCTGATCCGGCCGGCTCGCACCCATCAGCACCGATGACACCGCCGGCCGGTTCACCACCCACGTAAGCGCGACTTGCGCCATAGGGCGGCCGACTTCCTCGGCCACGGCGCGCAACGCGTCGACGATAATGAAGTTCGCCTCCGTGAACAGCATTCCGCCATAGGGATTGTCTCCATTGAGGCGACCGTCACTTCCGCCGCCATGCTCGCCGCCCTTGTTCGGTAGGCTGCCCGCCGGACCGAAATCCGCCAGCTTGTCGCGACCATATTTGCCCGTCAGCATGCCGAAGGCGAGCGGGCTCCACGCAACGAGGCCAAGGCCGAGCGCACGTCCGGCGGGCACGAGGTCCAGCTCGACGCCGCGATCGAGCAGCGAATAGCTGTACTGCAGCCCGACCGGCTCGGGCAGGCCGTGCGCGCGGGCCAGCGTTGCGATCTGCGCGGCGTACCATGCCGGCGCATTGGAGAAGCCGTAATAGAGAATGTCGCCACGACGCACGGCGTCGGTCAGCGCGCGCAGCACCTCTTCGGCCGGTGACGTGCGATCCCAGACATGGGTCCAATACATATCGATATATTCGCTGCCGAGCCGCTTCAGCGAGACGTCGAGCCCGTCGCGGATGTTGCGCGCCGAGTTGCCGCCGGCCAGTGGGTTGCCCAAGCCGCGCGGGAAACCCGATTTGGTCGACACCACCATTCGGTCGCGGTTGCCACGCTCCCGCAGGAAACGGCCAACCATCGCTTCACTCTCGCCGCCGGAATAGACGTCGGCGGTGTCGATGAAGTTACCGCCTGCCTCGACATACGCGTCGAAGATGGCGCGCGAACCGGCCTCGTCCGCTCCCCACCGGCCCGCACCGAAGGTCATGGTGCCAAGTGCGAGCGGGCTGACAGCAAGTCCCGAACGGCCAAGCGTGCGATAGTTGGTCAGGTCCATGTGTCTTCACTCCTCGTCTGAAGCTCAATTTAGGATCCGAAAGACCGCCTGATTAGACGTTGCGGATCGAAAGGGCTTGTGAGCATGATGCAGCAATGCGCCGCGGCAACCTCGATGATCTCGCGGCGTTCGCCAGCGTCGCTCGCGCGCGCAGCTTCACGCGCGCGGCCGCAGAGCTGGGACTTTCGCCCTCCGCGCTCAGTCATGCCATGAAGGCCCTGGAGACGCGGCTGGGTGTGCGGCTCCTTGCGCGCACCACGCGGTCCGTCGCACCGACGGCCGCAGGCGAGCAGTTGTTGCGCTCCCTCGACCCCGCCTTAACGCAGATGACACAGGGGCTGGCTTCGCTTGCCGACTGGCGAGACGCGCCGTCGGGCACGGTGCGGCTGACCACCTTCAGCTATGCGGCGCGAACGATCCTGGCGCCGCGCCTGCCGCAATTTCTGCTCGATCATCCCGACGTGTCGGTAGAGGTCATCGTCGAGGATCGACTGACCGATCTGATCGCGGGCGGCTTCGATGCCGGCATTCGCCTTAACGAAACGGTCGAAAAGGACATGGTGACCGTCGCGGTCGGCGCCGAATTGCGCACCGTCGTGGTTGGCACGCCTGCATATTTCTCGCGCCATGAGCCTCCCGCGACGCCGTCCGACCTCGATCGGCACATCTGCGTCAATTACCGGCTCCTCGGAGGTGGCGGACTTCTGCCTTGGGAGTTCGAGGAAGAAGGCCGCGAGCTCCGACTGCGGGTTTCGGGGCAGCTCATCGTCAATGACGAGATTCTGGCGGCAGCGGCGGTCCGCGCCGGCGCCGGCCTCGGCTACATGATGGAACACGACGTCGCAGACGAGATCGCGGACGGTCGGCTGATCCAGGTGCTTGCGCCATGGTGCCCGTCCTATCCCGGATGTCGCCTTTATTACCCCGATCGGCGGGTCACACCCGCCCTTCGAGCTCTGATCGACGCGCTTCGCCTATGATTCAGTCGCGGTCATCCACGCTGGGGTATCGGTGACCGGAAAACGGACGTTTGTTCATGTTAGCCACGAAGGCTGGAGCAGGCAGAAGCCCTCGTCATTCGACGGGTTTCGGCGAAAGAATCGAATTTAGGCAGCCACTCCAACCGCCGCGCCGTGATCGCTTTCGCTTCAAACAGGTGCCTAGAAATCAGCGCGCCGGATCAATCGCGAGGCGATTAAGGACGGAATGTAGGCCTGACTGGTGGAGAGACTGATCAGGCTCGTTTAGCAATTTCGCGGGCGAGCATCTTTACCGCAACGGCCGTAGCGCCAACCCGACCAATAGAATTGGCAGCCGCGCTGACCCGCTCAGCGCCTTCGCTCGCAAGCATCGCAAGGCTGGAGGCGGTATCGCGCTGGTGCTTGGCGTGGTCTAGGGCAGAACCAAGCAGGTCCGCTTGGCTCGTCACTAGCCCATCCTGCGAGTGCACTAGGACTTGAACGGCGTGCACATCTCTCGCAATTTCCTCCGCCGAACTGCCGATGTCCCCCTTCGCCACCTGAGTGCGCTTCGCGAGTTCGGACATTTCAAACGCGACGGCGGCAAAGCCGCGGGCCTCCGGGCCACTCCGTGCTGCCTCGACTCTAGCGTTGATTGACAGCATCTTACTTTGACGCGCAATCTCTTGCACCGTGCGCGATATGATCGCCAGGCCTTCTGGCGAGCGTTCGAGCGCGTCCACGACCGGACGTTGTTCACTCAGCGCTGCACGAGCGGTCATCAGAACCGCATTGTGCTCGCGGACTTCACATTCCAGTTTCACCGCAGCAGCGTCTAGCAACTCGGCGAGAGAAGCGACTTGCTGAGCCTGATCGGTAAAGGCACGGATCGCACATGAGGCAGCCTCGGACTCCGAAGCGACGCTGGCCGCCATATCTGTCAGTCGCGCCGCGAGAATCGCGAGCGTGGGGCCATTTTGGTCGGATGGCACATCAAGCCGCCTGGCGGGCGGCGGCCTGCATGGTATCTGACAAGATTTGATAGGCAGCGCCCCATGCTGCCTCAGTATCGCGATCGAACATAGCGCCGAGACCAGCCCTTAGCGTTTCGATCAACGCTATGCCCACCGCGTTATAGTGGGCGGCTTTCGCCCCATAGGCGACATGCCGAATGGCAAGCTCCTGCGCAACAGGGACGATGGTGTCGAGGCGATCAAGCGCGTCTACGACGGTCGCCAGGGTAAGGAAGAGCTTTCGCCCTTGCTCCGCCATATCATTGAGAAACAATGAGCGGGTGTCCGGCGCATGCGCAAACAAATTGCCATAGAATATGGCTGCCGCCTCGTCAGTGATGGGGATCACGTAGGCGAAGCTCGCCTGCACAAGGTCGATTTGATGAGCGCTCAACATGATCGATGTTATAGCGGCGCGGGGCTGATCAAATGGTTAAGATCGCTAAAAAGAAATTTCATGGGCAACCCGCCTTCCTCGAGTCATGGGGGGCGGAGACGTTTAGGCGATGGCCCCGATCGCACCTACCAACCGCCCGGAAAGCAGCCGTGGCAAAATACGGCCCGATTGCCCTTCCTCAAATTTGCGGCTGTTCAAGATAGCTCGGCAAGAACGTGTCATAATATAGCGAATATGACCCAGTTTCGGTCGCCTAGGGCACAATTGGCGCAGCCCAAAAACGGAAATCTGTTCATCTTCCAATCGACACGACCATCGCGTCCCGTGTCCATATCGGACCCGTTAACCGGGCAGCCAGCCCAAGCGACGCCTTCGGGGACTTCTCGTCCGCCGCCGTTACGATCGCGAGCAGAGCATGTGGACACTACCTCAATCCAGGAGGCGAGCCGTCCGCGCCGGCTCACCGCTGCCGATTATGCTAGACATCGGCGTGTCTGAGGACTCTCTTGCTGGTCTGCCCTGCAACGACCATTGGAGTGCCGAAATGCCGCTGATCGTCAACGGAACAGATGTGCCGCTGCCTGCCGATGCCCGTGTGTCGCTGCTCGATCATCTGCGCGAGGCGCTGCACCTGACCGGGACCAAGAAGGGCTGCAATCAGGGTGCCTGCGGGGCATGCACCGTGCTGGTAGACGGCGAGCGGATCCTGTCCTGCCTCGCGCTCGCGGTGCAGTACGACGGCCGGCAGGTAACGACGATCGAGGGACTGGCGGATGGCGGCGACCTCCACCCGCTGCAGGCTGCGTTCATCGAACATGACGGATTCCAGTGCGGCTATTGCACGCCCGGTCAAATCTGTTCGGCGATCGGCATGGCGGGGGAGGCGCGACGCGGGGCGCCGAGCTATCTGAGCGACGACCTGTCCGCCGACGTCGCGCTGACCCGCGACGAGGTGCAGGAGCGGATGAGCGGCAACCTGTGCCGCTGCGGCGCGCACAACGGTATCATCGACGCGATCCGCGCGACGGTGGCGGCATGACTCCGTTCGACTATGCCCGCCCCGCCGACCGCGCCGAAGCGCTGCGGATGGGTACCGCGGCCGACGCCGCTTATCTCGGCGGCGGCACCAACATCGTCGACCTGATGCGCGAGCGGATCGCCAAGCCCGCGCGGCTGGTCGACGTGAGCCTGCTGCCCGCGGAGATCGTAGAGACCGACAGCGGCGGGCTGCTGATCGACGCGGCGGTGCGCAACACCGCGCTCGCCGAGCATCGCGTCGTCCGCGCGCGCTATCCGGTGCTGGCTCGCGCGATCCTGGCCGGCGCGTCGGCGCAGATCCGCAACATGGCGACGGTCGGGGGCAACCTGCTCCAGCGAACGCGGTGCACCTATTTTTATGATGTGGAAGGATCGCGCTGTAACAAGCGCGAGCCCGGGTCGGGCTGCGACGCGCGCGAGGGATTCAATCGCATCCACGCCGTGCTTGGCGCATCGGAGGCATGCGTCGCGACTCATCCGTCCGACATGTGCGTCGCGCTGGCGATGCTCGATGCGACCGTCCACTGTGACGGCCCGGCGGGCGCGCGCACCCTGACCTTCGGCGACTTGCACCGGCTGCCCGGCGACCAGCCCGATCGCGATACGACGCTGGAGGCGGGCGAGCTCGTCACCGCGATCGAACTCCCGCCGCTGCCGCTCGCCGCGACATCCACCTACCGCAAGGTCCGCGACCGCGCGAGCTACGCCTTCGCGCTCGTCTCGATCGCCGCGGCGGTCGAGATGGATGGTGACCGTATTGCCGACGTGCGGATCGCGTTCGGCGGGGTCGCGCACAAGCCGTGGCGCGCGACGACCGCGGAAGACGCGCTACGCGGTGGCCCCGCGACGCACCACGCGTTCCTCGACGCCGCCGCGGCGGAGTTCGCCAACGCTCAGCCTTTGCGCGACAACGGCTTCAAACCGGCGCTGGCGTCGCGAACGCTCGCCGCCGTGCTGGCCGAACTCACCGAGGAACACGCGGCATGAGCATCGTCGATACCGCCAAACAGGCCGCGCAGGGCCTGGTGCAGGGCGCGCTGGAAAAGCTCGTCCCGCTCGCCCCCGACAGCTGGATCCCGGGCGGCAAGCCCGATCCGCTGATCGCGCGCAAGCACGGGCTGATCGGCAAGCCCGTCTCACGCCTCGACGGCACGCTCAAGGTGACGGGCGCCGCCGCCTTCGCCGCCGAACACCGCTTCGACGACATGGTCTATGCCGCGCTCGCCTATGCGACGATCCCGCGTGGGCGGATCGCGGCGATCGACACGCATTCCGCCGAAGCCACGCCCGGCGTCGTGCTGGTAATGACGCATCTGAACGCCCCGCGGATGGCGCCGCCCCCGGTGTTCGGCTCCTCGCCCACCGCGGTTGGCCCCGCCGACCTGCCGATCCTGCAGGACGACCGCATCCACTGGAACGGCCAGCCGGTCGCCTGCGTGCTGGCCGAAACCCAGGAACAGGCCGACCACGCCGCCGCACTGATCGACGTGATCTACGACGTCGAACCGTCGACCACCGACCTTGCCGGTGCCAAGGCGAACGGAATCGAGCCGGGCCTGTTCATGGGCCAGCCGCTGTTGAATGAGATCGGCGATGCCGAGGGTGCGCTGGCCGTCGCCCCGCACCGGGTCGACCAGACCTATCGCACGCCGCGCCATAACCATAACCCGATCGAGCCGCACGCCGCGACACTCGCCTGGGTCGGCGACACGCTGGTGATCCACGACGCCAGCCAGATGGTGACGCAACAGGCGCAGACGATGGCCGACGTGTTTGGGCTGGACACCGATCAGGTCCGCCTGACTTCGCCCTATGTCGGCGGCGGGTTCGGCAGCAAGGGGCTGTGGGACCACCAGGTGATCGCCGCCGCCGCCGCGAAACTGAGCGGAAGGCCGGTGCGCATCGCCCTGTCGCGCGAGGGCGTGTACCGCATCGTCGGCGGGCGGACGCTGACCGAACAGCGCGTCGCGATCGGGGCGCGGGCCGATGGGCGGTTCGATGCGCTGATCCACACCGGCCTGTCGGTGATGACGCCGCACAACAACATGCCCGAACCGTTCATTCTCGGCACCCGCGCCGCCTATGCTGCGCCCAACATGCTGCTGAAGGTCGACATCGCGCGGATGAACATGCTCGCCAACACCTTCATGCGCGCGCCGGGCGAAGCGGTCGGCACCTTCGCACTCGAATCGGCGATCGACGAACTGGCTGTCGATCTCGGCATCGATCCGGTCGAGCTGCGCATCCGCAACGAGCCGGAGAAGGACCCGACCAGCGGCCTCCCCTTTTCGTCGCGCCACATCGTCGAGGCGTGGCGGCAGGGGGCCGAGCGGTTCGGCTGGCAGGACCGCCCGACCACGCCCGGATCGCGGCAGGATGGCGAGTGGCTGGTCGGCATGGGCTGCGCGACCGGCACCTACCCCTATTATCGGATGCCGGGTGCGGAAGCCCGGATCACGTTGACCCGCGACGGCGACGATGTCCGCGCGAAGGTGGAGGTCGCCGCGGCCGAGATGGGCATGGGCACGTCGACGACGACCGCGATCGTCGCCGCCGAGCGGCTGGGGCTGCCGCTCGATCGCGTCGAGGTCGGCTACGGCGATTCCGCCATCCCCGGCGCGATCATGGCCGGCGGGTCGCAGCAGACCGCCGCGATCGGGGCCGCCGTCATCGCCGCGCAGACCGAACTGGTCGGCGAACTGCTGAAGCTCGCCGGCAACGATTCGCCCCTCGCCGGCCTGTCGGCGGACGCGGTCGGCTGCGACGCCGGCGGGCTCGCCAGTCTGGACGATCCCGCGCGACGCGAAAGCTATGCCTCGATCCTAGGGCGCGCTCAGCGCGACAGCGTGACGGTGACCAAGGCGGGGTCGACCCCATTCGAGCTGATGCACTGGTCGATGCACTCGCACAGCGCGTTGTTCGCCGAAGTCCGGGTCAACGCGGTGACCGGTGAGACGCGGGTGACACGCTTCCTTGGATCGTTCGATTGCGGCCGGATCCTCAATCCCAAGACCGCCACCAGCCAATTCCGCGGCGGGATCATCATGGGGCTCGGCATGGCCCTGATGGAAGAAACCCTGTTCGACGAACGCAACGGCCGGATCATGAATCCCAGCCTCGCCGAATATCACCTGCCGGTGCATCTCGACATTCCGGAGATCGACGTCATCTGGACCGACATCCCCGATCCCCACGCGCCGATGGGCGCCCACGGCATCGGCGAGATCGGCATAACCGGTGTCGCCGCGGCCGTCGCTAACGCAGTCTATAACGCAACCGGATCCCGAGTGCGCGAACTGCCGATCACGCTGGACAAACTAATCGAGTAGCCCGCGAAACAGCTACACTCTGACCCAACATCCGACATTCAGCCGGCACTTGCGAATCACCCGAATCCGCCATTCGTTCATGGTCAAAGCCTCACGCGCGCCATCCCTTATCGGCGCCCCGGCAACGCTCTCCGAAAGATATGCACTTCGAAAAGCACCGTGTTGGCGAAGCTCGGCTAAATGCATCACCATATCCGAACTCTCCGCTCCGGCGGCAGGTACAGATCATGGTTGGCCGTTACGCCGAAGGCATTGTACCAGGCATCGAGATTGCGGACGACGCCGTTGACCCGGTAGCGTGCCGGAGAGTGGTAGTTCTGCTGCACGTGGCTACGAAGCGCGGTGTCCGTTTCGATCGTTCGCCAGAATTGAGCCCAACCCAGAAAGAACCGTTGCTCGGCGGTAAAGCCGTCGATGCGCCGCGTGAGGTCGATGCTATGCTCGGCCGCGTAAAGCCGGAAAGCGTCCAGCGCTAGCGTGACGCCAACCAGATCGGCCAGATTCTCGCCGAGCGTCTGCCTTCCATTGATCCGCAATCCCGGGAGCGGTTCGTAACTGTCATACTGCGCGACAAGTGCGGCGGCACGACGCTCGAATGCAGCACGACTGGCAGGCGTCCACCAATCGCGCAAATTGCCTTCGTCATCGAAATGCGACCCCTGATCGTCGAATCCATGCGCCATCTCATGACCTAGCACAGCACCGATTGCGCCGAAATTGACCGCGGGATCACTCGACGGGCTGAAGGCAGGGGCCTGTAGAATGCCTGCTGGGAAGCATATGGCGTTTAGCTGCGGGCTGTAGCTGCCATCAACCGTCTGCGGCGCAAGATGCCAGGGGTAGGGCCTTTCGGGCTGCGCTAGTTGCACGATGTCCCGCGCAGCCTGTGAAGCCTGCAGACGATGAAGGTTGCCGATCGGATCGGTCGGAACAATCCTGGTCTCCGCATAATCCCGCAGATTGTCCGGATAACCGAGTTTCAATGCCATCTTGTCGATCTTGGCGAGGGCGGTCGTACGGGTCTGGAGATCGAGCCACTCGGCATTGGCCAGACGTTTGGCAAAAGCGCGCTTCAGGTTGATCGCCATACCCATGATGGCGACACGATATGCTGGAAGAAAACGCCCGACGACATAAGCTTTGCCGATCAGGTCGGGCAGGTTGCGACTGACGAATTGCACCCCCCGGCTTTCTCTGCTGCGCTGCGTTTCCTGCTTGGCGAGCCGACGACCGTAAAAGTCGAAGCTCGTCTCCTGCACCGCAGCCGGCAGCAGATAGGCGTGGTTTTGGATCCAGTGGAACGCGAGATAGGATTGCCAGACCGGCACCGGCGTCTCGGCGAAGATCGCGGCGCTTGCACGGATCGCCGTGTCGGTATTCAGCACCACCGTCTCAACGGCCGGAAATCCCCGTGCCAGCAGGAACGCGCTCCAGTCGAAGCCCGGCGCATAGGTCTCGAGGTCAGCGCGGCGCATTAGATGGTAGTTCAATCGGCGATCGCGCAGTTGCTCGCCGGTCCATTGGACGGAAGCCAGCCTCGTTTCGAGCGCCACAACCGCATCAGCGCAACGTGGATCGTCTGAAACCTTCGCCAGCCCGAGCATTCTGGTGATGTGCGCGCGATAGGCGCTGCGCAGATCGGAGTAGTCGCCGCCTGACGCCGAATAATGATTTGCCGTAGGGAGACCAAGAAGCCGTGGCCCGAGAACCTGCTGATCGAGGTGAAGCAGGCTGCGCCGCGTGTTGGCGGCGTCTAAAAACACATAACTGCCGACAATGGAATGAGACATGGGCCGCGCCATGAAGGCCGCTACACCAGCATGATCTTTAATGGCCGCGATCGCGTCGAGACCCGGCTGGATCGGCGTCAGTCCGGCGCGTTCGATAGCGGCTGTATCGAGGAAGCTGGCGTAGAGGTCCCCAAGCTTTTGCCCAGCGTCGTTCTTCGCCTTGCGTTGAATGATGCCTTTAACCGCAGCTTCGGTGCGCAGGAACATGGCTTGCATCTCGCCATACTCGCCATAGCCAGCAGGGGCCACGGCCGTACGCAACCACCCTTCGTTGACGTAGTCGAAGAAAGCATCACCAGGTGCGACCGTCCGACTGATGGCGTTGAGATCCACCCCCCAAGCGCCCGTAGAAGCGCCTTGCTGCGCAAAACCCGGCCAAGCTGATAGCAGAGTAGGAAGGCCGACCGCCCCGAGCAAAAACGAGCGTCGGTCGGCGCCTGGGCTGCTATCGAAATCAAGCCGTGGCATAATGAACCTCACGAATACCGATAGTACGATTAGTACCATAGAGTTGCAGGAGTCAAATGCACGATCCGGATGGCCCTCTCACCGAACTCGAAGGCGCGATCCTTTCCGAGATCCACCATCGCGGTGCGGACACGGCGTTCAAAGTGCGCAGGGCGTTTCAGAACTCCCCCTCACACGAATGGAGCGGCAGTGCGGGCGCGGTATATCCAGCGATCCGTCGGCTGACCGGGCACGGCCTGATAGCGGCTGACACCTCGTCTACTGGTCGCAGAACCAGCATTCTGACCCTAACGGAAAAGGGCAGCGTGAAACTGAACGAATGGATCAGTGATGTCGACCGAGCTGCCAGCCTTGGCCTCGATCCGTTTAGGCTACGCTCGGGGCTATGGGATCATCTACCGCCCCAGCAGCGTCTACTTGGCCTCAAAGCGCTATTCACCAAAATCGAACGGCAACTTGAAGAGCTTGCCGCATACAAAGCGACACTCGACACCGTCGAGCAGCGCCGCATCGATCTGTCGATCGATCTTCAGCGTTTGCGCCTTGCGTGGATTGATGACGAAATGGCTCACTCAATAGATCGGTAATCGCATTTTGAACTGACGATAGCAGAGTTCAGGGCTTTCCCGATTAGCTGCCCCGCAACGACTGTGTTGACCCATTTGTGGTCGTTCAGCTTATCTTTCCGATCCCCAACTTACGACTTTCGTTCAGGATTAAGCCCGTCACGATCGACACCGCAGCCTGCCGCCGCTTACAGCCGCCACGAGAAACCTTTAACGCTGATCATGCAGAACTCGGTTGCGGGCCGATGCAGTCTGCAACCGGCTCACACCGACCCCGACAACCATCGTCTCATCTTAGCGTCAGCCGTCGAGCATCATGTCGCAAGGTTGCTCAGAGCGCGGCGCGTTTCGCGCAGCCGGTGGTGGGCCGCGACGCTCCCCAGCTGGAGGACCGCCGGCACCCAGCCCTCCGCCCGTACCACCCGGGCCGCGGCGGGCCGCCTCGCCACCATTTAGCCGTGCCGCCTCCGGGCGCGGCGGGGGCGCGCTGCCCAGGATCATGCCGCCCGTGCCCAGCACGCTGAGCAGCACGCGCTGGTCGGCCGGCTGCAGCACGCGGAGCGCCGCCACCAGATAGTCGGTCTGCGCCGCAGCCTGCGCCGCCGCAGTCGCATCGCGCTCATGCAGGGCCGCGGTCAGGTCGCCCAGCGGCAACGGGGTCTGCGTGCTCAACTGCTCGACCGCGCACTGCGCCGCGCGCGTGGCGCCACGGGCGATGCCTGGCTCGAGGATGGTCCGCAGCGCATTCAACCCGGCATCGGTCATCCCATTAGCACGAAGAACCGCCGCCGAACTCATCGGCGACAGCTCGGGTGGCTCGGGAGCCGACGCGGCTGGCGGTGGCGGCGGCGGCGCGGCGGGACCATAGAGGGCCTGCGCCAGAAGCGCGGACAAGAGCGAAGCAAGCATGATCGTCTCCAAGGTTTGATGTCGGCCCTGGCTATGGTCGGCAATTTGCCCACGAATTGCGGAACGTTGCACCGCTGCGATGTTCACAAATCGACGTGCGGGGCTTGGACTGTCGCGGCAAACGCCGCTGTGACGAATTTGCAACGCTTCGGCAGATTACACCAGATTGCAGCGGTGCAACGTGGCGGATACGCAGGATGACCACTCCGGCACTCATGCTGATGACCCGATTGGACCGCCCCGTGGACCTCGCCACCCGCCTGCTAATCGTCGACGACGACCCCGGAATCCGCGAGCTGACAGCGGGATTTCTGGAGCAGCACGGCTATCTGGTCGGCACCGCTGCCGATGCAACCGAGATGCGTGCGGCGATGGCCGAGGCGCCGTACGACCTGATCGTGCTGGACGTGATGATGCCGGGCGAGGACGGGCTGTCGATCCTGCGCACGCTCGACCGACGGAGCGGCCCCGCCGTCATCATGCTGTCGGTGATCGGGACCGAAGTCGACAAGATCGTCGGGCTGGAGATGGGCGCGGACGATTATATCGCCAAGCCCGCCAATCCGCGCGAACTGCTCGCGCGGATTCGATCGGTCCTGCGCCGGGCGAGCGGGGGCGAGGCGACAGCACCCCTCGCGATCACACCCGCACGAGAATTCTACCGGTTCGCCGGCTGGCGGCTCGACGCGGTCGGGCGCCAATTGTTCGATCCGGAGGACGTCGTCATTAACCTGTCGGACGGTGAATTCCGTCTGCTGCTTGCATTGGTCGAGCATCCGCGCCGCGTGCTGAGCCGCGATCAGTTGCTCGACCTGTCGCGCGGCGTGAACGCCGAGCATTTCGATCGCGCGATCGACGTGCAGATGAGCCGACTGCGCAAGAAGCTGGCGCGGACCGATGCCGAGGAAATGATCCGCACGATCCGCAACGAAGGCTATCTGTTCAGCGCCGAGGTGACCCGCGCATGACCGCGGCACTCGCTCGCCGGTCGAGACGCACGTCGATTGCGCTGCCGATCTTCGCATTGACGATTGTCTCGGTCATCCTGACCGCAATCCTGCTCTTTGCGGTGACCTTTCGCGGCCCCCCGCCGCGCGCGGCACCGGTACGGCTGGAAACGATTGCGACGGCCTTGCGCATCGGCGTGGCCCCGCCCCTGTCCGACCAGCCGTTGACCCTGGTCACAGGAGCGAACTGGTCGGGCCTTCCGCCCCACGCAGAACGGGTGCCGATGGCCGAGGGCATACTGGCGCAGATGCTGCGCATGCCTCGCACTTCGGTCCGTGTCGTGGCCTTCGAGGGCCAGCATGATCCCTTCGCCCTGCGCGGCCCCTTCTCTGCCGCCGTCCGCCGCGACGGAGGATGGCGCGTCCTGTCGAGCCGGCCGCCCCGGTTGTTCTCGAAATGGCATTGGTGGACGCTGCAGGCGATGGCGATGGCGTGCGTCGTGCTCGGCATCGTCGCATGGCTGATCGCGCGGGCGATCACCCGCCCGTTGCGACAGCTGTCACAGGCTGCCGCGCATGGACGCATCGGGCGCGGCATCGCCCTACCGAGCGGCGGCCCGCGTGAGGTTCGCGAATTGGGCGAGGCTTTGTCCGCCATGCACGGGCGGCTCGCGCGGCACGCCGAAAGCCGCATGGCGATGCTGGCGGCGATCGCGCATGATCTCGGCACGCCGCTGTCGCGGATCCCCCACGAAACCAACAGCGCACGGGTCGCCGGCCCGGCTTCCTCGGCCCCGATCATCTTGAGCCGCTTGTTGGTCGGCATGATCGCAAGCAGAGTGAACGGCCAGTTGGCGAGCAGGATAAGGCTCCCCAATACCCAGAGCACAGTGCCCGACAGATACCATGCGCCCATTCCGCTGAGGCCTCCGGCAACGGCTAGGCCGGACTGGATCGGCAGCGCCCTGTCATAGCTGGGCTTCCATTGCGCGAGCAGGGGGCCATCCGCCAGTTGGAGCCGTGCCGGATGCTCGACCAGCGTGATGTATCCGGCAGCGCCCGTGGACAGAGCAGCACAGGTCAAGGGAATGGTGGCAATGACAATCATGAGCACTCCTCGGCATCAGCCGGGAAGACGCAAACCCCACAGCCAGCGTCTTCCCAACGTATTGGGTCAACGCCGTGGCTGGGAATAACCCGTTAGACGGGCGCAGGAGCTACCGACCTGCTACTTTATTTTCGGCACTCTCAGCATGACGCGGCTTCGGCAGAACTGCAGGCGGCACGTCGCATCTCGCCTCTCTAGAAACGAACATCACGTGGGAAAGTGATCGCGCCGATTGCACCGACAGGCGTCTGAAGCACCCGCTTTCCCAAATTCTGTTCCCCGATGCCTCTCCGAAACAGCTGGGCGGTTAAGGAGAATTGGAAAAGCCGTGAGTTTCTCAAAGCGATACGTTGCGGGAAAACAACGGTCACCGTGAACGGCCGAGATGAACCATGCGGCGCTCAGCCGCTCGGCGTCTAGGTAGACTCAGTTCCGGCCACCCAGCCGCATCTGTTCCCTTCCCGGAAGCTGACGTTTGTTCAGCTCGCCAGGTTGGTTTGGCAATGCCTGCACACCAATTGCAGCATCTCCCATACCCTAAAGTTGCGAATCGATCCCGACAGCGCGCTGATGACTGATGTCTGTTGTCGTTTACGGTGTGGCATCGCCGCGATGTGACGGCAGCCGTAATGCAACACAGGTGCCGCTGTCGTCGGTCTGTTCGACCCAGATTTGCCCGCCGTGCGCCTCGACGATGGTGCGGCAGATGGTCAGACCGACACCTAGACCGCCGATCTTGCTACTGCCGAAAGCGGTGAAAACCGTTGCGACCCGTTCGGACGGAATACCACAGCCCGTATCGCGCACGTCGATGCGGACGCTGGCATCGTCGCCGCTGGTGGCGAGGCGAAGGACACGATCGTCGGTGTCTTCCATCGCCTCCACCGCATTCCGCATGAGATTGACGAGCACCTGCTGCAATTGCACCGCGTCCCCGCGCGCGACCCCGTGACGCGGACCCAGATCAACACGCACGCCCGACAATGCAGGGTTTGGCAGGGCTAGTGCCAGGGCGTCGTCAATCAGCTCCTTGAGCGGCACAGGCTGGACCTGTGTTTCGCCATGCGCCACCATCCGTCGGATCCGACGGACGATCTCGCCACTGCGCGATACTTCTGAGGCCGCCAGCGCAAGCGCTTCACGCGCCTCGTGCAAGTCGTTCGGATCGTCGCCTAGCAGAAGGCGCCTTGCTCCCGCGACGTAATTTCCGGCGCTGGCGAGCGGCTGGTTGATCTCATGAGCCAGCGCGGAGGCGATGGTGCCCATCGCGCTCACGCGGGACACGTGGATCAGTTCGCTCTGCAATTGCATGACACGCCGCTGCGCCTTCATCGGTTCGCTGAGGTCAGACATCGCGCCGATCATGCGGACCGGCACACCGTGCGCATCGCGGACCAGGAAGCCGCGATCGAAGACCGCGTGATAGCTGCCGTCGGCGTGGCGGAATTCATACTCGCACTGCCAGGTGCTGATCTCCTGCCGAATGAATCGACCGATGCTGCCGAGCACCCGGTCTCGATCGGCAGGGGCGATGCGCGACTTCCACCAATCCCCCGTCTGGTCCGGGCGCTCCCCGGCCAGATGCTCGATCGCCTCGTTCCAGGTGATCTCGTCGCGGATCAGATCCCAGTCCCAGATCGCGTCTTTGGTCGCGCGTGCGGCAAGCCGATACCGTTCCTCGCTCTCGCGGACCCGCGCTTCGGCGTTGTGCCGTTCGGTCATGTCGCGGGAAATGCCGATCACGCCGCGCATGTCGCTACCGACAATCCAGGGGACCTTGATCGTCTGGAACACCCGTTGTTCACCGTGGACCGGAATGATCTCCTCCACCGTGCAGGGGCGGCCGCTCTCGATCACCGATCGGTCCGCAGCGTCATACACCGCCGCCAGATCGGCATCATATATGTCGTGAACCGTCCGCCCGAGAAGGTCGGGCGAGACGTCGCGCAAGGCGCGGTTCACCAAGATGAAGCGACCGGCCATATCCTTGACGAAGATCAGATCCGGTGCGCTGTCGATGATGGTCTTGAGGAGCGTACTGGCAGCCGGTGGCGTGAGTTCGTCCCGGCTGGCACGGCGCTGGCCGGTGATGTCGCTGAGCAGCAATACATGATGTCCTTGCACGCCGACCGCGCGAACTTCGTACCAGTTCTCGAGCAGGGGAATGCAGGTTTCGAACCGTCGCCCCGGACCGATCCCGCGCGACTGTTCGCACACGTGACGGATGGCCTCCCAGTCTTTCCCGATCGGGGCATCCGCCAGCCCCCGGCCGAGCAGTCCGAGCTTTGCGAATTCGTGCTTCGCTGGCTCGTTGAGGTAGGTGAATGTCAAATCCGGCCCGATGACCAGCGCGGGGTCCTCGGCGATGGACAGAAGCTCGCAGGTGAGATGCGCAAACACGGAACGCCTTTAATAAACTAAACGTAGGTAAATCGTTTAATCCGCTGTCCTACCTTGAAAAAATCTCGGCGCCACGTGCATTCGTTCTGGCATGCCCCGACATCTGTTGTAGACCGCTTCTCAGGGGGTCGAGAAACTCTATGCGGTCGGTGTATGTCGTGGATGATGATGCGTCGATCCGGCGCTCGACCGCGTTTCTAGTCAGAAGCGCCGGTTACCTGCCGCGCGCGTTCACATCCTCGGCGGACTTTCTGAATGAGGCTCCGCATCTGGCGCCAGGCGTCCTGCTTCTCGATGTCCGCATGCCAGAGATCGACGGCTTCGGCTTGGTCGAAAGCCTGCCGGCGCCGCTCGGCGACCGGTTCCCGATCGTCATGATCACGGGCCATGGTGATCTAGCAACGGCTGTGCAGGCGATGCGGCACGGCGTTCGCGATTTTCTGGAAAAGCCGTACGAGGATCACGAACTGCTGGATGTGGTGGCGCGACTTTGGGACGAACTCGATCTCCAACTCCCTCTGATCGAGCTACGGGCTGCAGCGTCGGAACAGATCGACAGGCTGGCTGATCGAGAGCGCGACGTGCTGATCCTTCTGTCGGCGGGCAAGATGAACAAGGTGGTCGCGCATGAGCTTGCGATCAGTGTTCGCACGGTCGAGATGCATCGTGCGCAGATGCTCGAGCGGCTGGGCGTCCGGACCCTTGCCGAGGCGACCAGGCTGGCATTTGCGGCGGGGCTGATCAGATAGGAACACCCGACGCCCGCGTCCTCTATCAAGACCTGGATCGCCCGACGTGTCCCGACCGAAACGCAACACGGTTTTCAGGGTTGATCCACAGACCGCCGGGCGGACCATTCGGTCACGGACACCTGGCGCCCCTTACAACCCCTTCGCAGCCTCTTGATAGGCCGAACCTCTCGTGAAAAAGGAGGTGCGATCAGTGTTCGAATTGCGGTTGCGATCGTCGCCGGACGCGGCGGCACCCGCCACCGCGCGAAACCAAGAGAAGGCTATGCTCTCGAGTTGGATGTACGTCAGCCAGGCAACCTTTCCGATCGCAGATTCGCGAACCTACATCGAGCCGATCGAGATCGTCTCTCTCCGCCGCAATCCCGAACTGGACGTGACCGGAGCGCTGATCTTCGCCGTCCGCCACTTTGCGCAGTATATCGAGGGCCCGCCCGACGCGATCGCCCTTCTGCGGGCGGCGATCGAGCGGGATGGTCGGCACCGCGATCTGCATACAGTCCTGGAGGACAGTCCGGAGTTTCGCCGGTTCGCCGGATGGCAAGTGTCCTATTCGGGATTGGCAACTTATTTCGAAAAGACGATCGTCGCCGCGCAGGCAAATCCGATGACCGGTACCGAAAAGACGGCCGATCCGTTACTGCGATTGTTCCGGGAGTTTTCTCTGCCAGGTCGTCGCTGATCCGCTCGTCATCGATCATATCGCCGACTGACCGCGCACGCGACCGCGTCGTCGATACGGCGGACGTATCGCAGACGCGCCACAGGCAGGACCACGAATGACGAACGATTCATTATCGTATCGCTCGAAAGGTTAAGAATAGCCGGACGAGTCGTCCGTAATATCCCGATATGTCCGCGCACGCCCCGCCCCGGCACATTGGCCCGGGGTTGACGGAGGGGCAGATGACGCATGCAGAAACCGCAGAACGGCAGATCGGTCCGAGCAGGGAACGGCTGAAATCGGCGTTCGATGAATGTCTCGGCGCCGACCCCGAGTTCGATCATTTCGCGAGCCTGGCGGCAACCATTTGCGGAACGCCCGCGGCAGCCGTGACGCTGATCGCGCGCGACATGCAATGGATCAAGGGCGCGATTGGGATCGGCCGCGAAGAGATGCCCGCGGATTGCTCGTTCTGTATCCATACGGTGCGCGCCGGCCACTTCCTGTCGATCGGCGATACGTGGATCGACGAACGATTCCGCGCCCATCCGCTGGTGACCGGACCGGAGAGTATCCGGTTCTACGCCGGTGTCCCGCTTTCGATCGGGGGCACGCCGGTAGGTGCCCTTTGCGTCATCGACACCCGGCCCCGCGAGCAGGGTCTGGATTCGCAGCAGCGTCAGGCGCTCGAAATGCTCGCCGCACAGGCAAGCCTGCAATTGCAGCTGCGCCGGACGGTGGTGGAACGCGACGATGCGCTTAGCGAGTTAAACGCCGTTGTCGGCCAGTTGAGCTGGGCAGCGACGCACGATCATCTGACGGGTGTGGGGAATCGCGCCCTGCTCCGCCAGCGCCTCAGCGACCGCGTCCGGGAAAACGGCCCTCCCTTCGGATTGCTCGCCATCGACGTCGATCATTTCAAGCGGATCAACGATTCGTTCGGCCATCAGGTCGGCGACGAACTGCTGAAGGAAATCGCGCGGCGCCTGCAAGCGTCGCTGCGGCCGGACGATATCGTCATTCGCCTCGGTGGCGACGAGTTCGCGATCGTATCGGACCAGCTGGTGGACGGTAGGCGAATGGCCGAGCTTGCGGGACGTCTGCTGGATGCCATGCGCCCGCCCTTCCTGCACGACGGGCAGGCCCTGGAATGCCGTATCACGATCGGCGGCGCACTCTGGCCCCGGCATTCTTCCCAGGTCGGCGACGTCGTGCGCTACGCCGACGCCGCTCTGTACGAGGCGAAGTCGCGTGGACGCGGCGTCTTCGTGTCGTTCGAAAAGGGTCTCCTCGTCCGGCAATCGCAGCGTCGCGCCGAAATTGCCCGCGCCCGCTCAGCCCTGTCGGCCGGACATTTCATCCCCTTCTATCAGCCGAAAGTCGATCTGGAACGCGGCACGATCCTGGGGCTCGAGGCGCTGCTCCGCATCGTCGAGCCAGGGCGGGCCCCGGTCATGCCGCACACCATCGCCGCCGCGTTCGACGAGGTCGAGATCGCCCAGGCGATCGGCCGGAGCATGCTGGAGCAGATCCTGCGCGACATGCGGCATTGGCTCGATGTCGGGCTGCAGTTCGGCCGGGTCGCGATCAACGTGTCCGCGACCGAGATCGGCGATCCGACCTATGCCGATCGTCTGATGCTCGCGCTCCATCGATACGGCATCGCACCCGAGACAATCGAACTCGAGATCCTCGAGACGGTGCTGCTCGACCAACGCTCGAGCGCGGTGCTGGCCAGCGTGCGCGCCTTGTCCGAGGCCGGGGTCCGCATCGCGTTCGACGACTTCGGCACCGGCTATGCGGCGCTCGCGCATCTGCCCAGCTTTCCTGTCGATACGATCAAGATCGACCAGATGTTCGTACGCCAGCTCGAGGATCGGACGAATCAGGCGATCGTTCGCGCCCTCCTCTCCCTCGCCGGGGAACTCGGCCTCGAAGCCATCGCCGAAGGGGTCGAAACCAAGCAGCAGGCGACGCAGCTTCGCGCGCTGGGGTGCTCGGTCGGCCAGGGCTTCCTCTACAGCAAGGCGCTGCCGGCGAACGCGGTCGCCGCCGCATTGACCCGCACACCACAAGCCCACCGTCGCCTTCGCGGCGGCCCGATCGCCGGTCGATCGGTTCCAACCTGCCAGGCGGCATAGACGAGAAAGGACAATCGCATGATGACTACCCTGAAGCTGACACAGTCGTTTATCGATGCCGTTCTTCCTTCGCGCTGCGACGGCAGTCCGCCGGATCAGCGCCACAGGCCGAGCGTTCCCCCGCTTCAGAACAACGCGTCGAACCCCGCGTCCAGGCCGCGCTGAGCGCTGAGGTGTTGGCTGGGGGGCAGTCCTATCCTGCCCGCATTGCCAATATCTCCACGACGGGACTGACGCTCGTTTTTAAGATGCCGGTGCCGCTGTTCACGGGGGCTCATCTTCTCGTGCGGACCGGCGCGCATGCGCCCTTCACCGGCTCGGTTCGCTGGGTCAGGGAAAGGGAATGCGGCATGGTCTTCAACCGCGCGTTGGCGGACGAAGTCCTGCAGGACGCGTCGGCGCTGTTCGATCCCGGCAAACGGGTCCGTCCCGGTCGCGCGAGGGTTCACCTGCGGGCGACGGTTCGGGGTCCCGGTCTGGATCGCAAGGTGACGATCGAGAATGTCGGGTCCGGCGGCATGGAACTCGTGACGGGCTTGACGCTGCCGGTCGGCACCGGGGTGATGATCGATATCGACGGCCTTATGCCGATCGGCGGTTACGTGCGCTGGAGCGAGGCGGGCCGGTGCGGCGTGATGATCCACAAGCTTCTGCCGCTCTCGGCGGCCGAGGAAATCGCCCGGCGCTGCAACGTCCACCCGTCGTGGCTGAAGGATCTGCGCGAAGCGCATTCCGCAATCGTCGAGACGGGGTCGGATCGACCCGAGAGACCGCTGTGATCGGCCGGATTCGGGCGCTTCCTGACCGACGATCTCGGCCAGCCGCGCGGCTGTGCATACCGCGCTTCGGCGACACCCCGCACCGCAGAGGCTGGTTTGAGATTGAAACCGTCTTTTCCTTCGGACATCAATGACCTAATCCTAATTCGTGACAGGGTCGCGCAGACGATCAGAGCTGTGGCATAGGGGATTGGTGCGATCGAATGTCGTTCGATGACGCTGTGATGAGCTCGACGTCGAATTTCCCGATCGCCGGCGGCGAGACCGGCGCGCTGATGAGGGCGCACGATTGGTCCGCGTCGCCACTCGGCCATCCGAACGATTGGCCGCAGTCATTGAAATCTGTCGTGGGGCTGCTGCTCAGCTCCAAGTTCCCGATGTTCGTGGCTTGGGGCGAACGTCTTGGGTTCCTCTACAACGATGCCTATGCCGAGATTCTGGGTAGCAAGCACCCGACCGCGCTGGGCGCCCCGTTCCACGGCATCTGGGCCGAGATCTGGCCCGACATTTCGCCGCTGGTCGACGCGGCGATGGCCGGGGAGGCGGTGTACAGGGAGAATCTGCCGCTCGTCCTGAATCGCCGTGGCTTCGACGAGCAGGCCCATTTCACATTCTCCTACTCCCCGGTCCGCGACGAAGCCGGGCACGTCGCCGGGCTGTTCTGCGCCGTTGCCGAAACCACGTCGGCGGTCGTCGCGGAGCGGGCCGTGCGCGAAAGCCAGGCGCGCTTCAGGAACATGGCGGACCACGCGCCGGTGATGATGTGGGTCACCGATGCCGGTGGCGTGTGCACCTATCTCAACCGGCGCTGGTACGAATTTACCGGACAGGCGGCCAGCGCCGGCGAAGGTGATGGGTGGCTCGATGCCGTGCACCCGGACGACCGGGCCGCGGCTCGGCAGGCGCTTGCCCGGGCGTATGCCGAGCAGGCGGATTACCGCGTCGATTTCCGCCTGCGCCGACACGACGGCAGCTATCGCTGGGTCATCGATGCCGCTGCCGCGCGCTTCAATACGGACGGCCGATTCCTGGGATATGTCGGTTCGGTGATCGACATCGACGATCGCAAGGACATCGAAGACGCGTTGCAGGACAGCGAGTCACGCCTCAGGCTCGCGTTGGACGGCGCCAAACTCGGCACCTGGGACTGGGACTTGCGGACAATGCGTGGCACCTGGTCGCCGCGGACCGTCGAAATTCTGGGCGTAAGCGACGGCGAAGACGTCACCGTGGAGCGTCGCAGCCAGTCCATTCATCCCGACGACCGCGGGCGGGTGTGGCGGGAATTGAGTGACGTGATGCAGGCCGGCGACGACCTGAATTCCGAATATCGCGTGCTGCGCCCGGACGGAGAGGTTCGGTGGATCGCGTCGCGCGGGTCCATGCGCCGCGACGAAGATGGGCGGCCAATCGGAATGGCCGGCGTCGTGATGGACGTGACCGCACGCGCGCGCGCCGATATTGCGCTGCGCGAACTGAACGAGACACTAGAACATCGCGTCGCTCAGGCTGTCGCCGAACACAAGGTGTTGGCCGACATCGTCGAATCGACCGACGCATCGGTCCAGGCGATTGACCGGGACTTCCGTTTCATCGCCATCAACGAACCGGCACGACAGGATTACGAAGATCTCTTCGGCGTGAGCCCTGTCGTCGGCCAGTCGTTGACGGACACGCTCGCGCATCTGCCGTCGGAACGCGACGCCGCCCACCGCGCGTGGCGCCGGGCGCTGGAAGGCGAAACCTATCAGGACGTCGCCTGGTGGGGCGCGTCGACGCACGAACGCCGTGCGTTCGAGATGCGGTTCCAGCCCTTGCTCGACGATGCCGGAGAGGTGGTTGGAGCGCATCTCTTCGGCCGCGACATTACCGATCACCTGCTGGAACAGGCGCGGCTGGCTGCGGCGGAAGCCGCCCGGCGCGAGGCGGACGCACTCTATCGCGCCTATTTCGAGAACACCGCCGAGGCGCTGTTCGTCATCGGCGTGCGGCGCGATGGCGGTTTCGTCATCGAAGACCTTAATCCGGCGCATCAGGCGACGATCGGCCTGCCGCTGGCCGACGTGGCCGGCAAGCGTATCGACGATGTGCTGTCGCCGGACCTCGCCGATGCGGTGCTGCTGCACTATCGCCGCGCGATCGAAGCCGATGGCGTCTATCAGTATCGCGAGCAGTTCGAGCTTCACGGCCGGGAGACCTATTGGGATACGGTGCTGGTGCCGGTCCGGGATGCTGACGGGCGGATCGTCCGACTGATCGGCGCCAGCCGCGATCTCACCACGCAACTGGCCGCGGAGGAGCAGCTTCGGCAGTCGCAGAAGCTCGAAGCCATCGGCACGCTGGTCGGCGGCGTAGCGCACGACATCAACAACCTCCTGAGCCCGATCGTCGGTGGCCTGGACCTGCTGCAGCGGCGCGGCGTCGGTGACGATCGCATGCAAAGGCTGGTCGACGGCGCCATGCAGTCAGCCGAACGGGCTCGCATTTTGGTGCAGCGGCTGCTCGGCTTCGCGCGGCGCCAGCCGCTGCAACCCGTCGCCATCGATGTGCGCGACCTTATCCTGGGTATGGCGGATCTGATCAGGAGCACGTCCGGACCGCGCATCACATTGAACGTTGCCCTGGCGTCGGATTTGCCCGCGGTGCAGGCCGACGCCAACCAGCTGGAAATGGCGGTCCTCAATCTCAGCGTGAACGCCCGCGATGCGATGCCGGACGGCGGTCGCCTGACGCTCGCTGTTGGTCTGGAACAGATCGGACCACGCCATCGCTCGGGATTGCCCGGCGGCCGCTATGTCCGGATTTCGGTTTCCGATACCGGCACCGGAATGGACACGGCGACGATGAAACGGGCCGTGGAGCCGTTCTTCTCGACCAAGGGGGTGGGGCACGGCACCGGTCTGGGGCTGTCGATGGCGCATGGCCTGGCCGCGCAACTCGGTGGTGCCCTGGCCATTCGCAGCAAGGTGGGACTTGGCACGACGGTCGAGATGTGGCTTCCCATCGCCCAGGGTCAGCCGGCAAAAAGCGCGGCGGACGCCAAGATCGGCGCGAAGGTCGGGGCCGGTGTGGCGCTGGTCGTCGATGACGAACACCTCGTCCGTACCACAACTGCGGCGATGCTGGCAGACCTTGGGTATTCGGTTCGCGAGGCGCAGTCCGCGGAAGACGCGCTGAGGCTCGTCGATGAGGGGCTGGACCCCGATCTGGTCGTGACCGATCACCTCATGCCCGGTATGAATGGAGCCGACCTCGCTCGCAAATTGCGTCGGCGCAGACCGGAATTGAAAGTGCTGATCGTCTCGGGCTTTGCCGATGTCGACAGCATCACGCCTGACCTGGACATGCTGCGAAAACCGTTTCGTGCAACCGATCTTGTCGACGCTCTCAACGAAACTGGCCGCGGGCGGCACATAGCGACTGAGCGTCATGTCCCAAATCCCGGTCAATCCTGATCGTTGCTCAACTTCGATTGGTAAACGGCAGGTGTGGGATTCGGGAAGCTGGGCTAAACGCTCAATTATGTGCCGCGAATGTGCCGTCTCGCTATCGATGAATGAGCGTCAGCCTACGCGGTCCATCGCCGTAGAGCGGCCATTCCGCTTTCCACCCAAATCGTGCCAATGACCAGGCCTCAACAAACGTCTGCTTTCAGGACTGATGATCGTCTAGCGAATGACCGGAACTGGGGCGCGAAGCTGCCCATCCGCGATACCTGAACGGATGGCTGCTTAGCCGACCTGCGCGCCTAAACGCGGACAGGCCGCTTTCCACCCCAAACCCCGAAATTTCCAGGTCGTTTGGTGGTAAACTGCAATACTGAATGACTGACCGGCGACGAAGGCCTATGACGAAAGATACCCTGGCAAGGTCGGGGTGCGGACGATGAGCAGGTATAAGGATAAGTCGAGCCCACTGGTATAAAGGCTTTGGGGGCACCCGATCTAAGCATCTGAATTTTTTTGGTTCTGATGCCATGGTGATTTCTCCCATATTCTTCACACCGAACATCGTCGGTACGAAGTCACCCGCGTACCTTTAATCGCGCAGGACGAGGCTGACGGTTAACCGAGGGGAGAAGCCTTGTCGGCAGCGACGGGAGGCGGTCGGTAACCTTGGGAATCTGGTCCACGGCCTCCTTTAGCCGGATCAACCGTGCCGCCTTCGAGTAACGCCCGGCAGTTTCCCCACTCATGGTATGGCCGACGAGATCCGCACGGGTTTCGAGGAATACCTCACGGTGCTTCAGCTCCGTCGTGACGGTGTGCCGGAACGAATGAATGGCCTGACCCGGCTCGATGAAGTCCAGCTTCCGGGCGATCTTCATCCACCAGTTTTTGTAATAGACGTCCCCATAGCTCCGCTTGCCGGACGCGGTCCGAAGTTCGGGAAACAGCATCGTCTCGCCAGCCGCGTGCAGCGCCTTGACATAGCCCGGCAGCCCAAGCCGGATCAGTTCATCGGCGAATGGCACCAGTCGAACTGCCGCCCTGTTCTTGACGCGCCCGCCGTTCTCGTCGGTGATCGTGAAGAACCAGATTCCGTTCTCCTCACCGATGTCGTCGAGCGTCAGCTGGCAGATTTCCTCGCGCCGGCAGCCGGTGTACCAGGCAATGGGCAGCACCCAAAAGCCCCCGTCGTGCCAAATTTCGGTCCCCTGCTCGAGCCGGCGCCCGAGCGATCGCGACCCGGTCCAGATCGGCAGGCGAAACAGTTGCCGCCCCTCCTCCTCGGTGTACGCGTCGCGCTGATCGCGCGCGTCACGATCATCCTCATACAGGAAGTCCGACCAGTCGATGGTGCCGACGCCGTCGACCTGCTTGCCGACCCAAGCCATCAATTCCTTCAGGAAGAGGAAGTGGCGGTTCGTGCTGGTCGACTGGAGTCCGATCGTCTTCGCGTCGCGCGTGCCGGCCTTGATCTCCTCCTCCGCTTCGCGACAGATTTCCTCGAGCGACATCGCGTCGTGGCGCCGCGACTTGTGGTGGCTGACGGGCAGACGGGAGAAATGCTCGTTAAGCCGGACCACGTCCTCGCGCACGACGAGGCGTATCGGGCGGGCACCGTAACTTTTCTCAAGCAGGCGCGCCGCCGACAAGAATTGCGTCCGCGTCTTCTCCGTCCAGCGGGCCTTACGTCTCGCGTCGCCGACGATCTTGGGATTGTCGGCGATGAACCGCTCCGCTGCCTGGGTCGGCGTCATCGACGCCCAAGGCTCGGCCACCTCCGGCTCGCGCGGCGGAACCGGAACCGGAGCAGCCGCCGGCGCGGCGGCGACAACGGCGATAGGCATCGGCGCGGCAGAGACACGATCGTCGGTCATGGCCGCCCACATCGTCGCCGGATCGAAGAGGCGACGCCGATATTCCAGCGCTGCCGCCAGCCGCCCTTCGAGATTGACCTTCCGGGCGATGTCGAGATTATCCTCGGTCTCGGCGACGCCCACCGTTCGAAGATCCTGAGCCGCCTTGTCATGCGACCGTTCGCGCCAGTCCGGCCGGTCTGCGAAGAAGTCGATCAGCGTCTCCTTCTGCTCGTCCGTCAGCCCGGAAAAGCGTGCCTCGACGTGCTCGCGGCTGCCCACGTTCTCCGGGACGCCGTTCACGACGAAATCCCTCAGCATAACCTCGTAGATGCCGACGAGGCCCTCGATCATAAAGGTCGCGTCGGGATCGATGCGCTGGTAGCCGACGTGGACCCGCTCGAGATGATCCCGCATCCCCTTCATCGCCTCGCGGAAAATTCCGGCCTTCTGGACGGTCGTCAGACTTGCGGCTCGGCCGTTCTGGCCCAAGGTCATCTTCAGCGTCTCGCTCTTCGCCGTCATCGCGCACCCCATGCTGCGCGCCACCGCCTGGGCGGTCGTTCGGAGGCTGAGGCGTAGGGTAAAAGGCTTACCATCCTGAAAACGGACGGTACGGCGCCAGTAATAGACGGCGCCTCGGCGCTCGACGTTCTGGATCGCAGGCACGGCATCTCCACATGGAGCCGTCACACCCACCGGCCCAATCCAGTGGCTGCGATTGATGTTCTGCCGTTAAAACAATAACTTAGATGGCAATATGGCTGGGGCGGCAGGATTCGAACCTACGAATGCCGGTACCAAAAACCGGTGCCTTACCGCTTGGCGACGCCCCAGCAGAGTGGCGGGCTTATAGCGTGCCCGTGGCGGTTGGGAAGCCCGCTTCTCAGGCGATGCGCTGGAGCCAGCCGTGCGGGTCGGGCGCGCGGCCGCGTTGGAGGTCGCTGAGGCGGGCGAGCAGGCGTGCCGTCGTCTGCCCGGTGCCGCCGCTGCCGATGGTGAAGTCGTAGCCGGGACCGGCGACGCGGCCGATCGGAGTGACGACCGCCGCCGTGCCGCAGGCGAAGCTTTCGACCAGCGCACCGCTCTCCGCGTCCGCGCGCCATTGCTCGATCGCGTAGCGTTCCTCGCGCACGGTCAGGCCTTCGTCGCGGGCGAGCTGGATCAGCGAGGCGCGGGTGATGCCGGGGAGGATGGTGCCGCCAAGCGGGGGCGTGACGAGGCTACCGTCGGCCATTACGAAGAAGATGTTCATGCCGCCCAGTTCCTCGATCCAGCGGCGCTCGACCGCGTCGAGGAAGACGACCTGGTCATGACCGCGCGCGATCGCGTCCTGCTGCGCGACGAGGCTGGTCGCATAGTTGCCGCCGCACTTCGCCTCGCCGGTGCCGCCGGGGGCCGCGCGGGTATAGTCGTGGCTGACCCACAGCGACACGGCACGCGCCCCGCCCTTCCAATAGGCGCCGACCGAGGAAGCCAGGACGCAGTAGAGATATTCGGCCGCCGGCTTCACGCCCAGGAACACTTCGGACGCGATCATGAACGGGCGCAGGTAGAGCGCGCCGCCGTCGACGTTCGGAATCCAGTCGCGGTCGGTCAGCACTAGCTGCTTGCAAGATTCAACGAACAATTCGTCCGGCAGTTCTGCCATCGCCATCCGTTGGGCCGACTTGCGGAAACGCGCGGCATTGGCGTCGGCGCGGAACATTGCGATGCCGCCGTCGTCGAGGGCATAGGCCTTCAGCCCCTCGAAAATCTCCTGCGCATAGTGGAGCACCGCGGTCGCCGGATCGACCGTCAGGGGACCGCGCGCGGTGATCTTCGCGTCGTGCCAGCCCTTGTCGGCGGAATAGCGGATAGTCGCCATGTGATCGGTGAAGATGCGCCCAAAGCCGGGGTCGGCGAGCAGGCCACTGCGTTCGTTGACGCTCATCGGCGTCGGATTGGGTTCGAACGCAAAACCGGTCATGTCGCGCACAGCTCCGTAACAAATCGCGCCCGTATCGGCGCTTGCCCGCGGCGTATCGGCGGTGGCAGAACAGGTCAACATGGCTGGCCCACTTCCCGACGCATCGCGCGCTTCGCCGCTGTTCCTGACCGAGCCCGAGATCCGGCGCGGGATCGAGCTGCTCTATTTCGGCTACAGCCATTTGACGCGCGCAATCGACGCGGGGCTGGCCGAACAGGGGCTGGGCCGCGCGCATCACCGCGCGCTGTACTTCATCGCGCGCAAGCCGAACCTGGCGGTGGGCGAGTTGCTACAGCTGCTGGCGATCACCAAGCAGGCGCTGAACCGCGTGCTGACCGAATTGACCGCACGGGGGCTGGTCGAGACGCGGACCGGCGACCGCGATCGTCGCCAACGACTGCTGAAGCTGACGGACGCGGGCGCGGCGCTGGAACGGCAGTTGTACAGCGCACTGAGCGCGCGGCTGGCGTCGGCCTATTCGAGTGCAGGCCAAGCCGCGGTCGGTGGTTTCTGGGCCGTGCTGGAAGGGTTGATCCCCGCGTCGGAACGGCCGCGGGTGGCGGGTCTAGGGCGTTCGTCTTAAAGCGGTTTCCGACCACTCTAGCATCGTCGGCAGAGAATCGCCGTCATTCCGGACTTGATCCGGAATCCAGAGTCAGAAGAGACACGGCTCTTGGCTCTGGATCCCGGGTCGAGCCCAGGATGACGAACAATAATCAGGCCTGTCAGGGCGCGTCACTGCAGCTTCAGGCCAGCTTGAAGCCTTCCTTGTTCATCGCCATCGTCAACTGCTTGTTGCGCTCGGGCGACAGCTTGGCCTTCAGCTTGGGGAACAGCTCCTGTTCCTCCTCGCGCATATGGTCCTCGATGTCGGTGCGGAACTTGCGGACCTTTTCCAGGAACGCGGCGCCGTCATTCGGCATATTCTCCAGCTCGTAGAGATATTGCTTCACATAGCCGTGTTCGGCGTTGAGCTCATCGGCGCCCGCGACTTCACCTGCCTCGCGCAGCGCGGGGTACACGGTATTCTCCTCCTCAAGCGCATGTTTGGCCAGCGCGTGCTTCATCTGCGTGAGCAGGATCGTGCGCTTGGTCGTCGCCTCGGGGCCGGTCGCCTCCAGCGCATCGAACAGCTTCAGCACCGCCTTGTGCTCGGCGGCCAGCGCCTCGTCCCACTCGCCCGCCAGATAGGTCGGCGCCTGTACCGCCGCCTTGCGTGCGATCATCGCCAGCACGCCCAGCGCCACGCCGGCGACGCCCGCGCCGGCCAGCTTGCCCAGCGTAGGATTGGTGTCCGAGGTCTTGTCGCGATTGGCTTCCGTCGTCGCCATGCCGTCCTCCATGTATCGGTTATCGCAAGCAAAAACCGGTGGCGGCGGCCGGGCGTTCCGTGGGAATCGTCTTGATAAGGGTTTAGAGCGTGTTTAGGCCGCGCCCTTCGCCGCGTCGGCCAGTTCCTCGCTGCGCCGCGCCGCCGCGGTCAGCGTGGCGGCGACCAGGCGCCGAATCGCGTCCCCGTCGTCGAGTACGTCCAACCCGGCTCGCGTCGTGCCGCCGGGACTGGCGACGCGGTCGGCGAGCGCATCGGGCGTGGCGCCGGAGGCACTTGCAAGGGCCGCCGCCCCTTCCACCGTCGTGACTGCGAACCGTTGCGCCTGGTCCGCGGGGAGGCCGAGGGTGGCCCCGCCCTCCGCCAGCGCGGCGATGAAGCGATAGACGAAACCGGGACCCGATCCCGACAGCGCGGTGACGGCATGGAACAGGGTTTCGTCATCCAGCCATTCGACGAGGCCGAGCGGCGCCATCAGCGCCTCCGCCGTGTCGCGTGCGGGCGTATCCGCAGCGTCGGAATGGAGCGCGACCACGCCCTGCCCCAGCGACACCGGCAGATTGGGCATAGCGCGCACGATCGTGGCGGCGGGGATTCGCGCGGCGATCGTGGCAGCCTCGACCCCGGCGAGGATGGAAACCAGCAGCCCCGGACGGCACGTCGCCAGCGTAGGCGCGACGGCATCGAGCAATTGCGGCTTGATCGCGAGCAGCAGAATGTCAGGGCTTTCGCCCTCCGGCGCGGCATCAACGCGGGCGACGCCGGCAGGAAGCGTCTTCGCGCCCGGATCGATCACCAGCAACTGGTCGGGACGGAACACGCCGCCTGCCAACCACCGCTCCAGCATCGCACCGCCCATGTTGCCGGCGCCGACCAGCCACAGCCGGCCGGGAAGGGACGCGCTCACGCCTCGCCCTGCGTCTCGATCAGCGCCGCGGCCAGCGCTTCCTTCGGCGTCTTGCCGCCCCACAACACGAACTGGAAGACGGGATAGAAGCGCTCGCACTCGTCGATCGCGCTTTCGACGATCAGTTCCGCCCCATCCAGGCTGAGCGCGGGCGCATCATCGCCGGCGATCACCGCGGCGTGGCGGTAGAGCAGGATGCCGCTCGACGACCAAAGCTCGAAATGGCCGATCCACAGCTGTTCGTTGACCAGCCCGATCGCCTCGTACATCGCCGCGCGTGCATGGTCGGCGACGCGCACGTCGGGGAAGGCCAGGAACTGGAGCACCGAATCGTCCTCGCGCCAGATCGCGCGCAGCTCATATTCGGTCCAGCTGCCCTTGACCTTGGCGACGATCTCGTCGTCGTCGCGCTCGCATGACCAGCCATGCGCCGCGAAATAGCGTTCCAGCATGTCGATCGGCGCAGCGTCGTCGCGGTCGTGTTCCAGGTCTTCGATCGTCATCGCGGGCGAAAATGCCAATCTTCACCGCAGCGCACAAGCGCCGCGGGGGTGGAATGCTGTGGAGAAGTGAGCGACCGGCCGATCCGGTCCGCCCCCGTCACGTCGTCCGGTCGTGGCGACGTGACGGGCAGTATAGGCTTCAGACCGTCGGCGCAGGAGAGGCCGGGGTCGACGTGGCCAGCTTCGCTTCCAGCGCCTCCAGCCGTGCCTTCAGCGCGTCGTTCTCGTCACGCGCGGTGGCGGCCATCGCCTTGACCGCGTCGAATTCCTCGCGGGAGACGAAGTCCATGCCGCCGACCCACGACTTCAGATGCTCGCGCGCGCTTTCGCCAGCCTCGCGGCCCATACCGGCCATCGTGCCGGCAGCGCCGTTCAGGACCTTCACGAAATCGTCGAAGATGCGGTTGTCGCTCTGCATGTCTGAAAAATCTCCTCAGAGCGGAATTTGGGTGGTCGCAGACCCCGGCACAAGGGCTTCGGCATCGGGGTTCAGCTGGTGGATGCCGAGCGTCAGCATGCCGGCGAAGCTGAGCCAGACCATATAGGGGACCAGCAGCCAGGCCGCCGCCTTGCGGATGCGGGCAAAGGCGAAAGTCGTCGCGATCGTGACCAGCAGGATCAGCACGATCAGGACAAGCGCGGCGACCACCTTGTGCGCGCCGAAGAACAGCGGCGTCCAGGCGAGGTTGCCGATGAACTGGAGCGCGAACAGTCCCAGCGCCGTCCCCCGCCCCCGCGCGCCGCGCGCATCCGCTATCATGGCGACGGCCAGGCCAAGCAGGATGTAGAGCGTCGTCCAGGCGACCGGGAACACCCAGCCCGGCGGCGTCAGCGCCGGCTTGGCGAGCGCGGTGTACCAGACATTCTCGCTGCCCGACGGGACCAGCCGGCCGGACGCGAAACCGAGCAGGAGGATCAAAGGAACGGTGACGATCGCCCACCGCAAGTACGACATACGCAACTGACCCTTCGACGCGATCTCGCTCACCGACAGCCCCTTGTTCGTTTCGTACGTGGCCTTAATCGACCGCAATATCTCCGACAACGCCTTCGGCAGATTTGTGTGCCAAAATGAGAAATTCTATGTTGCCTTCCGGTCCGGTGATCGGACTGGTCGTCAGTCCGTCCACGACCCAGCCGATCGTCTCCAGCCAGTCGGCGACCTCGCGACAAACGCGGTCATGGATCGCGGCATCGCGGACGACGCCGCCCTTCCCTACCTCGTCGCGCCCTGCCTCGAACTGCGGCTTGATGAGCGCGACCAGCCGCGCGCCGGGCGTCGCGAACCCAAGCGGCACGGCCAGCACCTTGGCCAGACCGATGAAGCTCGCATCGCACACGATCAGGTCGACCGGCTCGGGGATATGCGCGGGCGTCAGGATGCGGGCGCTGGTCTGTTCGTGGACGAGGACGCGGTCGTCCTGCCGCAGCTTCCACGCGAGCTGGTTGGTTCCCGAATCGACCGCGTAGACGCGCGCCGCACCCTTGGTCAGCAGCACGTCGGTGAAGCCGCCGGTCGACGACCCGACGTCGATCGCGACCATGCCGGTCACGTCGATGGCGAAATGCTCAAGGGCATGCGCCAGCTTGATCCCGCCGCGCGACACCCAGGGATGGTCGCGGCCCTTCACCTCGATCGCGGCATCGGCAGAGAGCATCTGGCCGGGCTTGTCGATCTTGCGGTCACCGACGAAGGCAAGGCCGGCCATGATCAGCGCCTGCGCGCGCGTGCGGCTTTCGGCCAGGCCGCGATCGACGATCAGTTGGTCGGCGCGGGATTTGGTCATATCACGCCCTCTGACCTGTCATCCCCGCGAAGGCGGGGATCCATCTCCCCCGCTCGCCCGGACGTCGGTCCGGGAGATGGGTTCCCGCCTGCGCGGGAACGACGGGGTAGGATGATCGTCGCCCCTCAGCTCTTCACCGGCTTGAGCGCACCCACCGGGTCCTTGGCCGGCTGCGGCGGCAGGACCGGATTTTCGTTCATCAGCTTGTACGCCCGCTCGTACCAGTCGGTGCCCGGATAGTTGGCGCCGAGCACGGCAGCCGACTTCTTCGCCTCTTCGCGCACGCCAAGGGCGAGATAGGTCTCGACCAGGCGCATCAACGCCTCCGGCGTGTGGCTGGTCGTCTGATACTGCTCGACGACGCTGCGGAAGCGCATCGAGGCGGCGAGCCACTGGCCGCGGCGTTCGTAGAAGCGGCCGATCTCCATTTCCTTGCCCGCCAAGTGGTCGCGGACCAGGTCCATCTTCAGCCGCGCATCGGCGGCATAGCGGGTGTTCGGATAGCGGCGGCTGAGTTCGCCCAGCGCGTCCATCGCCTGCTGCGTGATCTTCTGGTCGCGGGTCACGTCGCTGATCTGCTCGTAATAGCTGAGCGCGATCAGATAATAGGCATAGGGAGCGTCGCGGTTGCCGGGGTGGACCGACAGGAAACGCTGCGACGACTGGATCGCCTGGGTGTAATCCTGCGCGAGGTAATAGGAGAAGGCGCCCATGACCTGCGCGCGGCGTGCCCAGATCGAATAGGGATGCTGGCGTTCGACCTCGTCGAACAGCGCGGCGGCTTCCTTGTAGAGGCCGCGGTCGAGCCGGTCCTTCGCCGCGGAATAGAGCGTGCCCACGTCGCGCGCGACATAGGGCGTGTCGGCCCTGTTGCCGCCCCGCCCTGCGCAGGCAGAGGTGACGAGCGCGGTGAGGACCAGGGTGGAGAGCGCGGCGGCGCGGGATACGGACATACGCATGCTGGAGCCGCGTTTAGCGGAGCGGAGCGCGGGCTCAAAATGATTTTACGTGTGGCCGAAACCGGCTAGGCGCAGCTGTCGTTGTGCGACCGCACAATTTGCCTGGGGACCACCGCATGACCGCCACGAAGCTCGCCACCCACCGAGTCGAAAAGCCCTGGGGCCGCCACGACCTGTGGCCGGGCTTTGCCGATCCGGCGAAGGACGGCGCGCCCATCGGCGAGGTCTGGTTTCAGACGCCGGGCGACAGCGAACCCGACCTGCTGGTGAAATATCTCTTCACCTCCGAGAAGCTGTCGATCCAGGTCCACCCCGACGACGAACAGGCCCATGCCCGCGGCCTGCCGCGTGGCAAGGACGAATGCTGGCTGATCCTGGCGGCCGAACCGGATTCGACGATCGCGATCGGCACGCACGAACCCGTGGATGCCGAAACGCTGCGCGCCGCCGCGCTCGACGGGTCGATCGAGCAGCTGGTCGACTGGAAGCCGGTCAAGGCGGGCGACTTCTTCTATTCGCCCTCCGGCACCATCCATGCGATCGGCGCCGGGCTGACGGTGATCGAAATCCAGCAGAATTCGGAAACGACGTACCGGCTCTACGACTATGGCCGTCCGCGCGAGCTGCATCTGGACGACGGTATCGCCGTGACCGACGCCGAGCCGTTCGTGCCGCAGCCGGCGCCGGGTCGCGTGTCGGAGGATCGTGAGATCCTGGTCGAGGGGCCGAAGTTCGTGCTGGAGCGCTGGTCGGCGGGCACGCGCGACGTGACGTTGCCCGATGGCGTCAGCGGCTGGCTGGTGCCGATCACCGGGTCGGGCACGGCCGACGACGTGGCGTTCACGGCCGGCGAGTGCGTGACGGTCACCGGCACCGCGACGATCGCCAGTGATGACGACGCCGACCTGCTGTTTGCCTACCCCCTCACGCAGCGGATCGACCTGTCGATTAGGTGAACGCGACGTAGTTTACGGTTCACGCAACTCCAGACATTTGCACGGCGTTCTTCCCGCATTCCATCTCACAGGAGCATGTTATGCGTACCGCCATTCTGGCACTGGCTGCCGCTGCGACCGGACTGACCGCCCTTCCGGCCGCCGCGCAGCAGACCCCGCGCGAGGCTGCGCGCGACTATAACCGCGACGTCCGCGATGCCCAGCGCGACTATGAGCGCGACCTGCGCAACGCCGATTCGCGCCGTGATGTCCGTGACGCGCGACGCGACTATAACCGCGATGTGCGCGACGCCCGCCAGGACTATCGCCGCGATACGCGCAACTGGCGCCAGTATCGCAACTACGACTATAATCGGTACGAGCGTGGCCAGAACCGCTATTATGCCGACCGCTATTACCGTGACGGGCAATATTATCAGGTCCGCCGCCTGGGCCGGAACGACCGCATCTATCGCGGCTATGACAACCGCTATTACTGCCGTCGCGGCGACGGCACGACCGGTCTGATCGTCGGCGGTGTCGCCGGCGGGTTCCTCGGCAACGCGCTGGATCGGGGCGGTTCGGGCCTGCTCGGCACGCTGCTCGGCGCCGGCGGCGGGGCGCTGCTGGGTCGCGAGGTCGACCGCGGCAACGTGCGCTGCCGCTAAGCGACTAAGTGGAAACGCAGGAGGCCCGGCGAGCGATCGCCGGGCCTTTTTCTATCAGAGGACGCCGCCCAGGATCGACCCGCGCACGATCGCGATGACGATCAGCACCAGATTGATGTTGCGGCCGGTGTTCTTGCTGGACAGCATGCCGATGATCAGGCCGACGATGGCGATCGGCAGCGCAAGCCAGTTCAGCCAGCCGAGCAGCGGAACGACGCCCGGGATCACGAAGATCAACGCGACCAGGCCGGTGAGGATCGAAAGGATATTGAGCATGCCGGCAATATGGGGGCGAACGGGTGTGTTTGCAAGATAATACACTTCCGTGTCCCCGCCCCTTCCGCACTTGTCGAAGCCGGACCGTCGGGTATCCCCGACAATCAAAAGGTGACGCCAACGCGCGTCCGCGCTACCGCGGGAGCATGGGCAACCTCTTTATTGTGATGGCCGGCGGGGCGGTCGGGTCCGGTGCGCGGCATCTGTTCGGGCGGTGGACGCTCGCGACCTTCGGGCCGGATTATCCCTGGGGCACGCTGGGCGTGAACCTGATCGGCGGGCTGCTGATGGGCCTGCTGGTCGGCAGCCTCGCGCGTGCCGGGGGCAGCGAGCCGGCACGTCTGCTGCTTGGCGTCGGCGTGCTCGGCGGTTTCACCACCTTCTCCGCCTTCAGCCTCGACACCGCCCTGATGATCGAGCGTGGCGCGCTGGTGATGGCGGCGGGATATGTCCTTGCCTCGGTCATCGGCGCACTCGCCGCGCTGTTCGGCGGGCTGGCCATCGCACGGAGCATCGCATGAGCGAGGTTCGGGAATTTAAGGTCGGGGCCGACGACGACGGCATCCGGCTCGACCGCTGGTTCAAGCGGCACATGGCCGACGTCAGCTTCAACACCGTCTCGCGCTGGGCGCGCACCGGGCAGTTGCGCGTCGACGGTGCGCGCGTGCAGCCGGGCGACCGGTTGGCGGCGGGCCAGATCCTGCGCGTGCCCCCCGCCGAGGCACCGACGCCGGCCAAGCCCGGCCGACCGAAGCGCGAGCGCCCGCCGCTGAGCGACGACCAGATCGATTTCGCGCAGAACATGGTCATTCACCGCGACGCACAGGCGTTCGTGCTCAACAAGCCGCCGGGCCTGGCGACGCAGGGCGGGACCAAGACCGACGAGCATGTCGACGGACTGCTCGACGCGCTGCAATATGACCTCGAAGGCCGGCCGAAGCTGGTCCACCGGCTCGACAAGGATACGTCGGGCGCGCTGCTCGTCGCCCGCACCGCGCGCGCGGCGGCCTATTTCTCGAAGAGCTTCTCGGGCCGTACCGCGCGCAAGATCTATTGGGCGCTGGTCACCGGTGTGCCGGACATCGCCGACGGCCTGATCGACCTGCCGATCGCCAAGCAGCCCGGCACCGGCGGCGAGAAGATGCATGTCAGCGAGCATGAGGGCCAGCCCTCGCGCAGCCGCTACCGCGTCATCGAACGCGCCGGCAATCGCGCTGCGTGGGTCGAGCTGCAACCGCTGACCGGGCGCACGCACCAGTTGCGCGTCCATATGGCGGCGATCGGTCATCCGATCGTCGGCGACGGCAAATATGGCGGGGCCGACGCCTTCCTGACCGGCGGGGTCAGCCGCAAGATGCACCTCCACGCACGGCGCATCCGCATCGACCATCCCGATGGCGGGCGGGTCGACGTGACGGCGGAATTGCCCGAGCATTTCGCCGATAGCATGAAGCTGCTTGGCTTCGACCTGACGCTCGGCGATCGCCCGCTGGAGGACGAAGGCCCCGCCCCGACCCGCGCCGAGGAAAAGCAGAAGGCCAAGGCGCACGCCAAGACCATCCGCAAGGATCGCAAGGGCGAACGCCGCGGGCGTGGCGACACGCGCGCCGAAACTGCGAAGGACGCACCCAAAGGACGACGGGCGCCGGTCAAGGGCAAACCCGCTCCGGCACGGGGCAAGCCGGCTCCGGACAGATCCAAGCCCCCGCCGCGGCCTCGGGGTAGGACGTGAGGAAGATTTGACTCACACGAAGGCACAAAGACACGAAGATTTTCAGGATTTCACGCTGACGGAGAATATGTTCGGCCGTCTCGCGCCAGCGAGGCACTTGAAAGCCGCTTCGCGGCAGACGTATTGCCGCCGCCCCCTTTCGTTTCTCTTCGTACCTTCGTGTCTTCGCGTGATTCAAACCTAATTCTCCCCAGCCCACCTGGTACGACTGAGAAGAAATGCACCCCAATCCCTCCTTCCGCTGGGACGACCGCGACGCGCTACGAGTCTTCGTCCGCGACATCGCGTTCGGCCAGTTGTTCGCACAGACCCCAGACGGATCACGCGTTGCGCAGGTGCCGGTGGTGTGGCTCGACGACACGACGCTTGGCCTGCACCTCGCCCGCGGCAATGGGCTGACCCGGCATCTCGACGGCGCGACCGCGGTGTTCGCGGTGCTGGGGCCGGACGGCTATATCAGCCCCGACTGGTACGACCTCGACCCCGATCAGGTGCCGACGTGGAATTATGCGGCGGTCGAACTGGAGGGAACGGCGCGCCGGATGGACCGCGACGCCCTGATCGCGCAGATCGACCAGCTGACCGCGGAGAACGAGGCACAGCTCGACAAGCCCGCCTGGACCCGCGCGAAGATGGACCCGCGCAAGTTCGATGCGATGCTGAACGCGATCACCGGCTTCACGCTGGAGGTTACCGCGTGGCGCGGCACGCTGAAGCTCGGGCAGAACAAGCCTGACACCGCCCGCCTTGCCGCCGCCGACGCCAGCGAGGCGGCGGGCCGTCGCGGGATCGCGCAGCTGATGCGGGGGCTGGCATGACGCGTCTCGCGCTGTTCGATTGCGACGGCACTTTGGTCGATTCGGCCGCCAACATCTGTTTGGCCGTGGAGCGCGCGTTCGACGCCCATGCGCTGGCCCCACCATCGCGCGCGGCGATACGTGGCATCGTGGGCTTGAGCCTGCCGCAGGCGATGGCGGTGCTCCACCCGCTCGCCGACGGGGCGTTCCACGACGTGCTCGCGCAATCCTACAAGGACGCGTTCGTCGCGATGCGGGGCACGCCCGATTTCGCGCACGAACCGCTCTATCCCGGAATCGCCGAAGCACTGGCGACGCTGGCCGACAGCGGCTGGGCGTTGGGCGTCGCGACCGGCAAGTCCGACCGCGGCCTGTCGATCATCCTTGCAACGCACGGCCTGACGTCCGCCTTCGTCACGCTCCAGACCGCCGACCGCCATCCATCGAAGCCGCATCCCGCAATGGCGCGCGCGGCGATGACGGAGGCCGGGGCGCTGCCTGCCGACACGGTGATGATCGGCGACACCAGCTACGACATGGCGATGGCCGTCGCGGCGGATGCGCATGCGGTCGGTGTCGCCTGGGGCTATCATCCGCGTGAGAGGCTGGCCGCCGCCGGTGCGGCCTGGGTCGTCGATCATGCCGACGATCTGCCCGCGACGATGCTTGCCTGCGTCGCGCGACCCTCTATCTCGGCGGCATGAGCGAAGACACACAGGCCCGCAACCGCTGGTTCGCGATCGTTGCCACACGGCTGGCCGCGACGGCGGGAGCCGTCCTCGGGCTGCTCCTGCTGGCGCGGGCGACCGATTGGCCGACCAAGGTGCTGGGCGTCGCGATCGTGCTTGCCGCGCTCTACATGATGGCGGTCGTCCCGCGCGCGCTGGCGCACCGGTGGCGCAGTCGATGAAGCGCTTCTGGACGGATGTGACGGTTACCGCAGAGGGCGACGCGCAAGGCATAGCCCTCGACGGCAAGCCGATCCGCACGCCCGGCCGCGCCCTGCTGACCGTCCCGACGCGCGCGCTGGCCGAGGCGATCGCCGATGAATGGCGCGGCGTGGAGGGCGATGTCGACCCCCGGGCGATGCCGCTCACCGGCCTAGCCAACGCGAGCATCGATTCGATCGCGCGCGACCCGGCGGGCTTTGCCACTACATTGGCGAAATATGGCGAAAGCGACCTGCTCTACTACCGCGCCGAAGAGCCCGCGCCACTCGTCGAGCGCCAGCGGGCGGCCTGGGACCCCGCACTCGACTGGGCGCGTACGCGATACGACGTGCATTTCGAAACCGCGACCGGCGTGATGCACCGCGCCCAGCCGCCCGCGACGATCGAACGGCTGCGCGAGGCGACGGCAGCGCGCGACGCCTTCGCGCTCGCCGGGCTGCATCATATCGTCACCGTCACCGGGTCGCTGGTGCTGGCGCTCGCGCTGGCCGAAGGCGCTATGACGCCCGACGCCGTATGGCACGCGGCGCGGATCGACGAAGACTGGCAGATTGAGATGTGGGGCGAAGACGACCTCGCCGCCCAGGCAACCGCGGCGCACAAGGCGGACTTCGACGCCGGGGCTCGGTTTCTGGCGCTACTGTTGAACTGAAGGCAAAGTCATTCGCCGTTCTCGACCCCGTTCACCCTGTGCGAAGTCGAAGGGCAGTCCTACAACAGGTGCTTCGACTGCGCTCAGCACGAACGGATGCCCCGCCCAGTCTCGAAGGCGCGACCGTTACAGGCTAGTTCGCCTGCCCTTCGCCGCACGTCGCACAGGTCCCGCGCACCTCGATCACCGGCCGCACCGGCGCGAAGCCTGCGCCGCTGGCTTTTGCGCGCACCGTGTCGGTGATGCGGTCGTCGTCGATATGCGTGGTCTGGCCGCAGCTGTCGCACACCAGGAAGATGCAGTCGTGCAGGCAATCGGGATGCGCGTTGGCGACATAGGCGTTGGCGCTTTCCACCCGCCGCGCCAGGTTCGCGCCGACGAACAGGTCAAGGATACGGTAGACGCTGTTCGCCGCCACGCGCCGCCCCTGCGCCTTCGACACGGCCTCTGCGATGTCATAGGCAGATGCCGGCTTCTCGAAGCCGGCCAGCGCATCAAACACCTGCGCGCGCATCGCGGTCCATTGTTCGCCGGCCTTGACCAGCGCCGCCTCGGCCGCACTGGCCAGCGCGTCGCCGCTGTGTTCGTGGTGATGATGATGCGCCATGTAACCGATGTAAGCCTCTGTTCGATCGGGAACAAGCCGGCCGCCGCCACGCGCCAAAATCGCCGCGGTCGTGGACATGCCGAAAGGCTGGCGCGGAATCCTGAAATCACCGCTTGAAACCCCGCCCCACCCCCGATATAGGCCGCGCCTCGCCAGCAGGGGTTCGCCCCCGTCGGCGCCGGTCGGGGAATAGCTCAGCCTGGTAGAGCACTGCCTTCGGGAGGCAGGGGCCGGAGGTTCGAATCCTCTTTCCCCGACCAATTTTCCTGCGGTCGCGACGACGCGACGATGCCGTCTAGGGAGACGGCGCAAGCGATATCGATGGTGAGACGCGACGGACGGCCGAGTAACGGACCGATCTGCGTCGGATTTCGTGCACCGGTGCCGTCCGGCGCATCGGCCTTTTCAGCCCTTACGCTTGCCAACGCTTCGGCCTGCGCCGCAGCGCAGCTATGCTGAACGCCAATCGGACTTAGTCGCAACGCCAGCGCCTGAAGACATCTGCTACGTTCGCCCCCCGTTCGCCCTGAGCGAAGTCGAAGGGCAGCCCTCCACCAAGTGGTTCGACTTCGCGCATCACGAACGGTTGAACAAAGCCGATCGAATCGACCCTAAGCCTCAGTGCGCCCCGCGTGCCTTCGCGACAGCATGGTGGATGGCCACGATCACGCCACCGACGATCCCGCCGACGATCGCAGCACCGATCGCGCCGACGATCCAGTGGACCACGCCATGCGCGACCGGGACGGCATTCGCCGCGCCTTCCGCGACATGCTCGATCGTATGCGGGATTGCGCCCAGCCCGAAGACCTCCAATCCGTGCGAGATGATGCCGCCGCCGACCCAGATCATCGCCGCAGTGCCGATGATCGACAGCGCCTTCAGCAGCTTCGGCATCGCCGCGACCAGGCCGCGGCCGATCGTCTGCGCGGCGGACGAGCCGGATTTGGCCAATCGCAGGCCGACATCGTCCATCTTCACGATCAGCGCGACGACGCCGTACACGCCGATGGTGATAGCGATGCCGACGACCGCAAGCACGGCGCCCTGGGTGACGAGCGTTTCGCCCTCCAGGTCCGACAGCGCGATCGCCATGATCTCGCCCGACAGGATGAAGTCGGTCCGCACCGCCCCCGAAACCTGACGCTTTTCCAGCTCGACCGGGTCGGTGATCTCCGCGACCTCGGCCTCGTGATGCTGCCCGGAGAGCGCCTCCCACACCTTCTCCGCGCCTTCGAAGCAGAGATAGGCACCGCCGACCATCAAGATCGGCGTGATCGCCCATGGTGCGAAGGCACTGAGCAGCAGCGCGGCCGGAAGCAGGAACAGCAGTTTGTTGCGCAGCGACCCCAGCGCGATCTTGCCGATGATCGGCAATTCGCGGTCGGGGCTGAGGCCGGTCACATAGCGTGGCGTGACCGCGGTATCGTCGATGACGACACCCGCCGCCTTCGTGCCGGCGCGTCCCGCAGCACCCGCGACGTCGTCGAGCGAGGCGCCCGCCAGCTTGGCCAGCGCGGCGATGTCGTCGAGCAGGGCAACCAGGCCACCGGGCATCGCGTAATCCTCGTAAAGGTCAGACGGTCTTGGTCAGGTGCCGGATCAGCCCGATCAGGCCGGTCTGGCGCGAACGCTTCAAACGCTCGGCGGCCAGAATGGTCCGCACATGCTCGAAGCATTGTTCCACGTCGTCGTTGACGAGGACATAGTCATAGCCGTCCCAGTGGCTGACTTCGTTCGCGGCCCGCGCCATACGGGCGTCAATCACCGCCTGGCTGTCGGTCGCGCGGCGCTCCAGCCGCTGGCGCAGCTCGGGCATCGACGGCGGCAGAATGAAGACGCGGACCACGTCGCCGCCGGCCAGCTGGTGCAGCTGCTGCGCGCCCTGCCAGTCAATGTCGAACAGGATGTCCTGCCCCTCGCCCAGCATGTGGAAAACGTCGGTCTTCGGCGTGCCGTAGCGGTGGTCGAAGACGTGCGCCCATTCCAGGAACTCATGCTCGTCGACCATCTCGCGGAAGCGTTCGAGATCGACGAAATGATAATCCTTACCATCGACTTCGCCGGGGCGCATCGCGCGGGTGGTGTAGCTGACCGAAACCTTCAGATCCTGTTCGGCCGCGAGCAGCTTGCCCGCGATCGTCGACTTGCCCGCGCCCGACGGCGAGGACAACACGAACATGAGGCCGCGGCGCTTGAAGCCGTGCGGATCGGATTCGGTACGGGTCGGCATCGCGTGCCTCTGACGCGCGCGGGCGGCGGGGTCAACCGGGGTTGGCTTGGGGTCGTTGACGGAACCAGGCCATTCCCTCGTGCAGACAGGCGGCGCGTCCGTCAGATTTCGTTCGCCCTGAGCCTGTCGAAGGGTCGTACTGCGATGCCAACGTCATTCGCTCGCGGCACGAACTACGGTGCTTCGACAAGCTCAGCACAAACGAGGATGAAACACCGTCGCGGTCGCAGTCCAGGCTTTGATCCTCCGCGCGATCCGCGACGGCTCGATCCTCAACGTGGTGACGCTCGCATCACCCGTGGAGGCGATCAGAAATTGGCAGGGCGCCTGGACGCCTTGTGGCGGTCGTACGCCTTCTTGGCGACATAACCACCGCCCAGGATCATGCCGAGCGGACCCATGCGCCGCAGCATACCCGCTGCCGCCATGCCCATCACGGCGCCCTTTGCACCGCCCGACCCGTCGCGACGGTCCATTTCGCGCCCGACGAGCGCGCCGATAATCTTGCCGATCATGATCCTGTCCTTTTCCCGAAAACCGAGTCCTTGGCGACTTCGAGGCCCTTGAGCACGCCCCAGCCGACCGCATAGGTCACCGCGATCGGCACGAGCGTGCGCACGACGATCGCGGTCGCCGCGCCCGCCAGCGCGCCGTCCATCGTCGAGTCGTCACCGTCCGCTCCATCGATCGCGCCGCCGATGAGGGCGCCGAGGGCCGTGCTCAACATAGATTGCCTCCTCGTTCGTCGCGGTGAAGCGCTGAGCCGGCAAACAAGTTCCGTCAGATCATCGCATCGGGCCGGACGACGCGGTCGAAGGTGGCTTCGTCGACCAGCCCCAGCTTCAGCCCGGCCTCCTTCAGCGTCAGGCCATGCTCATGCGCATGCTTGGCGATCTTGGCCGCGTTGTCGTAGCCGATCTCCGGTGCGAGCGCGGTGACCAGCATCAGCGATCGATCGACCAGCTCGCGGATGCGACGCTCGTCCGCTTCCAGCCCCTCGACGCAGCGCTCTGCAAAACTCTCCATCCCGACCGCCAGCAGGTCGATCGAGCGCAGGACCGCCGCGCCGATCAGCGGCTTGAAGACGTTGAGCTCCAGATGACCCTGCATCCCGCCGACCGTCACGGCCGTGTGGTTGCCGATGACCTGCGCGGCGACCATCGTCAGCATCTCGCATTGGGTCGGGTTGACCTTGCCCGGCATGATCGAGCTGCCGGGTTCGTTCGCTGGCAGGACGAGTTCGCCGATGCCCGAGCGTGGGCCGGAACCGAGCAGGCGGATGTCGTTGGCGATCTTGGTCAGCGCCACGGCGAGGACCGACAACGTACCGGACACGTCGACCAGCCCGTCGTTCGACGCCAGCGCCTCGAACTTGTTGTCGGCGCTGGTGAAGGCGAGGCCGGTCAGCTCGGCCAGCGCCGCCGCCATCGCCGGACCGAACCCGTCGGGCGCGTTGAGCCCCGTGCCGACCGCCGTTCCGCCTTGTGCGAGCGGAAACAGGTTGCGCTCCGACGCCTTGGTGATGCGGACGAGCGCGTTCTGAAGCTGCGCGACATAGCCCGAAAATTCCTGCCCCAGCGTCAGCGGCGTGGCATCCTGCAAGTGCGTGCGGCCGATCTTGACCAGCCCCGCCCAGCCTTGCGCCTTTTCGTCGAGCGCCCGCGTCAGCCGCTCGGCGGCCGGAGCCAGCTTGTCGCGGATCGCCAGCGCCGCCGCGACATGCAGCGCGGTCGGAAAGCTGTCGTTCGACGACTGCCCGCGGTTGACGTCGTCGTTGGGATGGACCGGCGTCTTGCCGCCCCGCGTGCCCGTCAGCACTTCGTTGGCGCGCCCCGCGATCACCTCGTTGACGTTCATGTTCGACTGGGTACCGCTGCCCGTCTGCCAGATGACCAGCGGGAACTGATCGTCGAGGTGGCCGGCGGCAACCTCCGCAGCGGCCGACTCGATCGCATCGGCCTTCTCGCGACCCAGATCGTCGCGGTTCACCCGCGCCGCGGCCTGCTTCACCAGGGCCAGCGCATGAATGATACCGATCGGCATGCGTTCGCTTGGCGCGAAGGGAAAATTCTCGATCGATCGCTGCGTCTGCGCGCCCCAATAGGCGTCGGCAGGAACCTCGATGGCGCCGATCGAGTCGGTTTCGGTTCGGGTGGTGGTCATGCGCGAAATATGCGTGGCCTAAGGCGGTTGTTCCACCCCGCCCTCGTCCCGCCGCCGCGAAGCTTCTTTGATAAGTCCTCGCCGCTTTGCGGAAACCGTCATCCTGACGAAAGTCAGGATCCAGGGCCAAGCAAAACAACGGTTTGGGCAGAGAAACCCTGGATTCCGGCGTTCGCCGGAATGACGGAAAAGAAGGGGGAGATTTTCGCGGAGGGCCGCCTTCCTGAGAGAGAGAGCGGGTGTTTCCGGAGACAGCCGTCATGGTAGTAAATCCCATGACGTCGGTCGCTGCATGGCCGCGCCGGCCGGCGGTTCGCGTCGCGCAGTCGCGCGACCGGCGATTAGCATTCGCTACTCGCCTCGCTCCCTACTTCTTTCGCTTGAAATCCACCGCCACGACGTTCGACCCGTCCTCGACCGGCTTCGCGATCGGCTCGTCATTGTCCGCCGGTTCGTGCGGCTCGACATCGCCCTCGTCGTTTGCCTGGAAGCGCAGTTCGAAGTTGACTGCCGGATCGTGGAAGCCGGTAATCGCCGCGAACGGGATGACCAGGGTCGAGGGTACCTGATTGAACGACAGGCCGACGGAGAAGCCCTTGTCGGTCACCGTCAGATCCCAGAAACGATGCTGGATGACGATCGTCATCTCGTCCGGGAAACGCTCTATCAGCCGCTTGGGAATGTCGACGCCCGGCGCGCGGGTCTTGAAGGTGATGTAGAAGTGATGCTCGCCGGGGAGCCCGCCCGACTCGGCAATGCTGCCGAGCACGCGGCCGACGACGGCGCGCAGCGCCTCCTGCACGATCTCGTCGTACGGAATCAGGCTATCGGCTACACCCGTGGTCATGCCCGCCTTGCTGACGCCAATCGGCGTGTCGGTCAAGCTTGGGCATCGACAAAGCAACATTGATTGCATGGCGCGCCCGCCGCGCTATTGGCTCGCCCCATGCGCACCGCCACCATCGCCCGCAAAACCAGCGAGACCTCGATCGATGTGACCGTCGGCCTGGACGGCACCGGCCGCTACCAGATCGCGACCGGGGTCGGCTTCTTCGATCACATGCTCGAACAGCTTTCGCGCCATTCACTGATCGACATCGAGGTAAAGGCGGTCGGCGACCTGCATATCGACGAGCATCACACCGTCGAAGATACCGGCCTTGCGCTGGGCCAGGCGATCGCCCAGGCGCTGGGCGACAAGCGCGGCATCCGTCGCTACGGTGACGCGCTGTCCCCGATGGACGAGACGCTGACCCGCGTGGCGCTCGACATTTCGGGCCGCCCCTGGTTCGTCGGCAACCTCCCCTTCACCCAGAAGCGACTGGGCGAGATGGACACGGAAATGTTCGCGCATTTCTTCCATTCGTTCGCGCAGACCGCGGGACTCACGCTGCACATCGACACGCTGTACGGTGAGAACAATCATCACATCGCCGAAGCCGCGTTCAAGGGCGTTGCGAGGGCGCTGCGCACCGCGATCGAGATCGATCCGCGCAAGGCGGACGCGATTCCGTCGACGAAGGGGACGCTGTAACATGGCCCGCCTCAACGCCGCGCCGGTATCGATCGTCACGTTGACCTATGTCGCGCCGATCGAAGAGGTCGATGCCCAGATGGCCGCCCATGTCGCCTGGTTGCAGGCCGGGATCGACGCCGGTGTCCTGCTGCTGGCCGGGCGCCAGGTACCTCGGACCGGCGGCGTGCTGATCTTCCGCGGCCACCGCGCCGAGGTCGAGGCGCTGGCGGCAAGCGACCCGTTCGTCACCTCCGGCGTCGCGACCTTCGCGGTGACGGAAATGGCGGCCAGCCTGGCGACCGACGCGGTCGCGACCGCCCTGTCGTGACGATCGCGCTGATCGATTACGGCGCCGGCAATCTGAAGTCGGTCCACAACGCGCTGCTCGCCGCCGGTGCGAGCGACATTGCGGTGACGGCAGACGCGGACGTGGTGCGCAAGGCCGACCGCGTGGTCCTGCCCGGCGTCGGCGCGTTCGGCGCCTGCGCGGCGGGCCTGCGGGCGATCCCCGACATGGTGGCGGCGATGGAAGAGGCCGTATTCGCCCGCGCCCGACCGTTCCTGGGCGTTTGCGTCGGCATGCAGCTGATGGCGACGACCGGGTACGAGATGGGCGAGCACGCCGGGCTTGGCTGGATCGCCGGGGAGGTCCGCGCACTGACGCCTGCACCGGGCGTCCGCGTGCCGCACATGGGGTGGAACGATGTGCGTCCGACCACACCCCATCCGCTGATCGTGCCGGGCGAGGCCTATTTCCTGCACAGCTTCGCCTTCGCCGGTGAGAATGTGCTCGCGACGACCGAGCACGGCGGCACCGTGACCGCGGCGATTGGGCGGGACAATTTGCTGGGTGTGCAGTTTCATCCGGAAAAGAGCCAGGCGTACGGGCTGGCGCTGATCGAGCGGTTCCTGACGTGGACGCCGTGACCGCTCCAATTCCTCCTCGAGCTTGCTCGGGGAGGGGGACCGCTCGGCGTAGCCGAGTGGTGGAGGGGCTGGCGAAGTACGCTCCAAGCCCCTCCACCACCGACCTGCGGTCGGCGGTCCCCCTCCCCCAGACAAGCTGGGGGAGGATTTTTAGGAAAGTCCCATGATCATCTTCCCGGCCATCGACCTCAAGCAGGGCCAGGTCGTGCGCCTCGCCGAAGGCGACATGGACCGCGCCACGATCTACGGTGACGACCCCGCCGCCCAGGCCCGCGCCTTCGCGGCCGTCGGCGCGGATCATCTCCACGTCGTCGACCTCGACGGCGCCTTCGCCGGCGGATCGGTCAACGGCGACGCGGTGCGCGGCATCGTCGCCGCTTTCCCCGGCCGGGTGCAGCTTGGCGGCGGTATCCGCACGCGCGATAGCATCGACGCCTGGCTGGACATTGGCGTCGCCCGCGTCGTCATCGGCAGCGCGGCTCTCCGCAACCCGCAGCTGGTGAAGGACGCCGCCCGCGCGCTACCCGGCCGCATCGTTGTGGCGGTCGACGCGCGCGACGGCTTCGTCGCGACCGAAGGCTGGGCCGATGTGTCCGACGTCACCGCCACCGACCTCGCCCGCCGGTTCGAAGACGCCGGCGTCGCGGCGCTGCTGTTCACCGACATCGGCCGCGATGGGTTGCTGAAAGGGTGCAATGTCGAGGCGACGACCGCGCTTGCCCGCGACGTAGCGATCCCGGTGATCGCCAGCGGCGGCGTCGCGGGGATCGACGACATCCATGCGCTGAGGGGACAGCCGGGGATCGAAGGGGTCATCACCGGCCGCGCGCTGTATGATGGGCGGCTGGATTTGACGCAAGCGATCGCGGTGGCGAACCAGACTCCCTCTCCCCCTCGGGGAGAGGGTCGGGGAGAGGGGCAGGTGTCTCACCGAGCGGCCGGTCTCGCTGAGAGCCCGCCCCTCTCCCAACCCTCTCCCCAGAGGGGAGAGGGCACGAAGTGACCGTCCGCGCGCGCGTCATCCCCTGCCTCGACGTGGCGAACGGCCGCGTCGTGAAGGGCGTCAACTTCGTCGATCTGCGCGACGCCGGCGACCCGGTGGAACAGGCGCGCGCCTATGACGCGGCCGGCGCCGACGAACTCTGCTTCCTCGATATCGGCGCATCCCACGAAGGCCGCGATACCATCGTCGACGTCGTCCGCCGGACCGCCGAAGTCTGCTTCATGCCGCTGACCGTCGGCGGCGGGGTGCGTTCGGTCGAGGATGCGCGGACGCTGCTCCTTGCCGGAGCCGACAAGGTCGCGGTCAATTCCGCCGCGGTCGCCCGCCCCGAACTGGTCGCCGACATCGCCGAGCGGATGGGCAGCCAGTGCGTCGTCGCATCGGTCGACGCGCGCCGCGTCGACGGGCGTTGGGAGGTCTTCACCCACGGCGGACGGCGCGCGACCGGAATCGACGCGGTCGCCCACGCATTGAATCTGGCGCGACTCGGCGCGGGCGAATTGCTCGTCACGTCGATGGACCGCGACGGGACGAAGGACGGCTATGACCTCGACCTGATTTGCACCATCGCGACCCAGGTCGACGTGCCCGTCGTCGCTTCGGGCGGGGTCGGCACGCTCGACCATCTGGTTGCCGGAATCGTCGAGGGCCAAGCGTCGGCTGTGCTCGCCGCGTCGATCTTCCATTTCGGCGAAGCCACCGTCGCCGATGCCCATCGCGCCCTCGCCGCGGCCGGCGTTCCGGTTCGGGCTTAACACGACGTTCATTTCGTGCGCATAATGACGGCAAGTGTCGGGCGACCATCGGACAGCAACCAATTGAACGCCACCATCCGCACATGCCAGGCGCTGGCGGTGATGGCGTTCGTGTCGCCCGACACCCATTTTCTTCCAACCCGTTAGCGGCGAATCATCGCAAACGATGTCGCTTCGTCACAGGTCATGCCGACCGTGACCGCTGCGATCTGCGCCGCCCTCTCGATAGGTGAGCGGGGTGACTGGGATTGACGCCGCCACTCGACCAATCCAAGCGGTCGCCCATGGACGCCTTCGCCCAACTCGAAGCCACGATCGCCGATCGCCTGCGCGCCGACCCCGGCAGCAGCTATGTGGCGTCTCTCGCCGCCAAGGGCCGCGCCAAGATCGCGCAGAAGGTCGGCGAGGAAGCGGTCGAAACCGTCATCGCCGCGATCGCCGACGACCGTGCGGGGCTAGTCGGGGAAGCGGCCGACCTGATGTTCCATCTGACCGTGCTGCTGCATCACATGGGGCTCGGTCTTGACGACGTGCGCGCGGAGCTGGCGCGGCGCGAGGGGGTTTCTGGGTTGGTGGAGAAGGCGGGACGCGCTTCCTAGCTAACCACGCTCTTGCGCAGGCGGGAGCCCAGGGTTTCAAAGGACGTCGCCTGTGGCTCTGGGCTCCCGCCTGCGCGGGAGCACGGACGGCTAAATCGCCTCCCCACAGGCCCGACCGCTCGCCCAGGCCCATTGGAAATTATACCCGCCGAGCCACCCAGTGACGTCGACCGCTTCGCCGATCGCGTAGAGTCCCGGCACCGTTTTCGCCTCCATCGTCTTCTGCGACAGCCCGTCGGTCGCGATGCCGCCGACCGTGACTTCGGCCTTTGCAAACCCTTCCGTCCCGTTGGGATGGAAGCGCCAGTCGGCCAGCTGCCGCTCCGCTGCCTCCAGCGCGCGGTCGGGGATGTTCGCCAGTTCGCCCGCCAGCGCCAGCCGCTCGGCCAGCGCGTCCGCCAGCCGTTCGGGCAAGCCCAGAGCCCGCTTCACGCCGACCCGCGGCTGGTCGCGCTTGGCCGTCCGCAACCACCCCGCCGGGCGGTCGGGCAACAGGTCGATCGCCACCGCCTCCCCTAGCCGCCAATAGGACGATGCCTGGAGGATCGCAGGCCCCGACAGCCCCCGGTGAGTGAACAGCGCCGCCTCGCGGAACGCCGCCTTGCCCGCGCGGGCGACGACGTCGGTCGATACGCCGGCGATACCGCGAAACAGCATCTCGTCGCCGCCCAGCGTCAGCGGCACCAGCGCCGGACGCGGCTCGACCACCTTCAGTCCGAAGCGGCGGGCGAGGACATAGGCGAAATCGCTCGCGCCGAGCTTGGGGATCGACGGTCCGCCGGTGGCGATGACGAGCGCCGGGGCCGACGCGGTTCGGTTCCCGAACGTGACGGAGAAGCGCCCATCGGCATGACCGACGTCCCGCACCGGATGCCCGGTCGCGATCGCCACATCTCCCTTCGCACATTCGTCGAGCAGCATGTCGACGATCTGCCCCGCCGATCCGTCGCAGAACAGCTGGCCCAGCGTCTTCTCGTGCCAGGCGATACGGTAGGCGTCGATCAATTCGAGGAAGTCGGCTGCGGTGTAGCGGCCGAGCGCCGACTTGGCGAAATGCGGGTTGGCGCTGATGTAGCGGTCGGGCGCGGTGTGGATGTTGGTGAAATTGCACCGCCCGCCGCCGGAGATCAGGATCTTCTGCCCCACCCGCGGGGCATGGTCGACGACCAGCACCTTGCGGCCACGCTGGCCGGCGGTGGCGGCGGCGAAGAGGCCCGCGGCGCCGCCGCCGAGGATGATGGCGTCGTAGGTTTGGGTTGGTGGAGACGTCATGCCGCTCCCTACACCGTTCGTGCTGAGCTTGTCGAAGCACTGCCCTTTCTTTGAGCGGCAAAGCCTGTCGCCCGAGGAAGAAGGGCAGCCCTTCGACAAGCTCAGGGCGAACGGGTGTAGGTCAGGCCTCGATCACCGCCATCGTGATCCGCGACAGGCACACCAGCTTGTCGGCGTCATCCACGATGCGGATCGTCCACACCTGAGTCGTCCGCCCGATCGCTTCCGCCGTCGCGGTCGCATGAACATGACCCGACATCGCCGGGCGGATGTGGTTGGCGTTGATCTCCAGCCCGACCGCCGCCTTGCCCTCAGGCGCCGCGAGCCACGCGCCGACCGACGCGACCGTCTCCGCCAGCACCACGGAAGCCCCGCCGTGCAGCCGGCCGAACGGCTGGTGCGTGCGATGATCGACCGGCATCCGCGCGGTCAGGCTGTCTTCGCCCACGCCGGTGAACTCGATTCCGACATGCCCGGGCATCGTCGCCGCACCGAGCGCGGTCAGGCGCGACAGGTCGACCGGGCGCTGCCAGATCGCCATCAGTAGGACCGCCCGATCAGCACCCGCTCCACTGCCGGCTCGCCAGTGAAGATGCACGCGCCCGTATCCGTTCCGGTCTGGCCCAGCGGCGCGTTGCGGATGGTCAGCTTCAGCGCCTTCAGCCGCTCGACGACCTTCTCCAGCGCCTCACCGGTCGGCTTCGACCAGCGGACGTCGGCCCAGCCGGGGCGGCCGCCAGTCTCGGCGAACATCCGCTCGATGTCTGCCCAATCGTCGATCGGCGCGATCGCGGCCTTCATCCGCGTCTCGGCCTGTTCGAACAGGTCGCCCTGGATCGCCTCCAGCATCGCCGCCGCCTCGCCAACGAAGGCATCGCGCGGCAGGATCGCCGAGTTGAGCTTGCCGTCCTCGCGGTACAGCGCGGTGCGGCGGATGACCGACACGTTGCCGCCGGCGACGTCGCGCCCGCCGACCTCAATCACGATCGGCGCGCCCTTCTTCACCCAGCCCCAGCGCTTGGTCGCGGCCTTGGCGGGCTTCAGGTCGAGCAGCGCGCGGATCGGTTCGCCCAGCGCCATCTGCTTCGCCAGATCGGCCTGCAACGCCTTGCAGTAATCGACGATCGCCGCGTCCTCGTCATTGTCGCGCAGCATCGGCACGATCACCACCTGCCACGGCGCGATCCGCGGCGGCACACGCAGGCCATCGTCGTCGCCGTGGGTCATGATGACCCCGCCGATCATCCGCGTCGACACGCCCCAACTGGTGGTGTTGGCATAGTCGAGCTCGCCTTCGGCATTCTGGAAACGGATGTTCTGGGCATGGGCGAAATTGGTGCCGAGGAAGTGGCTGGTGCCCGCCTGCAGCGCCTTGCCGTCCTGCATCATCGCTTCGATGCTGTAGGTCGCGACCGCGCCGGGGAAGCGCTCGTTCTCCGGCTTCTCGCCCGCAACGACCGGCAGCGCCAGGCAGCCTTGCGCGAACTCGCGATAGACTTCGAGCATCTTCAGCGTCTCTTCGCGCGCCTCGTCCGCGGTGGCGTGGGCGGTGTGCCCCTCCTGCCACAGGAATTCGGCGGTGCGCAGGAACATCCGCGTGCGCATTTCCCAGCGGACGACGTTCGCCCACTGGTTGATCAGCACCGGCAGGTCGCGCCACGACTGGACCCAGCGCGCGAAGGCGGTGCCGATCACCGTTTCCGACGTGGGGCGCACGACCAGCGGCTCCTCCAGCTTGGCGCTGGGGTCAGGCGTCAGCCCGCCGTTGCCGTCGGCGATCAGCCGGTGGTGCGTGACGACCGCCATTTCCTTGGCGAAGCCGTCGACGTGCTCGGCCTCCTTCTCGAAATAGCTGAGCGGGATGAACAGCGGGAAATAGCAATTCTCATGCCCCGTCGCCTTGATGCGATCGTCGAGCAGGCGCTGGATGCGCTCCCAGATGCCATAGCCCCATGGCCGGATGACCATGCACCCGCGGACGCCCGATTCCTCGGCCAGGTCAGCCTCCGAAATGACGGACTGGTACCAGGCGGCGAAGTCAGCTTCGCGCGTGACGGAAAGGGCGTGCTTGATCATGGGAAGCGCCGATAGCGCGGCGCGGGGCGCACGTCACTATGGCGGCGCCATACCCCCCATAATGGCGGACTCGCGTTGGCGTTCAGGGCGCGCGGCGGCTAAGGCGCGCCCATGTCCGAAGACTATGTGTTCGATGAAGCCAGCGGCGAATGGCTCCCCGCTGCCGAAGCCGCCGCCCGCGCCGCTGCCGCGGATGTCGTGGAAGTCCGCGACTCAGCGGGCAATCTGCTGACTGATGGCGACAGCGTCATCACGATCAAGGATCTGAAGGTGAAGGGCGCCGGCCAGACGCTTCGCAAGGGCACCGTCATCAAGTCGATCCGCCTGACCGGCGACGCGCAGGAAATCGACTGCCGGTTCGACGGCATCAAGGGCCTGGTCCTGCGCGCGGAGTTCGTTCGCAAGCATTGATCACAGCCTCGTCATCCCGGACTTGATCCGGGATCCAGGGCCGCAAGCGATGTGACCCGTAACTCTGGATCCCGGATCAAGTCCGGGATGACCCCGTAGTTGGCTCAGAAATTACTGGTCGAAATCCCCCCGCTCGGTCCCGTGCAGCTTGGACCATAGCGCCTGCGTCCCAGCCTCCTGCGCGCGGTTGACGAATTGAGACGCGACCAGCCAGCCCTTGATCGGCCTGAGCGGCAGCAGCGTCCCCGCAACCATCACCGGCAGCGACGTGACGAGGTGCACCCACCCCGGCGGATCGAACGCAACCTCGATCCACACGACCAGGAAGATCAGCGGCAGCGCAATGATGCAGAGCGAGAAGAACGCCGGGCCATCATCAGGCGCAGCGAAGCGATAGTCGAGATCGCAGACCGCGCACCGGTCGACGATCCGCAACCACGACCGGAACATCCGCCCCTGCCCGCAGCGCGGACATAGGCCCCGCCAACCGCAATGGAGGATCCAGCGGAAGCGGCCTTGGGCATCAGGCGCCGGTGCGGGCTGCGAAGATTCGTCGGACATATCTGGCAGATAGGCCGCAGCGTCCCGGCCGCAATTGGACGAAATGCCTCATCCCAACCCAGGTCAGGACAGACGCGAAATTTTCTCCGCCTGCCTTCGCATCCGCGCCAACGTCCCCTAGGGCGAGCCCCATGTCCGCCACCGACCGCATCCTGCCGGCCATCGGCTATCGCCTCGCGTCGGTGGTGGCGTTCGCGACGATGGGGGCGCTCATCAAGCTCGCAGAGACGCGCGGGGCGGGGTTGGTCGAGCTGCTGTTCTTCCGCCAGGCGGGGTCGATCCCGGTCGTCGTCGCCTGGGTCGCGCTGGGGCCGGGGCTGGCGTCGCTCAGGACGGAGCGGCTGTCGGCGCATGCGGTGCGCTGTGCCGTCGGGCTGAGCAGCATGACCTTCATGTTTTCGACCTTGCTGCTGCTGCCGCTTGCCGAAGCGACCACGCTCCAGTTCACCGTGCCGATCTTCGCCACCATCCTGGGCGCGGTGTTATTGCGCGAGAAGACCGGCATTCATCGCTGGAGCGCGGTCGTGCTAGGATTCGTCGGCGTGCTGGTCGTCGCCCAGCCGGGCAGCGGGCTGATCCCGTGGCAAGGCGCGGTCACCGGACTGCTCGCCGCATCGCTCAGCGCCGCCGTGTCGATTCTGATCCGCCGCATGGGCACCAGCGAGCCGCCGGCGACGATCGTTTTCTATTTCTCCGTGCTGTCGATGGTGCCGCTGTTCCCGGCGTTCCTGTGGACGCTCGGCACGCATGACGCGGGTACGTGGGCGATGCTGGTGTGCATCGGATTGGTCGGGGCGATCGGGCAGTTGACGATGACGACCGCGATCACGCTGGCGCCGGTGTCGGTGGTGGTGCCGATGGACTATTCGGGGCTGATCTGGGCGACGCTCTACGGCTGGGCGCTGTTCGGCGTGCTGCCGGACGCGTGGACGTGGATCGGCGCGCCGCTGATCGTCGCGTCGGGGCTGTACATCGTCTGGCGCGAGCAAAGGCTGGCGCGCGGCATCGCGCGTTCGGCGCCCGCGGTCAGCGACTGAGCCGGCGCGCCTCGTCGAGCAAACGTCGGCCGCGCAGATACATCTCCAGCCGCTGGACCGCGAACAGGCCAAGCCCGAAGGCAATCAGCATGTCGGTGACGGCAATCGCGTTCAGGTGCAGCATCGCAGAGCCGCCGCCGCTCGCCAGCGCCGCGCGGCCGGCGTTGCGTGCCAGGATCAGCGCGACGATGAACAGGACCGCGGCGGGGCTCGACGACTGGTTGAGCGTGTGGGTTTCAGGGTCGACCGTGATCCGCATGAACTTGCCGCGCTGCCAACCGAGCGCGGCGCCGAGCAGGAGGGCGACGAAACAGAACGCCCAGGCCCAGCCCTGCGGCGGGTGGGTCACGTACATATAGACCGCGAGCGCACCGTATAGCGCCGGGAAAATCCAGAGATGCTCCAGCTTGAGCGGGCGGACCTTGCTCATCCGCTTCCAGCGGATCGCCAGGACGACGGCGATGATGATCGCCGTGATGCCGTAGCTGATCCAGATGTTCGGGCCGGTGGGTTGCATCCGCCCCTTCTATCCGCTCGCGATGAACGAAGTCGAGGGACGAGCTCCCCCACCCCGTTCGCACTGAGCTTGTCGAAGTGCTGTCCTTCCTTCGAGCAACAGTCTTTGCGGCACGAAGAAAGGGCAGTGCTTCGACAAGCTCAGCACGAACGGGTTTGGGGGACGGGCGGGAAGCTACTCCGCCGCCTCCGCGACTGGCGCATCCTTCCACACCAGCACGGGTTTCCGCGCGGCCAGCGTCTCGTCGAGCCGCCGGCGCGGGGCGTAGTGCGGGGCGCTCTTCAGCGCCGGATCGCCCGCCTTGGCCCGTTCCGCCACGCTCCGCAGCGCGCCGATGAACTGGTCGAGCGCTGCCTTCGATTCGGTCTCGGTCGGCTCGACCAACATCGCGCCGTGGACGACCAGCGGGAAGTAGACCGTCATCGGGTGATAGCCCTCGTCGATCAGTCCCTTGGCGATGTCGAGCGTCGAGAAACCCTGCGGCAGCCCGGCGTCGGAGAAGATCGCCTCGTGCATGCACGGCCCCGAACCCGCGAACGGCGCGTCGAGTGTGTTCTCCAGGCTGCGCAGGACATAGTTGGCGTTGAGCACCGCATCCTCGGCAACCTGCTTCAGTCCATCCGCGCCGTGGCTGAGGATGTAGGTCAGCGCGCGGGTGAACATACCCATCTGGCCGTGGAAGGCGACCATGCGGCCGAAGCTGTCGAGCTTGCCGCCGAAATGCTCGTTCGAGAATTCCTCGGCGCGCTCTTCCTCGATCAGGTGGACATAGCCGTCCGCGGTCCGCGCCGTGTAGGGCAGCGGGCCGTAAGGCGCAAGCGCCTCCGACAGCACGACCGGCCCCGAGCCCGGCCCGCCGCCGCCGTGCGGGGTCGAGAAGGTCTTGTGCAGGTTGATGTGCATGGCATCGACGCCGAGGTCGCCCGGCCGCACGCGCCCGACGATCGCGTTGAAGTTCGCACCGTCGCAATAGACGTAGCCGCCGGCCGCATGGACCGCGTCGCTGATCTCCTTCAGGTCACGCTCAAACAGCCCGCAGGTGTTCGGGTTGGTGATCATCACGGCTGCGACGTCCGGGCCGAGGCGAGCCTTCAGCGCAGCGGTGTCGACTCGGCCTTCGGCGGTCGCAGGAATGTCCTCGACCGCGAAACCCGCGAAGGCGGCCGTCGCCGGGTTCGTGCCGTGCGCCGACTCCGGCACCAGGATGACCTTGCGATGCCCCTCGCCGCGGGCTTCGAGTGCGGCCTTGATGCACAGGATGCCGCACAGCTCGCCATGCGCGCCGGCCTTCGGGCTCATTGCGACGCCGTGCATGCCGGTCAGCTTGATGAGCCACATCGCCAGTTCGTTGATGACGCCGAGCGCGCCCTGCACGGTGTCAACTGGCTGGAGCGGGTGGACGTCGGCGAAACCGGGCATCCGCGCGACGCGTTCGTTCAGGCGCGGGTTGTGCTTCATGGTGCAGCTGCCGAGCGGGAAGAGCCCTAGGTCGATCGCATAGTTCTGACGGCTGAGACGGGTGTAGTGGCGGACCGTCTCCGGCTCCGACAGGCCCGGCAGGCCGATCGCACTCTTGCGGGTCAGGTCGCCGAGGCGCGAGCCTGCCACATCGCCGTCGGCGAAGTCGACGCCGGTGGTGTCGGTCGATCCGATCTCGAAGATCGTCGGCTCCTCCAGCATCAGCGCACGGTTACCGGTGAAGGTCGCGGGGGCGTCGCCGGCGCCGGGGGTCATTTCGGGGCGCCAGCCGCTCTGGTTGATGGTCATGCCAACACCTCAAACTTCGGAGAAAGAGAAGAACGGCCCTTCGACAAGCTCAGAGCGAACGGATTCGGGGAAAGGGCTGTCCCCTCCCCGTTCGTGCTGAGCTTGTCGAAGCACCGCACTTCTTCTGGGATAGCGAAGGTCACGCCAGCACCTCCTCAAGCGCGGTCGCCAGCGCCTCGACGTCCTCTGCGGTGGTCGTCTCGGTCACCGCGACGACCAGGCCCTTCTCAAGATCGCCCTCGCCCGGATACAGCCGGCCGAGCGACACGCCGGCCAGGATGCCCCGGTCGGCGAGTTCACGGACGATGGGGCGCGCCTCCTTCGGCAGCTTCAGCGTGAATTCGTTGAAGAAGGTCGGCGTCACCAGTTCGACCCCCGGTACCTTCGACAGCCGGTCCGCCGCCCGGCAGGCCCCGGCGTGGTTCAGCGCGGCCAGACGACGCAGGCCCGCTTCGCCCAGCAGGGTCATGTGGATCGAGAAGGCCAGCGCGCAGAGCCCCGAGTTGGTGCAGATGTTCGACGTCGCCTTCTCGCGGCGGATATGCTGCTCGCGGGTCGACAGCGTCAGCACGAAGCCGCGCTTGCCGTCGGCATCGACCGTCTCGCCGCAGAGGCGCCCCGGCATCTGGCGGACGTATTTCTCCTTGCAGCCGAACAGGCCCACGTACGGGCCACCGAACTGGAGGCCGACGCCGAGCGACTGGCCTTCGCCGACGACAATGTCGGCATCCATCTCACCCGGCGATTTGATCGCGCCGAGGGCAACCGGCTCGGTCACGACGGCGATCAGCAGCGCCTTCTTCGCGTGGCACGCATCGGCCAGCGGCTTCAGGTCGGCGATGCGGCCGAGGATGTCCGGGTACTGGACGACGACGCACGACGTATCGTCGTCGATCGACCCGATCAGCGCGTCGATATCGGTGTCCGCGCCCAGCGTCGGCAGCGACGTTTCGAGCACGTCGCCGGTGTACTTCGCCATCGTCTTCGCGACCGAGACGTAATGCGGGTGCAGGCCGCTCGACAGGATCGCCTTGGCCTTGCGCGTCACGCGGCGGGCCATCGTCACCGCTTCCCAGCAGGCGGTCGAGCCGTCGTACATCGATGCGTTCGCCACGTCGGTCCCGAGCAGGCGCGCGACCTGCGTCTGGAACTCGAACAGCATCTGCAGCGTGCCCTGCGCGATTTCCGGCTGATAGGGCGTGTAGGCGGTCAGGAACTCGCCGCGCTGAATCAGATGGTCGACGCTCGCCGGCACATGGTGGCGGTACGCGCCGCAGCCGAGGAAGAAGGGGACGTCGCCCGCCACCGTGTTCTTGCGCGCCAGAGCGGCCATGTGGCGCTCCACGGCAAGCTCGCTGGCGTGGTTCGGCAGCCCCTCGATCGGGCCGGAAAGGCGCGCGGCCTTCGGCACGTCGGCGAAGAGGTCGTCGATCGATTTCGCGCCGATGACGGAGAGCATCGCCTGCCGGTCGTCGGAAGTGAGGGGTAGGTAGCGCATCAAATTTCCTGTCGACTCTGGGCCACGCCCCCTCCCCGTTCGGGCTGAGCTTGTCGGAGGGCTGCCCTTCTTCTGCGTGGAAGAAAGGACAGGGCTTCGACAGGCTCAGCCCGAACGGGGTTAGGACACCCCGCCTTCGCTTAGAGCTTCGCGACGAACGCCTTGTACGCGTCTTCATCCATCAGGCCGTCGAGCTCGCCCTCGTCGGCGAGCGTGACCTTGAAGAACCAGCCTTCGCCTTCCGGATCGGTGTTCACCAGGTCCGGCTGATCGGCGAGCGCGGGGTTGCCCTCCAGCACGGTGCCGCCGACCGGCGCATAGACGTCCGACGCGGCCTTGACGCTTTCGACCACCGCGGCGTCGCCACCCTTTGCGAGCTGACGGCCTTCGTCGGGCACTTCGACGAACACGATGTCGCCCAGCTGGCCTTGCGCATAGTCGGTGATGCCGACCGTGCCGACCTGGCCGTCGACGTCGATCCATTCATGGTCTTCGGTGAAATAGCGGCTCATTTCGCAGCTCCCTGGCGAACGTAACGATGGGGGACGAAGGGCATCGGGGTGACCGTTGCCGTGTGGTGCTTGCCGCGCTGGGCAAGCGTGACTTTGGTGCCAGGCTCGGCCAGCGCGACGGGCACATAGGCCATCGCGATCGGCGCGCCGACGCTGGGGGCGAAGCCACCGCTGGTGACCTTGCCGATGTCGGTGCCGTTGGCGTCAACGACGGTCGCGCCTTCGCGGACCGGCTGGCGGCCGTCGACGATCAGGCCAACGCGCTTGATGGTCAGGCTGCCGTCACGCTCGGCCATGATGCGCCCGTGGCCGGGAAAGCCGCCCTCTTCGCGGCGACGCTTCGACAGCGCGAAGCCCAGGTCGGCCATCACCGGCGTCGTCTCGGGGTCGAGGTCGTGGCCGTAGAGCGGCAGCCCCGCCTCCAGCCGCAGCGAGTCGCGCGCGCCAAGGCCGATCGGCTTCACCTCCGCCTGCGCCGCCAGCGCATCGGCCAGTGCCACGGCATGTTCGCCCGGCAGCGAAATCTCGAACCCGTCCTCGCCCGTGTAGCCCGAGCGGCTGATGCCCAGCGTCACGCCCTGCCAGTCGAACGACCCGCCCTGCATGAACCCCAGCGCCTCGACACCCGGCACGACCCGCGCCAACGCATCGACCGCCTTCGGCCCCTGCAGCGCCAACAGGGCGTGCTCGTCGAGATGGTTCAGCACGATATCGTCGGCCAGATGCTCACGCAGATGGCCGATATCGTCCCACTTGGTCGCGCCGTTGACGACGACGTAGAAGTCGTCCGGACCCAGCCGCGTCACCATCAGGTCGTCGAGGATGCCGCCATTCTCGTCGAGCAGCAGCGAATAGCGGATGCGTGCATCCTTCAGCGCCGCGAAATCGCCCGGCATCAGCGCTTCGAGCGCCGCGTTCGCACCCTCGCCCGACACCATCAGCTGGCCCATATGGCTGACGTCGAACAGGCCGGCACTCTCGCGGACCCACAGATGCTCGGCCATGATGCCTTCGTACTGGACAGGCATCCAGTATCCGGCGAACTCGACCATCCGGCCGCCCTTCGCGCGGTGCCAGGCGTCGAGCGGCAGGGTCAGCGTCTCGGGCGGTAGCTCGGTGGTCGGGAGCGCCTCATCCGGCGGGGTGATCACGATGTCGCTCATCAGACAAGTCTCGCGCGCAGAGGAGTCACGACGAACCCGCCATTGCCGCGGCCAGGTCCATCGCCCCCTCTGTCACGGAAACCTGAGAGCTTTCGCAGCGCAGTTATGCGCGGCTTACCCCTTCGGTGGCGCCAGTTACCGGACGCGCTTTCCAGAGTGTCGGGCCACGCGCGGTCCCTGGTGCCTGAGAGATTCCGGGGCGGTTGCTCCTTCGGCGAACCCCTCGAAAGGGGCTTCTCTCCCGCGCGTACCGCGAGCCGGTTACCCCGGCCCTCGACGGAGACGAGCCTTGGCCGCGCGCCCTTCCCGAGTCAATTGCTCAGGCTGCAATATGATCGAGCCGGACTGGAAACTTCGTCGCGCAGAACGCACAATCGACCGAGATCACGCCGTTCTCGTCCGCCATTTCCGCCCGATCCTCGGGCGCGAACTTCGCCAGCACCTCGGAGATATAGGTCACGTCACACCGACACCCTTTAGCAAGCGTCACCGAGTCACCGACGCGCACCTCCTCTTCCTCGTTAAACAGCCGCCAGACGAGCGATTCGAGCGGGATCGCCCCATCGGCCAGTTCGTCCGCGCCCATCGTGCTGCCGAGCGCGGCGACATGTTCCCATTCCGGATGATCGAGCCGGACGTGCAGCCGCTCGCGCCCGTCCTCGCCCTCCGGCAGATGCTGGAGGAACAGCCCGCCCGCGCGACACTGGTCGTCCGCGGTGTGCAGCGTCCCGAGACGGATGAGGCTGGGGATCTGTTCGGACTGGAGGAAATAGCTTTCCGCCGCCTCGGCCAGCGAATTGCCGTCGAGGGGCACGATGCCCTGATACCGCTCGCCAGTCGTCGCCTGGTCGAAGGTGATCGCCAGATGCCCGGTCCCGAACAGCGCGAAAAGCGAGGGCTGCTCGCCCAGCTCGGTCAGCCGATCGCCATCAAACTGAACATAGCCGCGCAGTTCGCCGCCACGATAATCGCACACCAGCAACGACACGATCCCGCCGCTCGTCTGCGCCTGGAGCGTCAGCTGGCCGGCGGCGTCCTTCAGCAGGCTGCCGAGCAACGCGGTCAGCGTCAGCGCCTCGGCCAGCAGCGCCTCGATCGGTGGCGGATAGGCGTGGGCGGCCAGGATGGTGTCGAGCACCGGCCCCACCCGCACGATCCGCCCACGCGCATGGCGGCCGGGGATGGTGAAACCGACCACGCGGTCGACGTCGGGGAGGTTGGGGCTGTCGGTCATCACACAATCCTCGTCACCCCCGCGCAGGCGGGGGTCAATTCTGGCTGCACTATCGGCAGGAGCCGCGCGTTCAGCGACTATCGATTCCCGCCTTTGCGGGAATGACGAAGGTAAGTGTTGGGTTTGGCGGCTTCAACTCACCCGATCTGCCCGAAACACCACCGGATGATCGACTTCTGCGCATGCAGCCGGTTCTCCGCCTCGCGCCAGATGCGCGATTGCGGGCCGTCGATCACCGCAGTCACCACCTCTTCCTCGCGATGCGCGGGCAGGCAGTGGAGGAAGATAGCTTGTCCGTCGGCCTCGGCCATCAGCGCCTCGGTCACCTGATAGGGCATCATCGCCGCCAGCTTTTCCTCGGCATGGGCCTGACCCATCGAGATCCAGGTGTCGGTGACGACGACATCGGCGCCGGCGATCACCCGGTGCGGGTCGCGGTCGATGTCGACGCGGGCGTTCGTACCTTCCAGCAGCGCATTCGCCGCCGCCGCCCAGCGCGGATCGGGGTCGTAGCCCTCAGGACAGCCGGCCATCACGCTGAACTTGAACAGCCCCGCCGCCTCGATGATCGAATGCAGCACGTTGTTGCCGTCGCCCAGCCACGCCCATTTGAGACCGGGCAGTGACTTGCCCTCCTCGACTACGGCCAGCAGGTCGGCGACGATCTGGCAGGGGTGGGAGGCGTCCGTCAGGCCGTTGATGACCGGAACCGTCGCGTATTCGACCATCTCGTCGAGCTTCGCATGATCGTCGGTGCGGACCATGATCGCGTCGCAGAAGCCCGACAGCACGCGCGCGGTATCGGCCACCGTCTCGCCGCGCCCGAGCTGGCTGGTGCCGCTGTCGAGGATCAGCGCGGAGCCGCCCAGCTGGCGCATCGCCATGTCGAACGACACGCGGGTGCGGGTGGAGGATTTCTCGAACACCATCGCGAGCGTATGCCCGGCGAGTGGCGCGTCGGGGTCCGGCGCGCCCTTCGGCAGGTGCGCGCGGGCGCGCTTGCGGGTTAGCGCATCGTCGAGGATCGCGGCGATGCCATCGGCTCCGGCATCGGACAGGTCACGGAAATGGCGGATGGTCATTCAATTCCTCCCCGAGCTCGTCTCGGGGAGGGGGACCATCGCGTCAGCGATGGTGGAGGGGCATTCTAGCACCTCCGAAGTCCCGGCCTGCCCCTCCACCACGGCCTGCGGTCGCGGTCCCCCTCCCCGAGACAAGCTCGGGGAGGAATACGACACGTCAATCATCCATCGGCAGCGCGAAGCTGCGCGCACCGGCGCTCAGCCGCTCGACGCACTCCGCGATGTGGCTTTCGTCGATCACCAGCGGCGGCAGCACGCGGAATACATTCTCGCCCGCGGCGACCGTCAGCAGCCCGTGGTTGTCGCGCAGGTGCGCCACGAAGTCGCGGGCGACCGCCGGCTCCTTCATCTTGATGCCGAGCATCAGACCTTTCCCACGAATTTCCTCGAACAGGTCGTCGTGGTTCGGGATCATCTGCTCGAACGCGCCGCGCAGGCGGTCGCCCATCGCCGCGACATGGTCGAAGAAGCCGGGCTCCAGCATCACGTCCAGAATCGCCTGACCCGCCGCCATCGCCAGCGGGTTGCCGCCATAGGTCGAGCCATGGGTGCCGATCACCATCCCGCGCGCCGCTTCCTCAGTCGCCAGGCACGCGCCGAGCGGGAAACCGCCGCCGATGCCCTTCGCCACCGTCATGATGTCGGGCGTGATGCCGTAATGCTCGTAGGCGAAGAACTTGCCGGTCCGGCCATAGCCGCACTGGATTTCGTCCAGGATCAGCAGCAGGCCATGCTCGTCGCACGCCTTGCGCAGGCCCTGGATGAACTCCGGCGTGCCCGCGGTCATGCCGCCTTCGCCCTGCACCGTCTCGACCATGAAGCCCGCGGTCTGGTCGTCGATCAGCGCGAGCGCCGCCTCCAGATCGTTGAACGGCGCATAGGCGAAGCCCGGCAGCAGCGGCTCGAAGCCGTTGCGCATCTTGTCCTGGTTTGTGGCCGAGATCGCCCCCATCGTCCGCCCGTGGAAGGCGTTGTGAAAGGTAATGATCTTCGTGCGCTGCGGGGTATCGCCGACATAATGATAGCGGCGCGCGGTCTTAATCGCGCATTCGATCGCCTCGGCGCCCGAATTGGTGAAGAACACCGTGTCGGCAAAGCAATTGTCAACGATCCGCTGCGCCAGCGCCTCGCCCTGCGGGCTGCCGTACAGGTTCGACACATGCATCAGCGTCGCGGCCTGTTCGGCGATCGCCTTGGTCAGATGCGGATGGCCGTGGCCCAGCGCATTGACCGCGATGCCGGCCGCGAAGTCGAGATACTGCTCGCCTCGCTCGCCGTACAGGTACACGCCCTCGCCTCGCACCGGCCGTACCCCGCACCGGGGATAGACGGGCATGAGGGGGGTGATGGTCACTGTACGACTCCTTTGAAAACAAAACGGCGGCCCGTGCTGGGCCGCCGGAGCGTGCTTTTATCGAGAGGCGCGGGCTCGCGTCAATTCTTGAGCTTCCACCCGCTTTTGAGCAGCGCATAGCAGAGTACGCCGAGCACGATGTCGAGCGCCAGCACGATCAACGCCCCGCCCCACACCGGCAGATAGCCGTCGCTTACCTCCAGGAAGCCGTAGCGAAACCCTGAAATGATATAGAAGAAGGGGTTCGCGTGGCTCACCGCCTGGAACGCGGGCGCCAGCCGGTCGACCGAGTAGAAGGTGCCCGACAACAGGGTCAGCGGCGCGATGACGAAGTTGGTGACGGCGGCGGCATGGTCGAACTTCTCGCCCCAGATCGACGTCAGCACGCCCAGGAAGGCGAGCAGCGCTGAGCCGAGCAGACCGAACAGGATCGCGACCAGCGGATTCGCAGGGATCGCCGCGCTACCTAGGAAAAGCAACATCGCGAGCCAGACGGCGAAGCCGACGCAGAACGCCCGAGTCACCGCGCCTCCGACCAGCGCCGCCAGCAGCTCGGCGGTGGACAGCGGCGGCATCAGATAATCTACGATCGTCCCCTGGATCTTGCCGACCAGCAGCGAGAAGCTGGAGTTGGCGAAGGCATTGTTGAGCATGCCCATCACGATCAGGCCCGGCGCGATGAACGCGGCGAACGCGATGCTCGCGCCACCGACCGAAACGCTGCCCCGACCACCCAAAGCGGTCGTGAAAACCACCATCAGCAGCAGCTGCGACATGGCCGGCGCCCAGATCGTCTGGAGCTGCACCTTGAAGAAACGGCGCACCTCCTTCACATAGAGGGTCTTCAAGCCGCCCCAATTGACGTTGCGAATCGTCGGAACGCCGGGGGCCGGCATCTGATTTTGGGCGAGGGACGAAGGCTGGTCGGTCATCGCGCATGGCGCGTAATCGAGCAGGCCCGCCCCCGCAAGCAGAGTATGGACGTAGACGCATGAGCTGGACCGAAGAGCGGATCGAGACGCTGAAGACGATGTGGGAAGGCGGCCAGACCGCCAGCCAGATCGCCGAGGCGCTGGGTGGAGTCAGCCGCAATGCCGTGATCGGCAAGGCGCACCGCCTGGGTCTCCAGTCGCGCCCGTCGCCGGTCAAGCCCAACGAGCCCGCTGCGGCGAAGGTCGAGGCAGAGGCCAAGCCCGCTCCAGTCGTCGCGGCCGCCCCGCCGCCCGAGCCGCCGGCACCCAAGCCCGTCCCGACGCCCGAACCCGAACCGGAAGCGCCGTTCGATCTGAGCGACGAGGCGGAGGATGACGAGGACGAGGACGAGGATCAGGACGACGCGGTCGCCGCCTCTCCTGCCGTCCCGCGTCCGGCCGCCGACGCTCCGGTGCTGCGCTCGGTCGGTCCTGGCGGCTTCGTGCGTCAGAACCCCGGCGAACAGGCGCCGCCGATCGCGCCCGCTCCGCCGCGCCGCCTGGTGCCGGCCAAGCCGAGCGAAGCGATCGCCGGCAAGACCAGCCTGCTCGATCTCAACGACCGCATCTGCAAATGGCCGTTGGGGCACCCCGGCGAACCCGATTTCCACTTCTGCGGCGACAAGGTGAATCCGGGCTTCCCCTATTGCGTGGCGCATTGCGGCCATGCCTATCAGGCCCAGATGCCCCGCCGCGACCGCCGCCCTCCGCCCCCGCTGCCCTATGGCGGCCCGCGGGTCCGCTGAACGAACGACCATGTCGTCTGGGCTGATCGCCAACCCAGACCATGCGGCAAAATCTTAACGGCACTCCCACGCTGCGATATCGCGACAGAAGGAGTTGCCGCGGTTCGAATCTGTCATCCTGAAGAAAGTCAGGATCCAGGACGAAGCGGACCAAAGTCCGGGCAGAGAAACCCTGGATTCCGGCTGTCGCCGGAATGACGAAAAACACGGCAGCGAAGTTTCCTAGAGGCTCTCGCGCAGACGGGGACAATAGGCTCCAGCAGGGCAACAGCCACCCGTTGGCCTGAACTGTTGCCTGCGCGCGTGGACGTCAGAGACTCACGGAATCGCTTCGCGCGCCTGCTTCGCCAGCCGGATCGCACTGGGCAGGCGGCGGCGTTCGAGTTTGGGGAAGAATTGCCGGCTCATGTCGATCGAGTAGCGATTGACGCCTTCCAGCTTCTTCAGCCCTTCCGGCGTCAGCCGGATGCATTTCGCGCGACGGTCGGTCGCCAGCGGTACGCGCTCCAGCAATCCCTGCGCCTCCAGCGCATGCAGCTGGCGCACCAGCGTCGGCCCCTCAATCCCGACGATCTCGGCCAGTTCGCGCTGGCTGGTACCCTCGGGCATTTCATTGACCCAATAGAGCACGGTCAGTCGGGCGGCGGTCAGGCCGTGATCCTTCAGCTGCTCGTCAACCTTGGCGCGCCAGCGGCGTCCCAACAGGATGCATTCGCGAATGAACTCCAGCGGCATGGCGTCGGCGTGATCGTCGGTCTCGGTCATGGTCCAGGTCATTACTCGCGGCACGGAAGGCTGATCATGCCCGGATCAACGATAGGAAGCTATCGATTATCCGGTCAATCGCCCGCCACGCCGCTTAAGGGAAACGCGGCATCGGTATTTCGAGAATACCGATCGACACCAATAGTCACCCGCTTGGCGTCGATAGTCTTGACGACGCCGTCGGACCCGATCCTCCCAGCCGTAGCGTAATTTTTTCGCTATCTTGCGATCGACTGTTCCTGTCGTACCGCCGATTGCGGTGCGACCGGCGGCCGCCTAAGCTGCGGCAAAAAAGAGGGGCCTGCCGAAATGAAGCATAGTGTCGCGACCGTTCTCGCCAACCTGTTCGCTGCCGGAGCGATTTCCGCGCAAGTGCCGCCGAGCGGGCAGGACAAGCCGGTCGAACAGACCAAGGCGCCCGAGGACAAGGCCCGCGACCCGCTGCCGACGCCGCAGCCGCTCCCCTCGCCCCAGGCCGCGCCGGTCGTCGCCCAGTCGCAGCCGGCGGCACCCGCGCTGCCGACGAAGCCGGCGAAGTGGGACGTCAACAATCCCCCCGGCGCGACCATTCGCCAGGTGCCGATCAACGTCGACGAAGGCAGCTGGATGGACATCGACGTGTCGCCCGACGGCCGCACGATCGCCTTCACGCTGCTCGGCGACATCTACACGATGGGTATAGCCGGCGGCACGCCGACCCGCATCGCGGAAGGGCTGGCGTGGGAAGTCCACCCGCGCTTTTCCCCCGATGGCCGGCGCATCGCCTTCACCTCCGACCGCGGCGGTGGCGACAATATCTGGGTGATGAACGTCGACGGTAGCGACAAGCGGCAGGTGACGAAGGAGACGTTCCGCCTGACCAATCAGCCGAGCTGGAGCCCGGACGGCAGGTTCATCGTCGCCAAGAAGCATTTCACGACCGGCCGCTCGCTCGGCACCGGCGAGGTGTGGCTGTACCACGTCTCGGGCGGCGCCGGCGTCCAGCTGGTCAAGCGCGCGAGCGAACAGCTCCAGAAGGAACTGGGCGAGCCGATCTATGCCCCCGATGGCAAAGCGATCTACTACACCCGCAACATCACGCCGGGTCCGATCTTCGAATATGCGCAGAATTCGAATACCGACCTGTTCAACATCGAACGCTACGAGATCGCGACCGGCGAGGTGTCGACCGCCGTGTCCGGTGCGGGCGGGTCGGTCCGCCCGACGCCGTCGCCCGACGGTAAGCAGATCGCCTTCGTCCGCCGGGAGCGGACCCGTTCCAAGCTGTATGTGAAGGACCTGGAGTCCGGCGCCGAGCGCAAGGTCTACGATGCGCTCGATCAGGACGTGCAGGAAACCTGGGCTGTGACGGGCGTGTACCCGAACATGGCGTGGACGCCCGACAGCAAGTCGCTGGTGTTCTGGGCTGGCGGCAAGATCCGGCGCATCAATTCGGACGGTACGGGCGCTGCCGTCATCCCCTTCCGCGTGAACGACACGCGCGGCGTCATCGCCGCCCCGCACCCGCAGATCCCGGTCGCGCCGGCGACGTTCGAGACGAAAATGCCACGCTTCGCCGCCGTCTCGCCCGATGGGCGCAGCGTCGTCTTCGAGACGCTGGGCAAACTGTGGGTCAAGCCGACCGCAGGCGGCACGGCCAAGCGCCTGACCAGCGGCAGCGCGCCCGACCTCGAACTCTTCCCGACCTGGTCGCGTGACGGGCGGACGATCGCCTTCGTCGGCTGGACCGACGCGGGGCTTGGCCGCATCCGCACCATCGCTGCCACCGGCGGTGCCGCGCGCGACGTGACGACGCAGCCAGGGCACTACGCGCGGCCCAAATTCTCCCCCGATGGCAAGACGATCGTGTTCGAGAAAGGCGAAGGCGGCAGCGTCACGTCGCCCGAATGGTCGGAGAACCCCGGCGTCTATCGCGTCGCAACCACGGGCGGCGCGCCGGTGCGGATCGCCAAGGGCATGGCCGCCCCGCAATTCGGTCCCGACAACGACCGCGTGTTCATGATCGGCAGGGCAAGCGGCAAGCAGCAGCTGATCTCCACCGACCTGACGGGGGGCGCCCGGCGCGTCCACGCATCGGGTGAACTCGCCACCGACTATGCCGTGTCGCCGACCGGCGACTACGTCGCCTTCCGCCAGAACTACGCCGCGTTCGTCACCCCGCTGATGCCGGGCGTGCAGGATTCGCCGGCCGACATGGATGCCAAGGCCCTGCCCGTTACCCGGGCGAGTGCAGGCGGCGCCGAATATATCCACTGGTCGACCGATGGTTCGAAACTCTACTGGTCGCTTGGCCCCACGCTCTACACCGCCACGACCCCGTCACTGTTCCGCACAATGCCGGCGGACGACACGTCGCCGAAGTTCGTCCCGCCGACGACCGGCGTATCGCTGTCGATGCCCGTTAAAGCGGACAAGCCACGCGGCACCTACGCCCTGACCGGTGCGCGGATCGTGACGATGGCGAACGACACCGGCGGAATCATCGACGACGGCGTGATCGTCGTAAGCGGCGACCGCATCGCCGCGATCGGCCCGCGCGCCTCGACCCCGATCCCGGCGGGCGCGAAGACGATCGATGTCGCCGGGAAGACGATCATCCCCGGCCTTGTCGACGCCCACGCCCATGGGCCGCAGGGCGACGACGAAGTCGTGCCCCAGCAGAATTGGTCGGCGGTCCAGAACCTGGCGATGGGCACCACGACGATCCACGACCCGTCGAGCCAGGCGAGCGAGATCTTCACCGCGTCTGAACGCCAGCAGGCCGGCACATTGCTCGCGCCGCGCATCTTCTCGACCGGCGAGATCGTCTATGGTGCCAAGGCCGCCGGCATCTATGCGCAAATCGACAGCCTGGACGATGCGCTGTCCCACGTCCGCCGCCTGAAGTCGCAAGGGGGGCATTCGGTCAAGAACTACAACCAGCCGCGCCGCGAACAGCGCCAGCAGGTGGTCGAGGCGTCGCGCCGCGAGAACATGCTGGTCGTGGCGGAGGGCGGGTCGCTGTTCGGCATGGACATGACGATCATCGCCGACGGCAATTCGACGCTGGAGCACAATATCCCGCTCGATATCTTCTACGAGGACGTGCTGAGCTTCTTCAGCCAGGCCACGACCAACTACACGCCGACCCTGGTCGTCAGCTACGGCGGCTTGGCGGGCGAGCCCTATTGGGACCAGGCGATCGATGTGTGGAAGCAGCCGCTGCTCCGCCACTCGCCCCCCGATCGCCTGACCGCGAAGCTGGTCCGCGTGACCAAGGCGCCCGAGGAGGATTTCGTCGACGACGACAATGCGCGCGAGGCGAACAAGCTCGCCAAGCGTGGCGTAAAGGTGTCGATCGGTGCCCACGGCCAGCAAGCGGGCATCGGATCGCATTTCGAGCTGTGGAGCTTCGTCCGCGGCGGCATGACCCCGCTGGAGGCGCTGCGGGCCGGCACCATCGCCCCGGCGCAATCGCTGGGCATGGCGAAGGACATCGGCAGCCTGGAGGTCGGCAAGCTCGCCGACTTGGTCGTGCTGACCGCCGACCCGACCCAGGACATCCGCAATTCCGACAAGATCGCGAACGTGATGCTCGGTGGGCGGCTCTACGATGCGATGACGATGAACGAGGTCGCGACCGGGTCGTTCAAGCGCCTGCCGTACTGGTGGGAAGCGGGCAATCGGGCCGGCTCCTCCACGCCATCGGCGGCGACAGGGCATGGCGACGGTGATGGTCACTGAGGCGAACCTAAGACTGAACGAGGAAATCGCTCGCGTGGCGGCGGGCGATCGTACGGCGTTGCGCCGTGTCTACGACGCGACATCGGCGAAGCTGTTCGCGGTGTGCCTGCGCTTTTCCCCCGACCGCGAAACGGCCGAGGATGCGTTGCAGGAGACCTACGTCAAGCTGTGGCGCCGTGCCGCGCGCTTCGATGCGTCACGGGCGAGTGCGATCACCTGGCTGTGCCTGATCGCGCGCGGCACCGCGATCGACGGCGCCCGCACCGCGGGCCGGGCCGACGCGCGCGTGACCGCGGTGCGAGAGGAAGCGCGGTCCGATCCCGACCCCGTCACCGCCGCCGCCGAGCATGAGGCGCTGGCCGATTGTCTCGATACGCTGGAGGACGCGTCGCGTCGCTTCATCCTGGCGGCGTTCTTCGACGGATATAGCTATGACGATCTGGCACGGCAGGCCGCCGTGCCGCTGGGAACGATGAAGAGCCGCATCCGTCGCGCGCTCCAAGCGCTGAAAAGGTGCCTTGACGATGGCTGAGCCGGAAGACGACACCGACCTGCAGGCCGCCGAACTGGCGCTGGGCCTGCTGACCGGCGAGGACCGCGCGGCCGCGCTGCGGCGGACCGTGGCCGAACCCGCCTTTGCCGACGCCGTCGAGGCGTGGCGGCTGCGCATGGCGCCGCTGCTCGACGGCATCGCGCCGGTTTCGGCCCCGACCGGTGCGTGGAGCGGGATCGAGCGGTTGATCGACGGGGCCGCGGTCCTGCGCGCGAAGCTCGGCCGCTGGCGGCTGGCGACGGCGATGTCGAGCGCGGTGGCCGCAGGACTCGCCGCCCTGCTGGTTCTGCGCCCCGTCCCCGCCCCGCCCCCCGCGCCGGTGCCGGTCGCTCAGCCGCAGCCGATGGCCGCACAGATGCTCGATGCCACCGGCGAACCGATATTGACCGCACAATATGACGCCGCCACCGGGCAGTTGCGCGTGCGGACCGCGAATATGCCGGTCGGCGCGGAAGTGCCCGAACTCTGGGCGATCGGCAGCGACGGCGTCCCGCATTCGATGGGGATCGTCACGCTCAACGGCGCCAGCGAGCACACCGCCGCCCCCGCCGTCCGCCGGATGCTGGCCGACGGCATGACGATCGCCGTGACGATGGAACCGCAATCGGCGACGCCCCATGCGGCGCCGTCGGGAACGATCGTGGGCAAGACGAAGCTGATGGCGGTGTGAGGCCTATCGCATCGCGACTTTGACCCGATCCGTTCGCCCTGAGCGAAGTCGAAGGGCATGGCCCTGCTGTGCTTCGACTTCGCTCAGCACGAACGGAAGGGGAAGGGTCGTTTAGGGTCCGGACCCTAACCTCTCAGCTCTTGCCGAAGTCGCCGATCAGCATCCGGTAGCGCGTCTCCGCCGGGCCGTAGCAGGCGCCGGCGATTTCGGTCAGCGCGGCGCGGTCGCGGACCGTAATCTGTCCGCGGGTACAGCGCAGCATCCGCTCCCCCTCCAGCACGTGCAGCGCATCGGTGATGCTCGCGCGGCGGACGTGGAGGGCACCGGCAAGCTCGCCATGGGTGATCGCCATCGCGTCGCCGTCGATCCGGTCGTGCAGCATCAACAGCCAGCGCGCCAGCCGCTGCTCGATCCCGTCGCGCAGGTTGGCGACGATGGTCAGGCTCATCTGCACCGAAAAGGCGTGGGCGAAGCGGAGCATCGCGATGTGGAGCGTCTCGCTGGCACTACAGGCATCGATCAGCGCCTCCGTCGGAATCGCGAGCGCGCTGCCGCCGCCCAACTGGACGATCGCGGTCTGCGGCTCCGGTGCGAAGCTGAGCACCGACGGCCAGCCCAGCAGACCCTCCGACCCGATCAGTCCGATCTCGAACCGTGTACCGTCGTCCAGCGCTTCGGCGACGGAGGCGACCAGCGAAGTCGGGAAGCAGGAAACCGCATGGCCGTTCGACAAGGACGACACGCATTGACCCGCGCTCAACTCGACCCGCCGCAGATGCGGCCGCAGTCTAGCGAAATCTTCGCTTGCTAACGATCCTAAAAGACCGTTGTGCCGCGACGTCTGCGACTGAGTTTCCAAATTCAACACGTCCGCGCGCACAAGAACCTCGCAATCCCAGACTAACATTCGTCGCAAAACGTCTTTTGGATGCACTTTGTCCGCCATCGGACAGATTTATTTTACTTTGGGTCGAACGGCGTCTTCGGGCCGTTCCCCCCCGGATATCGAACAGAGATATCCGACAGGGAGGAGCCCCTCATGGCCGAACAAATGAACGTTATCGACGCGCTGGAAGCGCGGGCGAAGCGCCGTGAGGAGCGGCGTGATTTCTTCAAGACGGTCGGCGGCGCGGCGATGTTCGCCGGCGGCGCTGCGGTCGCGGTCGGCGGTGGCTTCACCGCACTCCAGGCGCAGACCGCGCCGAGCGAGCCCGACGTTTTGAACTTCGCGCTGAACCTCGAATATCTCGAAGCGCAATTCTATTACTACGCATCCTATGGTCAGGGCCTGCCTAGCTCGATCCTTGGAGGTACCGGCACCCCAGGCGCGGTCATCGCGACCAACGCAGGCGCCGTGCCGTTCCAGGACGCCGCGATCCGGGCCTATGCCCGCGAAATTGCCGATGACGAACGCGCGCACGTCGAATTCCTGCGCGGCGCGCTGACCAGCTCGGCGGTGGCGCAGCCGTCCATCGACATTTCGGCGACATCGAGCAGCGCCTTTTCGGTCGCCGCCCGCGCAGCGGGCCTGATCGGTGCCAATGCGACTTTCAACCCTTATGCCGATGACAACAGCTTCCTGCTGGGCGCCTTCATCTTCGAAGACGTCGGCGTCACCGCCTACAAGGGGGCATCGAGCGCGCTCATCAACAACAAGACCTTCCTCGAGGCCGCTGCCGGCATCCTGGCGGCGGAGGCGTATCATGCCGCCATCGTGCGCACGACGCTCTACGCCCGGGGCGTGACCGCGACGTCGCTGATCGACGCGACCGAGGCAATCTCGAACGCACGAGACAGCCTGGATGGAGCGTCCGACATCGACCAGGGCGTCCGCCCGATCGCCGATGCGACCGGCGTTAGCAACAGCAACATCGTACCGACCGACACGAACGGCATCACCTTCAGCCGCACGCCGCAACAGGTGCTGAACGTCGTCTATCTCAACCGCGCTTCGGTGACGCTCGGCGGGTTCTTCCCGGCAGGTGTCAACGGCAACATCCGCGCCAGCGCGGCGAACTGAGGGAGGACCAGATCATGGAACAGAACCACGCATCCGTCCTGCTCGCCGCCTGCGAAAAGCGGCGCGAGGAACGTCGCAGCTTCCTGCGCGCCGCCGGCGGCATCGCCGCGATCGGTGCCGGCAGCAGCCTGCTCGCCGCCTGCAAGGAGGAAACGACGCCCGGCCAGTCGACCCCGACGCCGACGCCCAGCACATCCGCCCCCAGCGAAGCCGATGTGCTGAACTTCGCGCTGAACCTCGAATATCTTGAGGCGCAATTCTACAGCTTCGCCGCCTTCGGTGTGGGCCTCGATGCCAATCTGCTGACCGGCACGGGTACGCAAGGCACCGTCACCGGCGGCCAGCGCGTGACCTTCACCGATCCGCTGGTGGCGGCCTATGCGCGCGAGATCGCACGGGACGAAATCGCCCACGTCACCTTCCTGCGCACGGCTCTCGGGGCCAGCGCACGCATCGCGATGCCGTCGATCGATATCGGCAGCAGCGCATCGGGCGCCTTCTCCAGTGCGGCGCGGGCGGCCGGGCTGATCACCGGGACCACATCGACCTTCGACCCTTATTTCAGCGACGAGAATTTCCTGCTCGCCGCCTATCTGTTCGAAGACGTCGGCCCGACCGCCTACAAGGGCGGCATCCGCTTCCTGACGACCGCCTCGGTGGTTGAGGCCGCGGCCGGCATCCATGCGGCGGAGTCCTATCATGCGGGCCTGATCCGCACGGTCCTCTACCGCAAGGGCCTGACCACCGCGTCGCTGATCACCAGCGCGGACCGGATCTCCGATGCGCGCGACAGCCTGGACGGGTCGACCGATCTCGACCAGGGGATCAGTTCGTCAGGCTCGGGCGCCTCGATCAAGTCGAACATCGTGCCCACCGACACCAGCGGCATCACCTTCACCCGCACGCCGCAACAGGTGCTGAACGTCGTCTATCTGAACTCACGTTCGGTCGACCGCGGCGGCTTCTTCCCGAACGGCGTCAACGGCAACCTGCGGGCCAGCGCCGCCAACGCCTGATCCGTCGTTTAAGCGACTGAAAATGAACGGGGCGGTTTGCTCATCGAGCAAGCCGCCCCTATCATTTGGGAAAATTGGGGGGAGACCGACCGGATGGCGCCACCGCCACTGGCCACCGACACGCCTGAGACACACACGCCAAGCCTGTCCGAAGTTCATCGGAGCGTGCCGACGCACGCGCTGGGCCTTCCGTTCTGGCGGCGGCTGGGCGCGTTCATGGGGCCGGGCTATCTGGTCGCGGTCGGTTACATGGACCCCGGCAACTGGGCGACCGACATCGCCGGCGGGTCGGCGTTCGGCTACACGCTGCTGTCGGTCATCCTGCTCAGCAACATCATGGCGATGGTGCTCCAGGCGCTGTCGGCGAAGCTCGGCATCGTCGGCGGGCTCGACCTCGCCCAGGCCTGCCGTGCCAGCTATTCGCGGCCCGTGAACCTGACCCTGTGGGCGCTCTGCGAGCTTGCGATCGTCGCCTGCGACCTGGCCGAAGTCATCGGTACCGCGATCGCGCTCAACCTGCTGTTTGGCCTGCCTTTGGTGCTGGGCATCGTCATCACCGCGGTCGACGTGCTACTCATCCTCGGGCTCCAGCGCTTCGGCTTCCGCAAGCTGGAGGCGTTCGTCATCGCGCTGCTGGCGATCATCGCCGGCTGCTTCGCCGTGCAGCTCGCCTTCGCGCAGCCGTCGATCGCGGGCATCCTCGACGGCCTGATCCCCCGCGCGGAGATCATCACCAATCCGGCGATGCTCTATGTCGCGATCGGCATCCTCGGCGCGACCGTCATGCCGCACAATTTGTATCTCCACTCGTCGATCGTGCAGACCCGCGCCTTCGATCGCTCGCCCGCGGGCAAGCGCGAGGCGTTGAAGATGGCGACGATCGATTCCTCGGTCGCGCTGTTCCTGGCGCTGTTCATCAACGCTTCGATCCTGATCCTGGCGGCGGCGACGTTCCATTCGGCCGGCCGCACCGATGTCGCGGAGATCCAGGACGCGTACCAGCTGCTCTCGCCGATGCTCGGCGTCGGCGTCGCGAGCACATTGTTCGCGGTGGCGCTGCTGGCATCGGGACAGAATTCGACCGTGACCGGGACGCTCGCCGGTCAGATCGTGATGGAGGGGTTCCTCAATATCCGCTTGCCGATGTGGCTCCGACGGATGGTGACGCGCCTGCTGGCAATCGTGCCGGCGGCGATCGTCGCAGGGCTCTACGGCGAGAGCGGCACCGCGCGGCTGCTGGTGCTGAGCCAGGTCGTGCTGAGCCTGCAACTGCCCTTCGCGATGGTGCCGCTGGTGCAGTTCACGGGTGATCCGGCGCGGATGGGGCCGCACGCGAACCGTGGCTGGCTGAAATATGCGGCGTGGGCGATCTGCGCGGTGGTGATCGCGCTGAACGTCACGCTGTTGTGGAATGTGTTTGCGGGCTAGTCGGTGCTCCCGCGCAGGCGGGAGCCCAGGGTTACGGAGGTTATCGCATGCGGCTCTGGGCTCCCGCCTGCGCGGGAGCACCGCAGGAAATCACAACGCCGTCCGCACGCTCAACAGCTCGGGAAAGAACCCCTGCTCCAGCACCTTGGCGAGGTACGCGACCCCCGCGGTCCCGCCGGTGCCGGTCTTGAACCCGATCACCCGCTCGACCGTCTTCAGATGCCCGAACCGCCACAGCTGGACGTGATATTCCAGGTCGACCAGCTTCTCCGCCAGCTCGTACATGTCCCAATGCGTCGTCGCATCGGCATAGACCGCCGCCCATGCCGCCTCGACCGCGGGCGACGCGACATAGGGTTGAGTCCAGTCCCGCTCCAGACGATCGGCCGGCACGTCGAAGCCGCGCCGGGCGAGCAGGCGCAGCGCTTCGTCATACAGGCTCGGCCGCGCCAGTTCCTCGGCCAGCGCGGCGGCAACCTCGGGCTCGCCGGCATGGACGTCGACCATCTCGGGCTTCTTGTTGCCCAGCAGGAACTCGATCGATCGATACTGGTCCGACTGGAAGCCGCTCGACGTGCCGAGCTTGCCGCGCATCGCCGTGTAATCCGCCGGCGTCATCGTCGCGAGCACCTCCCACGACTGGATCAGCTGCGCCTGGATACGCACGACGCGGCTCATCATCTTGAACGCCGGGTTCAGATCGTCGGCGATCAACGCGTCGCGGGCAGCGCGCAGTTCGTGCAGGCACAGCTTCAGCCAGATCTCGCTCGACTGGTGGATCGCGATGAACAGCAGTTCGTCATGCGCGTCGCTCAGCGGCGATTGCAGGTCGAGCAGTTCGGGCAGGCGCAGGTAGCTGCGGTAGGTGATCGAATTGGCCATAAGCTACCCCCTACTCCGTTCGCCCTGAGCTTGTCGAAGGGCTGTCCTTCTTCGTGCCACAGGCTATGCGGAAGCGAAGAAAGGCAGGGCTTCGACAAGCTCAGCCCGAACGGAACTTGGAGCATCCCTGATGAAGACCCGCGCCGCCGTCGCCTTCGAAGCGAAGAAGCCGCTCGAAATCGTTGAACTCGATCTGGAAGGCCCGAAGCCCGGCGAAGTGCTGGTCGAGATCATGGCGACCGGCATCTGTCACACCGACGCCTACACGCTCGACGGCCTCGATTCGGAAGGCATCTTCCCGAGCGTCCTCGGCCATGAAGGGGCTGGCATCGTCCGCGAAGTCGGCGTGGGCGTGACCAGCGTCGTTCCCGGCGACCATGTCATCCCGCTCTACACCCCCGAATGCCGCCAGTGTAAGTCGTGCCTCAGCGGCAAGACCAACCTGTGCACCGCGATCCGAGCGACACAGGGCAAGGGGCTGATGCCCGACGGCACCACGCGCTTCAGCTATAAGGGCCAGCCGATCTTCCATTACATGGGCTGCTCGACCTTCTCGAACTTTACCGTCCTGCCCGAAATCGCGGTCGCCAAGATCCGCGAGGACGCGCCGTTCCAGACGAGCTGCTACATCGGCTGCGGCGTGACGACGGGCGTCGGCGCGGTGACCAACACCGCCAAGGTGCAGGCGGGCGACAATGTCGTCGTCTTCGGTCTCGGCGGCATCGGCCTGAACGTCATTCAGGGCGCGCGGATGGTCGGCGCGGGGCGGATCGTCGGTGTCGACTTGAACCCGGATCGCGAAAGCTGGGGCCGCCAGTTCGGCATGACTGACTTCATTGACGCGCGGGGCAAGAGCCGCGAGGACGTGATCGCCGCCGTCGCGGCACTGACCGATGGCGGCGCCGACTACACCTTCGACTGCACCGGCAATACGGAAGTGATGCGCACCGCGCTCGAATGCTGCCATCGCGGCTGGGGCACCAGCATCGTCATCGGCGTGGCGGAGGCCGGCAAGGAAATCGCCACCCGCCCGTTCCAGCTCGTCACCGGCCGCAACTGGCGTGGCACCGCATTCGGTGGCGCGAAGGGCCGCACCGATGTGCCGAAGATCGTCGACTGGTACATGAACGGCAAGATCGCAATCGACCCAATGATCACCCATGTGCTGAGCCTCGAGGAGATCAACAAGGGCTTCGACCTGATGCACGCGGGCGAGAGCATTCGCAGCGTCGTGGTGTACTGAACGGCGCCCAACATTAATCCGTCATCCCCGCGAAAGCGGGAATCCAGGCTCGCTTATCCCCGCCCGTCGGTTGCTTGGCCCTGGATTCCCGCCTTCGCGGGAATGACGAACGTTATCTTAGGAGGGACCAATGTTCACCCACGTCATGCTCGGCATGAACGACCTCGACGAGTCTAAGGCCTTCTACGACGCCACCCTCGGGACGCTCGGCATCGCGCCCGGCCGCGTCGATCCGAAGGGCCGCGTGATCTACATGAACGATGGTGGGCGCCTGCTGCTGACCAAGCCGATCGACGGCCAGCCCGCCTGCCACGCCAACGGCGGCACGATCGGCTTCGCTGCGGCCTCCGCCGAGCAGGTCGATGCCTGGCAGGCAGCCGGCGTTGCCAACGGCGGTACCGCGATCGAGGATGCCCCTGGCATGCGCGACGCCGGCTTCGGCAAGCTCTACCTCGCCTATCTGCGCGACCCCGCCGGCAACAAGGTCTGCGCGTTGCACCGCGTTGTGGAGTAGAACCGTACCACCACCTCCGTTCGTGCTGAGCCTGTCGAAGCACCGTACTTCGTGCCGCGACCGACGCTCTGGCGTGTCGAAGAACGGTGCTTCGACAGGCTCAGCACGAACGGGGTGAGGTCCAGCGCCCGGCGCCCAAACGCAACCAATCCCGCCGCCGCACATTGCCTTCTCCGAACCGTCCCGCATCGGACGGCACGGAGACCATGACGATGTTCGCCACGACCCGCCCGGGGTTGCTCCACCCGCTTCACGCAATCCTGCTCGCCTTCCCCGTTGCGCTGTTCACCGGCGCGCTGGCGGCCGACATCGCCTATCTGAACTCGGCCGAAATGCAGTGGTCGAACTTCGCGGCGTGGATGATCGTCTTCGCGCTCGTCTTCGGCGGGCCGGTGCTGCTCTGGTCGCTGCTGCTGCTGGTCCGACGCCGCAATCGCGGGCCGGCGCGCTTCTATTTTGCGTTCCTCGCGGTCGCCTGGGTGCTGGGGCTGGTCAACGCCTTCCAGCATAGTCGCGACGCCTGGGCCTCGGTCGGGGTTGCCGGTCTGATCCTGTCACTGCTGTCGACGGGCCTTAACCTCGCCGCCGCCTGGATCGGCTATTCCGCCACCGTCGATCGGGAGATGGTCCGATGACCCCTCGCTTCGCCCTTCTCGCCCTGCCCTTCGCGCTCGCCGCCTGTGGCGGACAGCCGCGGGACCTGAATCAGACCGGTGCCGACCCGCAGCTGCCCGCACAGGACCAGACGCTTGTTCCCCCGATGAAGATCGCCAAGCCGATCGGCTGGGGCGATGCGACCCCGACCGTGCCGGCGGGCTTCACCGCGACCGCGATCGCCACCGACCTTGCCGTCCCACGCCAGATGCTCGTGCTGCCCAACGGCGACCTGCTGATCGCGGAAGGCAGGGGCGGCCACGCGCCCAAGCTGCGGCCAAAGGATGTGATCGCGGGCTATATCAAGAGCCTGGGGACAACCAGCGTGAAAGGTGGCGACCGCATAACCCTGTTGCGCGACACCAACGGCGACGGGCGGCCGGACGCCCGGACGGTGTTCGTCTCCGATCTCGACGCGCCCTACGGCCTCGCCTTCGCAAACAACTATCTCTACGTCGCCAATCAGGGCGACCTGCTGCGCTTTCCCTACCAGACCGGCGCGACGCGACTGACGCGCGGCGAGCGGATCACCAAGCTGCCGTCGGAGGTCAACCACCACTGGACCAAGTCGCTGACGGTCAGCCCCGATGGCCGGCGGCTGTACGTCGGCATCGGCTCCAACAGCAACGTCGGCGAACGGGGCATGGAGGTCGAGGAAGAACGCGCGGTGATCTGGGAAATCGACGCCGCGACCGGCGCGCGCCGCACGCTTGTCACCGGCATCCGCAACCCGACTGCGCTCGCCATCGAACCCGACACCGGCGCGCTATGGTCGGTGGTCAACGAACGCGACGAACTCGGCCCGCGCCTCGTCCCCGACTATCTGACCCGCATCCGCCCGGGCGCCTTCTACGGCTGGCCCTACAGCTATTGGGGACAGAACGCCGACCCGCGCGTCCATCCGCAGCGCCCCGACATGGTCGCAAAGGCGGTGCGGCCCGACTATGCGCTCGGCAGTCACGTCGCCGCACTGGGCCTCTCCTTCGCCCGCAACGGCGGGTTCGGCGGCAATTTCGTGAACGGCGCCTTCGTCGGCGAACACGGCAGCTGGAATCGCCAGGATCTGGACGGGTACAAGGTCGCCTGGATACCCTTTGCCGGCGGACGCCCGGCCGGACCGCCGCAGGATTTCGTGACCGGCTTCATCACTGCCGACGGCAAGGCGCGCGGCCGGCCGGTCGGGGTGGCCTTCGATCCCCAGCGACGTGCGCTCTACATCGCCGACGATCTGGCGAACACGATCTGGCGGGTGGCGCCGACCGGGCGGTAACGCGTCAGCAGCGCAACGTCAGCTTGCGCGCGCGCAGGTCGACGGTGATCGACACGCAGTTCGCCAGCGCGTCGCGGCCGACGCGGAGCAGCCGTTGCGCGGCGGGCGGATCGGTTTTTGCCTTGACGACGACAGCGTCGGCTTCACCATCGTCGGACGTCAGCGTCTTCAGGTTCTGAGCCTGTCCGTAATCGACGATGCGGGCGGACAGCGACGCCAGCCTGACCGGGCCGATCGCGAGCGGCATGCGCAACGCCAATGTCCGGACCGGTCTCGCGACACCGTTGATGATCATCTCCGACCGCGGCGGCCCGACCATGCTGCCGCCAAGCACCGGGGCAATGACCCGCGCCGCCGGAGCGGTGACGACCGATTCGGGATAGGCCAGCTCGATCCGCATCGCGATCTTCGCTCCGCCGACCGGCAGCGTGGCATAGACCATATTGGTGCGGTCGTAGCGGTCGAAGGGGAACACGGTGTCGAGCGCATCCGGCCTGTCCCGACCGAGCTGGAAGATCACACTGCGATAGCCGAGGCTGCGGGGACCGACGATGCAGTCTGCCCCCTCGACGGTGCGATAGCTGCTCCAGCGCACGCCCAGCTCAGAACTCTGGCCAAGGATCGTGACGGGCAATGTTGCGCGTCCGCCCACCACGTCGACCGAACCCACGCTAGCGATCAGGACCGGGCTGTCGCCCGTGATCCCGGAGCGCGCGATGAAGTCCGGGTTGCACATCAGATAGCGTGGACCGCTCGGCTCGACCAAGACGGTCCCGATGTGGCCGGCGATGGTCATCGACAACCGGGTAGTCGGCCGGTCGGACCGCGCACAGACGATGACCTCGTCCGGTGTCGATTGGCACGGTCGCTGGCCGACCGAAGCGTCTAGGACCAGGGTCGAGCCCGCCTGGAGCAGGATCGCTAGTGCGCCGGGCATGGTGGGCGTCGCGTCATCGGACGCGATGGTGGGGCAGCCGTGGGATGCTGTCCAGCGTAGGTTTGGAGGGGATTCGCACCCTCCCCGTTCGTCCTGCGCCTGTCGAAGCACCGCTCTCCGGGCCGCGGGCGGTTTGCTCGCGGAGGGAAGAACGGCCCTTCGACAGGCTCAGGGCGAACGGGTTTTGGGATCAGCGCCGCGGCGAAGCCGTGAGCCCGCCGCGGCAAAGCCGCGTCGTCGAACCTCGCTTGAGCGAGGCCGGCCGGGCCGCCTGAGTGGGCGCTGGCCGCAGCCTTCGCTGCGGCCTCGCTTTAGGCGGCCTTCGCGCGGCTGGCGCGCTTGCGCTCGTTCGGGTCCAGGTGGCGCTTGCGCAGACGAATCTTCGTCGGCGTCACTTCGACCATCTCGTCGTCGTCGATGTACGCGATCGCCTGTTCGAGCGTCATCTTCTTCGGCGGGGTCAGGCGGACGGCGTCGTCCTTGCCGCCCGACGCGCGGAAGTTGGTCAGCTGCTTCGCCTTCATCGGATTGACCTCAAGGTCTTCCGTCTTGGCGTTTTCGCCGATGATCATGCCCTCGTAGAGCGCCTCGCCATGGCCGACGAACAGGATGCCGCGATCCTCGAGCGGACCGAGCGCGTAGGATTGCGCCTCGCCATTGCCGTTGGAAATCAGCACGCCGTTCTTGCGCCCTTCGATCTGGCCCTTGTGCGGGCCATACTTCTCGAACAGCCGGTTCATGATGCCGGTACCGCGCGTGTCGGACAGGAATTCGCCGTGATAGCCGATCAGGCCACGCGACGGTGCCGAGAAGGTGATGCGGGTCTTGCCGCCACCCGACGGACGCATGTCGACCATCTCGCCCTTGCGCTGGTTCATCTTGTCGACGACCGTGCCCGAGTGCTCTTCGTCCACGTCGATGACGACCGTTTCGTACGGCTCCATCTTCTGGCCGTTCTCTTCGCGGAACAGCACACGCGGACGGCTGATGCCCAGCTCGAAGCCTTCGCGACGCATCGTCTCGATCAGCACGCCCAGCTGAAGCTCGCCGCGGCCGGCGACTTCGAAGCTGTCCTTGTCGGCCGCCTCGGTCACCTTGATGGCGACGTTGGTTTCCGCTTCGCGCATCAGGCGGTCGCGGATCATGCGGCTGGTCACCTTGGTGCCCTCACGCCCCGCCATCGGCGAATCGTTCACAGCGAAGCGCATCGACAGCGTGGGCGGATCGATCGGCTGCGCCTGGATCGCTTCAGTGACCGAGGTGTCGCAGATCGTGTTCGACACGGTCGCGACGCTCAGGCCCGCGAGCGAAATGATGTCGCCGGCGCGCGCTTCCTCGACCGGCACGCGCTCCAGCCCGCGGAAGCTCATCAGCTTCGACGCGCGGCCGGTTTCGATGACCTTGCCATCCATGTCGAGCGCGTGGATCGGCTGGTTGACCTTCACCACGCCCGACTGGACGCGGCCCGTGAGCACGCGGCCCAGGAAGTTGTCGCGGTCGAGCAGCGTCACGAGGAAGCTGAACGGCGCGTCCTGGTCGAGGTTCGGCGGCGGGACATGGTCGACGATCTTCTGGAACAACGGCTCCAGCGTGCCTTCGCGGCGCGCGGGATCGTCACTGGCGTAACCGTTGCGGCCCGAAGCGTAGAGGACCGGGAAATCGAGCTGTTCGTCGGTCGCTTCCAGCGTCACGAACAAGTCGAACACTTCGTCCAGCACTTCCTGGATGCGCTCGTCCGGGCGGTCGACCTTGTTGACGACGACGATCGGCTTCAGACCCAGCGCCAGCGCCTTGCCGGTCACGAACTTCGTCTGCGGCATCGCGCCTTCCGACGAATCGACCAGCAGGACGACGCCGTCGACCATCGACAGGATGCGCTCCACCTCGCCGCCGAAGTCGGCGTGGCCCGGGGTGTCGACGATGTTGATCCGCGTGCCGTTCCACTCGATCGAGGTCGGCTTGGCGAGAATCGTGATCCCGCGCTCCTTTTCGAGATCGTTCGAATCCATCGCGCGCTCTTCCACGCGCTGGTTGTCGCGGAAGGTACCCGACTGGCGGAACAGCTGGTCGACCAGCGTGGTCTTGCCATGATCGACGTGCGCGATGATGGCGATATTGCGGAGGTTCATCGAAAATCCCGGGATGCGCCGCGGTTAGTCGCAGGCGTTCGCGGGGCGCCCCTTAGCGCAAATGCTGCGTTGCGGGAAGGGTCAGTCGAAGGACACGTCACTTAGGTCGCGCGCGCCGTGAATGATTCGCAACAATTCGACCCGTCCGTCCACCGTCGCGTAGAACATCCGGTACTTGCCGATCGTGCGGCTGCGCAGGCCCGGGAACAGCTTGTCTTGCGGCGTGCCGATACCGGGCCGCTCGACAAGACCGGCCCACGCATCGAGGATCCGGTCGAGCCAGGCGTCGGCGGCGACCGGATTGTCCGCAGCGATGTACAGCCATGTTTCGCGCGCGTCCCGCGTTGCTGCGGGCGCCCAGTCGAACCTCAACGCTCGCCTGTTCGAATGAAGCGACGAAGTTCGTCGCGATCCCACGACTCCGCCGGCCCGCTATCGAGCCCTTCCTGGATCAACTCTCGCAGTTTCTGCATCGGCAGGCCCGTGTCCTCGTCGATGGCATCGACGGCTTCCAGAAACACCTGATCGCCCACCCTGACAACCCGTACCTCGCTGGTGTCGAAGCCGAACCCGCCGATCATCTCGATCGACTCCCCACGCTCGGTCTTGGTGATCTTGGCGACAGCGTTCATCAGGCACCTTCCTCGCCGTGGAATATAGCGCACGGCCCCATCCTTGTCATCGCACCGGGTGCATTATACATGCAACACGGTTGAAGCGGCGCGCGTTCGTCTCCACAACGCTGTCGAACCGTTCGAAATTTCCAAGAGGCGATGATGGCCACCACCGAGACCACGACTGCCGAACCCACGCTGACGCTCACCCCGCCCGATCCGGTGCCGACGGTTCAGGCCGAAAAGGCCGCGGGACTGGTGCCCGTCGATGCCGGCACCCGGTCCAAGCTGGAGGAGCGCGTCGACACCTTCGTCACCGATCTCGTCGCGCAGGACGTCAACTCGCCTGAGTTCGGCAAGCGGGTCGATGCCATCACCGCGATGGGCGCCAAGGAAATCCGCGAGGCCGCCGGCCAGTCGAACCGCTTCCTCGATCGCCCGGTCAAGGCGATGGACAAGGACAGCGGCGTCGGTGCCGATCTGGCCGCGCTGCGCCGGACGATCGAGGACCTCGATCCCGGCAAGCAGGGCAATCTGATGACGTCGAAGAAGCTGTTCGGGATCATCCCGTTCGGCAACAAGATGCGCGACTATTTCGACGGCTATAAATCGTCGCAGACGCACATCTCGACGATCCTGAAGAGCCTGGCCAGCGGCAAGGACGAGCTCCTCATGGACAATGCCGCGATCGACGTGGAGCGGCAGAACCTGTGGAACGCGATGGGTCGCCTGGAGCAGATGATCCATCTGTCCAAGACGATGGACCAGGCGCTGGAGGACAAGGCCAACGAACTCGACCACAGCGATCCCGCCAAGGCCAAGGCGATCCGCGAAACCGCACTGTTCTACACCCGCCAGCGCACCCAGGACCTGCTGACGCAGATGGCGGTCACCGTGCAGGGCTATCTGGCGCTCGACCTGGTCAAGAAGAACAATGTCGAGCTGGTGAAGGGCGTCGACCGCGCCAGCACCACCACGGTCGCGGCGCTGCGCACGGCGGTGACGGTCGCGCAGGCGCTGACCAACCAGCGCCTCGTGCTCGAGCAGATCACCGCGCTCAACACGACGACCGCGAACATCATCGATTCGACGGGCAAGCTGCTGAAGTCGCAGACCGCGCAGATCCACGAACAGGCCGCCGCCTCGACCATCCCGATCGAGACGCTGCAACGCGCATTCCAGAATATCTACGACACGATGGACGCGATCGACGTGTTCAAGCTGAAGGCGCTCGACAGCATGAAGACGACGGTCAACACGCTGGGACAGGAGGTCGAGAAGTCGAAGGGCTATATTGCCCGTGCCGAGGGCCAGGCGCAGGCCCGCGTGTCGGGACCGGCGACCGATCAGTTCAAGCTGGAATCGCTCTGATCCCATGAGCGAGGTCGACGACGTCATCGCCCGGTCGAACGAAATGCTCGACCGCACGCGCGCCAATTCGCGGGGCGCATCGGCTCGGTCGCGCAAGGCGCGGCAGAACGAGGTCGGCAAGCGGATCGCGCGCATCGCGATCGTGGACGCGGTGATCCTGATCGCGGCGGTCGTCGTCGGTTTCTTCATTCCACTCGGCATGTTCGGCGCGCTGGCGGTGATGGCGCTGCTGATCGCGGCGACCGTGTTGCTCGCCTTCGCCCCGGCAGAACCCGAAGTCCGCGCCGAGACGCTGCCGTCGACCCCGCTGCGGACACTGCCGCTGCAAACCGAAGCCTGGCTCGACCGCCAGCGCCCGGCCCTCCCTGCGCCCGCTCAGACGCTGGTCGACGCGATCGGCGTCCGGCTCGACACGCTCGGCCCCCAGTTGACCGCGCTCGACGACGGCGCGCCGGTGGCGGTCGAACTTCGCAAGCTGATCGGCGAACAACTGCCCGAACTGGTCAAAGGCTACACCGCGGTCCCCGAGCCGCTCCGCCGCGTTCCGCGGAACGGGCGGACGCCGGACGAGCAGCTGACGGATGGCCTCAAGCTGATCGAGCAAGAAATCGGCGAGATGTCGGCGAGCCTCGCGCAAGGCGATCTCGATCGGCTGTCGACACGGGAACGGTATTTGCAGATCCGCTACCGTGAAGATGGGCTGGAAGGATAATATCCGACTTTATATCAAAGCAATTGCGCAACACTCCTGATCCACATCAGTATCTCTTGACCACCCGCCCTTGCCCCGTTGATATTCGGTGTATCGATACGGAGGGGGCGTGACGTGATGCGCAAGGTTTTGACGGTTCTCGCGTGCGTCGCCCTCGCCGCGCCCAGCGTGGCGCAGGACATGGACGAGGCCGATTTCAAGGTCATGAAAGAGGTCGGGAGGGCGCAGCTCGACGGTAGGCTGCTGGATGCCGACCAATTGCTGAGATCGCGGGCTTTTGATGCCGACGGCAATCCGCGAGATGCGATGTATAGTCGATGGGCAGAGTTGCAGGGAGTTCTGACGGGCATTCCGGGCGAACGCCTCGGCGGGCCTAAACCGATTGATCCGTACGCCCCTGGCGTGAAGCAGATTGCGACGGCGACACCGCGCGACGCCATCGCCACGATCGTCGAGCGCGCCCGAACGACGCGCATCGTCGTCCTCAACGAGAGTCACGGCAGCCCGCGCAGCCGCGCTTTCGGTCTCGAGGTCGCACGCGCGCTGCGTCCGCTCGGCTATGACTTGCTGAGCGTCGAAACGTTCAACAACGATGCCGACCCGACCAAGGCCGCTGCGATGATGACGAAGCTGGCGAAGGACGGATACCCGCGGCGAACGACCGGCTACTACACCCGCGACCCGGTGTTTGCCGACTTCATCCGCCAGGCGTTGGCGCTAGGCTACCGCCCGTTCGCGCATGAGGAAACCGATCACGGCACCGAAGGCGGCTGGCCCGCCCGGATCGCCCGGCGCGAAGCCGCGCAGGCGGATCTCATCGCGAAGATGCTGGCCGCCAACCCCAAGTCCAAGGCGCTGATCTTCGTCGGCTTCAGCCATGCCACCGAACAGCCTGTCCCCAGCGACGAGGGCGAGCCGACCCGCTGGATGGCGACGCGGCTGAAGGCGATGACCGGCATCGATCCGCTGACGATCGACCAGACCACCCTCGATGAGCGGACCGGAAGCGCCGGCCTCTACGCCCTGATCCGTCCGAAGATCGGCGCCCGATCCGTCACGCTGTTCGATGGCGACGAGCCCCTGGTCGTCGGCAATTATCGCGGCCTGCTCGATCTGCAGGTCGCCCATCCGCCGCTGAAGGTCGTCGACGGGCGCCCCGATTGGCTGGCGATCATGAACCGCACGCCGACCGCCATTCCGGTGGAGTACCTACCGACCAAAGGCACGCGTCTGGTCCAGGCCTATGTCGCGTCGGAAGCGGAGGATGCGATTCCGGTCGATCAGGTGCTGGTTACCGCCGGGGAGGCGCCGCCCAAGCTCTACTTGCCGAAGGTGCCCGTCCGATATGTCGTACAGGATCCGACCCCGGCACCCTGACGGCCTTTACCCAGCCGCCCTCGCTGCCCGCTCCGCCAGCCGCTCGACAGCGGCGGCATGGATACCCGGCGCCGTCGCCAGCACGCCGAACGCCTTTGCGCCTACGGTATTGAAATCCAGCCGCCCGCCGAACGCGTCGGTCACCGTCGCCCCGGCTTCCTGCGCGATCAGGACGGCGGCGGCGATGTCCCATTCGTTGCCCCAGCGCAGCGTCGCGAGCAGGTCGGCCTCGCCCGCCGCGACCATCGCCATGCGCAGCGCGATCGAGTTGGGCTTGGCGACCGCTAGCAGATCGCGGTCCTCGCGCGGCAGGCTGTCGGTGGGGGCACGGCTGCCGGCAAGTTCGGTACGCGCGGACACCGTCAGTGCGACGCCGTTGCGCACCGCCCCGCCCCCGAGCGCCGCGGACCAGAGTTCGTCGCGCGCCGGGGCCGCCAGCACCGCCGCCACCGGCCGCCCGTCCTCGACCAGCGCAACCGACACGCACCAACCGATCCGGCGGCGGATATAGTCGCGCGTCCCGTCGATCGGGTCGACCACCCACAGCCGCCGTTTCCCCAGTCGCACCGGATCGTCGACCGTCTCCTCCGACAGCCAGGCGGCATCCGGGTCGATCGCCGCGAGCCGGGCCTTCAGCAACGCATCGACCTCCAGGTCGACCGCGCAGACCGGGTGACCGGGCGCCTTGTCCCAGGTCTCGAAGCCTTCGTCCCATCGCCGCATGGCGAGGGCACCCGCCTCCTGCGCGGAGGCAGCGATGGCGGGCAGCAGGTCGGACGCGTCGCGGTCAGGCACTGGCGACCGTCATCCCGTCGATCCGCAGCGTCGGCGCGTTGACGCTGCCGCGGAATTCCAGGTCGTTGGCCGGCGTGATCGCGGCGAACATCGCCTTCAGATTGCCGGCGATGGTGAATTCGCTGACTGGCCGGGTGATTTCCCCGTTCTCGATCAGGAAGCCCGCCGCGCCCATCGAATAGTCGCCGGTCACGCCGTTGATGCCATGGCCAATCGTTTCGATCACCAGCACGCCGCGATCGATCTCGCCGATCAGCGTGTCGCGGGGGATATGGCCGGCCGCCATATAGAGGTTGGTCGAACCGACGCCCGGCCCGGAGCCGACACCGCGGGTGGCGTGACCGGTCGGCTCCAGCCCCAGCTGGCGGGCCGAAGCGCTGTCGAGCAGCCAGGTCTCCAACATGCCGTCGGTGACGATCTCCGTCGGCGAAACGGGCAATCCCTCCCCGTCGAACGGCCGAGAGCGCAAGCCCCGCGGGCGATGCGGATCGTCGACGACGGTGATGCCGGCGGGAAAGATCCGCGTACCCATCGCATCGAGCAGGAAGCTGGTCCGGCGCGCGATCGCAGGCCCGGCGATGGCGCCGAGCAGCGAGCCGAGCAGCCCGCCCGACAGCCGCCGGTCGAACACCACCGGCATCGCGCCGCCCGCGATCCGCCCCGATCCGACCCGCGCCGTCGCACGCTCGCCGGCAAGGCGACCGGTCGCCTCGGCGGCTTCGAGTTGCGACTGATGGCGAGCGCTGTGGCTGGCATAGTCGCGCTCCATCGCACCCGCCGGCCCGGCGAGCATCGTCGCCGACTGGCCATAGCTGCTGAGCGTGTAGCCGCCGGCAAAGCCGTGGCTGGTCGCCAGACCGATGACGACACGGCTGGCCGAGGCGCTGGCGCCATCGCTCTTGCCGGCAGCGGCGGCGGCGCGCGCGCCCTCCTCGACGGCCAGCGCGCGCGTCTTCAGCACGTCGGGCGCGGGATCGCCGCCGTCGTCGAGGTCGAGGTCCGGCGGCGTGCCGTGGAGCAGCCGTTCGGCCGGCGCCAGCCCCGCCCAGGGGTCCTCCGGCGCCAGCTTCGCCATCGCGACCGCGCGTTCCACCAGCGTGTCGAGCGCATCGTCGGACAGGTCAGAGGTCGAGACGCTAGCCGATCGCTTGCCGACGAACAGGCGCAGACCCAGTTCGGCGCTTTCCGAGCGGCCGACGTCTTCCAGCGCGCCGTCGCGGACATGGACGGCGGTCGACGCGTCGGCGACAAAGAGGGCATCGGCGGCATCGGCACCGGCGGCACGGGCGCGTTCGACGATGCGGTGGGCGGCGTCGGTGGCTTGGGACGTGGTCAGCATCGCTCGCAGGTAGGGAGCCGCACCGCCAAGGTCAAAGCACCGTGCCGACGCAGGCGCAGGCCAGCGCCATCAGCAACCCGGCGTTGCGGTTCGCGCGGAAGCGGGCGAGTGCGTTCGCGCCGTCAGCGGGCACGAGCGTGGCGACCTGCCAGCCGAAGTGCAGCGCGACCGGCGCCAGCGCGACGAGCGCCAGCGGATCGGGCCGCGTCAGCCACACCGCCCCGCCCCACAGCGCGATCGCAGCGGCATAGAAGCCCGCGACCCCGCCCCGCACCCGCGCGCCCATCGCCCGCGCCGACGACCGGACGCCGACCATCGCATCGTCCTCGATATCCTGGAGCGCATAGATGGTGTCGTAGCCGATCACCCAGGCGATCGACCCGGCGTAGAGCAGCGCCCCGGCGAGGCTCAGCCCGCCCGTCACCTCGACCCAGCCGACCAGCGCCGCCCAGCTGAACACCATGCCCAGCCACGCCTGCGGCCACCATGTGATCCGCTTCATGAACGGATAAGCAGCGACGAGCGCGAGGCTGCCAATCGCGACTATGGCGGCAGGCAAATGCAACTGAAGCAGGACGACGAGGCCGATCAAGCTCAGGCCGACAAGCCAGATCCACGCCGCCTTTACCGACACCGCCCCGCTGGCGATCGGCCGGCTGGCGGTGCGCGCGACCTGCCGGTCGAGATCGCGGTCGACGATGTCATTATAGACGCACCCCGCCCCGCGCATCGCAATGCTGCCGATCAGGAACCAGAGGATCAGCGGCCACCGCGTTTGCAGCCCCCCCGCCAGCAGCACCGCCCAGGCGCCTGGCCAGAACAACAGCCACCAGCCGATCGGCCGATCGAACCGGGCGAGCAGCGCATAGGCCCGCACGCGCGGCGGCAGGCGACCGACCAGCCCGCGATGCTCGCTATCGGGAACGATCTGGGCCGAGGTCATGCGCGAATGTTGAGAAAGTTGAGACGTGCGACGCGTTCGTCGATCGGCGGTTGCGGGACGGGACTGGACAGGTGACAGACCATAGCCGCAGCCTGTGGCAGATTGCAGTGATGTAGGAAAATAGTTCGTGTTGCTGCGTGCGCGGGTTAGCATGCCGGTCGGAGAAACCGCCATGCTGCGTCCATTTGCCACCATCACCGCCGCCGCCACGCTAGTCGCAAACGCGTCCACGTGCAGCGGCCATGCCACCCGGGCCGAGGCCGATGTCGCCGGAGAACGGGTCTACGAGGAGGCCGATCTGATCGTGGAAGGTACGGCCGGTCCCAAGTCAGACGCGTATCGCGACATCTGCTTCGGCCGTGACGGCAAGCCACAACCAGGGGACGATGGACGCACGGTGTCACTCGACCGCCCGTTCGTCATCCACCGCGTCCTCAAAGGGCGCGCGCCTGAGCGGGCGATCATGGCCTATGAACCGGCTACGGCGTCAGCGTTCGGCTGCGGTATCCTGTATCGGGACTTTGACGAAGATCCGCCCGAAGATCTGCGCCATGTCATGGTGTTGCGCCAGACCGCGGACGGTCGTTATCGGCCGGTCAGCAGCTGCGCGCGGGTTGCCTTGCGGAACTCCCGGCGCGGACAGGTCTTGTTCAAGCGCGCCGGGTAGAAGCGGCGTTCGGATATCTTGGAAAGCCTCTACGATGCGCCTTCTCCCCCTCCTCGCCGCCGCCCTGATCGCCACCCCCGCCGCCTCGGCGCCGCCCGCCCCCAAATGGCAGGGCGTGTGGAAGAACGCGGCGAACAGCGTCCACATCCGCACCGCCCCCTGCGGTCGCGGGGCGATGTGCGGAACGGTCGTCTGGGCGAACGCAAAGGCCAAGGCGGATGTCGCCGAACGCGGCGGCCGGCTGGTTGGCGCACAGCTGTTCCGCAACTTCGAGCAAGGTCCGGACGGGGTGTGGGAGGGCGAAGTCTATGTCCCCGACCTCGACCGCAGCTTCTCGGGCACGATCACGTTGCAGGGCGCGAATACCTTGGTCGGCGAAGGCTGTCTGTTCGGCCGACTGGGCTGCAAGCAACAGGTGTGGACGCGGGTCGCTGGCAGGAAGTGACGATCAGGCGGGCGGGGTCGTGCTCCAGCAGGAGGCGAGTTCGCTGCGCACCTTGGCGGCGAACGCAGCGAGTGGCGTACCGACGTTGGTGCTGATCGTCAGTCGAGTGCCGTAAGCGGACCCATAGCTCGATTCGACGTCGAGCGTGACGGAGATCCCGTCTAGAATGATCTCGCCATCATTACCGTCGAACGGGAGGCGCGGCTTTACCGGCGGCAGGTCGGCAAACGCCTGAATCACACGTCCGACGCCGGGGCAACGCTTCCCGTCGGCCCAGTCGGTCGTCTTCACGCCGTCCACCGTTCGCGTCCGGCGCACCCATACCGTCTGCGGCGTCCGGTCTGCTGAATTGCCGAAGCCATAGACAATCTCCTCTCCCCTACGCAGTGCTTCGCCATAGGTCAGCGTCGCCCATGTCGGGCGATCCGACGGAGCAGCCTGCACGGCCGATGCCGCGGCGAGAGCGAGGATCGTTAGCATGCGGCGATGCTATCGCGCTTCGCCCCCAGCACCAACCCTCGACTTCGCGCTGGGTCCGCGGCATCTGACGTCGCCATGATCGCCACTCCCGCCTGGCCGCCGCAATCGACCCCGCGTCTGTTCGTCGAAACGCCGCTGTCCGAAGGGACGGCGGTGCGGATCGAGGGTGGGCAGGCCCATTACCTCGGCACCGTCATGCGGACGAAGGCCGGCGATCCGGTGAAGCTGTTCGACGGCGTCAGCGGCGAATGGCTGGCGGTCGCCGAGCATGTCGGGAAGCGCGACCTGACATTGGTCGTCCGCGAGCAGTTGCGCGCACCCGAGACCGTTCCCGACCTGTGGCTGGTCGCGGCGCCGCTGAAGAAGGGGCGGATCGACTGGCTGGCGGAAAAGGCGTGCGAGCTGGGCGTCGCGCGGCTGGTTCTGGCGGAGACGCGGCGGACGGTGGTCGATCGGGTCAACCTCGACCGGCTGCGCGCGCACATGATCGAGGCGGCGGAGCAATGCGGGCGGACGGCGGTCCCGGACCTCGCCGACCTCGCCAAGCTGTCCGCGGTGCTCCGGGAGTGGGATGCTGGGCGGACGCTCTATTTCGCGGACGAAACCGGTGGCGAACCGGCGTTTGCGGCGATGCAGGCGCGCAAGGGGCCGGCGGCGATCCTGATCGGGCCGGAGGGCGGCTTCACGGTCGAGGAGCGCGAGGCGGTGCGTGCGGTGCCCGGCGCGGTCGGCGTGTCGCTGGGGCCGCGCATCCTGCGGGCGGATACCGCGGCGGCGGCGGCGGTCAGCGTGTGGATGGCGGCGGCGGGGGATTGGTAGACTGACGCCCGTTCATCCTTCCCTGTAGGGGGAGGTGGCGCGCGCCAGCGTGACGGACGGGTGTCACCCTTTCCGGATAGCGGGACACCCCTCCGTCAGGCCTTCGGCCTGCCACCTCCCCTTGCAGGGGAGGATGAATTCACCTCAAAACCACCGCCGCCGCCGCTCGACCCGTGGCGGCGGTTCGCGCAGGTCTTCCTCGGTCATCTCGTTCACCCACTCGTGGTTCTCGACGATGTCGGCCTGCACCGGCCGCCCCGCTCCATCCAGCGAGGGGCGGTAGCGGAAGCGCTGTTCGATCAGGCGGCAGGTCGTCTGGTCGAGCAATGGCTCGCCGCTGGAGCGGGTGATGCGGCAATTCGTCACGCGACCATCGGTGCGTACCGTGTAGCGCACACCGACCAGCCCCCCGCGCGTCGTCTCGCGCAGGGCGTCGGGGAAGTCGGCATCGCTGATCCGGCCGCTGCGGAAACGCGGTGGCGTTTCGTCCCGCCCGCCGCCACCGCCGCCGTCCCCGTCACCGCCGTCCCCGCTGCCCAGCCCGTCGCCGACACCGCCCGCACCCGTGCCCGGCCCGGCGATCTGCGCGGAGCCCGTCGACGCCTCGACACCGACCGAGGGCGTCGGCGCGACGACCACCGGCGGCGGGGGCACGGGCACGTCGACCGGCGGCGCGACGATATCGGTCGCGCGTGAGCGGAGGTTCGGGGGCGACGCGGCGGCTTCCTTGCGCAGGTCGGGCGCGCGTTTGGGTTCGACCGTCTTCGGTCTGGGCGGCGTCGGCTCGGGGGGTTTGTCGGGAAGGACCGTGAACAGGTCTAGCGGATTGCTGGCCGTCGGATCGAACCGCACGCCGAGGCCGATGACGAGCGCCCACAACAGCGCACCCGGAATCGCGACGGCAGCGATCGCGGCGGGAATGCGGTCCTTGGTCGGAGGGGCGTAGCGGGCCATGGCTGGCGGCTAAACGCTTGAGGCTGAATGTCGGCTGGCCGGGGCGCTTAGGAAGAAGAAAGATTGTTCGGCGCCCCTGCGGGCGCAAGGCGCGAAGCCGCTAAGAGGTTGCGCTACTTGGCTGGGCAGCAGCTTTTACAACGAAGGTTTGAGGTGTCTTCCGATCGCTGGCGTCAAGTGAGACATCTTCGCGCCTTGCGTCCCGCAGGGACGCCCAAACAGCCTTCCTTCTTCTATGCGCCTTCTAAGCCCCAGCCGCAGTCAGCCTGTCGAGTTGGTCCTTCGACAACTCCAGATCCCACGCCCCGACCAGTTCCTGTAGCTGCTCGACGCTCGTCGCGCTTGCGATCGGTGCGGTCACGCCTTCCTGCGCCATCAGCCAGGCGAGCGCGATCTGGGCGAGGCTGGCGCCCGTTTCCGCTGCCACCGCGTCCATCGCCGCGAGCACATCGGCGCCCCTGCCGGCCAGCAATTCGCCCATCCGCCCGCCGCGGACGCTCTTTCCGAGGTCGCTTTCGGTCCGATATTTGCCGGTCAGGAAGCCCGAGGCGAGGCCATAATAGGGCAGCACCGCGATGTTCTGCGCGATGCAGTAATTCTCCAGCTCGCCTTCGAACTTGGTCCGACTGACGAGATTATATTCGGGTTGCAGCACGTGATAGTGCGGCAGGCCCTGATCGCGCGCGATGTCGTTGGCCGATTTCAGCCGCATCGCGTGGAAATTCGATGCGCCGACGACGCGGACCTTGCCGGCGTCGACCAGCCGACCGAAGGCGCCGAGCACATCCGCCTGCGGCACGTCCTCGTCATCCTGGTGCGCGTAATAGAGGTCGATGCGGTCGGTTTGCAGGCGTTCGAGTGACGCCTCGACCGCCGCGGCGATACGGCTCGGCGCCAGCTTCTCGCCGCCCTCGCCCGGTAACATGCCGACCTTGGTCGCGATCAACACCTTGTCGCGCTTGCCCGACTGCCCGAGCCACCGGCCGATCACGCTTTCCGACTCGCCGCCCTGGTGCCCCGGCACCCAGGCCGAATAAACGTCGGCGGTGTCGATCATCGTCCCGCCGGCACCGACGAAAGCGTCGAGCACGGCAAAACTAGTCGCCTCGTCCGCGGTCCAGCCGAAGACGTTTCCGCCGAGCACCAGCGGCGCGATCTCGAGGTCGGTCGCGCCGAGTTTGCGCGGGATCATGATCGATTTCCTGTCTCGACGACGGCATTCAGGTCGACGGCATTGGCGTCGAGCATCGCCGCTGCGTCATTCAACTCCTGCGCCTCGCTGGCCGTCAGGCCGCCGGGGTCGTTGGCGGCGTCCGAACCGCACCCGACGATCGTCAGGGCGGCCGGCAGGGCCAGGACGAGGCGCAGGCGTCGGGTCATCAATCGCGGATCGTATTCCCCGCGCGGACCATTGCATTGCCGGTCGCATCCGCAGCGCGGTCGAGCGCGCGGCCGGTCGCATCGGCGGCGCGATCGGCACCGTTTTCGATCCGGTCGCCGGTGCGGTCGAGCGCCCGGCCGGCATCGTCCGTGGCGTTCTCGGCCGAGCGCATCGCATCGTCCGTCGCCGCTTCGACGTCGTCGCCGGCTTCGCGCATCGTGGCATTGGCGTCGGCGGTCGCGTTGTCCACGTCGTTCGCCATCGATTCCTGCGTCCGGTCGCTGCACGCGCCGAGACCAAGGCCGGCGGCGAGAATCAGCGGAAGCACGATCTTCTTCATGGAGGGCATCCCTTTCCTGTTTGAACTGACATGACGCAACGCTGGCGAAACGAAAAGGGTGCGTCGATCCGATCGATTGACCGCATATAAAGATTTCTTTATATCGTATTGCACGATGACCGCCGCCCTCGACATCTTCCGCGCGCTTGCCGATGCGACGCGTCTGCGCATCCTGTCGCTGGTGCGGACGATGGAGTTGTCGGTCGGCGAACTGGCGCAGGTGCTGGGCCAGAGCCAGCCGCGTGTCAGCCGCCATGTGAAGATCCTGGGCGATGCCGGGCTGACCGCGCGACGCAAGGAAGGCAGCTGGGTGTTCGTCGCGCTGGGCGATGCGGCGCGGGTCGGCCCGGTGCTCGCGGCGCTCGATGCATGGAGCGCGGGCGAAACCGATCACTGGGCCATCGCCGACAGCGCCCGGCTCGCCGCGGTGCGGGCCGACCGCGCGGCGGCGGCCGCCGACTGGTTCGAGGCACATGCCGGCGAATGGGATGCGATCCGCTCGCTCCATATCGCCGAGGAACAGGTGGAAGCCGCGATCGGCGACGTGCTGGGCACCGCGCCGCTCGGGCGGATCGTCGATATCGGGACCGGCACCGGCCGGATGCTCGAACTCTTCGCACCGCGCGCGACGCGGGCGCTGGGCATCGACCGCTCGTCGGAAATGCTGCGGCTGGCGCGCGGCAAGCTCGCCGAACAGGGCAATGCCGAACTGCGCCAGGCCGATCTCTACGCGCTGCCGCTGGGTGACGGTGAAAGCGACCTGGCGATCCTGCATCATGTCCTCCATTTCGCCGAAGCGCCACGCGCCGCGATCGCCGAGGCGGCACGCGTGCTCAGCCCCGGCGGGCGGCTGCTGATCGCCGATTTCGCACCCCATGACCGCGAGGAATTGCGCACGCGCGACGCCCATGTGCGGCTGGGCTTTTCCGATGAACAGATGCTCGGCTGGTTCGCCGCCGCGGGGCTGGTCCCGGCGCGCACCGAAACGCTGGAAGGCGGCGAGTTGACCGTGAAACTATGGCTGGCCCGCCGGGTCGCCGAACAGGGAGTGAAAGCGGCGTGAAGGCCAGTTTGGGAGCGATGGAAGAGGCCCGGCGCGCGCTGGACGCGCCGCTGTTCGCCGATGTCGCGGGCGATGCGGCGGTCAGCTTCGAATTTTTCCCGCCCAAGACCGAGAAGATGGACGGGACCCTGTGGGAATCGATCGCGACGCTCAGTCCGCTGGCCCCGCGCTTCGTCTCCGTCACCTATGGCGCCGGTGGGACGACGCGAGAGCGCACCCACGCCACCGTCGCCCGCATCGCGCGCGAGACCGGCATTCCGGTGGCGGCGCACCTGACCTGCGTAGAGGCGACGTGCGACGAGATCGATGCGGTCGCGAACGATTACTGGAACGCGGGCGTGCGGCATATCGTGGCGCTCCGCGGCGATCCGCCGACGGTGGGCGCGAAGTTCGAGTCGCCGAAGGGCGGCTATGCCAATGCCGCGGCGCTGGTCGCGGGCCTGCGCAAGCTGCACCCGTTCGAAATCTCGGTCGCGGCCTATCCCGAATGCCATCCGGATTCGTCGGATGCGACCGCCGACATCGACAATCTCAAGCGCAAGATCGATGCCGGCGCGACGCGGGCGATCACGCAATTCTTCTTCGAACCCGAAACCTTCTTCCGCTTCCGCGATGCGGCGGCGGCGGCGGGGATTTCGGCGGAGATCGTGCCGGGCATCATGCCGGTGATGAGCTTCGCCGCAGTTCAGAAGATGTCGGCGATGTGCGGTACGGATGTGCCCGCCTGGATGGCGCGGCTGTTCGAGGGGCTGGACGACCACCCCGCCGCGCGCCAGCTGGTCGCCGCGACCGTCGCGGCGGAGCTGTGCCGCAAGCTCTATGCGGGCGGCGAGCGGGCGTTCCACTTCTACACCCTCAACCGCGCCGAGCTGAGCTACGCGATCTGCCACCTGCTGGGGCTGCGCCCGCAGGCGGTGGCGGAGCGGCAAGCCGCCTGATTTGTCCTGTCATCCCCGCGAAAGCGGGGATCCAGGGTTACAGAGGACGAGCCCTCGTGGCTCTGGATCCCCGCTTTCGCGGGGATGACGAAGGATAGTTTGATGACGCCCCGCGAATCCCTTTTGGCGCAAGCCGCCCAACGCATCCTCGTCATCGACGGCGCGTTCGGGACCGAGATCCAGAACTGGAAGCTCTCCGAAGCCGACTATGCCGGCACGCTGGGCCTGACCCACGACCAGAAGGGCAACAACGACATTCTGGCGCTGACCAAGCCCGAAGTCCCGGGCTCGATCCACCGCGCCTATTTCGAGGCCGGGGCGGACGTCGCCGAGACGAACACCTTCAGCGCCAACCGCATCAGCCAGGCCGATTACGGCGCCGAGCATCTGGTCCGCGAGATCAACGTCGAGAGCGCGAAGCTGGCCCGTTCGATCGCCGATGAATTCGCCGCGCGCGACGGCCGCCCGCGCTTCGTCGCCGGCGCGATCGGGCCGACCAACAAGACGCTGTCGCTGAGCCCCGACGTCAACGACCCCGGTTTCCGCGAGATCGACTTCGATTACCTGAAGGATGTCTACCGCGAGCAGGTCGACGCGTTGCTGGAGGGCGGCGCCGACTTCATCCTGATCGAAACGGTGTTCGACACGCTGAACGCCAAGGCCGGGATCATGGCGGTTCTCGAAGCCGGCCAGGCGCTGAGCCGCGACGTGCCGATCATGCTGTCGATGACGCTGACCGACCTGTCGGGCCGCAACCTCAGCGGCCACACGGTCGAGGCCTTCTGGCACGCCGTCCGCCACGCCAAGCCGCTGACGATCGGGCTCAACTGCTCGTTCGGCGCGGAACAGCTGCGCCCGCATGTGAAGGTGCTGAGCGCGATGGCCGATACCCTCATCATGGTCTACCCCAACGCCGGCCTGCCGAACGAACTCGGCGCCTATGACGAAGCGCCGCAGACGAGCGCGGGGCTGGTCAGGGAATGGGCCGAGGGCGGCCAGGTCAACATCCTCGGCGGCTGCTGCGGATCGACCCCGGCGCATATCGAGGCGATCGCGGACGCGGTCCGCGGTCTGCCGCCGCGGGCGATGCCGGTGCCGGAGGTGCGGACCCGCCTTGCGGGCCTCGAACCGTTCACGATGGCGGCCTGACCATTTAGCCCTCTCCCCTTGGGGAGAGGGTTGGGAGAGGGGGCGGTGTCTCACCGAGACCGCCCGCCTGCCGCACTGCCCCTCTCCCCGCCCCTCCCCCCGGAGGGGAGAGGGAGTTAGAAGAAGAAGACCATGACTTCGACCCAATCCTCCACCAACTTCGTCAACGTCGGCGAGCGCACGAATGTCACCGGCTCGGCCGCGTTCAAGAAGCTCATCATGGCCGACGACTATACCAAGGCTGTCGAGGTCGCGCGCCATCAGGTCGAGAACGGCGCGCAGGTGATCGACGTCAACATGGACGAAGGCCTGCTCGACGCGCATGCGGCGATGACGACCTTCCTGAAGCTGATCGCCGCCGAACCCGACATCGCGCGCGTGCCGGTGATGATCGATTCGTCGAAATGGGACGTGATCGAAGCGGGGCTGAAGTGCGTGTCCGGCAAGCCGATCGTCAATTCGATCAGCATGAAGGAAGGCGTCGACCAGTTCCTCGATCACGCGCGCAAGTGCATGAACTATGGCGCCGCGGTCGTCGTCATGGCCTTCGACGAGGTCGGCCAGGCTGATACCAAGGAGCGCAAGGTCGAGATTTGCGCGCGCGCCTATGACCTGCTGATGGGCATCGGCTTCCCGCCCGAGGACATCATCTTCGACCCTAACGTCTTCGCGGTGGCGACGGGCATCGAGGAGCACAACAACTACGGTGTCGACTTCATCGAGGCGACCCGCGAAATCAAGGCGCGCTGCCCGCACGTCCATATCTCGGGCGGGCTGTCGAACCTGTCGTTCAGCTTCCGCGGCAACGAACCCGTCCGCCGCGCGATGCACAGCGTCTTCCTGTACCACGCCATCCCCGCCGGCATGGACATGGCGATCGTCAATGCCGGCCAGCTCGACATCTACGACCAGATCGACCCGGAACTGCGCACCGCGTGCGAGGACGTCATCCTCAACCGCGATCCCGACGCCGGCGACCGGCTGGTAGCGCTCGCCGAACGCTTCCGCGGGACCGATGCGGTGGCGGAGAAGGCGGCGGCCGAGTGGCGCTCGCTGCCCGTCACCAAGCGGCTGGAATATGCGCTGGTGAAGGGCATCGACGCGCACGTCGTCGACGATACCGAGGAATGCCGCCAGCAGTTCGCGCGCCCGATCGAAGTGATCGAAGGCCCGCTGATGGACGGGATGAACGTCGTCGGCGACCTGTTCGGTTCGGGCAAGATGTTCCTGCCGCAGGTCGTGAAGTCCGCGCGCGTAATGAAGAAGGCGGTCGCCCACCTCCTCCCCTTCATCGAAGCCGCCAAGGAGCCCGGCGCCAAGGGCAAGGGCAAGGTCATCATGGCCACCGTCAAGGGCGACGTCCACGACATCGGCAAGAACATCGTCGGCGTCGTGCTCCAGTGCAACGGCTTCGAAGTCGTCGACCTGGGCGTCATGGTGCCGTGGTCGAAGATCCTGGAGGCGGCGAACGAGAATGACGCCGACATGATCGGGCTGTCGGGGCTCATCACGCCATCGCTCGACGAGATGGTGACCGTCGCCGAGGAAATGAGCCGCGCGAACATGACGATGCCGCTGCTGATCGGCGGCGCGACGACGTCGAAGGTCCATACCGCGCTGCGGATCGCGCCCGCCTACAAGGGGCCGGTCGTCCACGTCCTCGACGCCTCCCGCGCGGTCGGCGTCGCGACGACGCTCGTCAGCGACACGATCCGCGACGATTTCGTGGCGAAGACCGACGCCGATTACGCCGCCGTCCGCGCCGCGCGCGAGGGCAAGGGGCAGAACGACCTGCTCCCGCTCGAAAAGGCGCGCGCCAACGGCTTCAAGGCCGATTTCAGCCAGAAGCCCGCCGCCCCCGCCAAGCCCGGCGTCCACGTGTTCCGCGACTGGGATCTGTCGGACCTGCGCGATTATATCGACTGGACGCCGTTCTTCCGCGCGTGGGAGCTCGCCGGCACCTTCCCCGCGATCCTCGATGACGAAATCGTCGGCGACAGCGCGAAGTCGCTGTTCGCGGACGCGCAGGCGATGCTCGACAAGATCATTGCCGAGAAATGGCTGACCGCGCGCGGCGTCGCGGGCCTGTGGCCGTGCGCGCGCTACGAGGACGATGTCGTCGTCGACCTGAAGGGCGACTTCAACGCCGACGAACTGCGCGGCTTCGACATGCTCAACCTGGTCGAGGGTACCGACATCGTCCGGCTGCCGTTCCTGCGCCAGCAGATCGCCAAGCGCGAAGGGCGGCCGAACATGTGCCTGGCCGATTTCATCGACGAAAAGGGCGACTGGATCGGCGGCTTCGCGGTCAGCATCCACGGCATCGAACCGCACCTCGCGCGCTTCAAGGCGGCGATCGACGATTATTCGGACATCCTGCTGAAGGCGCTGGCCGACCGCTTGGCCGAAGCCTTTGCCGAGCGCCTGCACCTCCATGTCCGCACCGACCTGTGGGGCTATGCGCCTGACGAACAGCTGACCAACGAGGCGCTGATTCGAGAGCAGTACCGCGGCATCCGCCCGGCGCCCGGCTATCCGGCCTGTCCGGAACACAGCCTGAAGGTGACGCTGTTCGACATGCTCGACGCGCATCACGCGACGGGTGCGACGCTGACGGAGAGCTTCGCGATGCTGCCGACCGCGGCGGTCAGCGGTTTCTATTTCGGGCACCCGGAAGCGGCCTATTTCGGCGTCGCGCGGATCGGCGAGGACCAGCTTGCGGACTATGCCGTGCGCAAGGGCGTCGATGTGGCACAGGCGACCCGCTGGCTGCGACCGAATCTGGATTGAGCAAAATCCTCCCCGAGCTTGTCTCGGGGAGGGGGACCGCCGCGAAGCGGGGGTGGAGGGGAAAGCCCCGCCCTGTCGGACATCTCGCAGGCCCCTCCACCAGCCTGCGGCTGGTCCCCCTCCCCCAGACAAGCTGGGGGAGGATCAAGGTCCTATCGCGCCGCCGGTAGCCAGCCGAGTTCCAGCCCCTCGAACCGATCGACGTAATTCGCCGCCCGCGCCAGCGCGCGTTCGTCGCGGATCGTGACGCGGCCGCCCTCGCGGGCGATCAGGCCGTCCTCTTCGAGCTGGCGCAGCATGCGGTTGACGTGGACCGCGGTCAGGCCCGTCGCGTCGCCGATCTCTTCCTGCGTCAGTCCCAGCGTATAGGTGTCGACGACCGACGGATCGCCCGCGCGCATCCGGTTGCGCATGTCGAGCATCAACGCCGCCACCCGCGCCTTGGCCGAGGTCCGTCCCAGCGCCGCCAGCCGGTCGGTCAGCGCGACACGCTCGACCTGGTTCAACACCAGAATCAGCGCGGCGAGTCGGGGATGGTCCTCGAACAGTCGGCTGAGCGCGGCGCGATCGAACTGGCAGACCTCCGCATCGCTCAGCGCCGCGATCGTCTCGGGCGAACGGCCGTAGATCATGCCGGGCATGCCGATCATGTCACCACGGAAGTGGAAACGGAGAATCTGACGGCTGCCGTCGTCGAGCAGCACATAGCTCATCAGCACGCCGCGACGGACGACGTACAAGTCGTTCCCCCGCTCGTTCTCGCGCTGCAGAACGGCGCCGCGCCGCACCTCGCGCGGACGGTCCTCCAACCGCGCGAGTGCAGACACTTCCGTGCCCGACAGATCAACCCGCGCGGCCAATACTTCGGCTAAACAGCTCGCAGGCACGTGTACACTTCCCCCCGACCCCTGGGTGCCCTGCAAAGCAGCGCTGTGAAATCAGTGCATTAAAGTCGATCAAGCGGGGAACAAAGCGCGGCGCTTGCTCCACGCTCATCCGACGATAGAAGCGCCATCATGGACCGTATTGTCATTCGGGGCGGCAACCCGCTCAAGGGCCGCATCTTCATCTCCGGCGCGAAGAATAGCGCGCTGACGCTGATGCCCTGCGCATTGCTGACCGACGAGCCGCTGACGCTCCGAAATCTTCCGCGTCTGGCCGACGTCGACGGCTTCGGCCATCTGCTCAACCAGCTTGGCGCGTCGACCGCGATCGAGGGGACGCGGCCGGAAGATTTCGGGCGGGTGATGACGATCCGCGCGGGCCAGCTGACCTCGTCGGAGGCGCCCTATGACATCGTGCGCAAGATGCGCGCGTCGATCCTGGTGCTCGGCCCGATCCTGGCGCGCAAGGGTGAGGCGCGGGTGTCGCTGCCCGGTGGTTGTGCAATCGGCAACCGCCCGATCGACCTGCATCTGAAGGCGCTGGAGGCCCTGGGCGCGGAGTTGGAGATGTCGGCGGGCTATGTCACCGCGCGGGCGCCGGGCGGGCGCCTGCCGGGCGGCCGCTTCCGCTTCCCCGTCGTGTCGGTCGGCGCGACCGAGAATGCGCTGATGGCCGCCGCCACCGCGCGCGGCACCAGCGTGCTGGAGAATGCCGCGCGCGAGCCGGAGATCGTCGACCTGTGCCGCCTGCTCGTCGCGATGGGCGCGTCGATCGACGGCATCGGGACCGAGACGCTGACGATCGAGGGCCGCGACCGGCTGCACGGCGCGACCTATGCGGTGATGCCCGACCGGATCGAGGCGGGCAGCTATGCCTGCGCCGCGGCGATCACGGGCGGGCAGGTCGAGCTGGTCGGCGCCGATGCCGCCGACATGGCCGCGACCCTGTCGGCGCTGGCGGATGCGGGCGTCGTCATCGAGCTGAAGAAGGGGTCGATCGGTATCTCCGCGCCGGACACGCTGCGTCCGCTGACGCTGTCGACCGCCCCCTTCCCCGGCTTCGCGACCGACATGCAGGCGCAGTTCATGGCGATGCTGACCAAGGCCGACGGCGCGTCGATGCTGACCGAGACAATCTTTGAGAACCGCTACATGCACGTGCCGGAACTGGCGCGGATGGGCGCGGACATCGCCGTGTCCGGCCGCTCTGCTGTCGTGCGCGGGGTCGACAAGCTGGCCGGCGCGCCGGTGATGGCGACCGACCTGCGCGCGTCGATGAGCCTGATCATCGCCGGCCTGGCGGCCGAGGGGGAAACCTCGGTCAGCCGCGTCTATCACCTCGACCGCGGCTACGAGCGGCTGGAGGAAAAGCTGAGCGCCGTTGGTGCCGATATCGAGCGGCTGGGGGATGGCTAGCGCCAGTCGGCGCTCGACCTATCGCCTGTATTGCAGCGCCGTAGTGCGATCCGCATAGTCGAGAGGCCGGCAATCCTGCCGGCAGACTCCAAGGAGATGGCAATGTCGTTGACAGACTTGTGCCTGATTCTTGGTCTGTTGATCGCATTCGGCACCTTCATCTTGAAGGTGGTCGAGGTAACACGGACCAAATAAGCACGACGGGCGGAGGGCAGGCGGCAACCTGCCCTCCAAACGCTTCTTCCCAAAATGATTGAGGCTCCGGAGCGGCAACCCCGGAGCCTCAGACTCAAGGGCGGAGACGCCCTGTCGCTGACGGACGCTATATACGCTCGAACCATCGACAAAACAATAACCGGCCGGAACGGTTACCCACCCACCGTAATCACGCTTTCGCTCTTGCCCCCGCCGACATCCTTCGTCGTCAACCGGAACGCCTTGCCGTCGTCGGTCGTGCCCGACAGGTCGTTCCCGTCCGCCTTCAGCGAAAAGCCCTCGCTCGCCAGCCGCCCCTGGAACCAGTCGCGCACCGCAGCCGTCCCGACCGGGCTGGTGAAATTGACCTTCACCCCGCCGTCGCCGTTGTTGCCGGACACGTCCATGTTCGTGATCCGCGAGCCTTCGGGCAGGTTGACCCCGTTCAGCGTGAAGTCGCCGGCATCCAGCTGAACCTTCGGCAGGTCGATGTTCGCCTTGAACCCCGGCAGGTCGACGGCGACCTTGCCGTCCTTGCCCAGATTCGCCGAGAAGCCATTGCCGTCGCTGCCCTTGATCGAGATCTGGGTGCCCTCGTCCGAGCTACCGCCGTTCGATCCGCAGGCCGCCAGCAACAGAGCAGGGGCCAGGATCAGGATGGTGCGCATCGATCATCTCCTGTATTATCGTCGCAATACACGTAAGTAGCACTTGCCCCCACGTCAACGTTTACGACCTTGACCCTGGTGTCCGCTGCGGCGCAACAAAGCATCATGGCAAGCCTTCCCCCCATCGCGAATAATGCGGATGTCCGCTTCCTCGGCAAACTTCTGGGCGACGTCATTCGCGCCTATGGCGGCGAGGAACTGTTCAAGCGGATCGAATATATTCGCGCGACCAGCGTCGATCGCGCGCGCGGCGTAGCGGGGGCGGAGGCGATCGATCCGGGGCTGGAGCGATTGAGCCTCGACGAGACGCTCGATTTCACCCGCGGCTTCATGCTGTTCTCGATGCTCGCCAATCTCGCCGAGGACCGGCAGGGTGTGACCGCCGAGGACGGGGCCGACGTGGCCCATGCGCTAGAGCGGCTGGCCAAGGAGGGCGTCGATCGCACGGCCGTTCTCGCGCTGCTGCAGGACGCGCTGATTGCCCCGGTCCTGACTGCGCACCCGACCGAAGTCCGCCGCAAGTCGATGATCGACCACCGCAATACCATCGCCGAACTGATGGCGCTGAAGGACCGCGGGCTCGACGAGACGATGGACGGCGACCGGATCGAGGACGCAATCCTGCGCCAGATCGCGCTGCTGTGGCAGACCCGCGTGCTCCGCCGCGAGCGGCTGTATGTCGCCGACGAGGTCGAGACCGCGCTGTCCTATCTGCGCGACGTGTTCCTGCCCGCACTGCCCGCGCTCTACGCGCGATGGGACCGGGCGCTGGGCGAACGGACCCCGTCGTTCTTGCGCCCCGGCACCTGGATCGGCGGCGACCGCGACGGCAATCCCTTCGTCACCGCCGATTCGCTGCGCCTCGCGCTGGGCCGCGCGGCAGAGGCGGTGCTGGGCCATTATCTCGACAAGGTCCATGCGCTGGGCGCAGAGCTGTCGATCTCGACCGAGCACAGCGACGTCGCCGATGGCGTGCTGGCGCTGGCGATCCGCAGCGGCGACGAGGCGAAGAGCCGCGAGGACGAACCCTATCGCCGCGCGCTGTCGGGCATCTACGCCCGCCTCGTCGCGACGCATCTGGCGCTGACCGGCAAGCCAGCCCCGCGCCCGGGCGCGCTGAAGGGCGAGCCTTATCCCGACCCCGCCGCATTCCGCGCCGACCTCGCCGCCATCGCGCACGGGCTGGCCGGCGAGGATCATGGCCCGCTGTCGTCGGGCGGCAAGCTCGGCCGGCTGATCCGGGCGGTCGAGACGTTCGGATTCCACCTTGCCACCCTCGACCTGCGCCAGAACAGCGCGGTGCATGAGCGCGTCGTCGCCGAACTGCTGAAAGCGGGCGGCGTGTGCGACGACTATGCCAGCCTCGACGAGGACGCCCGCGTCGCACTGCTCCGCGACGAACTTGCCAGCCCGCGCCCGCTGACCAGCCCCTATGCGCAGTATAGCGAGGAGACCGCGTCCGAACTCGCGATCGTCCGTGCCGCCGCCGAGGCGCAGGGCAAATACGGGCGCGCCTGCATCCGCCAATACATCGTGTCGATGGCGCAGTCGGTGTCCGACCTGCTGGAGGTCCATCTGCTGCTGAAGGAAGCGGGGCTCTATGTGCCGGGCAAGACTCCGCAGGCGCATATCATGGCCGTCCCGCTGTTCGAGACGGTCGGCGATCTGGAGCGTGCGCCCGGCATCATGCGCGCGTGGTTCGCCCTGCCGGAGGTCGCCGCCATCGCGGCTACCCGCGGCGTACAGGAAGTGATGATCGGCTATTCCGATTCGAACAAGGACGGCGGTTACCTGACCTCCACCTGGCAGCTGTCGAAGGGATCGTCGGCGCTTGCCCCGGTGTTCGAGGAAGCGGGTGTCCGGATGCAGCTGTTCCACGGGCGCGGCGGCGCGGTCGGGCGCGGCGGCGGGTCGTCGTTCCAGGCGATCCAGGCGCAGCCCGCCGGCACCGTCCAGGGCCGCATCCGCGTGACCGAACAGGGCGAGATCATCGCCGCCAAATATGGCACGCGCGCCTCGGCCATGACCAATCTGGAGGCGATGGCGTCGGCCACGCTTCTCGCCAGCCTGGCCCCGGCCGAACTGCCGGCGTCCGACAAGGCGCGATTTGAGGCGGCGATGGACGCGCTGTCCGACACCGCGTTCAAGGCGTACCGCGACCTCGTCTACGGCACGGACGGCTTCCGCACCTATTTCCGACAGGCGACGCCGATCGCGGAAATCTCGGGCCTCAAGATCGGCTCGCGTCCCGCATCGCGCAAGAAATCCGATGCGATCGAGGACCTGCGCGCGATCCCCTGGGTGTTCAGCTGGGCACAGGCGCGCGTCATGCTGCCCGGCTGGTACGGCGTCGGCCAGGCGTTGGATGCCTTCCCCGACAAGGGCCTGTTACGCGAGATGGCGCAGAGCTGGCCGCTGTTCCAGTCGACGCTCGGCAATCTGGAGCAGGTGCTGGCCAAATCCGACATGGGCATCGCCGCGCGCTATGCCGCGCTGGTCGAGGACCGGGCGCTGGCCGACGATATCTTCGGGCGTATCCGGGACGGCTGGCAGACGACGCACGACTGCCTGCTGGGCGTGACACGCCAGACGCGGCTGCTGGAGAAGCATCCGAATCTGGAAACCTCGATCCGCCTGCGCCTGCCCTATATCGAGCCGCTCAACCTACTTCAGATCGAGCTGCTGAAGCGCCACCGCGCAGGCGAGGACGATCCGCGGATCGGCGAAGGCATTCTGCTGTCGATCAATGCGATCGCGACCGCGCTGAGGAATAGTGGGTAGGTACAGGAGAAGAAGAGAAGAAGACCCTCACCCAACCCTCTCCCACGAAGGTGGGAGAGGGCTATCGCTTGCGGCTACAGAATGGCGCTTCAAATCCCTCTCCCGCTTTCGCGGGAGAGGGAGGGGCCCGCCGGCGGAGCCGGTGGGAGGGCGAGGGTCTTCTTCTTCCTGAACCCCAACTGACCGGGACTAGCGCTCCCCCTCACCCGGGCGTAAGGGCGCGCCATGACGACCAAAACGGTTTCAGATAGCCACGCACCGACCATCGAGTCGGTCGACCAGCTCTACGCCAGCTTCGCGCGCGGGGAGAAACCGCGGGAGCGTTGGCGGATCGGGACCGAGCATGAGAAGTTCGTCTACAAGACCGACGATCACCGCGCGCCCTCATACGACGAACCCGGCGGCATCCGCGACCTGCTGAGCGAGCTCGAACAATTCGGCTGGAAGCCCGTCTATGAGGGCGGCAACGTCATCGCGCTGACCGGCGAGGACGGCTCGGTCAGCCTGGAGCCTGCCGGCCAGTTCGAGCTGTCTGGCGCGCCGCTCGACAATCTGCACCAGACTTGCGCGGAAACCGGACGCCATCTGAAACAGGTGAAGGCGGTGGGCGAAAAGCTGGGCATCGGCTTCCTCGGCCTCGGCATGTGGCCGGACAAGACGCGCGACGCGCTGCCGCGGATGCCCAAGGGCCGCTACGGCATCATGCTGAACCACATGCCGCGCGTCGGCACGCTCGGCCTCGACATGATGCTGCGCACCTGCACGATCCAGACGAACCTGGATTACGCGTCCGAAGCCGACATGGCGAAGAAGTTCCGCGTCAGCCTGGCGCTCCAGCCGCTGGCGACCGCGCTGTTCGCCAATTCGCCGTTCACCGACGGCAAGCCCAACGGCTTCCTGAGCTTCCGCAGCCACATCTGGTCGGACACCGACCCGCACCGCACGGGCATGTTGCCGTTCGTGTTCGAGGACGGCTTCGGCTACGAACGCTACGCCGAATATGCGCTCGATGTGCCGATGTACTTCGTCTACCGCGAGGGCAAGTATATCGACGCTGCCGGCCTCAGCTTCCGCGATTTCCTCGCTGGCAAACTGAGTGTGCTGCCCGGCGAGCGACCGACGATCGACGACTGGAACGACCATCTTTCGACCGCCTTCCCCGAAGTGCGCCTCAAGACCTTCCTCGAGATGCGCGGCGCCGACGGCGGTCCGTGGGACAGCATCTGCGCCCTGCCCGCGCTGTGGGTCGGCCTGCTCTATGACGACGGCGCGCTCGATGCGGCGTGGGATCTGGTGAAGCACTGGTCGATGGAGGAGCGCGAGACGTTGCGCACATCGGTGCCGAAGCTCGCGCTCGATGCGCCGATCCGCGGCGGCACGCTGAAGGACATCGCGGGCGAAGTGCTCGACATCGCCACCGCCGGCCTCTCGGCGCGCGCGCGGTTGAACGGCGCGGGCGACAGCGAGGCCGGATTCCTCGACCCGCTGCGCGACATCGTCCGCAGCGGCAAGGTGCCGGCGCAGGTGCTGCTCGATCGCTATCACGGGCCGTGGAACGGCGACCTCAGCCGCGTCTACGACGAGTACAGCTACTGAACCTCGCGCGCGCTCTCTGCGCCGCGCCCCTGCTCGTCGTCGCCCAGCCGGCGACCGCGCAGACGGTCGAGGATTCCCAGCTCTGGTGGCAGCTCAATGCCGTCGCGCCGCTGTCGAAGACGGTGCGACTGACGCTCGAACAGATCGGGCGGCTGAGCGACGATGAGGGCGGGCTGTACCAGACCGAGGTCGGCACCTTGCTCGGCTACAAGGCCAACAGCCATGTCGAACTCGGCTTCGGCTATCGCCGCGTCGGCGGGCATAATGGCCAGCGTGACGCCGACGAGGATCGTATCCGCCAGCACGTCATCCTGACCTTCGGCCGCTTCACCGGGCGGTTCCGCGTCGACGAGCGGTTCCGCGACGACCGCCCCGGCGTCGGCATCCGCATCCGCCCATTGCTGCGCTACAACCTGCCGATCGGCCGGACCAAGGGGCTGGCGGCCTTCTACAGCCACGAAAGCTTCTTCCTGCCGAACACCACCGTGTTCCAGCGCAGCGGTTACGAGCGGATGCGCAACATCGTCGGCGTCACCCTGCCGATCGCCAAGGGGGTGAGCGCCGATATGGGCTACCTCAACCAATACCGCTTCGCCCGCGCTGGCGGGCGGGCGCAGATGGTCCATGCGCTGACGGTGCAGATGACGCTGAGCATGACCCCGCACCCCACGCCGAAGCTGGACGACTGAGGCCCGAAGCGATCCGCCTTGTTGCCCACCCGTTCGCCCAGAGCGAAGTCGAAGGGCAGCCCTCCACCAGGTTGAACACAGCTGATCGGAACCCGGCCTGGGGTCCAAGCCAACTTAGAGCGCGATGACAGGATGGTCACCGACCCCGAAGCTGAGCGGTTGGCAGCACCGCACAGGCCGCCCGTGCCGCCCCTATTGCACCCGCCGCGCCGCGACCTTACGCAACCGGTCATCCTCCCCTCCATCCAAAGGGTCGCCATGAACCGCACGCTTACGATCGCCGCGCTCCTCCTCGCCTCGACCGCCGCACAGGCGCAGGTCCGCAACTCCCAGCCGGCGGCGACCGCGCCGTTCACCACCCGCATCCCCGAAGCGCGCGACATCGCCTATCCGGGCGTCATCGAACTGGACGTCGATGCGACCAACATCGGTCAGGGCATCTACCGCGTGAAGCAGCGCGTACCCGTCGCGCAAGCGGGGCCGATGACGTTGCTCATGCCGGCCTGGCTGCCGGGCAAGCACGCCGCGCGCGGCGAGATCGAGAAGCTGGCCGGGCTGAAGGTCACCGCGAACGGCAAGACGATCCCTTGGACCCGCGATCCGGTCGACGTCTACGCCTTCCACATCGACGTGCCGGCGGGCGCGAAGGCGGTCGACCTCGACTTCCAGTTCCTGGGCGCCACGGCCGGCAACCAGGGCCGCATCTCGATCGCGCCGAACATGCTGAACCTGCAGTTCGAACAGGTCAGCCTCTATCCGGCCGGCTATTACACCCGCCGCATCCCCATCCAGGCGACGGTGAAGTATCCCGCCGGCTGGACCGCCGCCTCGGGCCTGCCGAGCCGCGCGACGGGCTCGACCTACGCCTATCAGCAGACCGATTACGAGACGCTGATCGACTCGCCGGTGTTCGCCGGCCGCTATTTCAAGCGCTGGGAGCTGTCGCCCCGCGTCGGCTTGAACGTCGTCGCCGACTCGGCCGACGAACTGACCGCCGCAAAGCCCGAGATGATCGACAAGCACAAGGCGCTGGTCGATCAGTCGGTGAAGCTGTTCGGCGCCCAGCATTACGACAAATACGAATTCCTGCTCGCGATCACCGACGAAATGGGCGGGATCGGGCTGGAGCATCACCGTTCGTCGGAGAACGGCGTCGATCCGGGCTATTTCAAGGACTGGAAGGACGCGGTCGGCGACCGCGACCTGCTGCCCCACGAATTCACCCACAGCTGGAACGGCAAGTTCCGCCGCGGCGCCGACCTGTGGACGCCCGATTTCAAGACGCCGATGCGCGACAATCTGCTGTGGGTCTATGAAGGGCAGACGCAGTTCTGGGGGCTGATCCTGGGTGGCCGATCGGGCATGCTCAGCAAGGACGAGGTGCTCGACAATCTCGCGATCTGGGCCGGAGGACAGGACCTGACCAAGGGCCGCCAGTGGCGTCCGCTGGTCGACACCACCCATGACCCGATCATCTCGTCGCGCCGGCCTAAGGGCTGGCTCAACTGGCAGCGCAACGAGGACTATTACGTCGGCGGCGCGCTGGTCTGGCTGGAGGCGGATGCGATCATCCGCGAACGCACCGGCGGCGCCAAGTCGATGGACGATTTCGCCCGCGCCTTCTTCGGCATGCGCGACGGTGACTGGGGCACGCTGACCTACACCTTCGACGATGTCGCGAAGACGCTGAACGACGTGACGCCCTATGACTGGGCGACGTTCCTGCGCGAGCGCGTCTATCAGGTGAACCCGGCGACCACGACCGCCGGCATCACCCGCAACGGCTATCGCCTAGTCTATACCGATACGCCGAACGCGGTCGCCAAGGCGGGGGAAAAAGGTTCGAAATCGACCAGCTTCGCCTTCTCGCTCGGCATGACGGTGGCCAGCGACGGCGGGGTGCGCGCGGTCGTGTGGGACTCGCCCGCATTCAACGCCGGGATGGACGTGTCGACGACGATCGTCGCGGTCGATGGCGAGGCCTATTCGGCCGACCGGCTGAAGGCAGCGGTGACCGCCGCCAAGACGTCGAAGGACCCGATCAAGCTACTGGTCAAGAACGACACAAAGTTCCGCGAAGTCCTGCTCGACTATCACGACGGCCTCCGCTACCCGCGCCTCGAAAAGGTGGGCACGGGCGAAACCGGCCTGGATCGCCTGATCGCGGCTAAGTAACCGCCACGAACACTTGCCGTTCGTGTCGAGTAGGGATCGAGCGAAGTCGAGAGCCCGTATCGAGACAGATTTCTCGATACACCGTCTCGACTACGCTCGACGGCTACTCGAAACGAACGGTTTTGGATAAAAAGGGAAGACACAAGACATGCGGATCGACCTGATCCCGGTGGGCGATGACCCGCCCAACAGCCTGAACGTCATCATCGAAGTGCCGGTCGGCGGCGAGCCGGTGAAATATGAGTTCGACAAGGCCAGCGGCGCGCTGTTCGTCGACCGCATCCTGCACACGCCGATGCGCTATCCGGCGAACTACGGCTTCGTGCCGCACACGCTGTCGCCCGACGGCGATCCGCTCGACGCGCTCGTCATCGCCCGCTCGCCGTTCGTGCCGGGCTGCGTCGTGCGCGCGCGCCCGATCGGCGTGCTGAACCTGGAAGACGAAGCCGGCGGCGACGAAAAGCTCGTCTGCGTGCCGGTCGACACGACCTTCCCTTATTATTCGGACGTCGGCGAACGCGGCGACCTGCCCTCGATCATCTTCCAGCAGATCGAGCATTTCTTCACCCACTATAAGGATCTCGAAAAGGAGAAGTGGGTGCGCATCGGCAAGTGGGGCGACGCCGCCGAAGCGCGTCAGATCACGATCGAAGCGATCGAGCGCTACGAAAACAACAAGGAAGCCGCCGAGGCGTCCGTTGACGCGACCGGGGTGGACACGCCGCAGGGCTGATCTGAAAA